>NZ_JAVHWM010000194.1:0-3272 GCF_032159765.1 Mycobacterium sp. | reverse complement strand
GCCCTGCTGGCAGGCGGCATCGTGGGCTACCGGATCCCGCATGCACTGGCCACACACCAGGTTTCGATCGGTCCCGGCGACCTCCTCGTCATCGCGACCGACGGCATCCTCGAAGACCACGTCGCCGACATCGATTTCGCCGCACCCGCAATGGCGATCGCCGAACGCATCCTCAACGCGTACAGCAGGGAATCCGATGATGCGCTTGTGCTCGCCGCGCGTCACCGGGGCGCTTCGGCATGACGCAATCCGCGGACTTCCACGCCCAGTACGCCGCGGCGCTGCGGGCGTATGCCGCGGCGCAGGGCGAGGACACCCTTGCCGTAGGTCACGACCTGGGACGCCGGGCGCTGCAGGAACAGATCAGCATGCTGGAGATCGTCGAGAACCACTCCCGCCTGGTCGACGCGCCGGAGTCCGGGATCGATACCGTTGTCGCACTGCGGTTTCTCCTACAGACGCTTGCGGCGCTGGACGTGGTGACGCGCGGATTCCTCGACGGTACAAAGCGATACGAACAACAGCGGGCACGCGCCGAGGATCTCGCCGACCGTGACGAGTTCCGCACGGCGCTGGTGAATTCACTTCAGGAGGGCTTCTTCGTCGCGGACCACAGCGGGGCGGTCATCGAGGTCAACGAGGCGTTCGCCCACATCACCGGCTACGGCGCCGACGGCGTCCCCTATACGTGGCCCTACCCGTGGATGGCACAAGACAAGGATGCGAGGGAGCGATCGGCCCGACTGGTCGCGGAGGGCACGCTGGAGGCTGAGGCGCCGATACGGCACCGCGACGGCCACCTTGTGTGGGTGGCGACGAGCGTCAACGCAGTCACGTCGCCGAGCACTGAAGGGGACGGAGGGGACAGCGGAGGCACTTACGTCGGCACCATTCGCGACGTCACTGCCGCTCGGTCCGCCGCCGAACGGGAGCGGGCCGTCGCCCACCTCGCCACCGCCGTCACCCTGGCCAGGAACGTCGGCGACGTGCTGTCGACCATGCTCGACGAGTGTCGCGCCACGCTGGGCGTTCGGCACGTCGCGGCCATCTTGTGGCCAACTGGCGATCTCGACCCGGCCGTGCATCTTGCGGGATCACCCCGGACGGCGCAATGGCGTGACCTCGACCCGCCGCTGCGCAGGTCGCTCGAGGACGCCCGCGGCTGGCTGTCGCTGACCGCCGCACCCGTCGGATGGGGGGCCGGGACCGACACCGCACACGGAATCGTGGCCACGCTGTCGCGTGAGGCCACGCTGTGGCTCGAATTCGGTGAACCCCGAAGGGTCGGCGCAGAGGACAGGCAGCTCGTCACCGCGCTTGTCGGACACCTCAGCCTGGCGATTCAGCACGTCCGCCAATTCGAGCACGCCCGTGACACCTCGTTGACGCTGCAGCGCTCGATGCTCGCGCCGACCGAACTGCCTGCGGGCTTCGCCGCGCGTTATGAGCCCGCGGTGTCGCCGCTTGAGATCGGCGGCGACTGGTATGACGTGTTGCCCGTCGGCGACCACCGTATCGGTGTCATCGTCGGCGACTGCGTCGGCCGTGGTCTGCCTGCGGCCGTGGTGATGGGTCAGCTCCGCGCCTCGGCCCGCGCGCTGCTTCTCACCGGCGCCGAGCCGGCGACCATGCTCCAACAGCTTGATTCTGTTGCGGCCCTGATTCCAGATGCGTTCTGCACCACGGTGTTTGTGGCCATCCTCGACACCCGGGCCGAAACACTGACGTACAGCAGCGCAGGACACGTCCCTGCCCTGCTCGCCGCGCCGGAGTCGCGGCCACAGCAGTTGACGGATGCCAGCTCGGTACCTCTCGCGGTTCACAACGACGAACCTCGTCCACAGGGCGTCGCGGCACTGGCCGCCGGATCGACCCTGTTGCTCTACACCGACGGGCTCGTCGAGCGGCGTGACCTTTCCATAGACGCCGGAATAGCCCGCGTAACCGAGATGCTGACGCAGACCATCGAATTGCCGATCGACGCGGTTGCCGACGCGATGCTCGAGAGACTGGCCCCCGCCCTCGGCTACGACGATGATGTCGCGATCGTGCTGTACCGCCATCCTGGTTCCGCGCTCGTCATCGAAAACGACGCGATCCCAGTACGGTTGAGCGATATCCGACGCCGCTTCGCTGACTGGCTGCGCTGCAAGAACGTGCCGGAGTCGCTCGCCGCGGACATCGTGCTTGTAGTCAATGAGGCGTGCAGCAACAGCGCCGAGCACGCATATCGCGGACGCGAGCCGGGGACAATGCGCGTGGAGGCCACACTCGACGACAACCACATTCACGTCAGGGTCACCGACTCGGGTTCGTGGAAGACGCCACCCGCCGACCCCGGCACCAGGGGCCGCGGACTGCTGCTGATGCGGACCCTGAGCGAACGGGTGGACATCGATGGAACAGCAGAGGGCACCAACATCGGCATGCGCTTCGCATTCGGCGAAGCCACGCCGGAGGAGAACCTTGCGTGATATGACAACAACGGCCATATGCAACTGTCGAGGAGAGGCAGGCAATGCGGGGGAATTCGCGTGCGTTCAGGCGGCCACCCAGGTGGGCTTGCCGCTAGACATCCGGAGGTGCTGGTGACAACGGTTTCCGGCGCCGACGTCGTCGGGCCTGCGCCGTTGCGGATACGGCTACCGGCGATCCCAGCCAGCCTTGCCGTCATCCGCGCCCGCCTGCGCACCTGGCTACCGACCGCCCAGGTCACCCCGTCGGCCGCCGCCGAGGTCCTACTCGCCGTCGGAGAGGCGGTCTCCAACGCCGTTGAGCATGCCGTCCGCGGCACGGCCGGTGACGTCGAGGTGGAGGTCACGGCGCAGGCGACTACGACGGGTCTAGCGTTGACCGTCAAGGACAACGGACGCTGGCAGGCACCACTGAAGAGTGAGCGGTGTGAGCGGAGTGCGCAACGCGGGCACGGCAGCAGGTTGATGAACGCCCTCGTCGACGCGGTCACAGTGACGCCAACCCCGCAGGGAACAACGGTGGAAATGCGCAAGGAGCTCCATCCATGACCTTCCGAGGACGACGGCGAGTGAGGCTCAGGTCGAAGGCGCGAACCGCAAGCTCTCGCGCGAAGCGAGGACCGGAGCGAGCGGGAGTCGAAGCATGACCAATAGCCAGTTCCGGCTGTCCTCTGCCGAGGCCGGACTACCGCCGGTTGTCACCGCGTCCGGCGACATCGACCTGGCCAACGTCAACGAGTTCTCCGACGTCCTGACCGGAGCGGCCGCAGGCAGCGACGCCATCACGGTCGACCTTTC
>NZ_JAVHWM010000186.1:0-44165 GCF_032159765.1 Mycobacterium sp. | reverse complement strand
GGGCGCTCAGCCCGCGGTGAGCGCTCGCGGCAGGAGGCTACTCGGCGTCGGCGAGGCGGTGCTTGAAGGCGTCGAACTCGTCCTTGATGCCGGTGGGCAGCTTCTCGCCGACGAACTCGAACCACTCCTCGATCTGGGGCAGCTCTTCGCGCCACTCCTCGGCGTTGACAGCCAGCGCGGCGTCGACATCATCGGCGTCGACATCGAGCCCGTCGAGATCCAGGTCTTGCGCAGTGGGGACAATGCCGATCGGCGTGGACTGGCCGTTGGCTGTGCCCTCAATCCGCTCGATGGCCCACTTGAGCACGCGGCTGTTCTCGCCGAAGCCTGGCCACAGGAACCGGCCGTCGGCGCCACGGCGGAACCAGTTCACGAAGAAGATTTTCGGCATCTTGGACTCGTCGGAGTTCTTGCCGATGTCGATCCAATGCTGGAAGTAATCGCCGACGTTGTAACCCAGGAACGGCAGCATGGCCATCGGGTCGCGGCGCACCGCACCGACCTTGCCCTCGGCCGCTGCGGTCTGCTCGGAACCCATTGTCGCGCCAATGAATACCCCGTGCTGCCAGTCGTTGGCCTGCGTCACCAGCGGAACCGTCGTCTTGCGGCGCGCGCCGAACAGGATCGCCGAAATCGGCACGCCCTGGGGATCGTCCCACTCCGGTGCCAGTGTCGGGCACTGCGACATCGGTGTGCAGTACCGCGAATTGGGATGTGCGGCTTTACTTTCCGACTCGGGCGTCCAGTCGTTGCCCTTCCAATCGATGAGGTGCTGCGGGTCGCCTTCCAGGCCCTCCCACCACACGTCACCGTCGTCGGTCAGCGCGACGTTGGTGAACACCGTGTTGCCGGCGTCGATGGTCTTCATCGCGTTCGGGTTGGACTTCCAGTTGGTGCCGGGAGCGACACCGAAGAACCCGAACTCCGGGTTGACGGCGTACAGCCTGCCGTCCTTGCCGAACCGCATCCACGCGATGTCGTCGCCGACGGTCTCGGCACGCCAGCCCGGAACCGTCGGCTGGATCATCGCGAGGTTGGTCTTGCCGCACGCCGACGGGAACGCCGCCGCGATGTAGTACGCCTTGTTCTCAGGCGAGATCAGCTTGAGGATCAGCATGTGCTCGGCGAGCCAGCCCTCGTCGTGGGCCATCGCCGACGCGATGCGCAGCGAGTAGCACTTCTTGCCGAGCAGCGCGTTGCCGCCGTAGCCGGAGCCGTAGCTCCAGATCTCCCGGGTCTCGGGGAAGTGAGTGATGTACTTCGTGTCGTTGCACGGCCACGCGACGTCCTTCTGACCGGGCTCCAGCGGCGCGCCGACCGAGTGCAGGCACTTGACGAAGAACCCGTCGTCGCCCATCTTGTCCAGCGCCGCCTTACCCATCCGGGTCATCGTGCGCATCGACACGACGACGTACGCGGAGTCGGTGATCTCGACGCCGAGCTTCGGGTCCTCCGCGCCCAGCGGGCCCATGCAGAACGGCACCACGTACATCGTGCGACCACGCATACAGCCGCGGTAGAGGTCCGTCATCGTCGACCGCATCTCGGCGGGGTCCATCCAGTTGTTGGTCGGGCCCGCGTCGATCTCGCGCTCGCTGCAGATGTATGTCCGCGACTCAACCCGCGCGACGTCGGACGGATCAGAGTTCGCCGCGTAGGAGTTGTGCTTGCGCTCCTCGTTGAGCTTGATGAAGGTCCCGCCGTCGAGAAGTTCCTGCGTCAGCCGCGCGCACTCCTCGTCGGAGCCGTCGGTGAACTCCACGCGGTCCGGCTCGGTGAGCTCTGCGACTTCCCTTACCCAGGCCAGCAGCCCCTCGTGATTCGTCGGTGCGTTCTCGAGACCGGGAATAGTCGCTGCGGTCATGCCATGTCTCCTACGTCACGTGATTACGTCAGGTCGCAGGCCGCACAACCCAATCACGGGCGGCGGCGGTCGTCCCCTGAACTAGAGGTTAACGTCCCACCAGCGCGATTGGGTAACCGGGCGGGAGCGTAATTACTCACAAGACCGATTCAGTTACCCCGCGTTTGGTCCAATTCGGCGTGCACCGCGTCGAGCGCGCGCTGCAAAGCGGGAAGCTCGCGATCCCGCACTGCCGTTGCCTGAGCGGCGGCGACCGCGTGCTCGCGCAGTTCGGCATCAATCGCGGCAACGCGGTCAGAAACCTCGTTTCCCGCCGCATCGTCCAATCTCGCCTGCTCAGCCGTCAACGAAGACTCCGCGTGCAGCATTCGGGTGGTCACGTGCTGCTCGACGACGGCGCGAAGCTCGGTGGTCAGATCGCCGACCCACTTGTCGATCACCGCCCGATCCCGCAGGGCCCGCCGCATGCCAATCACCCAGACCGCCACCCCGACGCCGATCGCCGCGCCGACGATCAGCCCGACGACGGTGTACGCGCGGGCCACATCGGCGAACACTCGGCTCAGCGTCAGCGCGATGCCGAGGCCGAAGACCGCGCCGAGCACCAACATCAGCCGGGCCTCAAGACCGCCGCTGACATTCACCGGCGGTCGCCCCACGGCGGGAGTGTCCGGCAGCTGCTCACCCTGCGGGCAGGTGAGACCGAACTCGGTTGCCAGGTCGCCGACTTCTTTGTCGACGCCCGTATCGATCTCCTGCACGACGTCCGCAAGGCGCTTGGCGACGTACAGCTCGAACTCGGGCAGCCGTCGGCGGCTCATTTTCGCCGCGTCGTCGCCAAGCTCGCTGCGCACCGAGGCGCACCGCTTGCGCGCGAAGTACGCGAGTTGCACCTTCGCCTGCTGAATTCGGCTGCGCAGTGCGATCGTCCGCTCCGACTTGTCCAGGCGGCGCTCCCGCAGAGCATCGCTTCGCTGTTGGCGCAGCGACGCGATCCGGGCTTCCCGCCCGAGGCCGGTCGCCGCGTCCTCGTGCTTGCGCAGCGTGCGCCGGAGTCGAGTTTGCCACGCGCGCAGGCGGTTTCGCCGCGACAGGTCATCTCCGGCCCACTGTTTCTGCAGCGCGTCTGCCAATTCGTCCACGATCGGCTCGCCGGATTCAGGCGCCCCGGCGACACCCGCCCACACCATCTCGGCGTACCGGGGATTGTGGGCGGCAACCGCTGCGCGGTCGGCGGCGAGCACATCACGCCAATCGCGATGGATGTCGATTTTGGTGACGACGCCGATCACCAGGTCCGTGCTGGCCGCCGCGGAGTCAAGCAGCAGGATGTCCGACGCCGTGACGGGCGCGACCGCGGATGTGACGAACACCACCGCCGCAGGCGCCTCACCCTCCTCCAGCTGGCTCGCCTCGACGAAAGTCACGTCGGGCAGCCGCTTTTGCACCGCCTGGAGCAGGCTCGTCGCGCCGGCCAGCCAGGGACCGGTCACCAAAACGACCTCACGAGTCTGCACTCCGGGGCTCGCCGAGAGGTCAGGCTGCAGCGCCGTCACCAGCGCGTCGACGGCGCCCGGGTCGTCATCGCTGCTTTCTGCTCTTCGCGCAAGCGGCTCATCGCTGCTTTCTGCTCTTCGCGCAAGCGGCTCATCGCTGCTTTCTGCTCTTCGCGCAAGCGGCTCATCGCTGCTTTCTGCTCTTCGCGCAAGCGGCTCATCGCTGCTCATCTGCCACCGAGACCACTTGCGAACGCCAGCAGCCGCATCGACCCTCGGACGATGTCGTCTCCACACGCCCGGTGCAGATCGTTCACCGGCCCGCTGCGGTAGCTCTGCCACACCGAAGCGCGGCACAGGTGTGACGCGGCATCGTCGCGGGGATCAACGGTCATGCCTGCAGCTTCCACCACGTCGACCGCCGCTGCCATGCGGGCGAGCACCGTGTCGTCGCCGCGCAGGAAGGCCTCGATCCGCGGCGCGATCCCCTCACGGTCCGTCGCCGCAGCAGCGCGCAGCGCATCCACGGTGGCACGCACGCGGCGATAGCCGGCCTCGGCGAACATGGGCCCCAGGGCAGCCAGCGCGCCGTCCACGCCGCTGTGGCGCCGCAGCAGCCGCTGCACACGGGCGGCATCCGCGCCTGGCGATGCCCGCAGGGCCAGCAGTCCGATCGTGATCCCCGAGAGGTCCAGCTCATTGAGCAGCCGAGCCCGCGTCTCTTCGGCCAGGCGATGCGCGGTCGAGGCGAAGGCGTCGATGGTGCCCAGCTCGACCGGCACAGCGGCCAGAGTGCGCAATGCCGCCACCACGGGCTCGTCAACGCGCGCGACTGCCAGGTGGGCGGCCATTGGCACCGTCGGCATCCCCGTCAAGGCTTGGTAGCGGGCGCAGCGCGGCCGGGCGCTCACCACTGGGCCGCCGCCGCGCAGGCCGGCACGAAGACCCAATAGATCAACCTTGTTCAACACCACCAGCGTGGGCCGCGCCGACGCTGACGCGGCGATCGCGACACGATCCTCGGGTTTGACGACCTCCGCCACGACATGCACATCCGCGTCGCCCTCTTCGCCCACCACGACGCCGGCGGAGGCAAGCGCACGAGCCACCGCGACCCGGCCGACGCCGCGACGGCCGTGGACGGCCACTGTCAGCGGGCGTCCCGCGCCTTGCACTGCGGCGTCGACGCCCCGGTGTGCCATCTCGTCGGCGAATCGTGCGACCCGGCCGACGAAGATCGCGTGCCCCCTGCCGTGTGTCATGTCCCCCGCCCAAAGACTCGCAGTCACTTACAAGTAAAGACACTGACGACGGCACGCCGCGACGCAAATTCCCGACGCACCAGGCGCCGACCCATCATGATCGAGCGATGAAGTGGAGTGGATGATCGCCGACAGTTCCGGGGCGCCGTGCCCGTCGTATCCGGGAGTCCAGGTCTGGCCGCCCGAGACCACAACACCCTTCGGGCTGCCGATCGGGATCGACTACTCGTGCAACTTTCAGGTGCATCCGGTGATGGAGCCCGACATCACACCGCTACCCGTCATCCTGCCGACTGAGTAGCGCCGGTATGCCGCTTCCAAGGGCAGGTAAGGCAACTGTTGGATATCAATCTGCACCACATGAAGAGACCACCGGGGTTCATAGGCCACCATTGACGGATGCAGACGCGCGGTAACGGGCTGTCCCCTGCCGGGCAGCCGCCGCAGTTGATGCACCGCAGGGTGACGAGCTTCCGGTCCCGCCGATCAACCCTCACCGACTCACAGCAACGAACCTGGGCACGTTTGTGGCCCGACCTGGGCAGCGACGTCGGGACGGACGCCGTCGACGCGCGGGCGTGGTTTGGCCGTTCGGCGCCTGTTGTTCTCGAAATCGGTTGTGGCACAGGGATTTCCACTGCTGAGATGGCCATCCGCGAACCCGACGTCGATGTGGTGGCCGTCGAGGTCTACCGGCGCGGACTAGCCCAGCTGCTTGGGGCGATCGACCGTGAAGGCATCGACAACATCCGGCTGATCCGCGCCGACGGGCTCGACGTGCTCGAGCACGGTTTCGGCGCCCAGTCGCTGACCGGTGTCCGGGTGTTCTTCCCCGATCCCTGGCCCAAGGCACGACACCACAAGCGCAGGTTCATCCAACCCACGACCGTCGCGTTGATCGCCGACCGGCTGATTCCCGGCGGCGTGCTGCATGTCGCCACGGACCACCCGGACTACGCCGAACACATTGCTCAGGTCGGGGACGGTGAACCCGCGCTGAAACGGGTAGACCCTCACGCGTCAGTGCCGATCTCGGTACGACGGCCGGTGACCAAGTACGAGTCCAAGGCACAGCAGGCCGGAAGTGCCGTCGCGGAGCTGCTATGGACGAGGACGATGTCGGGGAGGAGGACAACGTTGTGAGCGTCGCGGAAGAGATTGCGATCACAACCAGTGAAACTGACGCGCCGGTGACGTACCGCCGCGTGCTGTTGGTCTGGGACGCCCCGAACCTCGACATGGGGCTGGGGTCGATCCTCGGCGGCAGGCCCACCGCCGCGTACCGCCCGCGGTTCGATGCGCTCGGGCGCTGGCTGCTGTCCCGGACGGCAGAACTCGCGGCCGACGGCACCGACGTCTCGCTGGAACCCGAGGCCACCGTGTTCACCAACATCGCTCCTGGCAGCGCGGACGTGGTCCGGCCGTGGGTGGAAGCGCTGCGCAACGTGGGGTTCGCGGTCTTTGCCAAACCGAAGGTCGACGACGACAGCGACGTCGACGCCGACATGTTGAATCACATCGCGCTAAGGCATCGGCAGGGACTGGCCGGTGTGCTGGTCGCTTCGGCGGACGGGCAAGCGTTCCGCTTGCCGCTCGAGGAGATCGCCCGTGCAGGTGTCGTCGTTCAGATTCTTGGATTTCGCGAACATGCGAGCTGGGCGTTAGCCTCGGATAGCTTGGAGTTCGTCGACCTGGAAGACATTCCCGGTGTATTCCGAGAGCCCTTGCCGCGGGTCGGCCTCGATTCGCTGCCGGAGCAGGGAGCATGGCTGCAGCCGTTCCGGCCGCTGTCGTCGCTGCTCACCGCGCGCGTATAGACGGACGAGGCAGAGTGCGCCACAGACCGAGAGAAGCATAGGAGCCTAGGGTGTTCGCCTGGTGGGGCCGAATGGTTTACCGCTACCGGATCATCGTGATCGGTGTGATGGTGGCGCTCTGCGTCGGCGGCGGCATCTACAGCATGGACTTGGGCAGCCACCTGACCCAGAGCGGGTTCTACGACGACACCAGCCAGTCCGTCGCGGCGTCGAAGCTCGGCGACGATGTCTACGGCCGGGACAGAACCAGCCATATCGTGGGCCTGCTGACCGCGCCGGACGGCAAGCGTGTCGACGACCCGCGATGGGCGAAAACCATTGCCGACGAGCTCGACAAGGTCGCCGCCGATCACAAAGACGAGATCTCGAAGTGGTACGGCTACTTCCGGCAGCCCAACGATGCGGCATTCCAGCAGCAGTTCGCGACCTCTGACCACAAGCAGGCCTTCGTCTACATCACCCTCAAGGGCGATAACGACGACTCCATCCTGAAGAACTACCAAAAGGTCAAACCCGACCTGCAGAAGGTCGATGACGGCAAGATCCAGCTCGCAGGCCTCAACCCGCTTGCCGACGAACTGACCGGCACGATCGGCAAAGACCAGCAGCGGGCCGAGGTCCTTGCCCTGCCGCTCGTCGCGGTGGTGCTGTTCTTCGTGTTCGGCGGCGTGATCGCCGCTACCCTGCCCGTCCTCGTCGGCGGCCTGGCGATCCTCGGCGCGCTTGGCATCCTGCGGTTTATCGCGATGTTCGGGCCCGTGCACTTCTTTGCCCAGCCGGTGGTGACGCTGATCGGCCTCGGTATTGCGATCGACTACGGCCTTTTCATCGTGAGCCGCTTCCGGGAGGAGATCGCGGAGGGCTACGACACCGAGGCCGCCATCCGAAGAACCGTGATGACGTCGGGCCGAACAATCGTCTTCTCTGCCGTGATCATCGTGGCAGCATCAGCTGGCCTGCTGCTTTTCCCGCAGGGGTTCCTCAAATCCATCACATACGCGGTGATGGCGTCCGTGATGCTGTCGGCGATCTTGTCGATCACGGTGTTGCCCGCCATCCTGGCGCTTCTCGGACGTCGCGTCGACGCGCTCGGTGTCCGAACCTTGTTGCGGGTGCCGTTCTTCCGCAATTGGAAGCCGATGAATTGGTGGCTGAACTTCCTCGCGGACAAGACCCAGAAGACGAAGACGCGCGAAGAAGTCGAGAACGGCTTCTGGGGCAAGCTCGTCAATCACGTGATGAAGCGGCCGATCCTCTTCGCCGCCCCGATCATCCTGCTGATGATCGTTCTGATCGTTCCGCTGGGTCATCTGGCGCTCGGCGGCATCAGCGAGAGATACCTGCCGCCCGCCAATTCGGCGCGCGCAGCACAAGAGGACTTCGACGCCGCGTTCCCCGACAAGCGGACCGAAAAACTCACGCTCGTGCTGAAGAACGCGACGCCGGATCAGCAGGCCGACATCAAGATCAAAGCCGCGCAGATTCCCGGCTTCGCGAAGCCTGAGTGGGTCGAGCGCAGCGTTGCACCCAACGTCGACGACCCGGACAGTCAGACCAACCAGGCCTACAAAGACGGCGACAGTCCGTGCAAGCACGAGGATCAACCGTGCGTGCTGGAGAACGTCCTGACGAAGGGCGTCGACGCGTCGACGAAGATCGACGAGCTGCGAGCCATCCAGCCGCCCCGGGGGGTGACGCTCTGGGTCGGCGGGACGCCGGCGCTTGAGCAAGATTCCATCCACAGCCTGTTCGACAAATTGCCACTGATGGTTGTCATCCTCATCACAACGACGACGATCCTGATGTTCCTGGCCTTCGGGTCGCTGGTGCTGCCGATCAAGGCGGCGGTGATGAGCGCGCTCACGCTGGGCTCCACGATGGGCGTGCTGACGTGGATCTTCGTGGAGGGCCATGGCGAGAAGCTGTTGAATTTCAGCGCGACGCCGCTGATGGCACCCATGATCGGGCTGATCATCGCGGTGGTGTACGGCCTGTCGACCGACTACGAAGTGTTCCTGGTGTCCCGCATGATCGAAGCCCGCGAACGCGGCATGTCGACCGCGGAGTCCATCCGGATCGGTACCGCGACAACGGGTCGGCTGATCACCGCCGCCGCCCTGATTCTGGTGGTTGTGGCAGGCGCGTTCGCGTTCTCCGACCTGGTGATGCTGAAGTACCTGGCGTTCGGCCTGATCACGGCGCTGATCCTGGACGCCACGGTCATCCGGATGTTCCTGGTGCCCGCGATCATGAAGCTGCTCGGCGACGACTGCTGGTGGGCGCCGCGCTGGATGCGCCGGATTCAGAACCGCATCGGCCTGGGTGAGATCCATCTGCCCGACGAGCGCAAGCGCCCCGCGGTGCGTGAGCCCCAGGGCGCTCTCGTCGGTGTCGGCGCCCCGGCGGCGCCCCCGACGCCACGGCGTCCGCGTGATCCCACGCATCCGGCGGTCGAGGGTGCAACGCGGCCCGGCGCTGGCCGCCCTGCGCCGCGGCCCACCACGCCTCCCCCTGCGCCGTCGGTGGCAGGCACCACACGGATGCCCCAGGCCGGGCAGCCCAGCTCAGCCGAGCCGCCGACCACACGGCTGTCGATCGCCGCGAAGAATGCGGCCAAGGCCGTCATCAACAACGCGACGGCCGCCACCCACCGGAATCAGCCGCCTGCGCCTGCCCGGACCGACCGCGAGATCGAGTCATGGCTGGGCGAGCTTCGAGGCACTCCCGGCCATCCACAGCCGCCGGCAGGCACCCCCCCGCCGCGCGACGAGAGCGCCGAGCCGACGACCGCCCTACCGGTGCAACGGCAGGAACCGAGGCCGGCGAAGCGGCAGCCGAAGCCCAAGCCGCCACCCCCGCCCGCCGCGGACGCCGAATCCACCGAGAAGCTGCCTCGCCAGGGGCAGCCCTCAGCCGAGGACGAACCGCGCCGTGGCGGCGGTCTTAGCGCGCAGGACCTGCTGCGGCGAGAGGGCAGGCTGTAGCCTCCCCGCTAATCGGGCGCAGCGCTGATGTGGTCGGGCTCGGCCGTTATCCCCACCGGTTCGTCAAAGTCGGGCTTTTCGCCTGGCTTTCCGACGTCCTCGTCCAACAGCACGCGCACGGCGCTGTTGAGGAACGCGATCGTCGGTACCGCCAGCAGCGCACCGACGACTCCGGCCAGCACAGCCCCCGTGGAGATGCCCAGCACCACTGCCAGCGGATGGATCGAGACGGCCCGGCCCATCAGGATGGGCTGAAGCACGTGGGCCTCCAGCTGTTGCACGGCGATGATCACCCCGAGCGTGATCAGCGCATAGACCCAGCCCTTGGCGATCAACGCCACAATGACGGCGATGAACCCGGTGAGCACGGCGCCGATGAGCGGGATGAATGCGCCGAGGAACACCAGGGACGCCAGCGGCAGCCACAGCGGTATACCCATGATCGCCAGGCCCGTGCCGATGCCGGCGGCGTCGACAAGCGCGACGAGGAACGTGGCGCGGACGTAGCCGATCAGCGATCCGAACCCCGCGGTGCCCGCCTCGCGAACTTTCTCGCGCACGTTGGCCGGGAAGATCCGGGTGCAGAACTCAAAGATGTTGCGACCGCCGTAGAGGAAGAAGATCAGCGTGAACAGCACCACGAACGCGCCGGTGAGCAACTCGGTCACCGTGCTTGCGGTGGAGAGCGCACCGGAGGTCAACCGGTCCTGGTTCCTGTTCAGGGTGTCGATCGCCGTCTGACTGAGGTTGTCGATCTGCTTTTGATTGAGGTGAAACGGTCGGCCGGTCAACAGGTCTTGCAGCTTGCGGATGCTGGCATTGACCTGAACGATGAGATCAGGCAGGCCCTTGATGAACTGACTGACGACGAACGTGAGAATCCCGCCGACCAAGGAGAATCCCAGCAGCAGAAGCAGGGCGACCGCCGGCCCGCGTGGCACGCCCTTCGCGTTGAGCCAATCGACTCCCGGCTCCAACAGCGCCGTGAACATCAGCGCGAGTGCCACTGGCACGATGATCAATTCGAGCTCTTTGAAAACCCAGAAGAACGCGTAGACCACGGTGCCGATCAGGATCAGCCGCCACGACCAGGCCGCCGTTTTGCGCACCAACGGCGGGACTGCGGCGTCTTCGGGTGCTGGCATGCCCCGTAGCGTAACGGGAGCGCCCCGTGCTAGATGGGCCAAACAGCTCTGCGTCGTGGGTCACATTTCGGTGCGACGCGCCGCCGCCGCGAGCCGCGCGGCGCGGCTGGTTAACCTGTAGCACGTGTCGCAGGACGTGCCGGTGAGTGACGCCTTGCGCGGAGCCGGCCAGTCGCCCGGAAAGTTCTGGTGGCTGCGATGGGTGATCCTCGCAGTCGCGGCGACGGTGCTGCTCGTCGAGATCGTGCTGGCATGGCACCAACTGGCGCAGGCGTGGCGCAGCCTCTACACCGCGAAGTGGTACTGGGTGCTCGCTGCGATCGGTGCGGCGATGGCCTCGATTCACAGCTTCGCGCACATCCAGCGCACACTGCTGCGGTCGGCCGGCGTCACCGTCACGCAGTGGCGGTCAGAGACCACGTTCTACGCGGGCAACGCGCTCAGCACCACCCTGCCGGGCGGCCCCGTGCTGTCAGCGACCTTCACCTATCGTCAGCAGCGGCTGTGGGGCGCATCGCCGGTCGTCGCGTCCTGGCAGCTCGTGATGTCGGGGGTCTTGCAGATCGTCGGTCTGGCGCTGCTGGGCTTAGGCGCCGCGTTTCTGTTGGGCGCCAGGAACAATCCGTTCTCGCTGATCTTCACAATCGGCGGTTTCGTGGCACTGCTGCTGCTCGCCCAGGCGGTGGCCAGCCGGCCCGAGCTCATCGACGGGATCGGGGTGAAGGTGCTGTCGTGGGTGAACTCGCTGCGCGGCAAGCCCTTTGACACCGGGCTAGAGAAATGGAGAAGAACGCTCGACCAGCTGGAGTCGGTCAGCCCGAGCCGGCGCGTACTGAGCGTGGCGTTCGGCTGGTCCATGTTCAACTGGGTCGCCGACGTGGCGTGCTTGCTGTTCGCCGCCTACGCGGCAGGCGGTCACCCGTCACTGGCCGGTTTGACGGTCGCCTACGCCGCGGCCCGCGCTGTCGGATCGATCCCGCTGATGCCTGGCGGACTCCTCGTCGTCGAGGCGGTCCTGGTGCCCGGCTTGGTCACCAGCGGCATGGCTCTGTCGGACGCGATCTCGGCGATGCTGATCTACCGCTTGGTCAGCTGGCTCTTCATCGCGGCCATCGGCTGGGTGATCTTCCTCTTCCTCTTCCGCACAGACCACGACACCGACCCCGCGCCGTTCGACGACGCCGACAACGTGACGGATAGCACCAACCACGACGACCAATGACGAGGAACGGAGATTCCGCATGCACCATCGCTTTTCCGCACTCGCGGTGAGCGTGGTTCTCGCAGTTGCCTCGTGCGGCACGGAAACCCGGTCGCCATCCTCGGCACGAGAGACGATCACCATCACCGAGACGCCAGCGCCGGCGGCCGATCAGCCGGCGGGCCCGACTGCGCTCACTCCCGTCACGGGCTCCGTCGTCGCCGCCCCGACACCCGTCGCCGCCACCGACGGCAAGACGCACCTCGCCTATGAATTGATCCTCACCAACACACTGGCGCAGGAAGTGACCCTGATGTCGCTGGGGGCGATTGCCGGCGATAAGCCGCTACTGACTCTCACCGGCCCCGGATTGGCAAGCAGGACAAGGCTTGTGGGCAACCCCGCACCCACCACCGCGATCGGCCCGGCGCAAACCGCACTGGTATGGCTGGACGTGACGGTCGACGACGCCGCGGGTGTACCGACTGACCTCAGGCACGTCGTCGGGATCTCGGTGCCGCAACCGCAACCCCCGATTATCGACGCCGCGATGACGGAGACGATCGCGCCGGTGAAAGTCGACAACCGCAAGCCGGTGACGATTTCACCTCCGCTGCACGGAGACGACTGGGTGGCGGGTGACGGGTGCTGCGGGATGACCGGCCATCGCATGGCTGCCAATCCAGTCAACGGAGCATTCTGGTTCGCCGAAAGGTATGCCATCGACTACGTCCAGCTCACCGCTGACGCCCGGATGTTCACCGGCGAGCGGACTGACCTTGCCAGCTACCCGTACTACGGCGCGGATGTGGTCGCGGTTGCCGACGGACCCGTGGTGGCCGTGGTGGACGGACTGCCCGAACAGGTGCCCGGTGCGAATCCGCAAGGGCTGCAGCTAGATCAGTATGCCGGCAATCGCGTGATCCAGGACATCGGTGGTGGCAACTACGCGATGTACGCCCACCTGAAGACCGGCACCGTCAAACCGAAGATCGGCGACAAGCTGACGACCGGCCAAACACTGGGCGCACTCGGCAACAGCGGCAACAGCGATGCGCCACATCTGCACTTTCAGTTGATGAGTGCCGCAGATCCCCTGCGCTCCAATGGATTACCGTTCGTGTTCGACAAGTTCCGGCTCGACGGACGGCTGACCTCCGTCGACACGCTCACCGACACCGGCGGCCCGGCAGAATTCCAGCACGGCGTCACCGCACAGGACGAGACCTACCGGATGCCGCTCGTCTTGGACGTGATGAACTACCCGGCGTGAGGATCGCAACACGCCAGTGGGCGGCGCCGGTCGCCGATGCGTTGTGCGTGGTGGTGTTCTGCGCCGTCGGCCGCCGCAGCCACGCCGAGGGAGTCACCGTCGCCGGCGTGGCCGAGACCGCGTGGCCGTTCCTTGTCGGAGCAGGCGTCGGCTGGCTCGTCAGCGCCGGATGGCGGCGCCCGCTCGCGATCGCACCCACCGGGATGGCCGTCTGGGTATGCACTGTGGTGGTGGGAATGGTGTTGCGCAAAGCCACTTCTGGAAGTGTCGCCGCTACTTTCGTAGTCGTCGCCTCATTGGTGACGGGCGCTCTGCTGCTCGGCTGGCGGGCGGGCGCGGCGGCACTGGCCCGTCGGTCGGCTCACGGCCGCCGGTAGATACCGTCAATGTCGCGCGCAGGCCTCCGAGCGGTCCGTCGGAGAGCTTGATCTCGCCGTCGTGCAGCGCAGCCTGTTGGGCTACCAGCGCTAGGCCGAGGCCCGAACCCCCGGCCACTGCCGTGCTCCCGCGGGCGAACCGGCCGAGCACGGTGGCATGTTCTTCGACGGGCAGGCCGCGGCCGTTGTCGTCGACGATGATGGCGACCTTGTCGTCGTGGCGGCGCGCAGTCAGCGTGATCCGCGTTGCCGCGCCGTGGGTGATCGCGTTGCGGACGAGGTTGTCCACCGCGAGCCGCAATCCGCTCGGCCACCCGAAGATCGTGCCCGCGTACTCGGCGTGCACGTCGATCTCCACCGGCGGTGACTGCCGAATGTTCTCCTGAGCCACCCGCTCCAGCAGGTCGTCGACGTCGATCGGTTCACGATCTTCGTCCTGCGCCAGCTGACCTGACGCCAACTGGCCGAGCGCGGTGATGATCGCCTCGACGCGGCGCTGCGCGCGAGACAGATCGGCCACCACTTCCTGACGTTCTTCGTCGGGCAGGTTATGGATGCGCAAGGTGTCCAAGTCGGCCCGCATCGCGGTCAGCGGGGTGCGCAATTCATGGGCCGCATTGGCCGCGAAATCCTGGGCGGCCCGCAACGAATTCGTGGTCGATGCCTGCGCGAACGCCAGCCGCGCGAGCATGCCTGACATTGCCTCCGAGAGGTCTTCGGCCTCGCGAATGCCGTGCACCACCGGCATGGTGGTGTCGGTCTTACCGAGTCGCCTGGTGTGTGCGGTCAGCCGCCTCAGCGGCCGCACGGCGGGCCCGGCGAACAGCCAGCCGAGCCCGGCGGCAAAAAGCACGGCCGCGCCACCGATCAACAGGTACAGCGGAATTCGCGAGCTGTCCAACAGGATGCTGTCGACACGGATACCGATCGAGACCAGCACGTCGCCGCCCGGCTGCGACCGCTCGACCGTGCGGACCCGGTAGTTGACCCCGTTGATGTCCACCGTCGTCGTGCCGACAGGCAGCGGCGGCAACTGAAACCCTCTCTGGAACACCACTTCTCGCGTGGTGCTCGAGCGAACAGTCTGCAGGATTGCCCGCGGCTCGGTGGCATTGGGACGCGGGTCGATACTGGTGTCGATGATCGCGTCCAGGCGGCGGTCCAGCTGAGCCGCGTCGTTGTTGATCAACAGGACCGAGGCGACAAGCGCGAACAAGGCGACCACCACCGCGGCCGCCAGCGCCGCTGCGATCGCCACCCGGGTGCGCAGCGACGTCGATCTGCTGACGAAATGCGAAAGCCGATTCACGGATCGATCCGCAGCACGTATCCGATCCCGCGCACCGTGTGGATCACCCGTGGCACGTCGTCGCGTTCGAGCTTGCGCCGCAGGTAACTGATGAACACATCAGCGACATTGGTGTCGACGTCGAAGTCGTACCCCCACACGAGCTCCAGCAGTCGTTGCCGGGTGAGCACCACGCCGGCGTTCTCGGCGAGCACGGCGAGCAGGTCGAACTCGCGTTTCGTCAACTCGACTCGCTCGCCGGCCACGAACACCAACCGCCGCGCGGTGTCAATCGTCAACGGGCCCACGGTCATTGCGTCGGAGCGTTCGTCGGAGTGCGACGACCGGCGCAGCAGCGCGTGTAGACGCGCGACGAGCTCGCCGATGTCGAACGGCTTGGTCAGATAGTCGTCCGCGCCCGCTTCCAGGCCTGCGATGCGGTCGTTGACGGAGTCGCGGGCCGACAGCACACAGATCGGGATGTCGTTGCCGAGTGCCCGCAGCGCCGTCACCACGGCGACACCGTCCAACTCGGGCATCTGCACGTCGAGCACCAGCGCATCGTGGGATTCGCCGGACAGCAGCCGCAGGGCCTCCTTGCCGGTGGCGGCCACTCGGACGTCGAACCCCCAGTGCCGCAGTCCGCGGGCGACCGACGTGCGCACGTCGGGGTCGTCGTCGACCATCAGCACCAACGGACCCACGCCGTCCCGGACGGGCAGCTCCTCCCCGCCCACGGCGGGTGCTCCTAGCTCGCCCGACACAAGGCGATTATCGGCAGCGCTCCTTCAGATCGACAAGCGGCTGACGGATGTTCGTCAAGTCGGTCTTCACCTGAGGGTTGGCGTTGAGGTAGTTCTGGACGTCGTCTTTGATGTCGCTCTTCGGCTGGCCCTTGAGGCCGGTGAAGAACGCGTTCACATCTGGGTGCGTGAACAGGTAGGCAGACGTCGACGCCGAGACGCCTGAAGCGACACCCGCGAGGTCGCCGGCCGTGCAGTTGGGTGGGGGATCGGCGAGCGCCAGGGGGCTGGCAACGAACAGCATCGCGCTAGCGATCGCACCTGCACCGATCGCGCCTGCGACCGCACGGCGTGCGGTACGGCCGGACAGCAACATGTATTGGCTCCTTCGTCACGTGTCGAACGCGTCGCAACCAACGATGGTTTGCGACATGATGAAGCTAAGCAGAAGTGGCCGTCAACTTCCTGCCTTGCAGGAAAATGACACGCCGCCCTGCCTTGCAGGAAAATGACACGCCGCCCTGCCTTGCAGGAAAAGGCATGCGGGGTTCAGTGCCCGGATGGCGCAGTGGGAGCCGTCGCGGCCGGCGCAAGCGGTGTGGGGTTCGACGGTGCCGGCGCGAGAATCGGGACGCCCGGCCCGGGCAGCGGGCCACTGCCCTGAGGCGCCGTCGCGCTCTGCGCCGAGGGCATGCCGGCCTGTTGTGCGCCCTGCATCATCTGAAGCACCTGGGGCAGCGTGATCGGCAGCTTGCACTTTCCGGTGAGGTCCGTCAGCGGCCGCTGCAACGTCTGCAGGTCCTTGCCCGCTTGCGGGTTGGCGTCGAAGTAGTTCTTCACCATGCCCAGAGCCCGCGGGCCCTGCTGCTGTGACGCGGCGGTCAGCGCGTTATTGGTGTCCGGGTGGGCGTCCAGATAACTGGCGGTGCTGCTCGCGACCGAACCGATGGTCCGCGCAACCTCGCTCGCAGCACACGGGTCGCTCGCCGCGGTGGCAGACGGGATGACCACGACCACCGCCGCCGCTCCGCCGGCCAGGCAGCTGGCGAAGACACCGTAAAGCACGCGACGCAGCACTGGCGTAGCCATGTTCATCGGATAACTCCTCATGATGTGCAGCCGGCGCATCTACGCCCAGTCGGCAAGTCCCGGGCCAGCAAACAGTTGACCCACATCGTGCCATCGGCCGGCGGCAGTCCGCCAATCCACGAGGTGAATATCGAGGTAACCCCATCAGGTGTTACGCCGCTGCGATCTCGGGGCTAGGGCATCAGTCCTCCCCGAAGGGCAGGTCAGCGGGCTGTCAGGCCCAGAAAGCTGCTGTAGGCTCACGACGCGGAAGAAAGCGGGGAAAGACCATCCAGCAGTTCATGATGCGCTTGAGCAGCAACCTGCGCCGCTGTCGCTGGGCGGTGTTTGCTGCGTGGTTGCTGCTTCTGGTCCCTGCAGTCATGGTCGCACTGCACGAGTCCAGCAACCTCACCGGCGGCGGCTTCGAAGTCGCAGGATCACAGTCCCTGCACGTGCAGCGGGAACTCGAGAAGCACTATCCGGACGAAGGCGCATCCCCGCTGGCGCTCGTCGCCGCGCCGCGCGACGGAGCCACCGAGCAAGACATGACCGATGCGGTCGCGGTCCTCCAGCAAAAGGTCAGCGAGGTGCCAAGCGTGGCCCTCGCGCCGCCGACTCCGCAGCCGCCGCCGAGCAGCGAGCGACCCTACGTCATCCCGTTGAAGTTGGCGTTCAACAACACGGGCGCGGTCGACGTCGCCAGGCAGTTGCGCAACGACATCGGGATCAAGAGTGACAAGCCGGCGAGTTTGGAGAACGGCAAGGTCGACCTCTTCGTGATCGGCCAGGGCGCGCTGGGCGCGGCGGCACAGTCGAACACGAAAAAGGACATCGCGGAAGCCGAGCAGTGGAACCTTCCGATCATCCTCATCGTTTTGCTCGCGGTGTTCGGGTCGCTCGCGGCAGCGGCGATGCCACTGATCCTTGGGGTCATCACCGTCGCTGTGTCGATGGGTATGGTCTATCTGCTCTCAACTGTCACCACGATGTCGGTGTTCGTAGCGCCGACGGTGTCGATGTTCGGAATCGCTCTGGCCGTTGACTATTCGCTGTTCATCCTGATGCGCTATCGCGAAGAGCTGCGCGCCGGACGGGACGCGAAACAGGCAACCGACGCGGCGATGGCAACGTCCGGGCTGGCGGTGGTGCTGTCAGGCATGACGGTGATCGCATCGCTGTGCGGCATTTATCTCATCAACACCCCGGTGCTGCGGTCGATGGCCACCGGCGCAGTGCTCACAGTGGGCATTGCCGTGCTGACGTCGACGACGCTCACGCCGGCGATCCTTGCGACGTTCGGCCGCGCGGCCGCGAAACGCTCGTCGCTATTGCACTGGTCGCGTCGGCCAGAATCCACCGAGTCGCCGTTCTGGACGCGATGGATCGAGAAGGTGATGCGCCGGCCGTGGTTGTCGGCGCTGGGTGCCTCTGCGGTGTTGCTCACACTCGCCGCGCCCGCTCTGTCGATGAGCCTGGCCAACAGCATGCAGCGCCAGTTCCCGCCCACCCACGAGATCCGGGGCGGCGTCAACGCTGCGGCGGAAGCGCTGGGGCCCGGAGCGCTCGGACCGATCCGGGTCCTGGTGTCGTTCAACGACGGCGACGTCAGCAGCCCCGTTCATCAACAGGCGATCGACCAGGTGGCCGCACGCATGAAGGAGGCACCGAACATCGTGACGGTGCAGCCGGCCGTCCTCGCCGACGACAAGGGCAGCGCGCTCCTCTCGGCGGTGATGTCGGTGGACCCCGAGGACTTCGCCGCCCGCGAGACCATCGACTGGATGCGCGAACGCCTGCCCCAGGGACCGGCGGCTGACGGCGCCCGCATCGACGTCGGCGGGCCGACCGCGCTGATCAAGGACTTCGACGACCGCGTGGAGCAAACCCAGCCGTGGGTGTTCCTCTTCGTGTCCGTCATCGCATTCGTGATGCTGCTGATCTCCATCCGGTCGGTGTTCCTGGCGTTCAAGGGTGTGCTGATGACCGTGCTGTCAGTCGCCGCGGCGTACGGCAGCATCGTCGCGGTGTTCCAGTGGGGCTGGCTGACCGACCTGGGCTTCCAGAAGCTCTCGTCGCTGGACAGCTCGGTCCCGCCGCTGGTGCTCGCGATCACGTTCGGGCTCTCGATGGACTACGAGATCTTCCTGCTGACGCGGATCAGGGAGCGTTTCCTGCAGACCAACAACACTCGCGACGCCGTGTCGTGGGGTGTGAGCACCAGCGCGCGAACGATCACCAGCGCGGCGTTGATCATGATCGCCGTCTACATCGGATTCGCATTCGCCGGCATGCCCCTAGTCGCAGAGATCGGGGTCGCGTGCGCTGTCGCGATCGCGGTCGACGCGACCGTGGTGCGGCTGGTGCTGGTGCCCGCCTTGATGGCGATGTTCGCGCAATGGAACTGGTGGCTGCCGCGCTGGCTGGACCGCATACTGCCGTCGGTCGACTTCGAGCGCCCGCTGCCGAAGGTCGACATCGGCGACGTCGTCCTCATCCCCGACGACATCTCCGCCCTGGTGGCACCCAATGCAGACGTCCGGATGGTGGTCAAGTCAGCGGCCAAGCTGAAAAACCTTGCCCCCGACACTATTTGCGTTGCCGACCCGCTCGCATTCACCGGCTGCGCCCGCCGGGGCGAGGAGCTACCCGAGAGCGAGCCGGCACACAACAACGGGCACACCAACGGCGCGGCCGTGCCCGGCCAGCGCCCGGCCTCGCGCCGGTACAGCCGCAAGACGACGCCGTGGGCGGGCCGCAGTGTGCACCCCGTCACGATGTGGCGTGGCAGGTTGTCGGTGGCGCTGGACGCGCTTGCGGTCGGCGCCGACGGCGACAGTAGACCCGTCGAGCGACGCAGTCCCGTCGAGACCACCAACGTCCAGCTGCCCACCGGTGATCGCCTGCAGATTCCCACCGGCGCGGAGACGCTGCGGATGAAGTGCTACTTGTTGATGTGCCGCAACAGCAGCCGCGACTACGCCGACTTCGCTGACATCGTCGCCACGATGGACACTCAAACGGTCGCGTCCGTGCTGGCGGGGATGGACAAGTACTACTGTGGGCAACAGCCGAGAAGACAGTGGGTGGCCACTCAACTCGTTCGCAGACTTGCCGAACCGCGGCCCGCGGACGACGAGGTGGATCCGGACGTGGACTGGAAGCACGTCAAGGATCGGTGTCTGTCGGTGGCCGTCGCAATGCTGGAGGAGGCGAGGTGACGTTGGCCGGCGAGGTCAGAATGGGCGCACATGACGACGCTGCGCCCACAGTCCGGCTGGCGGCAGCAGACCCGGCTTCGGCTCTGGTCGCCTACGAAAGCAAGCCCGTCGAGTTCTGGCCCACTGCAGCGATCCGGATCGCGATCGAAAGTGGCGATCTCACCGTGTGGCAGCGGATCGTCGTCGCCCTCAACCGCGACCCCTACGGCCGCACCGCGCGGCAGGTCGAAGAGGTGCTGCAGACCGGCTCGTCGTACGGCATCTCCAAGGCCCTGTCCGAGGTGCTCACGCGCGGCCGGGAGAAGCTGCAGGCCGACGAGCGCGCCGAGGTCGCCCAACAGATCAAGGTCCTCATCGACCGTTCCGGTCTCAGCGTCCGGGAATTTGCGTCACGCATCGGGGCGTCTCCTGAAGATCTCGCCACCTATATCGAGGGCGCTGTCAGCCCGCCGGCCTCGCTGATGGTCCGCATGCGCCGGCTGTCCGACCGATTCGCGAAGATGAAGGCCCAGCGCTCGACGCGCACCAAGTGACGCGGCGGTCCGCCGCCATACCATTGCGGCGTGTGGACCGAACCTGGCGACGACGCCGTACGCGACCTCTTGCAGACCACCCGCACGCTCGCCGTCGTGGGGGTGTCACCGGATCCGACGCGGCCCAGTAACGAGGTGTACGGCTACCTCAAAGCGACGGGCGACTACGCGATGTACCCGGTCAATCCGACGATCGACGAGCTCGATGGCGAATCGGTGTTCGCGAGCCTCTCGGCGCTGCCGGTCGTGCCGGACATAGTGGACGTCTTCCGCCGTAGCGACCACCTGCGGTCGGTGCTCGAGGACGCGATAGCGGTCGGCGCGAAGAGCATCTGGCTGCAACAGGGCCTATGGGACGAGCAACTCGCGATCGATGCCGAGGCCGCTGGACTTCAGGTGGTGATGGACCGGTGCCTGAAGGTGGAACACGCCCGGCTCATTGGGGCGCGGGGGGAGCGGGGCTGAGCGGGATCAGATTCGCGACGAGCCACTGGTCGCCGCGTTTGGTCAGCGCCACCTCAAAGCCGACCACCGCTTGTTCTTGCGGCTTGCCCGGTTGCTGACGCGTCGCGCGCATCACGACGGCTACGATCGCGGTGTCTGCCGAAATCGGAGGGTTCAGGCCGGCGGAGATCGTTTGCGCCTGCGACGAAATATTCTGCGCTGCTTGCTTTTTCATTTCAGGCTCGTAGGCCGCTTTTAACTTTTTCGCGTCTTCGGGGTCCATCATGTCGGCCGCTCGGTCGATGGCCGCGACGGGCTCCGCCGGCGAGTACGTCATCGTCGACTCGGCGAACTTCACCGCCTTGTGAACCACCTCGTCGATGTCGCGGTTCACCTCGCGATCCTGCACCGTCCATTGGGTATAGGCGACCAACACGGCGGCGACGGTAGCCGCCGTCGTCAGAGCCACGACCGCAAGCCTCAGCCCGGGCCCGTCGTCGTCGGTGCCGACCGTCACCCTGTCTCGGCGGAACAGCACGACGTTGACCACCATGCCCTCGACGATCAGCGTGCACAGCACCGCACACGCCGCCACCCACCACACGTTCCAGGCCAGCACGTACCCGATCGTCACCAGCGCAGCCATGCCCACCAGCGGCGCGGCGATGTCGAATGCGAAGACCCGCCAGGCGTTTCTCATCGCAACATTTCCAGATCGGACACCAGCAGCTTGCCGCCGACGTCCGAGATACCGATCCGCAGAGTGAGAGACGACTGGGGCACTGGCCCACCCTTGGTCTCGGCCACCAGGGTCGCGATGATCAGCGCCGTGTCGGTTCGCGACGCCAGCCCGCCCAGCGTCGTGTCAGGCGGCGGGGTTCCCGGCTGGCGGTTCACGTCCTGGTGCACCGACTCGAAGGCCACCGCATCGATCCGCCCGGTGGTCTTCAACTGAACCTTTTTGACGAATGTCATCAGCGGCGCAAGCACGGAATCCAGCTCGCTATTGAGCGTGCCGACGGTTTCGTCGTGCAACTTCTGCACGCTGGTCTCGATGTTGTCCTTGTTCATGTTGATCAGCACGCCGGCCCAGTTCACCGCCGTCGAAATCACACGCGCCTTGTAATCGAACTCAGCTTTCTGGTCGCGGTGCGACGACCAGATCAGCGAAGTCAGCACAATCGCGGCCACACAGACAAGCCCGAGCACGGCCGATCCGACGCCGAAGCCCGATAACACCCGCGGGCGGACCTGCCCGACGGGTTTGCTTTCCACCCCTGTGTGAGTGTCACGGTCTGACACATGCGTGAGGGTACCGCCACCGGTTGTGTCCATAACCATCCGGCGGTGACGGTCCGGTCCGCGGCGGATGAGCGCTTGCGCGAAGACCAACGGACCCAGCTCCTCCTCGGGGCCGTCTGGAAGGATTGGGTCGTGACGATCAAATCCGGTATCGACCTCTCGTTCGTGGATACGGCGACTCGTCCCCAGGACGATCTGTTCGGCCACGTCAACGGGCGCTGGCTCGCCGAGTATCAGATGCCCGCAGACCGCGCCACCGACGGTGCGTTCCGCGCGCTGTTCGATCGCGCCGAAGAAAAGGTCCGCGATCTGATCACTCAAGCGGCTGAATCGAACCCCAGCGTCGGAACGGACGAGCAGCGCATCGGTGATCTCTACGCGAGCTTCATGGATGAGTCGGCGGTCGAGCGGATCGGCCTGGCCCCTCTTCAGGCGGAGCTGGCGACCATCGACGAGGCGGCCGACATCGTGGACCTCGCCGCTGTCGCGGGTGCACTGGAACGGACGGGCGTCGGAGGAGCCGCCGGCGTCTACATCGACACCGACTCGAAGGATTCGACCCGCTACCTTCTGCATGTCAGCCAGTCCGGTATCGGCCTGCCTGACGAGTCGTACTACCGCGACCCGCAGTACGCCGAGATCCTGGCCGCATATTCTCGCCACATCGCCGCGATGTTCGCGCTCGTGTTCGGTGGGACCGCAGACGATCATGCCGCCGATGCGGCACGCATCGTTGCGCTGGAGAAAAAGCTCGCCGCGAAGCACTGGGACGTCGTGAAGCGCCGGGACGCCGACCTGACCTACAACTTGCGCAAGTTCTCCGATCTGTCAGACGAAGCACCGGGGTTCGATTGGTCGGGCTGGGTCCGGGCGCTGGGAAGTTCCCCTGAGGAAGCCGCGGAACTGGTTGTGCGCCAACCTGATTACCTGACAGCGTTCGCCGCGCTGTGGTCCAGCGAAGACATCGCGGATTGGAAGCTGTGGCTGCGCTGGCGGCTGATCACCGCTCGTGCGGCGATCCTGACCGATGACTTGGTCGCGGAGAACTTCGCGTTCTACGGACGCACACTGAGCGGCACCGAACAAATACGCGACCGCTGGAAGCGCGGCGTCTCACTTGTCGAAAGCCTACTCGGCGACGCGGTGGGCAAGCAGTATGTCGAGCGGCACTTCCCGCCAGATGCCAAGGCGCGCATGGACGTTCTCGTGTCCAACTTGCAAAAGGCGTACCAGGTAAGCATCGAATCGCTGGAGTGGATGACCCCTCAGACCAGGGAACGCGCGCTGGCCAAGCTCGCCAAGTTCACCCCGAAGATCGGATATCCCCCTAAGTGGCGGGACTATTCGAAGCTTGACGTCGACCGCGACGATCTCTATGGCAACGTCCTGCGGGGTGCCGCCGTCAATCACGACCGCGAACTGGCCAAGCTCGGCTCGCCGGTCGACCGCGACGAGTGGTTCATGACCCCGCAGACCGTCAACGCCTACTACAACCCGGGGATGAACGAAATCGTCTTCCCCGCAGCCATTTTGCAGCCTCCGTTCTTCGACGCGACCGCCGACGATGCAGCGAACTACGGCGGCATCGGGGCCGTCATCGGCCACGAAATCGGGCATGGGTTCGACGACCAGGGCGCAAAGTACGACGGTGACGGAAACCTCGTCGATTGGTGGACCGATCAGGACCGCGCTGAATTCGGCGCGCGCACGAAGGCGTTGATCGAGCAGTACGACGAGTACACCCCCCGCGCGCTGACCGGCGACCACCACGTCAACGGCGCGTTCACAGTTGGTGAAAACATCGGCGACATCGGCGGCCTGTCTATCGCCGTTCTGGCCTACAAGCTCTCACTCGAGGGCAAGGACGCACCTGTGGTGGACGGGCTGAGCGGCCTTCAGCGTGTCTTCTTCGGCTGGGCCCAGGTCTGGCGCACCAAGTCGCGTGACGCCGATGCGATTCGCCGGCTCGCGGTCGACCCGCACTCGCCTGCGGAATTCCGGTGCAACGGCGTCGTGCGCAACATCGACGCCTTCTACGACGCGTTCGACGTCTCCGCGTCGGACGAGCTGTATCTCGACCCTGCGCAACGGGTGCCGATCTGGAACTAGAGCCTCAGCTCACCGCTGCCAGTCGTCGTAGCCGTCGTTCTGGTTGTAGAGGCCACCGGAGGTGTTCTTGATCACCACTGGATCGCCCTTGTTGAAGGTGGCCATGAACCACTTGGCGTTCTCGGGGCTGATGTTGATGCATCCGTGGCTGACATTGCGCTTGCCCTGGTCGGCCACCGACCATGGTGCCGAGTGGACGAAGATGCCGGTGTTGGAGATCCGCACCGCGTCACTCACGTTGACCTTGTAGCCCATCGCCGAGTTCACCGGAACGCCGTAGGTCGACGAGTCCATCACGATCGTCGGGTACTTGTCGCTGACGTAGTACGTGCCGTTGGGCGTAGCGGTCTTGGGTCCGGCCATGCCCATCGCGACCGGAATCGTCTTCTCGACCTTGCCGTTACGGGTGACCGTCATCTGGTGGGTGGTGTCGTCGATGTTCGCCACCAGCGCGTCGCCGGTGGTGAAGGTCGACTGCGTGCCGGCCGCGTCGATGTGGACTGTGGTGTGCGCAGGCCAGAGCGACTCCGGCCGCCACCGCAGCTGCTGGTTGTTCATCCAGTAGAAGTGACCGGGCACAGCCGGAGTGGACGAAATGTGAACCGCCGACTGCGCCAGCGCGCGATCACCGATCGGCACGGCAAAGTTGATCACGATGGGCTTGCCCACACCAACCGTCGCGCCGTTGGGCGGGTCGAAGCTCGGTGGCCGGAACGGCGCCTCACCGGTGAACGGCGTCGGGTCCTGGCCGGCAACCGCGACGGGCTGAGTGGCCGCGGGCGGGGTGCCGCCCACCGCGTCGAGGGCGTTCGGGTCCGCCGGGGGCGGCGGCTGATCCATCGGCACGGGCACATCGGCAGTGGGGACGCTGGGATCGACCGCTTGAACCCCAGGGGGCGGTTGGCCCGGATCCTGCGCGGGATCGGCCAGAGCCGACGGCGAAAGCGTCAACATCCCTGCGACGACTCCACTCACACACAAAACCGGGGTCAGCGTGCCTTTTGTCCATTTCCACGATGCCGATCGCCTCGCGGCTCCGGTACGGGTATTCATCGATCCTCCAGACCTCTCAATCACCCAGTGTCGCACAGGGCGAGCGGCCGGAATCTCCTGCTGAAGGGCCCCGACCCGTTCACAACTGCTTGACACATCGCTCTGAGCTGCGGATTCGTTACTGCTGTGAGATAGCCACCAAAGTTACAACCGGGCACTCGTCGGGCGTCAGGACCTCACCAGGCGGGCGATGGCAGCGGACGCCTCCGCGAGTTTGGCATCGGCCTCCTGCCCTCCTGCCGCGACGGCGTCGGTCACGCAGTGGCTCAGGTGTTCGTCGAGCAGACCCAGCGCCACCGACTGCAGAGCGTTGTTGACAGCACTTATCTGCGTCAGAACGTCGATGCAGTACTTGTCGTCGTCGATCATCTTGGCCACACCGCGCACCTGGCCCTCGATCCGGCGCAGCCGCTTTGCGTAGTCGTCCTTGCGCGCCGAGTAGCCATGTACTCTTGCTTGCTCCGGTGCCCGATCTTCCTGTCCTGCAACCATTTATCCTCCCAGCATACGATTCATCTGGTCGATCTCGGACTGCTGCGCAGTGACGATCGACTTCGCCAAGTAGATGACGTCGGGGTTCTTGCCGCGCGCCACTTCCTGTTGTGCCATCGCGATCGCGCCGCGGTGGTGATCGATCATCGACATCAGCCACAACCGGTCGAAGTCGGCGCCGTGAAGAGTCCGGAGCTTGTCCATGGTGGCCTCGCTCACCATCCCGGCCATCGGCGCGCCTTCGTGCGTGGCCGGATCGTGTCCGCTCGCGTCCTGCCATTGCATCAGCCACACCCGCAGCGCCTGAACTTCCGGCACTTGCGTGCTGATGACCTGGTTGGCCAGGCCGACCAGCTGCTGATTTTCTGTATTAGTGGGCACCATCTGTGCCATCTCGATGGCCTGTTCGTGGTGGGGAACCATGCTCTGCGCAAACGCGATGTCGTCAGCGTTGTGGTCGGCCTGCTCGGTGCCCGCTGCGCTGCTCGTCGTCGCGGCGTGATGGTCCGGCGAGGTGCAGGCGGACGCCAAGCCGATCGCGCATGCGGCCACGGCGACGAAAGCAATGCGCATCGACTTCATGGCTCCACAATAGCAGTGGTACCCCTAGGGGGTATCCGTCCTTGGCTGGCCTGCTCGTTTCGGTCGGGGGACGCAAAGGCATACTTGCATGATGGTCGAATTCGACATGAAGCCTCGCAGCAGGGACGTCACCGACGGCCTCGAAAAGGCCGCCGCACGGGGCATGCTGCGCGCCGTCGGCATGGAGGACGACGACTTCGCGAAATCGCAGATCGGCGTCGCGTCGTCGTGGAACGAGATCACCCCGTGCAACCTCTCGCTGGACCGGCTTGCCCAGGCCGCCAAGGACGGGGTGTTCGCCGCGGGGGGCTTCCCGATGGAGTTCGGCACGATCTCGGTGTCCGACGGCATCTCGATGGGCCACGAGGGCATGCACTTCTCGCTGGTGTCGCGCGAGGTGATCGCCGACAGCGTGGAAACCGTGATGCAGGCCGAACGACTGGACGGCTCGGTGCTGCTCGCAGGCTGCGACAAGTCCCTGCCCGGCATGCTGATGGCCGCAGCGCGTCTCGACCTGGCCTCGGTGTTCCTCTACGCCGGCTCGATCCTGCCCGGCAAGGCGAAACTGTCCGACGGCACTGAGATGGACGTGACGATCATCGACGCGTTCGAGGCGGTCGGGGCGTGTTCGCGCGGCCTGATGTCCCGAGAGGACGTGGACGCCATCGAACGGGCGATCTGTCCGGGCGAGGGCGCCTGCGGCGGGATGTACACCGCCAACACGATGGCCAGCGCCGCTGAGGCGCTTGGGATGTCGCTGCCGGGCAGCGCTGCGCCACCGGCCACCGACCGCCGCAGAGACGGGTTCGCCCGGCGCAGCGGCCAGGCCGTCGTCGGGCTGCTCCGTCGCGGCATCACCGCCCGCGACATCCTGACCAAGGAAGCATTCGAGAACGCGATCGCGGTGGTGATGGCGTTCGGCGGGTCGACCAACGCGGTGCTGCACCTGCTGGCGATCGCCTACGAAGCCAACGTGAAGCTGACACTGGACGACTTCACGCGCGTCGGCGCCAAAGTGCCGCATTTGGCCAACGTCAAGCCGTTCGGCCAGCACGTGATGTTCGACGTCGACCGCATCGGCGGGGTGCCGGTGGTGATGAAGGCATTGATGGATGCTGGCCTGCTGCACGGTGATTGCCTGACCGTGACCGGGAAGACGATGGCCGAGAACCTCGCCGAGATCGCTCCGCCGGATCCGGACGGCAAGGTGCTGCGCGCGCTGAACAACCCGATCCATCCCACCGGCGGGATCACGATCCTGCACGGGTCCCTTGCCCCCGAGGGCGCTGTCGTGAAGTCCGCAGGCTTTGACTCCGACGTGTTCGAGGGCACGGCAAGGGTTTTCGAGAGAGAGCGCGCCGCGCTCGACGCGCTGGAGGACGGCACGATCCAGGCCGGGGATGTCGTCGTGATCCGCTATGAGGGCCCGAAAGGTGGCCCCGGCATGCGCGAGATGCTGGCGATCACCGGCGCGATCAAGGGTGCAGGGCTTGGCAAGGATGTGCTGCTGCTCACCGACGGCCGGTTCTCCGGCGGCACCACGGGACTTTGCGTCGGGCACGTAGCTCCCGAGGCCGTCGACGCAGGTCCCATCGCGTTCGTGCGCGACGGTGACCAAGTGCGGCTGGACGTGGCCAACGCGACGCTCGACGTGCTCGTTGACACGGATGAATTCGATTCTCGCAAAGCAGATTTCAAGCCACTACCGCCGACCTACACCACCGGCGTGCTGTCGAAATACGTGAAGCTCGTCGGCTCGGCCGCGGTCGGCGCCGTCTGCACGTAACGCTCGCGCGGGAGGTGAGCAGCCCCTACTCGCCGCCGAACTGCTCGTAGAGCGCGGGCAGGAATGCGGCGAGGTGATTCATCTCCTGGGCACAGTGCACCAGCAGATCGCGCGCGTAATCCACAGTGGCTCCAAGGATTCGCGACGCCACCGGCCGCGCCACCCGGTTGGCCACGCCGGGCGCCTTCCGCACTGCGATATGAGGGCCGCCCAGCCAGAACCGGGAGCGCATCTCGCTGCCGTCACTCGTCGGGCGGATGTGGTGAACCAGCCAGCCCGCGTCGACTGGGACGTCGCTGGACCCCAGCCGGGCGCAGATGGGCACCACGTTGCTGTCCGCGGCCGGCAAGCCGAATGCCGATGGGGGGACGAACCGTATCGCCGCGCGCAGCATCGATGAGCCGATGTACTCGGTAACCAACGACGTGCGCCCGACATAGCGTGCTGACCCGCGGCGCCTGCGGTCGTCGCCGTCCTGCCATGCGGCTGAGACGTGCGCGCGCGGATGCCACAGCTTGTAGCGACGCGCATCCGAGCCGTGCCAGCCGAACCACCACTCCCACATGACCGGCGTGACTTCCGGCATGTCGGTCAATACCGCGACCCGGACACTGCCGTCGCGGCACAGGCCGTAGCCGTTCTCGGTCTGGTGGTAGCCCTCGTCGTCGAGCGTGTGCGTGTCGTCGAACGCGAGCAGCGTCGGCTCCGCTTGCGGGCCGTGCTCCAACGCCGCCACCACATGCCTTGGCAGTTCGGCCATTTCGGGCTCGAAGAACACTCCGAACGGGGTGGCCGCGTCGCCGTCTCGATATCCGAGGTACTCGGTGCCCATCTTCTATACCCGTCCCATCCAGCTGTAGAACCGGCGCTCGATTCGGCTGGCGTCCAGGAGCACGCCGCCGTCGCGGAGGTGGTTGGCCGCCCAGCTGTGACCACCTGAGCGGATGCCGACCTTGGTGGCCGCCGGCCTTCGCGTACACAATCGTCGCGACGACGTCGTCGGCGTCGCAGGCGTGCACGATCACGTCGGGAACCGATCGGGGACACGCTGGTTCCACACCGTCGCGCGACGCGCATTCTCGTATCCGTCGTCGCCGCGGAAGAAGTGTCGTCCGGCGGCAAGCCCGCCGACAGCCGTCATGACGAGCAACCTAGTGACGCCTGTGCTCCGGCGGGCCGGTTTGGTGACGTTGACTGACCGCGACTACGTCACACGAGCCAGCAGGAAACCGTCCCAGCCCTTGACTCCGACGGTTTGGATTGCCGCCGCCTCGAGTCGCGGGTGCTCTGCGATGGTGTTCAACATGTCGACCACACCTTGTGCCTGATGGTCCTCGTGCGCCGGGGCGACGACGCGCCCGGCCCGAACCACGTTGTCCACCAAGATCATTGACCCCGGCCGGCCCAACTCCACCGCCCACCGGACATACGCCGCGTTGTTTTCTTTGTCCGCGTCGATGAACACGAGGTCGAACGGTTCATGGTCCGGCCGCTTCGCCAGCTGCGGCAGCGTGTCCAGCGCGGCTCCGACAATCACCTCGGCGCGGTCGCCGATGAGGGCGCGATCGAGGTTGGCCCGGGCGACCTCGGCGTGCCTCGGCTCGTATTCGAGGGTGATCACCCGCCCGGCGGGCCCCACCGCCCGCGCGAGACAGATGGTGCTGTAGCCACCCAGCGTGCCGATTTCGAGCACACGCCGCGCACCGGTCGCCGACGCCAGCAGGTACAGGAACTGCCCGTACTGCGGCGACACCTCGATCGTGGGCAGCCCCGCGGCGACGCTGGCCTCCCGTGCCGCGCTGAGCGCCGGGTCGTCGCCGATCAGTAACCGGTCGAACAGCGCATCCACATCAGTCGGCTCAGTCATTGCGCGACTCCTTCCTTGAGGTAAACGATCCGCAGCACATGCTCAGCCTCCGGACCCATCACCAGCCCGGCCAGTGCCGCGAAGGTGCGTACGAATTCGGGACCGTGCGGTGGTGCCGCGCCGCACAAGTGGTGCGCGATCTCGTGCAGCACAACAAGTTCCCGCAACGCCCAGCGGTCGCGGGCGGGCACCGCGATCACCGCGTCGCCGTTAACGACCTCGTAATGCGCGGCGGTGACGCCGCGCCGCGCCCGCACGCCGACCGATTCGCTCACCGACCACTGCTGTCGCACACCCGGATGGCCCAGCACTGAATCGACATAGCGCTGCACCGACTCCACTGACCCGAATCGCGCCTCGGGCGGCAGCGTCAATTGCGTGCCGAAGAAGTCGACGACACCGGAGCCGTGCTCGGCGGCGCGGTCGAACATCGTCCGCACGAACTGTTCGGCCGCGTAGACCTTGCTGCGCTGCGCGTCGCGGCTCATCGATTCCGGTCTATCGGGGTCCGGCCGTTGGGCAGCTCAGAACTGCGCCCCAACCGTGCCCGGCGCCCCGCTCGGTCTCCCGCCCGCCGCGCCGAGGACGAGTAGCCCGCCGAGGCCCGGTGCGCCTGCCATGTGCCTCGCGCCTTGGATTCTCGGGAGTAGAAGTCTTTCAACTCAATTTCCTTGTTCCGCAGCGCGATTGCCGTACCAGGCACGGCGCTTGCCCTGGTGGTCACCTCCTGCTTGGCCTCGTCACGCGCGCGCGCCAGCCGCTGGCCGATCCGGGCGCCGAACGCGAGCTGGAAGTTCAGCCGCGCCGTGATGGTTGGGGTGGGGCGGTGAGCACCCGTGGCGATGTATGCCTCCGACGCGCGCACCATCTGCATCACCAGGCTGGCGTACAACGCGTGGCTGGAGTCGATGTCCTCGGCAAACCCGTACGCGTACACAAACGTTGAGTTGGACGCCACGTCGACCGTAACGTCGTTGGCGGCCGCGATCACCGCAAACAACTGCACGTAGGTACGCAGCCCTCTCGTTCCGGCGTTTCCGATCGTGATCGTCCTCTGCACGGGTTCTTGCGCCCTGGTGCGAGTTGCCGCATGAGAGCGCGCGACCGCCAGGTCGATCGAGGTGGCGGTGGCGAGCCGCTGAGCCGCCGTCATGAACGCCTCGGCTTCGTGCGGATTGTCCGTGCTCTCCGCCTGGCGAAGGAGTGCGGCGATTCTCGCCAACATCTTGTCGTCAGTCATAGTCGCCACGCTAGGACACGGGTCTGACGAAACTGTTCAGCGCATCCACGAACTGCGGCGACAGCGGCTGGTCCTTCGCATAGTTGCCGATGTTGTCGGTCGGGTCGTCCTTGAGCACATGGCTGACCCCCTTGAGCTGAACGAAGGTAAGCGCGCTGTGCGCCAGCGCGTTCGCCAGCGGTTGCACGGCCTCGCAGCTCGCCTGCCCGTCGGAGTCGCTGCACGTGAGCAGCACGGGCGTGCCCGCGGGTATCTGCGCGGCCAGCGCGAGCGGGTCGATCGCGTCGGTTTCCAGCACTGCTTTGACGTTGCCTGGATTGAGGATTGCGCTGAGTCCATGGGGCAATTTGTCCGGGACAGTGCCGTTCGCGCGGGCTTGGGCGACGGCGGCAAGCCACGCCTCGAGCGTCTCCTTCGCCTGCTGCGGACTGATCTGCCCGGCCTTGGCCTGGGCATCCAAGTCCTTGCGGACCCGTTCTGTGACCAGGTCCAGATACCGGCCCGCGAGCGGTGCGAGCAGCCCGAGCGCATGGATCTTCGGTGCGCCGACGCTGGTGTCGGTGGCCAGCGTCAGCGCGCGCACAGCGCCCTCCCCGTGTCCATAGGCTGAAATCCGGCTCGGGTCGGTGCCTTTTTGCTCAGCGAGAAAGCGGACCGCGCCCTTGGCCTCTTCGGTGAAGACCGCATTGCCGACGTCGCCCGCTCGCTTGTCGTAGGGCCCGAGCCCCGTCTTGCCGGTGCCCACCTTGTCGTAGCGCAACGTCGCGACCCCGCGGTCGGACAACAGGGTAGCCAGGGCCCGCAGTGTGCCGATTTTCCCGGCAACGGCGTTGTCCCCGTTGCGATCCGTGCTCCCGCTCTCGCTGATCAACAGCGCAGCAGCGGCCGGCGGGGCGCCCTCACGGTGGCGGTACGTGCCGTACGTGGTGAGCCCGTCGGTAACAAAACTGACGTCGTCCTCGACCCACGCGCCGGGTTTCGATGACGGGGCCGCCGTCGTCGTCGGATGATCTGACGAGCATCCACCCGCCCACACCAGCGCCACCACTATCCACCACACATGAAGGCGCACTGAGCTTCTCACAGATGCGTCGCAATCCAGGACGTGACGTCGCCGAGCACGAGGTCCTTTTCCGGCTCATTGAACACCTCGTGGTACAGCCCGGGATAGACCTTGAGCGCGACCTCAGCCGATCCAGCATTCTCGACGAGCATCTGGCTTCCTGCGACGTTGATCAGCCTGTCCTCCTCGCCGTGGACGATCAACAGTGGCGCGGTCAGTTTGGCCGCAAGCTGCGGCTGGTTCTCGCCGACCTCGAACAGCGCCTTCGCGATTCCCGCGGGGAACCTGCCGTGATACACGAGCGGGTCCGATTTGTATTTGGCGACGACGTCGGGGTCGCGCGACACCGCATCGGCATCGAGTGTGCTGACCTTGGCCCCGGGAAATGCTCTCCCGAGAGTTTTGGCCACCAGCACGAGCGGCTTGGGCACGTCGAGCTGCGCAGCGACCGCCGGCCCGGACAACACCATCGCCGCGTAGTCGTCCGGGTGCTGCGCGCCGTAGGCGAACACGATGCCGCCGCCCATGCTGTGACCGAGAACGACGCGGTTGAGGTTCGGGTAGTCCGCGGCGGCGATGCCGACGAGAGTGGCGAAGTCGTCGGTGTAATCCGACAGCCGTTTGAGCCATACCCGCTTGCCGCCGGACCGGCCGTGTCCGCGGTGATCGAGCGCGTAGGTGACAAGGCCGGCCTCGCCGAAGCGCTGGGCCACGTGGTCGTATCGGTGGGCATGCTCGGCGTAGCCGTGGGACAGCACGACGACACCACGGGCGGCGGCCTCAGGTGTCCAGACGTCGTAGACGATCCGAACGCCTCCAACCCCGTGAAACGAGCGTTCGGTTCTGGTGGTGGGCATCAGCAGAGCCTAACGAGACCTTGCGCGTAAGCTCGGTGCGGTGAGCGTCCTCGCCCGCGAATCAGATGACGAGTTCCTGATCCAGGCTGAGCCGCATCGGCGTGAACTGCTCGCCCACTGCTACCGGATGACCGGTTCGTTGCACGACGCCGAGGACCTGGTTCAGGAGACGTATCTGCGCGCGTGGAAAGCATATTCGGGGTTCAAGGGCCAGTCGTCCTTGCGCACGTGGCTGTACCGGATTGCGACGAACACCTGCCTGACGTCGCTTGAGGGCAGGCAGCGTCGGCCGCTGCCCGCCGGACTCGGTGGCCCGAGCGCGAACCCGACGGACGAGCTGGTCGAGCGCCACGAGGTGTCCTGGCTCGAGCCACTTCCTGATGCCGAGGATGATCCCACCGATCCGTCGGTGATCGTCGGCGGGCGTGAGTCGGTGAGGTTGGCGTTCATCGCGGCGCTGCAGCACCTGTCGCCGCGCCAGAGGGCGGTGCTCGTGTTGCGTGACGTGCTGGCGTGGAAGGCCGCGGAGGTTGCCGATGCGATCGACACGTCGACGGCCGCGGTCAACAGTCTGCTGCAAAGGGCGCGGGCGCAGCTTGAGGCCGTCGGGCCGAGCGCCGACGATCCGCCTGCGGCCCTGGATTCGCCAGAGGCCCAGGAGCAATTAGCCCGCTACATCGCCGCATTCGAGAAATACGACATCGACAGCCTTGTCGAAATGTTCACTGCCGAGGCGATCTGGGAGATGCCGCCGTACGACAGCTGGTATGTCGGGCCGAAGACCATCGGCTCGCTGATTCATCTGCAGTGCCCGGCCGAGCGGCCCGGCGACATGAGGATGATCCCCGTCCGGTCCAATGGCCAGCTCGCGGCCGCGATGTACATGCGCGAGGGCGACAAGCATGTGCCGTTCCAGTTGCACGTCGTGGATTTCACCGAAGGCGGCGTGTCCCACGTCGTGGCGTTTCTGGACACGTCGCTGTTCGAAAAGTTCGGACTGCCACCTTCGCTGTAGCCGCCGAGATCAGAGTTATGACACGCGTGCGAGTGAAAATCGCGCAGAAGCGTGCGTCAACTCTGATCTCGGCGCGCGAGGCTGCAGGGACCGGGGCCCGGTTACCCTGGCCGTATGGGGCCACGCGTCGACGTTCGACGGGCCGCCGAGCGTGCGGTCACCACCAACTCGTGGCTGACGTCGCGGCATTCGTTCTCGTTCGGCGATAACTACGACCCTGCCAACACGCATCACGGGTTGCTGCTGGTCAACAACGATGACATCGTTGCACCCGGCAACGGGTTCGGTACGCACCCGCACCGCGACATGGAGATCGTCACCTGGGTCCTGAGCGGGTCGCTCGCACACGCGGACTCCGTGGGCAACACCGGCGTCATCGGCCCTGGGCTTGCTCAGCGGATGTCGGCCGGCACGGGCATACTGCACTCCGAGAAGAACGAATCCTCGGTTGACCCTGTGCATTTCATCCAGATGTGGGTCGTTCCCGACGAACCCGGCCTGACCCCGGGCTACCAGCACCACGAGGTAGACGTCGCCGACGGACTGGTGCCGATCGCCTCGGGCAGGGCCGCCGACGCGGCGGTCGTGATACACAACCGTCATGCCGCGCTGCACGGCGCCCGCCTCGAAGCCGGCCAGAGCGTGCAATTGCCGGAGGCCCCGTACGTCCACGTGTTCGTGGCGCGCGGCGACGTCACGCTCGAGGACACAGGCGCCGTGCACGAAGGCGACGCCGTCCGCCTGACGGGGTCGGGTGGTCAGCGGCTCACCGCCACCGAGCCCTCGGAAATCTTGGTGTGGGAGATGCATGCCGGGCTGCCTGCGTAGCACGGGCGTCGTCGCCGCGACCGTGCTGACGACGACTGCGCTGATTGCCTCAGGATGCGGCAAGCCCTCGTCGCCTGCACCCCCTGCCCAGGCACCCGCAGGCCTCGTCGACGTCCCCGTCCAGGTACCCGCGACGCTGGCGCAACCGCCGTTCGACGTCGCACACCAGGCGCTGGTGCCGCCCGGATGGACGATGTCCGTCTGGTCCCGCATCCCGAAGGCGCGCCTGGCGGCGTGGGCTCCGGACGGCGCGCTGCTCGTCTCCGTGCCCGCCGATCGCAAGGTGCTTCGCCTGACGCCCGACGGAAGCCAGCCGCCGCGCCAGTCTGTCCTCTTGGACGACCTCGACGCACCACACGGTCTCGCATTCGCCGGCCCGACTCTGTATGTGGCGGAAAGCGATCAGCTGAACGCCTACACCTACGACCACGGGGCTGTCACAGACCGCCGGGTCGTCGCCGCGGGACTGCCCGACGACCGCAGCCCCGAGCTCGGCGGCGCGTACGCCCACGCGCTTAAGAGCGTGGCGGTCGGACCCGATGGGGCGGTGTACTTCTCGATCGGCTCGACGGGCAACATCTCTGCCGAGGACCGTGACGCAAGTCCGCAGCGCGCGTCGATCATGCGCATCCCGCCGGGTGGCGGTCCATACCAGCTGTTTGCGCGCGGCGTCCGCAACGGCACGGGGCTCGCGGTTGCCCCCGATGGCTCGGTGTGGTCTGCGGTGAACAATCGGGACAACATCGCCGACCCGAACCTTGGGCCCACCTACGGCGAGGTCATTCAAGACTACGTCGACGACCATCCACCAGAGTCGTTCGCGCGCTTGACTCCTGGGCGTGATCTCGGCTGGCCCTACTGTCACCCGAACCGCGACGGAGCAAATCCGCCGTTTGCCCGCGACGCGCAAACCAACGCGGACGGCAGCAAGCTGGACTGCGCGGCGCTGCCCCTGATCGAGCAGACGTTCGGCGCGCACGCCGCGCCGCTGGGCTTGACCTTCGTCGACGGCGGCTTGCCGGCCCCGTACTCCAGCGGCGCGCTGGTGGGCGTGCACGGGTCGTGGAACCGCGAACCGCCGCGCGCCCCGGAGGTGTCGTTCTTTGCTTGGCAGAACGGCACATTGGGCAACCAGCAGACACTCGTCGGCGGGTTCCAGGTACCCGACGGATCCCGGTGGTGCCGCCCGGTCGCGGCGGTCCTCGGACCAGACGGCGCCGTCTATATCACCGACGACTACGCCGGGGCCGTGTACCGCCTTGCGCCGCCTGGTAAGTGATCAGACCCGCGGACCCGACCGCGCGCCGCGCCTGGTGATCGCGACATACGCGGCGATCAGTACGGCCGCAACGAGGACGCCGACGAAGAACGGAATCCATTCGATGCCGCCGTTTTCATTGTGGTACGAGGTCAGATTCCAACACGCCCACGAGCCGATCAGCGCTCCCGCAATGCCTAGCAGAACTGTCCACAGCAGGCCGATCGGTTGCTTACCTGGCAGCACCAGTCGAGCTAGCAAACCGATGACGATGCCGGCGATGACTGTCGTGACAATGGTCCACAACATCGCTGCTCCCTACGCTAGCGGCATCTTGCTGACGCCGACGTAAGGTATTTTCCCAAAATCGGTGTCGAATAAACAGGGTCATCGTGATGCCGCGTAATGAACGCAAACGTCAAGTGCGAGAACTCATTCGACCGGTACCGAATCGTTATAGGGCTGTTACTAAAGTTGACAGAGAGGTTGCTGTGATTAATCGTTGACGTCACCAAGAAAGGCGGACGTGCACGGGATCCCCGCTCTTTGCCAGCGTCTAGCCGCAGCCGTCGCTGCCGTGACGCTGTGCGCGACGCTGCCCTTCGCACCTTCCGCGCGTGCCGAGAACGACGCGCGCTCGGTACTGCTCGCGGCAATCGCCAACACCAAAGGCTCGTATCTCGTCTACAACTTCGGTGGTAACTTTGCCGCGCCCTTCCGCAACTCGGCGGGAAACGAGTACACCCTGAACAACGGTGGCCACTTGATGATCGTCAAGAGCGCGTCGACCCGGCTGAACCCCAAGCTTCTGGTCGACAGCCATCAGGGCTACCAGTCGCGATGTGAACGAAATCCGGGCGCGCGCACCGGTGAAGGACTCCTGCAGGCGTCCGAGACCTACACACCACTACAGGCGTGGCAGGTGCTGGGCCAGCCGATCATCGCCATCAATGCAAACTTCTTCGACGTCCGCGGCCAGAAGAGTGGCTCCTGGAAGCAGACCGGCTGCAGCTCCCCGCTGGGCGCCTACGTCGACAACACACGCGGGCAGGGTCGCTCCAACGCGGCGGTGACGGGTGCCGTCGCCTACGCCGGCAAGCAAGCGTTGTCCGGCGGTGATGAGAACTGGAAAGCGTTGGCCACCATGATCCTTCCGGTCGGTGGCACGCCATATGTCGTGATGCCGAGAGGCGACAACGACTACGACGCTGCATCGCCGGAGATTCAGAGACTTCTCGACGCAGGCGCACGGTTCGTTGCGGTCAGCGGGATCGGCCTGCTCAGTCCGAGTGACACCAGCCAGCTGAACGACGGCGGCCCCAGTGCTGCCCGCACCGCGATCGGCTACAACCGGCCCAAGGACGAGATGTACGTCTTCCAGGGCGGTAGCTACACCCCCGACAACATGCAGGACCTCTTCCGCGGGCTCGGCGCCGACAACGCGCTGCTGCTCGACGGCGGCGGCTCGTCGGCAATCGTGCTGCGTCGCGACACCGGAGGTATGTGGACCGGAGCGGGATCGCCGAGGGGAAACTGCGACACACGGCAAGTGCTGTGCGACTCACACGAACGTGCGTTGCCGAGCTGGCTGGCCTTTAACTGACAAGTGCTGCGCTAGCGGCGTTTTCGCACTGACGGACATATCCAGCTCCAAACAGCACAACGTGCGCGAGCAGTGGGTACAGCTGATGCAGACCGACGCGCGTCCGGAATCCCGGTGCGAGCGGATGCACCGACCGGTAGGCATCGATAATATCGGCCAGATGGGGACAGCCGAACAGCGCGAGCATGGCGAGATCTGTTTCGCGGTGCCCGCCGTGCGCGGCAGGGTCGATGAGCACCGCACCGTCGGCGGTCCACATGACATTGCCGCTCCATAGATCGCCATGCAACCGGACCGGCGCGTCGTCGGTATCGAAATCGCCAGCCAGACAACGCTTCACAACGGTAGCCACGGCGTCACGGCCTTCGGCTGACAATGCGGAACCCGCGATCTCAGCCATCGGTGCCAGTCGCTCGAGCGCATAGAAGCGGCCCCACACGTCGTAGGGCACCAGTGACATCGGTAACGGCTGCGCCATGGGCCCGAAGAACCCGGGGCCTGTCCAGCCGTCGGGCCCGGCGCCGAAACCAGGCGCCCCGGCGTCATGGGTCACAGCCAACCGCACCCCGAACTCACGCGCGCACACCTGGTTGGGCGCAACAGGTTTCAGGCGGCCCAACGTCAGGCTCGTCTCGTCACAGTCGACGACATCCGCACAAGGCACGCCGCCGTCGGCAGCACCAAGCCATCGCAAGCCCGCCGCTTCCCAGGCGAAGAAGCCCTGAGGCGCAGACGAATTGCGCTTGACGAAATCGCTCACCCGGGCTGATGCAACACGCCTCGCAGCACACGGTCGCGCAGTGCCGTCGGCAACCGCGTCAGCACCGCGAGCTGCACCTTGGGGAGCATACCGACGACGTAACGCGGCCGGGGACGACGGGCAGACAGCGCCTCCTCGACCAGGGCGGCAACATCCTGCGCAGGAACCGCCTGCTTCTGCGACGCCGGGATCGACTTCTTGAACCCTGACAGGTGTTTGTCGTAGAGCCGCCGCGCGTCGTCGGGCAACCGCGCGGCCGTATCGTCGGCCATAGCGTCCGCGGTGCGCCACATGTCGGTGTCGGTTTGGGCCGGCTCGACCACCACAACCGCGATGCCCCAGGGCTTCAACTCCATCCGGAGTGCATCCGCCGCCGCTTCGATCGCGAACTTCGAGGCGCAATAGGGTCCCGTCAGCGGCATGGAGATCTTGCCGTTCAGGCTCGAGATGAAGACGATTCGACCGTGCGACTTCCGCAGCCGCGGCAACACGGCCTGGGTGACGGCGATCTGCCCGACGACGTTGATGTCGAATTGGCTCCGTAAGTCGGCCGGGGTCACATATTCCATCGGGCCGGCGACGACGATACCGGCATTGTTGACGACCGCGTCCAGGTTCGGTGGCAGTGCTTCATCCAGCGCCGCAATGTGACTCTCGTGTGTCACGTCCAGTATCACGGGCGTAATTGACGGGGCTTGCGCGCGAAGCCGCTCTCCGTCCAGCTCCGAGCGGACCCCGGCGAACACATCCCAGCCGAGCGCGGCAAGGTGTCCGGAGATGGTTTTGCCTATCCCCCGCGACGCTCCCGTGACGAGTACTGACGGCATTGACGCCTACCTCTCTGCAGCCGTGAACGGGGCACTTTGGTCGAGTAATGGTGAGCCCAGCCACTTCCGGCGGATCTGGGCTAACCTGCCATCGTTGTCGACGCTGGCCTGGGCGGTGCACAGACGGCTCTGGAGCCCAGAGTTCCCGCGCCGCACCGCGATCGCGATGCGTTCGGTCGAGATACCACGCAGGACTACCTGCACACCGTCGGCGTGGCGTACCAGCTCGGTGAGCACCGGGGCAAGTTTCATGAACGCGTCGCAGCGGCCCGCTGCGACGTCATCGATCCCGGCTTTGATCATGCTGTAGTCGTACACCCGAACCGCCTTCGCTTTTCCTTGTGCGACAAGCTCATTGGCGATTGGTTCACTCGTGTTGCCCTCTTGCACACCGATCGTCAGCCCCACCAGGTCGTCGACGGTGTGCACGTGCGGATGACGCTCGACGTTGACCGCCAGTGACTGGCCGGAGACCAGATACGGTTCGCAGAATGCGGCCCGTCGCGCGCGGTCGGGGGTGACGGTGGTGCCGGAGGTGACGCAGTCGAATTCGCCCGCGTCGAGCCGGTCGAAGATCTTGTTGAAATCGGCGCCGCTGTAGTCGACGAATTCGACGCGAACTCCCAATTCCTCACCGATGGTGCGCATCAACGAAATATCAAGCCCGTCACCGTCGTTGCCGCCGTTGAAGGGCGGATCGGGGAAGGCTGCTCCGACCCGCACGGTGCTCGTCACAGTGCGCGGCGGTCAGATCCGGGTGAGGTCTTTGGACGTGATCCAGGGCATGTTGGTGATCAGCCAGTCGCCGCCCTTGCGCTGCATCGTCAACCGATAAGCAACGAGGAAGATCCGCGGGATGTCCTTGGTCTGGGCACTCGTGTAGGAGATATTCGCGTAGACCATCGCTGTCGCGTCATCGCCCTTAAACGACTCGACCGCCGCACCCACTACCTCTGCGTTGCGGTGGATCTGGCTCTGCTTGTTGGTGGCCGCCAACAGGTCGACCTGCTTGGCATAGGACTCTTTGAGATCGCCGCCCAGATATCTGGCTGCGCGGTCGGGCAACTGCTCCATGTCATCGGGGGTGTAGGTGAACAGCGTCGTGATGGCGTCCTTCGCCGTCTTTGCGATCTCGATCTTGGTACTGGTTGCCGCGCGATCGGCGACGTAGGGCTCCAACATCGCGCCGCCGAATGCCCCGGCCGCGACGAAGATTGCGGCGGCCGCCGCCACCGCGACCGTGAGCCGCTTGCCTACCGGCTTGCGCTCCTTGACCTCGCCGTCGGCCTCTTCGGACGCTGCCGGTTCGGCGTTTTCCGCCGACGTCGCTGCGTCATCGCCGGCCACCGGTGTGGCGGCGCGGGCGCGAAACCATCTGCGCCGCTTGGCAGGCTTGGCATCGCTGTCTTCGCCGTCGGTTGATTCGGCCTCAGCAGACTCTGGCTCGGCCGCGGAACCCTTCACCGCGGCCGCGTCAGCCGGCGGCGATTTCTCGACCGCCGTCGATTCCGGTTCGGCCGCCGACGATTCCGTGATCTCCGACGGGGCTTCTTCTTTTCGGGCGGTCACCGGACGTGGACGGAAGGTCCGGTGGCGCCCGCGCTTGCCGACCGGCGTAGCGGCGGATGCCGACGACGGTGCGTCAGGTGTCGCTGCGCCGGTCAGGTCACCGGTATCAGTTTGCTGATCTTCCACTGCTGCCCTTCCTTGACGGCGGTGACCACCCACTTGTTGCCACTCACGACCGGCTTCTTTGGGTCTCCGCCCTTGTTGGTCATTTTCGTCGCAACCAGCACGCTCACGCTGCCGTCGTCGTGCCACTTCTCGATACCCGCGTCCAGCACCGCTCCGGTAGTGGGCTCGGCTTGCGCGACCAGAATCAGGATCGAGTTCTGCTTCTCCTTGTACTCCTTCGCGAATTCACCTGTCGCATGGTTGAGGACACGGTCGGCGTAGTCGTTCGCGTGAAAAGGATCGAGCGTTGTGTATTCGGTCATGAACTGCCCGACGTACCCGAGCACATCCGCGTCGACCGCGTTGGCACGCCGGTCGGTGTCGTGCTGCCACAACATCCACCCCGTCGCGGCGACCGCGGCCACGACGAGCAATGCCGCGGCGACGGCCAATGCCGGCAGCCCACCGAATACGCGCCGAAGCAAACCGCGCCAGTCACGAGGGGTGGTCTGGGTGTCGCCGACCGGCTCATCGCGGTCGGACTCAGTCTCGAGTCTGCGCCTCGGGCTCATGGGGCGCCCGCACCGATCAGGGGCTTCGGGAATACCTCGACATTGGATACCCGCCACTTGCCGCCGGACTTCTCGAAAGTGACTCGCGCGGTCGCCGTGCTGGGTCTCGCCTCTTGCTGCTGGGCCTGGCGTTGGCCCAGCAGGTATATCAGCATCGTCGCCCGCTCCGGCGTCGTCCCCGGCAACACCGAACTCGTCACCGCGAAGTATTCGTTGAGCGCGGCCGGGTTCTTCTCGATTCTGTGCTGTTGGTCGACCAACTGCGGGCGATAGGCGTCCGTGACGAGGTCCTGTGTCTGAGCGAAGGTCTCCTTCATCGTGCCGGGGTTGTAGGACAGGATCTTCTCGACGATCCGCGGCCCCTGCTCGGAGACCTCTGCCCTGGCCGCGTCGACGGCCTGTTCCTGCCGGTACACGGTCAGATACGTCAGGCCGGCACTGCCGGCGGCGATCACCGCGCCTGCGGCCAGAGCCGCCGCGACCCCACGTCGCACATCCGGCCGGTCACCGTCGACGCGGCGCACCTCCGTGCGTGTCAACAGGTCGGCGAACGTCCGGTTGCGCGCATCCCACAGCGGCCACAGCCACCCGACGAACAGCGCGGCGGTGTCCAGCAGATGCGCCACGTCACGCACGAGTAGGCGCCACGGTCCCGCGGGTTCGCCGTCGCTGCGCACGACCGCGATACCGAACAGCGCCCGGCCCAGACTCCATCCGGTCACCCCGGGCAGCAACTGGCGGTTGACGACGATCGACAGCACGATCAGCACACCGGCGACTGCCGTCACCCACCACGCCCAGCTGCCCGGCGACGCCGTGAACCAGGCCAGGGCTACCGCCGCCGCCACGAAAAGGGGGAACAGCACGTCGATCCCGAGTGCGCCTGCCCGCGACAGCCACGAGGCTGCCTGGCTGCTCTCGGTCTCCGCGCTGATCCCCTCTTGCGGCTCCGCCTCCAGCACCGCCGTCAAGACATCACCTGGTTGAGCTTGTCGATCTTGTACCTGCCGTCCTCGTACTTCATCGTCGCGCGCATCCGCAGCCCGGTCTCCTGGTTCTGCTGCTGCGGGTTCGTCGGCACCTTGAACCGGAATGCCACGAGCACATCGATCGTGCCGTCGTCGTTGAACTTCTCAGCCGAAGCGCGGATGGTGGTCACCTCGACTTTCGCGTTGGCCGCCTGATAGGCCTCGACCATCATCGGCGCCATCAACTTGGCAGACACGCCGAAATCACCGGTGGAGCAGTCGAGGATTCTCTGCACGCTCTTCGCCATCGTCGCCGGGTCGGGTGCGTTGGTCGCGGTAACGCAGTCCTTCGCGGCGTCGACGGCAGCTTGTCCGTTCTGCGCGGACTCCTTGTTCGCAGCGTGCGCATTCATCGCGAACACGCCGCCCGTGACGAGGCCGCCGGCCATCAGCACCAGCAGCACCAGGGCGCCGACGAACCACGCGCGGCTCACCCGCGACGGTTGTGGATCGGCCACTTGTTCATCGAGAGTCGAATCCGCCGGTGTCTCGGTGTCCGACCCGTCGGGCTCGGTGGGGTTCAGCCGGCTGGTGCCAGCATCTCCTTCCATCCGTCGTCTCCTGTGTTCGTCGAATCTTTCACGCTGTAGCGCGACCCGTCCGGCGCGGTGATTTGGCCGTTTTGAGGGTTGTAGACGGCCGTGGGGCTGGTCGCCGGGCTGTAGTCGCAGGGATTGGGCTGCTGTCCGCTGCACGTCACGCTACCCTGCCCTGGCGCGGTCAAGGGATCGCTCGTCGGAGGAGGTGAGCCCGTCGGGGGTAGCAGGCTGGCGGGCAGCGGGTTCATTCCGTTGTTGATGCTGGGGGCCTGCATCACGGTTCCTGGCTTCACCGGCTGGTCACAACGCGCCGCGGGCGCGGGGCAGGTCAGGATCTGGTTGGGATCCCCGTACCAGGGGTTGGTGCCCAACGGAACATACGGCTCGTTGCTGCGGCACTCCCGCGGGGTGGCCGCCCGCTTGCCCGGCACGTCGGCGCATGGGTAGTTACGGGCACCACGAACGACGTTGCTCGGATAATCCTTCGGAATCTTGCAATATGTGCCCGACGGCAACGGCTTGGTGCTGGTATCGGCCGGAGACCGCCACTCTGAGGCCGGTAGGAACCCGGTCAGACACGGCGGAGACGAGTTCAGCGACGTCCCAAAACCCGGCGGGATCAGGTTTTGGGTCAGCAGCGAGGCCGCGGTGCCCACCACGATCGGGCCAAGACCGAAGTGCAGCAAGCCTTCCCCCGGGTAGATCGAGGTTGCGGTCTGTGCAATCGCAGTACCCTGCGGCAGGATCACCAAGGCTTGCTCGACGCCTTTGTGGTAGCGCTTGAGCATGTCCAGGACGATCTCGAGATTGGCCAGCGTCTGAGGCAGCGACTCGCGCACATCGCTGAACACGGCGTTGAGCTGATCGGCGGTGGGCGCGGCCTGCTGCAGACCGTTGCGCAGCGCAGCGTCCTGGGCGGCGGCCTGGGTGCCGATCGAATTCAGGTTCGCCGACCACTGTTCGATGGCGCTGCGGGAGTTGGCCTGGGAATCCA
>NZ_JAVHWM010000185.1:0-8140 GCF_032159765.1 Mycobacterium sp. | reverse complement strand
CCCAGGTAGCGGTCACGCACGGCCGCCGACACCTGCCACCGGCGAAGCCCTTCGTCCGCGAGCGGCAGCAGCTGACGCAACACCAGTTCGTCGGCGGAGATGGTGCCCATCCCGGGCCAGTACAGCTTGGCGGCAATTCCATTGCGGGCAGCGGCGAAGAAATTCGATTGTGCCGCAGCGAAACTCATCTGCGTCCAGAGCGGCCGGTCCTCCTCGGACAGCGCACGCAGCGCCCCGTAGTAGAACGCCGCGTTGGCCATCATGTCGACGACGGTCGGGCCCGCGGGCAGCACCCGGTTCTCGACGCGCAAGTGCGCACGGCCGTCGACGACGTCGTACACGGGCCTGTTCCACCGGTAGATCGTGCCGTTGTGCAGCCGCAGCTCCGAAAGCCTCGGCGCGCGCCCGGCCGCCAGTTCGGCGACCGGGTCTTCGTCGGAGAGTTCAGGAATCAGCGACGGAAAGTACCGCACGTTTTCCTCGAACAGGTCGAAGATCGATGTGATCCACCGCTCGCCGAACCACACCCGCGGCCGGACACCTTGTGCCTTGAGTTCGTCGGGACGGGTGTCGATTGCCTGTGCAAACAGCTCGATGCGGGTCTCCGCCCAGAGCTGGTGGCCGAGGAAGTACGGCGAATTGGCTCCTAGCGCCAGCTGGGCCGCGGCCAGCACCTGAGCCGCGTTCCAATTGTCTGCGAACTTCGCAGGAGACACCTGCAAGTGCAGCTGCATGCTGGTGCACGCCGATTCCGGTGCGACGGAGCCGGATTCGAGGCTCAGCCGTTCAGGCCCGGAGATGTCGATGAGGATGTCTTCACCGCGGGCCCTGAACACGGAATCCTGCAGCGCGCGGTAGCGAACGACATCACTCATCCACTCACCGGCGAAATGCTCCGGCATCAACGTCGGCAAAATGCCGATCATCACGATGTGCGCGCCGCTGCGATTCGCTTTGCTCTCCGCCGCGTTCAGGCTGGCCCGCACGTCAGCCTCGAGCTCCAGCCCGGAGTCGCCCGGCAGCGGGCGCGGCGGCACGTTGAATTCGATATTGTAGGCGCCTAATTCGGTCTGGAACTTGGGATCGGCGATCGCGGCGAGCACCTCACGGTTGGCCATCGCGGGTTGATACTGCTCGTCGACGAGGTTGCATTCGATTTCCATTCCCGTGAGCGGGCGCTCGAATTCGAACCTGGACTGGGCGAGCATGGTCTCGAACACGTCGAGCGACAGCTGGATCTTGCGGCGGTAATCCCTGCGCTGCGCGCCGCTGAACGTGGTGCCCTTGATGTCCTCGCCCACACCGCCGATGGTTGCGGGTCTCAGAGCCGACTGCAAGCTGTGCTTTACCTGTGCCCCGAATAGGGTGAGCGCATGCCTGACTTCGGCGGCCTCGGGCGGGGAATTGCGAAACGCGCGAAGGAGGCGTCTCAACAGGCCGCCGCGAAGGTGTCGCCGTCGGAGATCGCCGAGGAGGCGGCCCGACTGCAGACCCTATTGGCGAGTCGCCGACCGGAGCCCGGCCCCGTCGTCGGACAGTGGGAGATCGGCATCGGCAACCTGCTGGCCGAGCATCCTCGGACGCCCGGCATGCTGCATGGCCTTGTGCGTCAGCTGAACCGCTACGGCGGGCTGGCGATCGCCGAGCAGACGCTCGCGATCGACGGCGAGGAGATCGAGTGGGACGCCGTCGAGGAGATTCGCACCCGCAACATCGTCGAGTACCTGCTCTCGGATGCGGTCGGGTCTCAAATCGAGCGATTGCCGCTGCCGTGGTTTCCCGGGCGGGGCAAGCTGCTCGACGTGTTGGGAAATGGGTTGATGACATTGGTCATCGCGGCTGCCGACGAGCAGCTTGCGCACCCTGATGTCGACATCCGGATCCCGGCCGAGGTCGAGTACCGCAAGCGCGGCCGACGCCGGGACGAACTCCATCCCGGTGTGCTGGCCTCGCTGGTGCTCGCCGACCCCGCGGTCAGAAGCTGCCTCGAGGCCACCGCACAGACCCATGGCGTCGCAGTCGTGGCGTCCGACGACGAAGATGTCCAGGCGGTCGCGCAGCGCGCGGAAAAGCTCCGCGGAAAGCTCGCCGGCCTCACGGCGCTGGTCGCGGACCGCGGCAAAAGCGCAAGCGAGGCGTAGTCCGGGCTGGCTAGCATTTCCCGCATGCCACACGAATCGTCGGGGTCACTCGGTGGGCGGTGAGCGATGGCGCCACTGAGACTCGAAACTGGCGAGGATGTGGTCTTGGCGCAAGTGTTGGCCAGGGCGGGCGAAGGCACTATCTACGCGTTGGTCGATCATCCCGAGTGGGTGGCCAAGATCTTCCACCCCACATTGAAAGGCCTGGGCGCCAAGCTCGAGAAAGTCGCGGCCATGGTCGCTTCTCCTCCCGAGGAAGCAGAGCAGCGGTCTGATTTCGTGGTGCTGACGTGGCCTCTGCACGTGCTCGAATCCGACGACGGGGCCGTGGGCTACGTGATGCCACGGGTGGACATGGCGACGGCCGTCGAGATCCACACTCTGTCCAATCCGTCGAACCGCGCCAACCCGCTGCCGTCGGCACCGCAGTGGACGAAGGCGGCGACGTGGATTCACCTGGTCAACATCGCCGCCAACCTGTGCATAGCAACAGACGCTGCCCACCGGATGGGTGCGGTGATCGGCGATTTCCAGGAACGCAACATCCTGGTGTCCGATACCACGCGCGTCACGCTCGTCGACTGCGACTCAATGCAGTTCACGGACTCAGCGGGGCGACAATTCCTATGCGGAGTGGGTCGTCCCGAATTCACCGCGCCCGAACTGGCCCACGCAAACCTGCGCACCACCGCCCGCGAGATCGCCTCCGACCTGTTCTCACTGGCGGTGCACGTCCACTTGCTACTGATGGCTGGCAACCACCCCTTCATGCGTGGCACGTGGATTGGTGATGGCGATCAGCCCGACGCCCTGACCCTCGCGAAAGCCGGTCATTGGGCCGGGGGCTGGAATTCACCACTACACACGCACCCGCTTGCCCCGCCGGTGACGTTTCTTCCTGTTGATATCCAACAGCTGTTCAACCGAGCTCTCACCACCGGCGCCCACGATCCTGCGCTGCGTCCAAGCGCCGCTGAATGGCGTGCCGCTCTTCAACGCGTCACCACCACCAGTTGTGTCAACGGCGCCCACCAGATTCCGACGGGATGCGCCGTCTGCCCCTGGTGCGCCATCGACACCGAACGCATGACCCGAAAACGTCGTCGCGGCCCCGCTGCTTACGAAAGTGTCCGACAATCGGCTCCAATCGCCGCCCCTACGCCTGCACTCCTCAGGCCAGGCGTGCTCGCTAAGGTGGTGGCCCGCGACGACGACCTCTATGGGAAGGTCGGCAAGGTCGTCGAGATCAGCCACGACGACGATGACGATCTCGATGTCATCGTTCAGTTCCCTGACGACTCAGAGGTTTACGCGTTCGGGCGCGCCGAGCTGTCGGTGGCCTCGCCTGCAGAGCGGCAACAGATGCCATCAACGACGGTCACCAGCAAGGACTTCTGGTCGAATGTCGGGATCGATCCCATTCGCATCATCACGTCAGACGGCAGCTTCTTGACGCTGAGGTGTTATCTGGACGACGCCCCGATCTTTCTCGGCAGCGGCGGCCGCATCGACGTCTTCCGTTCTGGTCGATTACTTCGCCAGTACGTCGCGGACAACCGCGCCAACGATCTCGACGCGCTCAGCACGTACCGCGACGTTGTGCTCGCAGCCACCAACGGTTCGCTGCGCGCGGATCGGGTGGAAGCCTTCAACGTCTACCTCATAAGAGGATTGGGGGAAGACATCGGCGCGGGACCGAAAGATGTGGACCCCGACCAACTAGCACTCGCTGTCGAACTGCTCGAGGACGTCGGTAAGTACCTTCAGCTCACAGTCGTCGACGACTGCTTACACGACGGGCAACCGCTCGGCGCCTTCGTGAAGGCGGTCCTCAATCACACCCAAACCCGCAAGGCACGCGAGCTCGCCCGCGACGCCGTGCAGCAGTGGACGCACCTGGAGACATTGCTGAACTCCCGTCTGCGCGTGAACTAACGACGGCTGGCGACGAACACCTGCGGACCGCACCCCCGACTGCGCACGTCCACGTCGATTCCCCCACCCGCGTGCGCGGCAAGCGCCTTTACGGCCGATGCGCTGTAGGCCCGCAACGAGCTGATCACCCCGTCGTGCACGAACGGCACCAACGCGAACGGCAGCATCGTCGCCAGCCGCGCGATGTGCAGCAGCGGCGATGGTCGCGGCAGGTCGATGATCAGCAGCTTGTCGGCCACCCTTGTGCCCTCCGCGATCACCGCCGCCGCCTGGGCCGGCGACAGGTGGTGGAACGTCAGTGCCGACACGGCGAGGTCGAAATATCCTTCAGGACAATCGATTTCGGTGGCATCGGCCGCTTTGACGATGGCTCGCGGATGGCTACCCAGCTCGCCCTCGGCAATTTTCACCACAGACGTGGTGTCGATGTCGGTGATGGTCACGCGCGCTGTCGGATGGTTTTCGAGCAGCTTGCGCGATAGCCCGCCGTGGCCCGCCCCCAGTTCGAGAATCTTCGGGTCGGGAACGTCGGCGACTTCCTCGAGAGCGATCAACGCGAACCGCTCGTGATTGCCGAAGAAATCGCCCGTCCACTCCAGAGATTTCACCACGCTGCGTTTGATCCGCTCGTCGACGTCGTCGCGGTCGAGATACTCGCTGCACCCCGTCTGCAACCGGCGGTCCAGCCACGATGCGCCGGGCCCGCCACGCGGCATCTCGTCGATGTCGGTGACTCGTGTCACGGCGGTTCCCATCATTGCCATCATGGACCCTTGCACCCGTTCGCTTCGACCCGAGGAGCACCTTCAGTGGCCGACTTCGTCGCCTCCATCGATCAAGGCACCACGAGTACCCGCGCCATGATCTTCGATCAGTCCGGCTCGGAAGTGGGTCGCCATCAGCTCGAACACGAGCAGATCCTGCCGAAGGCCGGCTGGGTCGAGCACGACCCCGTCGAGATCTGGGAGCGGACGCGATCGGTGCTGTCGTCTGCGCTCAACAAGACCAACCTCGGCGACGGGGATCTGGCCGCTCTCGGCGTCACCAACCAGCGCGAGACGACGGTGGTGTGGAACCGCAAAACCGGTCGGCCGTACCACAACGCGATCGTGTGGCAGGACACCCGCACCGACAAGATTGCCTCCGCGCTGGACCGCGACGGCCGCGGCGACGTGATCCGCCGCAAGGCGGGATTGCCGCCGGCGACGTACTTTTCGGGCGGCAAGCTGCAGTGGATCCTCGAGAACGTCGACGGCGTACGCGAAGCGGCCGAAAGTGGTGACGCCGTCTTCGGCACGACGGACTGCTGGGTGCTGTGGAACCTCACCGGCGGCACCGACGGCGGCGTGCACGTCACCGACGTCACCAACGCCAGCCGCACGATGCTGATGAACTTGGAAACCCTGGACTGGGACGACGAACTCCTCGAGCTCTTCGGGATCCCGCGAGCGATGCTGCCCGAGATCAGGCCGTCGTCGTCGCCAGAACCCTACGGGACCACGCAGCCGTCGGGTGACCGCGACGTGCCGGTGACCGGCATCCTCGGCGACCAGCAGGCGGCGATGGTGGGCCAGGTCTGCCTTGACGAGGGCACCGCCAAGAACACCTACGGCACCGGCAACTTTCTGCTGCTCAACACCGGCGAGACGATCGTGCGCTCCGAGAACGGTCTGCTGACGACGCTGTGCTACCAGTTCGGTGACGCCGCCCCGGTGTACGCGCTGGAGGGTTCGATCGCCGTCACCGGGTCGGCGGTGCAATGGCTGCGCGATCAGCTCGGGATCATCAGCGGCGCCGCGCAGAGCGAGTCGCTGGCCCGTGAGGTCGAAGACAACGGCGGCGTCTACTTCGTGCCCGCGTTCTCCGGGCTGTTCGCCCCGTACTGGCGATCCGACGCGCGCGGCGCGATCGTCGGGCTGTCGCGGTACAACACCAACGCCCATCTCGCCCGCGCGACGCTGGAGGCGATCTGTTACCAGAGCCGCGACGTCGCCGATGCGATGGAGGCCGACTCAGGTGTCCATCTGGATGAGCTGAAGGTCGACGGCGGCATCACCGCCAACGACCTGTGCATGCAGATCCAGGCCGACGTTCTTGGCGTCGACGTGGTGCGACCGGTGGTGGCGGAGACGACGGCACTCGGCGCCGCCTACGCTGCTGGCCTCGCGGTGGGCTTCTGGTCGGATCCCTCTGAGCTGGAAGCGAATTGGCAGGAAGACAAGCGCTGGACGCCGAGCTGGTCCGAGGATCAGCGCGAAGCAGGCTATGCAGGCTGGAAGAAGGCCGTCGAGCGCACGCTGGACTGGGTCGACGTCTAGCCGGCTTGCGCGCTCAGCTCGGTGACGACGTCTGCGCCGAGCTCGATGTCAGCGACGGCCAGGTTCTCCTCGAGGTGGGCCACCGACGACGTGCCAGGGATCAGCAGCACGTTGGGAGCGACGGCCAGCGTCCACGCGAGTGCGATCTGAGCCGGTGTCTTGCCGAGATCTGCAGCTGCCTGCTTCACGGCGGGGTTGCCCAGCACAGGGTTGTCCGCGTTGAACGCCGAGCCGAGCGGGAAGAACGGCACGAAGGAGATGGCGCGCTCGGTGCACATGTCGAGCACGGGCTGTGATGTTCGATCGACCAGGTTGTAGGCGTTCTGCACGGTGACGATTTCGGTGCGGTCCAACGCGACGTGCAGGTGTTCCACCCCGATGCTGGACAGGCCGATTCCCGCGATCAGCCCTTCGTCACGCGCCGTGATCATGGCGGTCAGCTGACGTTCGAACAGTTCGCGGTCGAGCACGGCGGCGGCGCTGGGGTCGTCGCCGTTGTGGATGCGCAGATTGACCGCCGCAAGCCGATCGGTGCCGAGAGTGCGCAGGTTTTGTTCGATGTCCGCGCGCAGGTCGTCGGGCTGCGCGGCGGGAATCCACGCACCCTTGTCGTCTCTTCGTGCACCGACCTTGCTCACGAGCGCGAGGTTGTCCGGATAGGGATGCAAGGCCTCGCGGATCAGCTCGTTGGCCACGTTGGGCCCGTAGAACTGTGCGGTGTCGATGTGGTCCACGCCGAGTTCGACGGCCCGGCGAAGAACGGCGATCGCCTGGTCATGATCGCGGGGCGGCCCGGACACCCCCGGACCCGGAAGTTGCATCGCACCGAAGCCGACGCGTCGGACATCGAATGGGCCAAGCGGAAAGCGCTGCACGGACTCAACTTTAGAGACCGTGCAGCGCTTTGTCGTTCGCGGCTAGTCGTCTTCTCCCAGCACGCCGTAGATCTCTTTGCGCGCCTTGTTGATGATGTCGACGATCCGCTTGTGCTGATCGGCCGTGGCGGCATGCGACGACTGGAACACCGCCGCAGCGAGCTGGCCTGCAGCTGCCCGCAGGTTCACCTCGTCCGGGTCGGCGTCGTCGGCGATCTCCTCCCACGGCGGCGTCTGGGCCGTCGCGGTGGCTTCGCGTCCCGCGTCCGTCAGCTCGAAGAGCCGCTTGCTGCCGTCGGCTTCGGTGGCGACGATGAGGCCCTCATCGACGAGCAGCTGCAACGTCGGGTAGATGGATCCTGGACTCGGCCGCCACAGACCATTGCTGCGATCGGCGATCTGCTGGATCATCTCGTAGCCGTGCATTGGCCGCTCGGTGAGCAGGGCAAGGATCGCGGCACGGGTGTCACCACGCCGGCCACGGCCACGGCCTCGACCACGATGGCCGCGGGGGCCACGAGGGCCACCTCGGCCGCCGGGCCCGAAGCCGAAGCCGCCTGGCCCGAAGCCTGGGCCGAAGCCGCCGCCGAATCCCGGCCCGAAGCCGGCGCCCCAGCCTGCTGCCGCGTTGGCGCGCACCTGGTCCTTGAGCTGCTCCCGAAATTCGCGCTTGGCTTCACGCCGTGCATGGTGCATTGCGCGGCGGCTCTGCGGGTCGAGCGGGTTGAAGCCGACCCCGCCTGCCTGTGGGCCATCCTCGTGGCCCTCGAATGGGTTAGTCATGTGTGTGTCTCATTTCTGATTGTGGACGGAAGCACTGTGTGCGCTCCCGATACGTTTACGATATATCGGAATGTATCGCGATGCAACC
>NZ_JAVHWM010000236.1:0-2652 GCF_032159765.1 Mycobacterium sp. | reverse complement strand
CTCGCCGACCCAGCCGCCCAGTACGACGCGACTGCGCAGGCCCGGAGCGTGGTCGGGCTGATCGAGGAGCTGGGACTGGAACGTCCGGTGCTCGCCGGGTACGACGTAGGCAGCCGGATCGCGCAGGCCATCGCCAAGAGCCGGCCCGAGCTGGTGCGTGCGCTGGTGGTCGCGCCGCCGCTTCCGGGGATCGGGAAGCGAGTCTTCGACCTGCAGTCGCAGCGCGAGTTCTGGTACCAGGCATTCCATCAGTTGCCGGTGATCGAGGAACTCGTCGACGGCAAACCGGACGCGGTCCGGGCTTATCTGCAGCACTTCTGGACGCACTGGTCCGGGCCGGGGTTTGAGACCGAGCTCGATCACCTGGTGTCGGTGTACTCGCCGCCGGGCGCCTTCACTGCGTCGATCAACTGGTACCGGGCCGGTGCGGGATCGGTGGCTGCCTCCGCCGCCGAGCAAGCTCCGCCGGCCGACGAACGGATCGGCGTACCGACGTCTGTACTGTGGCCGGAGCATGATCCGCTGTTCCCGCGGGAGTGGTCGGACCGGCTTGACGAGTTCTTCGGCGACGTACGGCTGCAGTTCGTGGACGGGGTCGGGCATTACGCGCCACTGGAGTATCCAGAGGTGCTTGCCGAGGCCATTGTCGCGAGGGCGGATTAGGCTGTCAGGCGTGGCGACACATGACAGCACGGTTCATCTGCCGACGCCGACGGTGCGGCCGTCCGTGGGTCCGCTGGCGCGGCTGGCGCCGGAGCCGGTGCGGTACCTGCTGAACTGGGGCCGCAAGTACTCGCTCTGGGTGTTCAACTTCGGCCTCGCTTGTTGCGCGATCGAGTTCATCGCGGCGTCGATGGGGCGGCACGACTTCATCCGGCTCGGCGTCATCCCGTTCGCGCCCGGACCGCGGCAGGCCGACCTGATGGTCGTGTCCGGCACCGTGACCGACAAGATGGCGCCCGCGATCAAGCGCCTGTACGAGCAGATGCCGGAGCCGAAGTACGTCATCTCGTTCGGCTCCTGTTCCAACTCTGGCGGCCCGTACTGGGACTCGTACTGCGTCACCAAGGGCGTCGACCAGATCATCCCGGTGGACGTCTACGTGCCCGGCTGCCCGCCCAGGCCGGAGGCATTGCTGCAGGGCATCCTCAAGCTGCAGGAGAAGATCGCCGGCGAGAACCTGGTCGCTCGCTACGAACCGTCCCCGCAAGCGCTCACCCGCGGCCTCGTCCTGCCCCCGGCCGACGGGGTCCAGCAGTGACCGAGGCGCTGCTGCCACAGGCGATCCGCGTGCTCGCGGAGGCGGGTGTGATCGCTATGCGAGCCGAGAGCTTCGGCCCGCCGGCGCTCGACGTACCGGCAGACTCGTGGGTGGCCGCGCACGGGGTGCTGCGCGACGAGGTCGGGCTGAGCTTCTTTGACTTCCTGACCGCGAGTGACGAGCTGGCCGACGGGTTCCGGATTGTCACGCACCTGGCGGACTTCTGGGGCGGATCGCACGTCGAGCACCTGATGATCCGCACGCTGGTCCCGCGCGCGACTCCTCACCTGGCTTCGCTCAGCAGCGTGTACGCCGGCGCGAACTGGCATGAGCGGGAGACGTTCGAGATGTTCGGGATCTCCTTCGACGGGCATCCGAACCTGATACCGCTGCTGCTGCCCGACGGGTTCGAGGGCAACCCGCTGCGCAAGGAGTTCGTCCTCGCCTCCCGGGTGGCCAAGCCTTGGCCGGGGGCGAAGGAGCCGGGCGAATCCGACCATGGCCCGGCTGCAGCGAAAACGGGCGCCCCGAGCCGGCGTCGGACGTTGCCGCCGGGGGTGCCGGATCCGGAGACGTGGGGCCCGCGTCCGCCGGGATCACCAGACCCTGACCCGCTCGCACCCGCACTGGCCGCGTCCACTCCGGCCCGTCCTCGCCGTGCCGGTGCAGAACGCCGCGCGCCCGGCGGACGCCGTACTGCCGAACAAGCCGAATCCAGGCCCGCCGAAGCCAACGAGGCTGAAGCCGAGACGTCGGTAATCCCACCGGGCGAAACCGAAGGTCAGGTCTGAGAAGGCGGCTGATCCAATCGCTCCAGCGGCTGCCCGGTCAGATCTGCAATCAGTTCAAAGTCCTTGTCGAGGTGGAGGACGATCAGGCTGGCAAGTTCGGCGGTTGCGGCGAGCAGCAGATCTGGCACGGAGGGTGCTCGGTGTTGGCCTCCAACGGCTAGAAGGTTCTGTAGTGCAGCAGCTCTCCGCTCGATGGCTGGAGTGCTGTTCTCGATCGGCATCGATGAGATCGGCGGATGTTGCAGGTTGGCGCGGAGGCCCTCGGCCGTCCGGGCGGAGAAACCAACCTCGAGGAGTGTGACCGTAGTGATGTGAACGAGTCCGCGGTCGATCCGATTCGCCCATTGATCGACGTTGCTGCTTTCGCCAAGGCGCACCAGCGCGGACTTGTCGATGAGCCAGCGCCGAGCCTCAGCGGTCGGAGTCACGACCAGGCCTGGCCCATCACTTCGGGATCAGCCAGCTCCTGGACCGTGCGAGAGAACCGTCGCAGATCGGCTGCCGTAACTGTCGCGTCAGTACGTCCGGCCTCCTGGCTGAGTTGTCGACGTAGGTATTCATTCCTGGACAGCCCAAGGTGGTTGGCCCGGGTATCGATGA
>NZ_JAVHWM010000175.1:0-20608 GCF_032159765.1 Mycobacterium sp. | reverse complement strand
TCGGTACAACTGATCGGGCCGGTGCTGCGGGCACTCCCGACGGAAGTCCCCGCCGGCGTCGGGTTCTATAAGCGCGCAGGGATGGTCGAGCAAGGAACGCCCGATGAATTCGAGGCGCTGGCTGGCCGCTGCCCCGTCTTCAGGCGGGATCCGGCCTCGACGAGCTAGCGATACAGCGTCGACGAACGACTCGGCACTGCTATCCCCACATCTCCCGGACTTCGTATTCGTGGACCTCCGCTTCCAACTGAACAAGTCGCTGACGGGACGCCCACCACCGGAACAGAATCAGAGTCGCCGACAGCTCGAACAACGCCGCGATCGCCCATCGGTAGACCGATTGATGTACGAGGATCGCCGACAGTCCAACCGCGACTAAGTAGCACGGCCACAACAATTCTGGCGCGAACAGCCTGCGGCTGCGTCGTAGCCATCCGCGCCACAGATCAGGTTCGATGTGCGGGGGTAGCACGCCGGTGCGCAACGCCCCCCGATAGGCCATCAGCGGCTCCAACTGGTCAGCGCGCCCAGCCATCAGCGGATCCCTCGACTCGGCCGCAGCGATCGCAACGCCCATCAGTGCCGCGACAAGCGCGGCCCATCCGAGTGTTGCAGTTCGCGAGTGACGGCCGAGAGTAAATCGAGATTGGCGACCAAGAGCGGCAGGAAGGCGATGATGAAGCCGATCACGACATCGGTCGCCATGGGCTGCGCCAGCGGCATTTGGAACATGGCCTCGTAATGCTTGTCGGCCGCAGTTGCGCCTTCTCTCCTTCCCGTGGCGGCTGCGCCGAGTCGTCGCTTGCGCCGCTTCACTTCGTCCTCCAGTTGTCCCAGCCGGGCCTGGCTGCGAATGCCCATGACGAAACCCGACAGTGCAAGCAACGAGAACACTGCCGTAAACGCTTCGTGATAAGCCGTTCGACTTCCGACGCTTGACGCAAGTCCGAACCCAACGAAAGTGCAACCCGCCAGCCACGCAAGCCAATTCGACAGACGTCCCCGCCTAAGCCGGCGTCGCCATACATCGGGCTCGATTTCCACCGGCAGCTTGCCGGTTCGCAACGCCATGCCGTAGGTGATGCGGTCAATCTGCCCGGATTCGCGCTCATTGGCCAGGACCGCGCACAGCGTCGCGATCATCCCCATCAGGCATGCAATCCAAATCGCGGTGGCACTCGGATGGCCGATGTCAAGGGAATTCAGATTAATGATCAGAACGGCGTAGGCGGCCCACACCAGGACGACAACGACAATGCGGACCGTCGTCGAGTCGGGACCAGGCTTCCATCGATTCTCGCGCACTATGTGTCGGCATCTGACGCAGGTCCTTGCGATGAGCTTCTTAGTCCCTGTGGACGATCATTAAACTCTCTCCCGACAAGCGCCGCGTGGAATTGTCGATACGCCATCACTGGCCCATCCTCGAGGCGGAGGCCTCCGCACATTGCCCAGCTCTGGCAGACTAGACGAGCTAACGAGTAGGGAGGGAGCTTCGCCGGTGCCAAACGGGCGCGTCGTCGGCGAAACTCGCTGGTCGGGGTGGAAGGCAGTTGCGTGAGCGCTCCGACGATCGACCCCGATGCACCTCCCTTGCAGAGGCGCTCGGCCCTGGCGGTATGGATCCGCCGGCTCGCGGTACCGATCATTCTCGGCTGGATCGCGATCCTCGTCACGCTGAATGTCGCCGTGCCGCAGCTCGAGGTCGTCGGGCAGATGCGGGCCGTGTCGATGTCCCCCAAAGAGGCGCCGTCGATCGCCGCGATGACCCGCGTGGGCAAGACGTTCCAGGAGTACGACTCCGACAACAACGCCATGATCGTGCTGGAGGGCGACCAGCCCCTCGGCGACGACGCGCACTTCTTCTACGAAGACATGGTCAAGAAGCTGCGAGCCGACACAGCCAACGTCGAACACGTCCAGGATTTCTGGGGCGACACCTTGACGCGCGCCGGTGCGCAGAGCGCGGACGGCAAGGCCGCGTATGTGCAGGTGTACCTCACCGGCAACATGGGCGAAGAACGGGCCAACGACTCGATCAAGGCGGTTCAGAACCTCGTCAAGGGCCTCTCACCCCCGCCGGGGATCAAGGTCTTCGTCACCGGCGGATCGGCGCTGCAGGCCGACCAGCAGATCGCGGGCAACCGCAGCGTCCAGGTCATCGAGATCGTGACGATCGCCGTCATCGTCATCATGCTGCTGTTCTTCTACAGATCGATCATCACCGTCGTCATCGTGCTTGGCATGGTGGTGTTGGGCCTGTCGGTGACCCGCGGGGTGGTCGCTTTCCTGGGGTATTACAACCTGATCGGACTGTCGACGTTCGCGACCCAACTACTGGTCACATTGGCGATCGCCGCGACCACCGACTACGCGATCTTCCTCGTCGGGCGCTATCAAGAAGCCCGCTCGGTGGGCGAGGACAAGGAATCGGCCTTCCACACGATGTTCAACGGCACCGCGCATGTGGTGCTGGCCTCGGGAATGACGATCGCGGGCGCGACCTTCTGCCTGTCGTTCACAAGGCTGCCCTACTTCCAGACGCTGGGCGTCCCACTTGCGGTCGGCATGGTGGTCGCGGTACTCGTCGCGCTGACTCTGGGCTCCGCGATCATCACCGTGGCAAGCCGCTTCGGACTGCTGGAACCCAAGCGCGCCATGCGCATTCGCGGTTGGCGGAAGATGGGCGCCGCGATCGTCCGGTGGCCCGGCATGATCCTGCTCGCCACGATCATGCTCGCCCTCGTCGGCCTGCTCACACTTCCGGGCTACCAACCCAACTACAACGACCGAAAGTATCTGCCCGCGGATCTGCCTGCGAATGAGGGATTCGCGGCCGCCGAGCGGCATTTCCCGGTCTCCCGCATGAATCCCGAATTGCTGCTTGTCGAAACGGATCACGACTTGCGTAACTCGGCAGACTTCCTCGTGATCGAACGGATCGCCAAGTCCGTGTTCAAGGTTCCCGGCATCGGCAGGGTCCAGGCGATCACCCGGCCCGACGGTAAACCCTTGAAGTACAGCACGATTCCGGCGCAGATGAGCATGGGCGGCACGTTCCAGCGAATGAACCGCACCTACCAGCAAGACCGCATGAACGACATGCTGGTGCAGGCCGACGAGATGCAGAAGACGATCGACAACATGAACCGGATGATCGCGCTGATGGAACAACTCAACGGGATCACCCACAGCATGGTCGGCAAGGTCGCCTATACGGCGGCCGACGTCGCTGATTTGCGCGACCACATATCGGATTTCGATGATTTCCTCCGCCCGATCCGTAATTACTTCTACTGGGAATCGCACTGCTTCGACATCCCAGTCTGCTGGTCGATTCGGTCGGTGTTCGACACGCTCGACGGCGTCGACCTGATGACCGACGACATCCAAGCTCTGATCCCCGACTTGCAGCGACTTGACGCGCTGATGCCCGAACTGCTGGCGACGACGCGGGAGACGATCGGCACCATGACCAGCGCGCGCGACATGATGCTCACGATGAAGCAGACGCAAGGGGGCATGCAGGATCAGCAGAACGCCATGAGCCAGAACCAATCCGCGATGGGTGAGGCCTTCAACAACTCACACAACGACGACACGTTCTACGTGCCGCCGGAGATCTTCGACAATGCCGACTTCAAACGCGGCGTGAAGAGCTTCATTTCGCCGGACGGCAAGGCGGTCCGCTTCATCATCTCCCACGAGAAGGACCCGCTGTCCGCAGGCGGCATCGAACGCATCGACCAGATCAAGGGCGCAGTCTTCGACGCGATAAAGGGCACCCCTCTTGAGGGCTCGAGGGTCTACATCGGTGGCACCGCGTCGATCTTCAAAGACATGCAGGACGGCAACAAATACGACTTGCTGATCGCCGGCGTCTCCGCTCTCACCCTGATCTTCATCATCATGCTGCTCATCACCCGCAGCATCGTCGCGGCCGCCACCATCGTCGGCACCGTCGTCTTATCGCTGGGCGCGTCCTTCGGTGTCTCCGTTCTGGTCTGGCAGCACCTGCTGGGCATCGATCTGCAGTTCATGGTGATGGCGATGGCGGTCATCATCCTGTTGGCGGTGGGCGCCGACTACAACCTGCTGTTGGTGGCCCGGATGAAAGAGGAGATCCACGCCGGCATCAAGACAGGCATCATCCGCGCGATGGGCGGCAGCGGGTCCGTCGTGACAGCCGCAGGCCTCGTGTTCGCCTTCACGATGATGTCGATGGCAGTCAGCCAGATGGTCGTCGTCGCACAGATCGGCACCACGATCGGCCTCGGATTGTTGTTCGACACCTTGGTGATTCGCGCCTTCATGACGCCGTCCATCGCGGCGCTGCTCGGCCGGTGGTTCTGGTGGCCGCAGAGGATCCGGGAGCGGCCGCCACGGTCGCCGTGGCCAGTGCCGAAGGAAAAGCCGCAGGAAGCGGTCGACGCCTAGCTCGCGTCTTCCGCGAAACGGAATTCCATGTAGTGATTTCGGCCGGTTTACGACACTGGCTTCCGTCTCGGTGACGAACTAGCTTCGGAACGGCGGCGGGTCGCACCCCAGACGCCGACCGCGATGCCGACGATGGCGCCCCCGAGGCCGATGACGCGCTGGCCCGGCGTGAGATCGTGGTGCACGCTCATCCCGCCGACGAAGTCGGCCGCGTCGGCGCCGCCGGAAGCCAGAAACCATCCGCGAGTGTCCTTGCCGCGCAACCCTGCTGACAACAGCAGGCCGCCGATGAGAGCGTCGCGGTATCCCATCGAGCGCAGCAGCAGCCGCGCCGACGGGCCAGGGTCATCTGGCTCACCCCACAGGCGGTTCGCGCGAAGCGGGTCGACGAGGAATGAGATACCCGAAGCGAGGCGGACGCTGCCCGCGATCAGCGCGGCACGGTCAATCGGCATGACCCGCAGCCTACGCATTGAGCGCGGTGTCGCCGATCACCCGTCGCTCGCGCAGGGACGCCAGCTCGTCGCTGCCCAGGCCCAGCCTCGAAAGCACCTCGTCGTTGTGCTGTCCGAGCGTCGGCGGCGCGAACCGGTGGTGCAGCGCGGGCCCCGGGGTGATGCGGAACGGCCAGCCCGGGTAGCGGTGCACGCCGGTGATCGGGTGCTCGAGTGATTGGTAATACCCGCGCGCGTCGAGCTGTGCAATGCCGTACATACGGTCGGCGGTCAGGACCCGCTCGGCCGGGATATGCTGCGCACCAAGCACTTCGACGATTTGCTCGGGAGTGCGGGTTCGCGTCCACTCGCCGACCGCGTCGTCGAACTCATCGTGCGCGCTCGGTAGATCGGCACACCCGATCGTCGCCGCTAGGCGCACCGAGTCGGTGTCGTCGCGGACGGAGATTGCCACCCACGCACCCTCGACGGCGGTCGGGTACACACCTTGGGCGCAGCCCCGCCGCCGGTTGCCCTCTCGGGGTGTGACGACACCGTTCATGGAGTACTCGATCACCGGTTCGGCGGCGACGGAGGCGGTGACCTCGATCTGCGCGATCTCGATGAGTTGTCCCTCGCCGGTGCGTCGTCGGTGCTGCAGCGCGGCGATCAGCGCCACCCCGGCGTGCACGCCGACGATGGGGTCGGCGGGTCCTTGCAGATTGCACGGCGGGCCGTCGGCGTACCCCGTCACCGCGGCTATACCCGAGGTCTGCTCGAAGTTGAGCGCCCACCCGACGTAGTCGCGCCACGGACCCTGCAGGCCGAATCCGGGCATGCGGACCAGGATTACGTCGGGCCGCAGTTCCACCAGCGAGTCGTAGTCCAGCCCGAAATGTTCGATCACGCGCGGTGAGAAGTTCTCCACGACGACGTCTGCCTCGGCAACGAGCCGACGGACCAGGGCGCGACCCTGATCGGACGTGAGATCCAGTGTGATGTCACGTTTGTTGAGGTTGGTGCCCTGCCACATCGCGCTGCGCTCGTACCACCGGTCACCCTCGTGGGCCCACGCGCCCGAGTAGCGGTGGCCGTCCGGCCGCTGTATCGATTCGACTTTCACGATCTCGGCACCGAACGCCCCGAGGTAGCAGGTGAGGTATGCGCCGGCCCAGAACGTCGACAGATCCAGGACCTTCACGTCGGCGAACGGCATCGTCGGGTCGCCGTCAGTTGCGAATCTTTCTGAATCCGATTCTGCTACAACGGGTGTTGCAGGCCAGTTGAGACGCGGAGCCGGCTTGACAGGCGCTGCAGGCGTTTTCGACAGTCGGAAAGGGGTGCCGGGCCGTCGGAATGACCAGTTCTCGGTGGCCGCGTCCACGAAGAACCGGCGGTCCCGGTACTGCGCGGAGTCCATGACGGTGGATCCGTCGTTGACCGGGGTGGTCGGAATTCGCATTGCCTGAGCCAAATCGACGATCTCGGCCACCGTGCGCTCCGACAGCCACGGCTGGGCCTTCTCGAAGAACTCCGCCCGCTCGGGACCGCCCAGCATGATCGCGATCTGCTGGTCGGCGTACTCCGGCAGTCCTAGCATCGCGCACACGTCCAACCAGTGCTGGCCGGTCAGGCAGTTGATCCCGACCCAGCCGTCGGCGGCCCGGACGATGCCCATCATCGGAGCCGACCTGGTGGTGGCCGGCAGCCCGCGACCGCGCATCTTCTCGGCCATCAGCATCGGGTAAGGCAGTGTGCCGAGCAGCGACTCGAGCACCGACACATCGACCTCAGTCACGTGAGACGCGTTGCAGGGCAACGCTCTTAGCGCGGTGAGCGCGCCCAGCGCCGCGTAGCCGCCCGCAACATATTCGGAGATTCTCGCGCCCGCCTGCACCGGAGGTTTGTCGGGATCCCGGTTGTTGACCCAGCCCGACGCCGCCTGCACGGTCAGAGGGGTCGCCTCACGATCACGTGACGGGCCCTGTTGTCCGAAGTCCGAGATGCGCACGACGACGAGGCCGGGGCGCAGCTTCTCCAGTGTCGGTACATCAAGCCCAACCCGGTCGAGGGTGCCCGGCGGCAGGCCGTCGACAAGCAAGTGGGAGTTCGCGATCAGCTTCCCTGCCGGCGAGCTGTCGATATCGAGATCGATTGTCGCCCCATGTTTTCCGGCATTGAGGTACTCGAACATGCCGGAGCGCTCGGGGTCGGCGACACCGCCGGGGAACGGGCCCCAGCGGCGCAGCGAGTCTCCAGACGGTGGTTCGACCTTGATGACATCGGCGCCGAGATCGACGAGCAGCTTGGTGCAGTAAGGGCCGGCGATGTCGTTCGCGCACTCGACGACGCGCAGTCCTTCCAGCGGGCCCATCACGCCGGAAATCCGATGGCCTTCGTTTCCATGTATTGATACAGGCCGGGCAATCCCCCGCCTTCTCGGCCCAGGCCGCTCTGCTTGAATCCACCGAATGGCGAATCGCCTGGGATGAAGCCGTTTACGGAGATCTGGCCGGTCCGGACCCGGCGTGCGACGGCGACCGCGCGGTCCACGTCGGTGCCCCACACCGCGCCCGACAGCCCGTACTGCGAATTGTTCGCGATCGCCACCGCGTCGTCGTCGTCGCGGTACCGCATCACCGTCAGCACTGGTCCGAACACCTCCTCCTGAGCGATTCGCGCGTCAGGTGTGACGTCGGTCAGGATCGTCGGCTCGACGTAGAAACCCTTCTCGAGGCCGGCGGGGCGGCCGCCGCCTGTCGCAAGCTTCGCCCCGTCGGTCAGCGCCGCTGACACGTGCGCTTCCACCCTGTCCCGTTGCGCGCCACTAATAAGCGGACCCATCTGCACGTCGGGATCGGTCGGGTCGCCAACCTTTATGGCCCGCGCGAGTTCGACGAGCCGATCGACGACCTCGTCGTGAAGACGCTCCGGCAGCAGCATGCGGCTCTGCAGAATGCAGGCCTGACCCGCGTGCATCGAGCACCCGTCGAACAGGAACCGTTGCAGCAGTTCGTCGGTCACGTCGACGTCGTCGAGGAAGATGCCCGCTGACTTTCCGCCGCACTCGAGCAGGATCCGCTTCATCGTGCCGCCGGCGGCGGCCATCACCTCCCTGCCCACCGCCGAACTTCCCGTGAAGCTGACCATGTCGATCCGCGGATCGGTGGTCAGCAGCTTGCTGGCCTCGAGGCCGCTCGGCGTCACGACGTTGACCACACCGGGCGGAATGTCGGTGTGCTCGTCGATGATTCGCGCAAGCGCAAGGGCGGCGAGCGGTGACAGCGGGGATGGCTTGAGCACCACGGTGTTACCCGCGGCCAGCGAGTTGCCCACCTTCATCACGTTGATGCTGTGCGGAAAGTTCCATGGCGTCAGAATCGACACGACGCCCAGCGGCTCGTGGCACAGCAGCGTGTTGCCTGCCGCTCCGAAGGCGTCGATCAGCTGATCGGTGAGCTGCGCGGCGAGTTCGCCGGCATGCATGGCCATGAACGCGGGTCCGTCGACCTGGATCAACCGCTCGTTGCCGATGCAGCCCCATTCCTGCTGTGACAACGCGAAGAAGTCGTCGGCATGCTCCAGCAGCGCGGTGCCCAGCTGGTTGAGGCACCGCGCCCGCTCGTCAGGCGCTGCCGCGCCCCACGGTCCGGTGTCGAATGCACGCCGCGCCGCGCCGATCGCGGCGTCGACGTCTGCGAGGCTGGCGTCGGGGGCCGCACCGATCGTCTGCTCGGTGGCCGGCGAGATGTCGTCGTAGGTGCCCTGCGGTTCGACCCATCGGCCGTCGATATAGAGCGAGTAGGTGTCGACGAGTGGGCGCGGGTCGGCCATCGTGGCTCCTCACGAGGTCAGCGGTCAACACATGGTGTACACCTGTCGGACTAGCCGAGTCAATCACGGGTACCGAACGGACCTGGTAGATAACAAGATCAGCCAGTATTGACACCGTTGCCCCGATCAAGTAAACACAGAGGTCGTCGAACAGATTGCTGTCATCTGTCCGATATCGCGCTCTACCGAGGGAGTCACCGCGTGCACACAACTGTCCCTCTCCACTCCCCTGACTTCTTCATCGGTGATCCCTACCCGGCGTACAAGGAACTGCGGGCCACGGCGCCGGTGTATTGGAACGACGTCACCAACTTCTGGGCGCTGCTGAAGTACGAGGACATTCGCCACGTGTCCGGCAATCCGGCGCTGTTCACCTCGACGAAGGGGATCACGATCCCCGACCCCGCGCTGCTGGTCGAACCCGTGCAGGAGGGAAACCTGATCTTCACGGATCCACCGCGGCATCGGCAGCTGCGGAAGTTGGTCAACACAGGCTTTACCAAGCGACGGGTAGCAATCCTGGAGCCGAAGATCCGCGAGATCGTCTACCGGCTACTCGCCGATGTCGGGCCGGACTCCACTCTCGAGTTCGCGGAGGACGTTGCCGCTCCGCTGCCCACCCGGATGATCGCCGAGCTGCTGGGCGCGCCGCCCGACGATTGGGAGCAATTCCGGAGATGGTCGGACGCGTGCACCGGCAACGCGGACCCGGAAATCGAACTCGACCCCCTCCTGGCGATCGGCGAACTCTACGAGTACTTCCTGCAACTCATCGCCGCACGCCGCGCACATGCACAGGACGACATGCTGTCCGTGCTGTCCGTGGCAGAGATCGACGGCCAGAGACTCACCGACGAAGATCTGCTCAACTTCTCGTTTCTCCTTCTTGTGGCAGGGAATGAGACCACGCGCAACCTGATCGCGCTTGGAACGCTGGCTTTGATCGAACATCCGGAGGAATGCCGCAAGCTCGTCAAGGACCCGACGCTGATTCCCTCGGCCGTCGAGGAGATGCTGCGGTGGACCAGCCCGGTGACCCACATGGCCCGCACGGCGACGGCTGACACCGAGATCCGGGGACAGAAGATCGCCGAAGGCGACACGATCGTCATGCTCTACGGTTCGGCCAACCGCGACGAGGACATTTTCGGCAGTGACGCCGAGGATTTCAAGGTCACCCGCCATCCCAACCCGCACATCGCGTTCGGCTGCGGCGAGCACTCGTGCGTCGGTTCGCAGCTGGCACGGCTGGAAGCCTGCGTGCTCTTCGAGGTGCTTCTCGGCCGCTATCCGAAGCTCGAACTCACCGGCGACGTCGACCGGATGCGGGCGACGATGGTGCCCGGCGTGAAACGAATGCCCGTGCGGCTTGGGACGGAGCGAGGCTTGTCCGAGCGACCATCGAGCACGGGGAGTTGAGCAGTGTATTTGGACTTCACGCCCGAACAGGTGCAGCTCCGTAAAGAGATCCGTGCCTCGCTGGAGGCTGTGATGACGCCCGAGCGCATCGCCGCGGTGGCCGACCGCATGGAGGGCGGCCCGGAGGTCAGGGAGTGCCTGCGCGCGCTCGGGGAGGCGAACCTGCTCGGCGTCGGCTGGCCCAAAGAGTATGGCGGGCGGGGCTTCTCGGCCCTCGAGCAGTTCATCTTCTTCGACGAGGCTCGACGCGTCAACGTACCCATCCCGCTCGTCACACTCAATACCGTCGGGCCCACGCTGGTGGAGTTCGGCACGGAGGAGCAGAAGCAGAAGTTCCTGCCCGCGATCCTGGCGGGCACTGTGGAGTTCGCGATCGGATACTCAGAGCCGGGAGCGGGTAGCGATCTGGCCTCGGTGCGCACCACCGCGGTGCGCGACGGCGACGACTATGTGATCAACGGGCAGAAGATGTTCACCAGTGGCGCGGCCTTCGCCGACTACGTCTGGCTGGCTGCGCGCACCGACCCGACGGCCAAGAAACACAAAGGCATTTCGATATTCATCGTGCCGACGTCGTCGCCGGGGTTCTCGTGGAAGCCGTTGAACACGATGCCGGGTGTCACGACGTTCTACACCTTCTACGACGACGTGCGCGTCCCGGCCAGTGCGATCGTCGCCGGCGAGAACGAGGGCTGGAAGCTCATCACGACGCAGCTGAACTTCGAGCGCGCCGCGTTGGGGAATCTCGGCGCCATTGAGCCCTTGTTCGACAAGACGTTGCGCTGGGCGCAGACAACCGAACTCGACGACGGCCGCGTCATCGACCAGCCGTGGGTGCAGCTGGCGCTGGCCCGCGTCGAAGCCCAGGTCGCCGCGTACAAGATCATGAATGTGCGTGTCAACGCCGCGATGAGCAAGGGCGCACTCGGGATGGGCGAGGCCTCCGCGGTCAAGGTGTTCGGCACGGAGCTGACTCAGCAGGTGGCCCGCGAATTGCTCGAGGTGCTAGACCGTGCCGGCGTCCGCAAGGGCGAGGACGCACCGCTGCGCGGCGCCCTGGAATGGGCGTACCGTACGGCGGTGATCAACACGTTCGGCGGGGGCGCCAACGAGCTTCAGCGCGACATCATTGCAATGGCAGGGCTTTTCATGCCGCGTGCACCACGTGACCTTCGGCAACAGAATGGGAATACCGCGTGACAGACAAGAGCGAATTCCGTGAAAAGCTCGACGCCCTGATCGGGAAACCAACCGGTTCCGGCAAGCCCACTGTCGCGCCGGATCCGGTGAACCAGCCGATGATCCGGCATTGGGCTTATGCACTCGACGACATGAACCCCGTCTACCTCGACCCCGAGTTCGCAGAGAAGTCGAGGTTCGGCGGCATCGTGTCCCCGCCGGTCATGCTCCAAACGTGGACGATGCCCGCTCCCAAGATCGAGGGCATCGCCGAACGCGGTGGCGTGCCCATGGTGATGAAGCACAACCCGTCGGCGTTCATCGAAGAAGCCGGGTTCACCGGAATCGTCGCGACCAATTCGGAGTTCGAGATCGAACGCTATCCGCGCCTGGGCGACGTCATCTCAGTGACGCAGGAGTTCGAGGAGATCTCTGACGAGAAGACGACTTCGCTTGGCACTGGCCATTTCATCACCTGGGTGTCCACCTACACCGACCAGTACGGCGAAGTGCTTGGCAAGCAACGGTTCCGGGTGTTCCGGTTCAAGGCGAACAGCGATGAGCCGCTTGCGCGAAGAGCAGAGGGCAGCGATGAGCCGCTCGCGCGAAGAGCAGAAAGCAGCGATGAGCCGCCTGCGCGAAGAGCAGAGGGCTCAGAGTGATGGCGACCCGACTGGCCCCGGCGACCAGCCCGGACACCGAGTTCTTCTGGAACGGGCTGCGCGAACACAAGCTACTGATCCAGCGCTGCAAGGGATGTCAGGAGTTGCGTCAGCCGGCGCGGCCGATGTGCCCGTCGTGCAACTCGCTCGAATGGGACACGGTCGAATCGTCGGGTCGCGGCACGGTCTATAGCTATGTGATGCCGCAGCACCCGCCGATGCCACTGATGGAGTACCCCTACATCGTCGCGCTGATCGAGCTCAACGAAGGCGTGCGGTTGGTGTCGAATCTCTGCGAGATTGCTCCCGACGACGTCGAAGTCGGCATGCCCGTCGAGGTGTTCTACGAGACGTTCGACACCCTCGACAAGAAAGACCTTGTGCTGCACCAGTTCCGACCGGCCAAGTAGGCGAGGCACGGGTATGGATTTCACGTTCACCGAAGAGCAAGAGGCCATCGCCAAGGTCGCGCGACAGCTGTTCGAACACCGCGCCACACCGGAACGTCTCACCGAGCTGGAAGCCGGAGAGACTCGCTATGACGCCGCGCTGTGGGGCGAGCTTGCGAGCGCCGATCTTCTCGGAATCGCGTTGTCCGAGAAGGCCGGTGGCAGCGGCCATGGTTTTCTCGAGCTTGCCTTGCTGTTGACTGAGGTGGGATGGAGCGTCGCGCCGGTGCCGGTATACGCCACGCTTCTGCTGGGCGCCGACACCATCGCCAGGCACGGCGACGATGCTCAGCAGCAGCGGTTCCTCCCCGAGGTCGTCAGCGGCGACCGCTTGCTCACCGCGGGACTCACCGAGCCCGGGCGCTCCGATCCGACCGCACCCGCGACCACCGCACGCCGCGACGGCGAGGCTTGGCGGCTCGACGGGACAAAGGAATTGGTGCCGGCAGCTCAGCTCGCCCACACGATGCTGGTCCCTGCTTCCACCGATGACGGTGAGCGTGGGGTGTTCATTCTCGACATGTCCGCACCGGGCGTCGATGTTCGTCCCGTCACAACCACCAGCGGCGAGCCCTACGCCGACGTATTCCTCGACGGCGCAGTCGTTTCCGGTGAGGATCTGCTCCCCGGCATTGGCGGTGAGGTGATTGCGTCGCTGTACGCGCGCGCACTCGTCGGGCTGTGCGCGGTCCAACTCGGCGTCACCGAGCGCGCGTTGCGCATCGCGGCCAAGTACACCACCGAACGCGAGCAGTTCGGACGGCCGATCGGCAGTTTCCAGGCCGTGCAGCAGCGGATGGCCGATGCGTTCATCGACGTCGAGGCGATCCGCTGGACGATGTGGCAGGCCGCCTGGATGCTCGCCGAGAACAAGCCGACGGAGCGGGCGGCCGCAATTGCGAAGTTCTGGGCCGCCGAAGCCGGGGCCCGGGTCGCCGCGACCGCGCAGCAGGTGCACGGCGGCATCGGCATCGACACGACTTATCCGTTGTTTCGTTATTTCTTGTGGGCCAAGCACAACGAGCTTGCCCTTGGTCCCGCCTCCACGCAGTTGGCGCGGCTCGGCGTGGCATATGCAGAAAGGCAAGACTGATGACCACCACCAAATCTCGCACCGAGACACTGGCCTGGCGCGACATCAACGTCGGCGACGAGGTCACGCCTCTCGAGATCCCAGTAACCGCAACGGTGATCGTCGCGGGTGCGATCGCCTCACGTGACTTCATGCCGGTACACCACGATCCCGAGTTCGCGAAGAAGCAGGGGTCGCCCAACATGTTCATGAACATCCTCACCACCAACGGGCTGTGCACGCGATTCCTCACCGACTGGGCAGGCCCGGAAGCAATGCTGAGGAAGCTGTCGATCCGGTTGGGCGTGCCGTCCTTCCCGAACGACCCCATGCGATTCACAGGCACAGTCACCGGCAAGTCCGAAGGCGACGACGGTGAGGGCTTCGTCGAGGTCGCATTCAAGGGCACCAACAGCCTCGGGGACCATGTGTCGGGTACCGCGACGCTGAGTCTTCTCGAGGTCAAGTGAGTTCGCTCGGCGGCAAGGCCGCGATCGCGGGCATCGGCCAGACCGAGTTCTCCAAGGAATCCGGCCGCAGCGAACTCCAACTCGCCTGTGAGGCAGTCAAAGCCGCAATCGATGACGCCGGGCTGCAACCCAGCGACGTCGACGGCATGGTCACGTTCACGATGGATTCCAGCGATGGGATCGACATCGCCCGTAGCGTCGGGATCGGCGACCTCACGTTCTTCAGCCGCGTGCACCACGGAGGCGGAGCCGCAGCAGGCACCGTGGTGCAGGCCGCGATGGCAGTCGCCACGGGCGTCGCCAACGCCGTCGTCTGCTATCGCGCGTTCAACGAACGATCCGGGTTCAGGTTCGGTGGATCGGGCCGGGAGGCCGGCGCGACACCACTTTTCATGGCGAACTATGCGCCGTTCGGGTTGATGACGCCTGCGTCGTGGGTGGCGCTGCACGCCCAGCGTTACATGTCGACGTACGGGGTCACCAATAAAGACTTCGGGGCGATCTCGGTGGTTGACCGCGCTCATGCGGCCCGAAACCCCGATGCATGGTTCTACGAACGGCCGATCACGATCGAGGACCACCAGAAGTCGAGGTGGGTGATCGAACCCGTTCTGCGACTTCTGGATTGCTGCCAGGAGAGTGACGGCGGAGTGGCCGTCCTCGTCACCACCGTCGAGCGGGCCCGCGATCTCGCCAAGCCACCCGCGGTGATCACCGCCGCGGTGCAGGGCGCAGCAGCCGACGGCGAGATGATGACGAGCTACTACCGCAACGACATCACCGGCCTACCCGAGATGGGAGTCGTCGCCGAAAAGCTCTGGCGCGACTCGGGTCTCAAGCCCACGGATATCCAGACCGCGTTCCTCTACGACCACTTCACCCCGTTCGTGTTCGCCCAACTCGAGGAGCTCGGGTTCTGCGGCCGGGGCGAGGCGAAGGACTTCGCGACGGTCGAGAACCTCTCGCTCGGAGGCGTCCTGCCCATCAACACCCAGGGTGGTCTGCTGGGCGAGGCGTACATCCACGGCATGAACGGCATCACCGAGGGTGTCCGCCAGATCCGCGGCACGTCGTACAACCAGGTCGAAAACGTCGAGAACACCTTGGTCACGTCCGGAACCGGGGTACCGACGAGCGCGCTCATCCTCTCGCCTGACAACTGATGCCATGACCGTGCAGACCGCTGCGACCGACACCCGCGAACTCATCATCGAGTCCGCGTTCGCCTGCTTCCGCAGGCAGGGGCTGAACAAGACGACGATCGTCGACATCGCGCGGGTGGCCAACGTTTCGCGCAGCACGATCTACGAGTACTTCCGTGACAAGGCGGAGATCGTCGAAGCCTCGGCCGAACACGCGTCGCAGCGGTTCTACCGGCAGATGGCCAAGGCGATGGATCGCGGCACCTCGCTGGAGGAGAAGCTGACGCTCGCCGCGGTGTTCGTGACGAGGGCGCGGCGGTTCGTCGAACCTGAGAAGTATTTCGATGAGGACGAAGTCAGCGTGTTGCTCACCAAGAACGCCGCGGTGCTGCTACGGGAGTGCGCGGAGTTTCTGGCACCGCATCTGGCCGCGGCGAAACTGACCGGCGAGGTGCGCAAGGACCTCGACGTCCCGTTCGCCGGAGAGTGGTTCGCGCGCATGTTGTTCTCGCTGTTCAGCACGCCGTCTTCGATGATCGACATGGACGACGACGAGGTCGTTGCGGAGTTCGTGCGTGCGCACGTGGTGCGCGGGTTCGCCCCCGACCGCAGTGGGTTGTCCCGGCGCACGGTATCATTATAAAAACAGCGATACAGCAGGCCTTCGTGCCGGAGGACCAAGGATGGACCGCGACCTTCTGATCGACCTCACTCGCCGCGGGTTGAAACTCGCCCGGGACAAGACGACAGACCTCATGCCGGCGGAGTACACCGTCGCGGCAACGGACTACACGTCGGCTGAGCGGTTCGCGCTCGACAAGGCCATGGTGGCCAGGAGTCCCCAACTCGTGGGCTACGCATCCGAACTGCCGAAGCCAGGAACGTACTGCACGAAGACGGTGATGGGCCGCTCGATCCTTCTGACCAGAGTCGCCGACGGGTCCGTGAAGGCTTTCGACAACATCTGTCTGCACCGCCAGTCGAGGATCGCATCGGGTTGCGGCTCGGCGCGCCGGCTCGCGTGTCCGTACCACGCGTGGACGTACGACTTGGAGGGCAACCTGATCGGAGTACCCGGCAAGGAGGGATTTCCCGAAGCACGCGCTCGCTCAACGCATTTGATGGCGCTGCCGGCTACGGAGTGCGCCGGTTTTCTCTGGATGTCACTGGACGCTGACGCGATTTTGGACGTGGCGGCACACCTCGGGCCGCTCGCCGACGAACTCGAGTCGTGGGGCATCGGGCATTGGGCTCCGCTCGGTGAGAAGGTGTTGGACTCGCCGATCAACTGGAAACTGGCGATCGACACCTTCGCCGAGAACTACCACTTCGCGACGGTGCACAGGAACACGTTCGCCACCATCGCGCGGAGCAATTGCACGGCCTTCGACGCGTTTGGTCCACATCACCGGTTGGTGTTCCCGCTCAACGGGATCTGCGATCTCGAGGGTGTTCCTGAGGAGCAGTGGGAGCCGCTGCAGAACATGGTGGTCATCTACGCGCTGTTCCCCAACATCGTGATCTCGGCGACGATCGCCAACGGCGAGTTGTTCAGGGTGTATCCGGGCGATGTGCCCGGTCGATCGGTGACCGTGCATCAGAACTCGACGCAGAGCGACATCAGCGACGATGCGATGGCCGCGGGCGCGCAGGCGGTGTTCGAGTACGCGCATTCGACGGTGCGCGATGAGGATTACCGGCTCGTCGCAGGATTGCAGGCCAACCTGGAGTCAGGTGTTCGCGAGCATCTGGTCTTCGGCCGGAACGAGCCCGGGCTGCAGCACCGCCACGCGGCATGGGCTTCGGCGATCTGACCGCGCCGCGCGGCGGGACCGTGCGTCGCTGTGCCCGTATCTTAGCGACAAACGAGGTGAGCGGCGGCCGCCGTGCTCCTCCTGCCGCCGTCTGCCTCCGCGATTTCTGCACGATGGTTGTGCCGCAGGCGATTTCACAGCCCCGGTGCAGAATTCGGCGAGGTTAGCCAAAGCGTCGCTGTCGCTAAGATACGGGCACTTCGTCACTCGTCTCCGGCGAGTGACGCCTGTGACTCGAGTGGATGCGAAGTCCTCAGCGCGGTCACCAGGTCATCGACGACGTTTGCAGCCACCGGACTCGAAGCCTCCGCCTCACCGAGATACTCGATGGCCTCCGCGGCACGGCCGGCGTCGATCAGCGGCCGCACACCCTCCGCAAGGGAAGCGTCCTCGGACGCAAGCACGTCGACCAACTCCCAATCCCTGTGCATCGCGAGAGTTCTTTCGTAGAAGGCGAATCCGCTCACCGGCTTGCCCCGCAGCGTCCCCCGGTACCGATACGGGCCCTCCATGTAGTCGATCGGCAGCCCATGGGCAGGGGCGGGCACCAGCGGCTCGCCTGTGAGGTCGAGATCCAACGAACGCGACGTGAGTCGATGCCGGTCGGGCATCCACCGCGCCACGGTCGGCGGCGGAACGAGCGTCTCGATCGACTCCGGCCACCGCACGTAGCAGTAGACGCTGACCTCGATGTCCTCGGCGCATTCGGGAGCCTCGCCGGACTCGCTGGTGGTCGCACCTGAGAAGGGTTGCAGCGCATTGCGGTTCGGGCGGTCGAACTGGCGCCAGATGCTGAGGTCGACGCCGTTGTCGAGGTTGATCGTGCGCCACTCGTGCGAACACGAACGCGGGTCGCCGCCGGGGCCACCGGCCGCGGCGTACTTAGGAAACCACTGCCGGTCGACGTGCCCGGCGTCGCCGGTGACTGTCTCCTCGATGTCCCCCCACCGCAGCGTGCCCTCCATCCGCATCCGGGTCTGAAAGTACGAGTAGGTGTCGTCCTGGCCGTAGCACCGGAACTTCCCGTCGTAGGCCGACGCGCCGAGTGCCACCGGCTCGCGCGTGGGTGTCACGTGCAGGCGCAGTTCCATTGGCACGCCGCCCTGGTCGCGGCCGACGAGAACCGCATCATAGGTGTAGGGGATCAGCTGACCATCCTCGTCGCGAGACGCCTGCCACGTTGCGTCGCCTTCCCGGCACGCGAAGCCGATGTCGAGGTAGCCGTCCGTCATCGACATCTTGTTCACAGCATCGGGGCGCATGTTGTCCGGCGGCACGTCGTACTCCGTGAACGTTCCGTACATGCCCTTGTCGAGGTCGAACAGGGCCAGCGTGTAGAAGTCGGCGACGAACCTGCCTGCGATGCGGTTCTTGTTGAAGATCGTCAGGAACGCGAACTTACGGCCGCTGTCCTCAGCGGCCAGCTCACCGGCGATGAACCACGTATCCGACTCGCAGTCCGGGTGCTCGCCCTCGGCAGCGGGAAACACGAACTGCGAGTCTTCGCCCGGCACGAGTTCGAACGGGTATCGACGCCAATCGCTCGATTGGGGCTGGTCCACGGTGACCCTGCCTTTCTTGCTATGTTTACAGTAATAGCAACTTTAGCCGCACCACAGGCGGTGTCTGCCGCGAGGAGGCTATCGAATGAGATCGCTTGAATACGACCAGCTTTACATCGGGGGTCGCTGGCAGAAGCCAGCCACCGGCCAGCGGCTGACTGTGATCTCACCCCATACCGAAGAGCCAATCGGCGAAACGCCAGAGGCGATGCCCGAGGACGTCGACAAAGCAGTCACGGCCGCCCGCCAGGCTTTCGACAGCGGCCCGTGGCCTCGCCTGTCACCGCTCGAGCGGATCGAAAAGATCGAGAAGCTCGCGGGAGTCTATTCCGGCGACGTCGACGCGATAGCCGACCTGATCACCGCCGAAATGGGCAGCACGCGCGCGTTCAGCAGGCTCGGGCAAGGGGCGGGAGCCCTTGCGCAGATCCATCTCTCGATGGTGACCGCGCGTGAGTTTCCCTGGGCCGAAAGACGTCAGGGCCTATTCGGCGACGTTCACATCCGCCGCGCCCCGGTCGGAGTCGTCGGCGCGATCGTGCCGTGGAATGTCCCGCAGTTCCTGATCATGCCCAAGCTGATCCCGGCACTGATCGCGGGATGCACGGTCGTGGTCAAGCCTGCACCGGAGACGCCACTGGATGCGTTGTGGCTGGCCGAAATGCTCGAAGAGGTCGACCTTCCCGAGGGCGTGGTGTCGATCATCCCCGGCGGGCGCGAGACCGGCGAGGCCCTGGTACGTCATCCCGGCATCGACAAGGTCTCGTTCACCGGCTCGTCGGCAACCGGCCGCCGCATCGCCGCCATCTGCGGCGAACAACTCAAGCGCGTCAGCCTCGAACTCGGCGGCAAGTCGGCGGCGATCATCCTCGACGACGCCGACGTCGCGAAGACGGTCGACAGCCTGAAGATGGCGAGCCTGATGAACAACGGGCAAGCGTGCGTCGCCCAGACACGGATCCTCGTCAGCGAGAAGCGCCACGACGAAGTCGTGGATGCGCTCGCCGACATGATGTCGAACCTTGCGGTGGGAGACCCTGCCGACGAGGCCACCGACGTCGGCCCCCTTGTCGCCCAACGTCAGCAGCAGCGGGTGCAGGGCTACATCGAGGCCGGGCTCGACGAGGGCGCGCGTATCGTCGTCGGCGGCACCGAAAAGCCTTACGACCGTGGGTGGTACGTCAAGCCGACGCTGTTCACCGATGCGACCAACGAGATGAAGATCGCCCGCGAGGAGATCTTCGGTCCAGTGCTGACCGTGCTCAAGTACATCGACGAGCGCGACGCGTTGCGTATCGCGAACGACAGCGACTACGGGCTCGCGGGCTCGGTGTGGACCGCCGACGTCGCCCACGGGCTGGAGATCGCGGCCCAGGTGCGTACCGGCACCTACGGAATCAACATGTACACACTCGACACCACCGCCCCGTTCGGCGGGTTCAAGCAGTCAGGCATCGGGCGCGAGTTCGGTGATGAAGGGCTGGCTGAGTTCGTCGAGATCCAAACCACCGTCAGCGCAGGCAAACTCCCCCCGCTGCCTGCCTAGTCGCGCCACTCCAGCGTTACCTCGGCCGGGCAGCACAACTCGTCGCGCTGGTTGTAGACGTCAACTTCGAGGTCGACGAGATATCGCGGCTGCAGACCGGATGTGTCGCACCGCTTGTCGGTGACGCGGGCGCGCCCCACCATCGAATCCCCGGCGTAGATGGAGCCGAGGAGCCGCATCTTGCGCCGCACCAGCCGGCTGCACGGTCCGGCCCAGTCCGTTGCCACCTTGTCGATGAACCCGGCGATATGCATCGTGTTCACGAAAATCGTTGGGTGCCCTTGGCTTTGCGTGTAGGCGGGGTCGAAGTGGCCCGGGAAGTAGTCCCACGTGGTCGCCGCGTTCATCACGACGCGCTGGTAGCTGATCTCGTCCACGACATCCGGCAGGTCGATCGGCACAGCGATCTCGTCCCATGTCATGGCTGCGCGACAGGCGAGAAGCGGAACAGCGTGTTCCGGTTGGTCGCGACGAGCATGCCGTCGTCGCGGTGGAAGTTGTCGCAGGTCTCGACGAAATGGCCGACGCCGAGGCGGGTTGTCTTCTCCGGTGACACGGAAACAACTTCCTCGACGACGTTGAGCCTGT
>NZ_JAVHWM010000172.1:0-20845 GCF_032159765.1 Mycobacterium sp. | reverse complement strand
AGCAGCATCGTCCCGGTGGTCTCCACGGTGACGTGCGTGATCACCGGGATGTGCCGCCCCGCCTGCGTCATAGCCCGCCGCGACCCGAGCACCGCCGCCTTGAGCTGCAGCAGGTCCTGACATGTCTCGATGAGTATCCCGTCGGCTCCGCCGTCGAGCATGCCCAGAGCTGCCTGCTCGTATGCGTCGCGGATCGTCGCGTACTCGGTGTGGCCGAGCGTCGGCAGCTTGGTGCCCGGTCCCATGGAGCCCAGTACGTAGCGCTTGCGGTCGGCCGTGCTCATCTCGTCGGCGACACGACGGGCGATTGCGGTGCCCTTCTCGGACAGCTCGCGAATCCGGTCGCCGATGTCGTAGTCGCCCAGGTTGGACAGGTTGCAGCCGAACGTGTTGGTTTCCACGGCGTCGGCGCCTGCCTCGAAATACGCCCGGTGGATGTGTTCGAGCACATCGGGCCGGGTGTCGTTGAGGATCTCGTTGCAGCCTTCGAGGCCGAGGAAGTCGTCCAGCGTCAGATCAGCGCCCTGCAGCATCGTGCCCATCGCACCGTCGCCCACGACAACCCGGTCAGCGAGGGTGTCCATGAGGTCGGTGTCGTAGTCAGGATGCGAAGCGGCAGTCACCCTGACAGGGTAGTCGGACTATCAATTTCCTATCCCGCGCCAAGACACTCGTCGGGCACAGACACGCTCTACGCTGAACTGATGACCCCGTCCAACGGCCCAGGCCGCCAGCCCGAACTGCCCGAACTGCACGACGCCGTCGTCGTCGCGGCGTTCGAGGGCTGGAACGACGCCGGCGACGCGGCCAGCGATGCGCTGGAGCACCTGGACGCGATCTGGGAGGCCGACCCGATCATCGAGATCGACGACGAGGCCTACTACGACTATCAGGTAAATCGCCCGGTGATCCGGCAGGTAGACGGCGTCACCCGCGAGTTGGTGTGGCCGTCGATGCGGATCTCCCACTGCCGTCCGCCGGGCAGTGACCGCGACGTGGTGCTGATGCACGGCGTCGAGCCGAATATGAGATGGCGCACATTCTGTGCCGAGCTGCTGGCCATCGCCGACAAGCTGAACGTCTCGACGGTGGTAATTCTCGGCGCGCTGCTGGCCGACACCCCGCACACCCGGCCTGTTCCCGTCTCGGGTGCCGCATATTCGCCGGAGTCCGCCCGGTTCTTCGGGCTCGAAGAGACCCGCTACGAGGGACCCACCGGAATCGCGGGCGTCTTCCAGGACGCCTGCGTGCAGGCCGGGATCCCGGCCGTGACGTTCTGGGCGGCGGTCCCCCATTACGTGTCGCAGCCGCCGAACCCCAAGGCAACCGTTGCGCTGCTGCGCCGGGTCGAGGACGTGCTTGACATCGAGGTGCCACTGGCCGACCTGCCCGCACAGGCCGAGGAGTGGGAAGCCGCGGTCACCGAGATGACCTCCGACGACGACGAGATCGCCGAGTACGTTTCCCAGCTGGAAGAGCGTGGAGACGCGCAGGTGGACATGACTGAGGTCCTGAACAAGGTCGACGGCGACGCCCTGGCCGCCGAGTTCGAGCGGTATCTGCGCAGGCGCGGACCCGGCTTCCGCAGCTAGACCTTCACCGGCTTGGGCGCCGTCCACTGTGCGTCGAGCGCCTCCTGCTTGGGCCAGTAGAGGCGCAGAACCACGACGAATGGTCCCGCTGGCGCGGGCAGCCAGTTGGCCTCTTTGTCCGGCCCGGGCGAGGAGTTCTGGAGGTAAAGCGTGATACCGCCGTCCGGATCCTTGATCAGGCTTCCCAGCATCGGCGAGTTGATCAGATAGCGGTTGATCGGGTTGGTCACCAGCAGGCTTTGCGGCAGCTCGTACATGATCAGCGACCAGAACGCGTTGACCGGTGGCAGTTGGCCCGGCGGGAAGCGATACGTGTATGTGTTCGCCCCGCTCAGGGGCGAACCCGAGGCGTCGTTGAAGGCGCCAGGGTAGATCGCCTCCGCGGCGGTGTTGCCGTAGATGCCGAGCACCGCCCCGGCCATTCGGTAAAGATAGTTGCCATTCAAATAGTTTGCGGTGCCGAAGAATTCGGCCGACCCCACCTGGCCGGTATCGACCTTGTCCTTCTTGAAAGCGTTGAACTCGCCCCACGCGTCGGCGATGCCGCCCTCGATGGCCGACGCGATCTCCGGGCTGAGCTTCTTCACGTCGAAGTCGCGGTCCGGCCCGATTCCGATCGTGGCGAATCGGGTGCGCAGATCCTGCTCGGCGGACAGCGTCGGGGCGAACTTCAGCGCGAAGTTCAGGATGTCGAAGAACTGAGGCGAGGTCTTCTGCTGGTCCGGGGTGAGCGGCGGCACGAAGTCGATGCGCGGCACGTCCGCAGGTGGTGGCTGACTCAGGAACGCCGACAGTGGTTGCACCTGGTATCCCGCTGAGTTCGGCGTCTGGATGGCCGTGTCGGCGGGTGTGAAAACCCTTGCGGTGTTGTGGATCTGGTTCCACTCGCCCTTGTACGCCGGGTTGTTCTTATCCACGGAGTACGCGTACTGCACGCGGTAGTTGTCCACGATCGGAAAGCCATAGATGTAGGCCTCTTTGGCGATCGCGCGGGCTTGGTCGGGGGTTACGGCGGGCGACGGGGTTTCACCGGATTTCGGCTGGGTGTTCTGGCCGCCCGACCCGCAGGCCGTCGTCGCCAGAATCAGGACCACCGCGATTGCGCTCGCGACGGTCCGACTCATGGGCTCGGCTTCTTCTCCAACGCCTGCGTGCGCGCACTCATCGAGCGGCCCAACTCCGCGACCCCGTCGTCCACCTTGGGCAGGAGTTCGGGAACATCTTTGCGAACCGACGACTCGCCGAATCGAGTCGACAAGACGGGCTTCAGCCAGCGCAGGACACCGACCCAAGCCGGACAATTGACGCGGCGCTTGCGGCCTTCGATCCCCTTGACGAAGGCATCACCGCATTTTCGCACCGACGTCGTCCTGTTCAGCGGCGGCGGCAACCTGCGGATCATCTCGCTGAACCCATTCACCTCGGCCTTGCTTTCGCGGACCAACGGAGTGTCGATCCATGACATGTGCGCAGAGCCGACATCGACACCCAGATGTGCGACCTCGAGCCGCAGCGTGTTCGCGAAATTCTCGACGCCGGCTTTCGACAGTGCGTACGCCGCCGAGCCGACGACAGGCGCATACGCCGCCAGTGACGAGACGACCAGCACGTAGCCGCGCCGGTCGAGCACCGACGGCAGCGCGGCGCGCACGGTATTGAACACCCCCATCACGTTGACGTCGATAAGTGTCCTGAACGCGTCCGGCTCGACATGAAGCACGGACCCGAAGACACCGATGCCAGCGTTGGCCACCACGACGTCGATGCCGCCGAATCGGTCGATGGCCCTGCTGGCGGCACCGTGCATCGCGTCGAGGTCCCGCACGTCGGCGACGAGCGTCAGCACCCGGTCGCCGTCCAGATCCGACGTCAGATCGTGCAGCGCTGTTTCGTCCAGGTCGGTCACCACCACCTTCGCGCCTTTGGCGTGCAATTGCCGCGCCGTTTCGGCGCCGATCCCGCGCCCGCCGCCGGTGATGAAGACGACCTTGTCTTTGACCGAACCCATCTGGGAAACCTACAGCGCAACGCCGAGCAGCGCGTCGACAATGGCGCGCACGCTTCCCGGCGCCTCGGCGTCGCTGCCGCCGTACTCGAGCGCGTCGGTCACCCATCCATCAAGAGCGGCAAGAGCTTTAGGGGTGTCCAAGTCATCGGCCAGGTATCGCCGGACCCGCGCTATGACGCCGGCGGCGTCGGGACCCGACGACAGCGCGACCGCCTGCCGCCAACGGGCCACTCGGGCCTGCGCCTCCCCGAGCAACTCGCTGCTCCACGACCGGTCCGCGCGATAGTGCCCGGCCAGCAACGCCAGCCTGATCGCGGCGGGCTCCACGCCGTCGGCACGCAGCGCCGACACCAGCACCAGGTTGCCGCGACTCTTGGACATCTTCTGCCCGTCCCAGCCGATCATCCCGGCGTGCACATAATGGCGCGCGAAACGTCGCTCCCCCGTGACACATTCGGCGTGCGCGGCCGAGAATTCGTGGTGCGGGAAGATGAGGTCGGACCCACCGCCCTGGATGTCCAGCCCGGTGCCGATGCGGCTGAGCGCGATGGCCGAGCACTCCACGTGCCAGCCCGGCCGTCCCGGACCCCACGGCGCCGGCCAGCTCGGTTCCCCCTCACGCGCGGCCGACCACAGCAAGGCGTCGAGCTCGTCGGCTTTTCCCGGACGGTGCGGGTCGCCGCCGCGCTCGGCGAACAGCCGCGCCATGGTCTCGCGGTCGTAGCCCGATTCGTAGCCGAACTGCGGGGTCGCGTCGGCCCTGAAGTACACGTCGGGATGATCGGGGTCGTCGACGACGTAGGCCGCGCCCGACGCCAGCATCTTCTCGACGAGCTCGATCACTTCGCCGATGGCCTCCGTGGCGGCGACGTACTCGCGCGGCGGCAGCACCCGCAACGCGGCCATGTCGGTGCGGAACAGTTCGGTTTCCCGGTCGCCGAGCTCCCGCCAGTCCACTCCGTCGCGGTTGGCACGCTCGAATAGCGGGTCGTCGGCGTCGGTGATGTTCTGCACGTAATGCACATCGTGGCCGGCATCCAGCCAGATCCGGTGAATCAGGTCGAACGCGAGGTAGGTCGCTGCGTGCCCCAGATGGGTGGCGTCGTACGGCGTGATGCCGCACACGTACATGGTCGCCGAGCGACCGGGCGTCACGGGGCGGACCTGACGGTCCGCGCTGTCGTACAACCGCAGTTCGGGCCCGCGGCCGGCGATGACCGGAACCGGGGCCGGCAACCACGATCGCATGCTGTCGAGAGTAAGGCGCGCGGTTTACCAGAACGCTCGGTGGATAGCCTCGAGCAGTATTGGCGCCACGTCCGAACGGCACATCAGGAAGTCCGGCAGGTACGGGTCGAGCTGGTTGTACCGCAGCGAGGTTCCGTCGAGACGCGACGCGTGCATTCCGGCGGCGAGCACGACGCCGGCCGGAGCGGCGTTGTCCCACTCCCACTGCCCGCCGGCGTGCAGATAGGCGTCGACGTCCCCGCGGACGACTGCCATGGCCTTCGCCCCCGCCGACCCGATGGGCACGGCTTCGAGGTCGAGGATGTGGCGCATGCGGTACAGCAGCCCCGGCGCCCTCGTCGCGCTCACGGCGACCCGGATGGGGCCGTCGTCGGCGCCTTGGGTGACGACCGGTGCACGCACGGTGTCACTGCGGCCACGCACGGTGTCACTGCGGTACAGCTCACCGAGGGCGGGCAGCGCGACGGCCGCATCGGTGATTTCCCCGCCCGCCTGCCACAGGGCGACGTGGACGGCCCAGTCGTCGCGCCCGCGGCTGGAGAACTCGCGGGTGCCGTCGAGTGGGTCGACGATCCAGACCCGGTCCTTGCGCAACCGGCCGAGGTCGTCGTGGGCCTCCTCGCTGAGCACACCGTCGTCGGGTCGCTCGTCACGCAGACGGTCCAGGATCAGGGTGTTGGCCTGCTTGTCCCCCGCCGCCCCCAGCGCCCACGGGTCGCTGAAGCCGAGCTCGTCGCGCACGCCGAGCAGCAGCACCCCGGCAGCTTGAGCGAGCTCGCCGGCCAGCGCGGCGTCGGTCAGGGTCACTCGGTCAGGCTAGACGGGTGTGATCCGCGCTGCTTCTGCGAAACTGGAACACGCCATGAGCAGCCAACTGGCGCACAGCCACGAATCCCGGTTCGAAGCGCCGGTAAACACGTGGCAAGACATTCCCGGCTGGTTTCAATGGCGCGACGCACAATCCGAAGCGGTGGCGCACTTCCCCGATGGCAGCCGGTTTGTGGAGGTCGGGTGTTATCTGGGGCGCAGCGTCTGCTCGCTGGCCGAGGTTGTGGCGCAAGGGCGCCGGTCAATTGAGGTGGTAGGTGTCGATACCTGCCGCGGCAGCGGGCCGGAGGGCCGCGGGCCCACTGACGCACACGGCCCCGCGGTGCGCCACGGCGACGGGACCTTCGCGGGCACGCTCCACCGCAACATCGTGGGCTGCGGATTCGCTGACATCGTGCGCTTGGTGATCTGCGACTCGGTGTCCGCGGCCGCGTTGTTCAGCGACGAGTCGTTGCAATGGGTGCACCTCGACGCCCGTCACGACTATGACAGCGTGCTCGCCGACATCCGGGCATGGCGTCCGAAGGTCTCCCGCGGAGGGTGGCTATCCGGCGACGACTTCGACGAAGGGCAGTGGCCCGGTGTGGTGGGCGCCGTCACCGACTCGCTGAAAAACGCTGAGCCCTGGTCGACGAACCAGTGGCGTTGGCTCAAGCCGTGAGAGATCGCAATTGCTCCAACGCATTTGCCGTCGGGCTGCCGGGCTCAGCGGCAAAGATGATCACGTGTTGTCCGCCCGAGTTCGGAACGCTGAGCCGGTAGCGGTGAAGGTGCAGGTCCCCGACGACGGGGTGGCGCAGGCGCGTGATTCCCGTGCGGTAACCGACATCGGCGCGCGACCACAGTTCGCGGAATCGCGCACTGAGAGCTGAGAATTCGTCGATCAGGGCGCGCATGCGCGGATCGTCGGTCGCGTTCCCGGCGACTTCCCGTAACCCGCTGACCGCGATATCAGTGGCCTCGTCCCAGTCGACGAAGAATTCGCGGGCGGCGGGCTCCACCAGGCGCCACCGCAGGAAGTTCTGGCCCGGTCGGTAACCCGGTGACAGCGCGCAGGCGCACGCGTTGGCCGCCAACACATCCTGGTATCGGTTGGCGACGAACGCTGGCATCGCGAACTGCTCGATCAGCTCGTCCAAATCGTCGACTGCGGTCTCGGTGTCCGGCCGCTCGTGCTTGCTGCCGCTCGCGAGTTGATACAGGTACTCCGTGCCGTTGATGTCCAGCTGCAGCGCCCGCGCCAACGCGTCGAGGATCTGAGAGGACGGGTTGGTGTCGCGGCCCTGCTCCAGCCGCAGGTAGTACTCGGCGCTGATGCCCGCCAGCATCGCCAGCTCCTCACGGCGTAAGCCCTGCACACGCCGCCGCGCACCCGGCACCAGTCCGACCTCCTCGGGCCGGACCTGCCCGCGCCGAGCACGCAGGTATTCGCCAAGGGCGTTGCTCTTCGCCGCCACCCCATGAGCCTAAGACTGGTCCTCCCGATACCAGGGCTATTGCGGAGTCCTCTTCGCGGACGCGGCGGACACAGGCTTGACGTTGTGAGGCATGCAAACGCGAAAGGAGCGGGGATCGTGCAGAAACAGGACGTTGAGTTCGCCGTCGAAGGCGATGTGACCTTGCGGGGCTGGTTGTTTCTGCCCGACGGCCCTGGCCCGCACCCGGCTGTCACGATGGCGCACGGCTTCGCCGGTGTGAAGGAACACGGGCTCGAACGGTTCGCCCGCCTGTTCACCGACGCGGGACTCGTGGTGCTCGTCCACGACCATCGTGGTTTCGGAGCCAGCGACGGCTCGCCGCGCAATGACGTCGACCCGTGGACCCAGATCGCCGATTGGCGACGGGCGATCTCCTTCCTCGAGAGCCATCCGGCTGTGGACCCCCACCGGATCGGGCTGTGGGGCACCAGCTACGCCGGTGGCCACGCGATTGTTCTCGGCGCCACCGACCGGCGGCTGCGCGCGGTCGTCGCCCAGGTGCCCACGATCAGCGGCTACGAGCAGAGCCTGCGTCGCGTCGCGCCCGATCAGGTGCACGCCTTGGAGGCAGGTTTCATCGACGACGAGCGTCGCCAGTTCCGCGGCGAGCCGCCCGTCCTGCAGGCAGTCGTCAGCTCGGATCCCTCGATTCCCGCCGCGTACCGCGCCGCGGACGCCGTCGCGTTCTACAACCAGCCGGTGCCCGACGGTGTGTGGCAGAACCAGATGACCGTGCGGTCCTCGCGCGCCGCCCGGATGTACGAACCGGGAACATGGATCTCCCGCGTCTCGCCGACCCCGTTGCTGATGATCGTTGCGCTTGGCGACACCATCACGGTGTCCGACCTGGCGCTGGCCGCCTATGAGCGGGCATTGCAGCCCAAGAAACTCGTCACGATCGCCGGCGGCCACTTCGACGCCTACCAGGACCAATTCGACAAGGCCGCCGCCGCCGCCCGCGACTGGTTCCTCACACAGCTCACCGCTTGAGAACCAACCCAGTGAAAGGAATTGCCATGACTGAACTTCGCTACGAGGTGATGGTCCACGACGGCCTGCAGCGCCACCGCCAGCAGCGGTTGCCGGACGGAAGCCCGATCGTCTCCTCGCCGGTGGCCTCGACACTGATTTACGGTGACCACGACGCGGTGCTGGTCGACCCGCCGTTCACCCGCGATCAGATCCACCGGGTCATCGACTGGATCGAGAAGTCAGGCAAGAAGCTGACTTTCATCTACGCCACCCATGGCCACGGAGATCATTGGTTCGGCACCGACCTCGTGTTGCAGCGCTTTCCCGAGGCGATCGCACACGCCACCGAGGGCACCATCGCGAAGATGAGCGAGCAGGCCACCACCGGACGCGCGCAGATGTGGGACGTCGACTTCCCCGGCCAGATCCCCGCGAGTCCCGTTGTCTACCAGCCTGTCCCGTCTGACGGATTCCAGTTGGAAGGCCACAAACTGCTTCCCATCGAGGTCGGCCACACCGACACCGACGACACCACCGTCCTGCACGTCCCGTCAATCGGGCTCGTCGTCGCAGGCGACGTCGCGTACAACGGTGTGCACCAGTACCTTCTGGAGAGCGGCCACGGCGGAATCAAGGCCTGGCTGCAGGCGCTTAACAAGGTCGCAGCACTGGATCCCCGGGCAGTCGTCGCCGGCCACAAGAACAAGGATCTGCCCGACGACCCGGCCATCCTCAACCAAACCCGCGACTACCTCTTGGACGCGCAGCGACTGCTCGCCGGCAAGCCAACCCCGGGCGAATTTTTCGCGCACATGATCCGTCTTTACCCGGACCGGCTCAACGTCGGCCCTGTCTGGTACAGCGCGGTAGCACTTCTGTCTTGACGTAATCGACTATCCAGCAAGGAGAAAGCCATGATCATCGACGCCGAAGACCTCGACCCCACGTCCAGCTACAAACTACTCATCGGCAGCGTGCTGCCGCGTGCGATCGCCTGGGTCAGCACCAATTCGACTGAGGGCGTGGGCAATATCGCGCCGGTGTCCTTCTTCACGGTCGTCGGCAGGATTCCGCCCATCCTGTCGATCTCGCTGCAACCACGCGCCGACGGTGTCACGCTCAAGGACACGTTCATCAACATCCGCGACACCAACGAGTTCGTGATCAACATCACCACGATCGCGCAGGCAGACGCCGTGCACCGGTCGGCGTTCGAATTCGACACTGAGGTGGACGAATTCGCCGCTCTCGGGCTCGAGAAGGCCCCGTCGGAGGTGATCTCGGCGCCGCGCATTGCGGGTGCACCGATTTCGTTCGAGTGCGTGGTGAATCGCATCATTCCGATGCCCCCGCTGCCCGACCATGTGGTGTGGGGCGAGGTGAAGCGCATCCACGTGCGCGACGATCTGTACCTCTCCCGGGGGCGCATCGATGTGGGTGCTCTGGGTGTGTTCGGCAGGCTCGCAGCCGAATACACGCTGGTCGACACGATCTTCACCACGCCGTTGTCCGGTGACCTCGTCACGGAATTGTCCGCGAAGCGGGCAGAGCGCCTCGACGGGCGTTCGACCGACTACTCCCCGATCGACACCGCCGAATGGTCACCCTCCGGCGCAACCAAGGCGGCAGCGAAATGAGCACCATATCCAACGGCACGCGCACCCTGCTGTTCATCCACGGGTTCCTTGACGACGCGACGGTGTGGGACGGCGTGATTCGCTCGCTGGGCGACAAGGTCAACACCGTGCGCTACGACCTGCCAGGGTTCGGAGCACGTGCGGCTGAGGTGGCCGAAGCGGACGCGTTGTCGCTCGAAGCACTCGCCGCGGAGGCCGGCGAGATGCTGAAAGGGATTGATTCCCCTGTCATTGTCGTCGGCCAGAGCATGGGTACTCAGATCGCCGAGCTGGTCGCTGCCGATCACGCCGAGCAGGTCGAGGGGCTCGTGCTGATCACTCCTGTCCCGCTGGGCGGTACGCGCCTACCCGAGGAGGCCACCGCGCCGTTCCGCGCTCTCGCCGGCGATCTTGCGGCACAACGGGCCGCGCGGTCTGCGCTCTCTCCGGAACTGAGCGACGAACAGCTCGACCAGCTTTCAGGGGTAGGCGCACAGGTATCTGAAGAGATCGCCTCGCGGTACGTCACCCTGTGGAACAACGGAGTGACCGACGCCCCTCGGGTCAGTGCGTTCACCGGCCCGGTCCTCGCTATTCGCGGCGGCGCAGACGGTTTCGTGACCGAGGAGCTGATGGACGCGATCGTTCCGCGATTCCCCGGGGCCCGCGCAGAGATCCTCGACCGCGGCGGACACTGGCTGCACGTCGAGTACCCCGATGAGGTGGCCGCGATGATCCTCGATTTCATCGACGGTATCGCCGGCGGCAACACAGCCGACGGATGGCGTCGCGGTTTCGGCGACCAGTCGCGTGAGGCGTTCGCAGACGCATTCGCCGAGGACGTCGTGCTCGAAGCAACGACTCTCCCCGACCCGGTCGAGGGCAGGGACAATGTCGCCGCGGTGCTGGCCACCGCGAGTTCCATTTACGAATCGCTGGAGTTCACCTCAGAAAGCCACGACGGATCGACCACGTTCCTTCAATGGCGTGCAACGGCTTTCGGCGGCATGCAGATCAAGGGCATCAGCGTTCTCGAACGAGACGCTCACGGCAAGGTCATCGCCGCGGCCATCCATCACCGCCCTCTGGGCGTCGTGTTGCGATTCTCGGCGGAGATCCGCGACCGGCTTGGCAAGGAGACATCATGACGTCACCGCTGCGGTACAAAACCTTTGTCACAGAGCAGATCCCGCAATCCGGGCGCGGTCCGCTACCCGACGGCAGCACCCGCATGTGGTCGCCGATCACGTCGACGCTGGTCATGGGATCTCAGGACGCGTTGCTCGTCGATCCACCGCTCACCTGCGCGCAGGCGGACGATGTCGGCGACTGGATCGAGTCCTCGGGTCGCCGGCTGCGGCAGATCTACATCACGCACGGCCACGGCGATCACTGGTTCGGTGCGATCCCGCTGCTGAAACGCTTTCCTGCCGTCGCGGTCCGGGCCACCGAAGGCACCACGCGACACATGGCCGGCCAGAACAGCGCAGAGTTCCGCGCCGAATTCTGGGACCGGGTCTTTCCCGGCCAGTTGCCGACGGGCGACGTCGATGTCGACGTCGTCGACGAACGCGGCTTCGAGCTGGAAGGCGTTCCGGTCCTGCCCGTCGAGGCGGGCCACACCGATACTGATGCGACGACGATGCTGCACGTACCCCAGATAGGGCTGATCGTGGCAGGGGACGTCGTCTACAACGGCGTGCACCTCTACCTCACCGAGTCCGGCGGTGTCGCCGGCATCAACGAGTGGCTTGCCGCGCTCGACGTCGCCGAGAGCCTCCGTCCCGCCGCAGTCATCGCCGGCCACAAGGGTCCACGGACATTCGACAGCCCGTCGCAGATCGACACCACACGGCGGTACCTGACCGACGCGCGCGCGCTCCTCGGGTCTTCGGCGACAGCGCAGCAGTTCTACGACGGCATGCTGGCCAGACACCCGAACCGGATCAACCCCGGTGCCCTGTGGGGCGCAGCAATAACGCTGCTACCGACCTGATCGGACTGGCCTAGAACGCCGGCCACGGGATCGGCCGTCTGCGGTCGGGGGCAGGCATCACCGGATTCTCCAGCAGTGTCTCGGCGCGCCGGCGCAACGCGGTGATCTCGTTGCCGGTGACGTGGTCGCAGAGCGCCTCGCGCAGCGAACCCCGCAGCGCCTCCCGCAGCCCTTCGACGGCGCCAAGTGTGTCGTCATCAATCGGCTTGCCCGACCAGCCCCACAGGACCGTGCGCAGCTTGTCCTCGGCGTGCAGGCTCACGCCGTGGTCGACGCCGTACACGTTGCCGTCCAGCCCGCGCAGGATGTGGCCGCCCTTGCGGTCGGCGTTGTTGATCAGCACGTCGAAGACCGCCATCCGGAACAGCCGCGTGTCGTCGCTGTGCACCAGCGTCACCTCGTCACCGGCGTAGTCGTAGGCGCGCAGCACCCCCAGGTAGCCCGGCGGCACCTTCCCGGCGGGAAACAGGTCGACGAGATCCGGCGCCGTCTTCTCGGTGTCGATTGACGTGTCGTCTGGCTCCTCGATCCACAGCTGCACCATGCCGGGGCCTGCGGGCCCGTCACGAATGATCGTGTGCGGCACGATGTTCCAGCCCAGGGTCTCCGACACCAGAAAGGCCCCCACCTCGCGGCCGGCAAGCGTGCCGTCGGGAAAGTCCCACAGCGGCGCCTCCCCCGCGATCGGCTTGTACACGCAGTGAGTAGGGCGCCCAAGTCGCGAGGCCTCGCAGAGAAACGTCGCGTTGCTCGCCGATCGGATGCGCCCGATGACGGTCAGCTCACCGCGGCTCAGCGCATGGATCTCGTCACGACTCGGCGTCATCCGCCGAACCGTCGATTGCGCCGCGCCGATAGCCGTTGGTGCGCACGCAGATGTGGCCGGCCGGATCGAGAGGCTCGTCACACAGCGGGCACGGCGGCCGGCCGGCCGAGATGACTCGGTTGGACCGGGTGGCGAATTGCCGCGCCGACTCGGGCGTCAGGAAGACCCGAACCGCGTCGGGACCCTCCTCCGCGTCGTCGAGCACCACCGACGCGTCGAACTCGGTGTCCGTCACCGCCAGGAGTTCGACGACGACCGTCTCTGCTTCCGAATCCCAGCCGAGACCCATTGTCCCGACCCGGAATTCGGCGTCGATCGGCGTGAGGAGCGGGTTGAGATCATCGACCTCGTCAGTGTCCGGAGGGATCGGCGTGCCGAAGCGGCGGTTGACCTCGGTGAGCAACGCCCCGATGCGCTCGGCGAGGACGGCCACCTGCTGTTTTTCAAGTATCACCGAGACGACGCGGGCATCGTGGACGGCCTGCAGGTAAAACGTCCGGTTTCCGGGCTGCCCAACGGTCCCGGCCACGAAACGGTCGGGTGAGCGAAACACGTGGATAGCGCGCGGCATGACATCTCCAAAATACCGGTACAGATGGCTAGTCGGTGCTGCCACCGACCACAGCATCACCTGTCGGTGTGTCGTTGCTCGGTGGCGCAAGCGACGATGCGAGGTCTGAACCGGTGTGGTTGACGTGCAATACGAAGGGCCGCATCGGGGTGTAGCGGATCACGCTGGTGGACGCCGTGTCGGCGACGATGCGCTGAAAACTGTCCAGGTGCGTGCCGAGTGCGTCGGCCACGACGGCCTTGATCACGTCGCCATGCGTGCAGGCAATCCACAGCGCGTCGCCGTCGTGCTCCTCGGCGAGGCGCTTGTCGTGTTCACGGACGGCGGCAACCGCCCGCGCCTGGACGTGTGCGAGCCCTTCGCCGCCAGGGAACACCGCCGCGCTGGGCTGCGCCTGCACGACCTTCCATAGCGGTTCGGAGACCAGGTCAGAAAGCTTGCGGCCGGTCCACTCGCCGTAGTCGACCTCCGTCAGCCGCTCGTCGACGACCGGAGCGAGGTCCAGTGCTGCGGCCAGCGGCTCCAGCGTCAGCCGGCAGCGCACAAGAGGGGAGGACACCAGCGCACGGATCGGGAGCGAGCCCAGCCGGTCCGCCAGGGCGGCGGCCTGTTGGCGCCCGTGATCGTCGAGGTCGACGCCCTCGGACCGGCCCGACAGCACATGTGCGGTGTTCGAGACCGACCTGCCGTGCCGCAGAAGGATGACGGTCACGTCGCCGCCAGATGGCCGGTGCCGAGCATGACCATCACGGTCACGCCGAGCGCCACCCGGTAGCCGACGAACCAGTACATGCTGTGGCTCACCAGGAATCGCAGGAACCACGCGATCGCGGCGAGACCGACGACAAATGCGATGACCACTGACACCAATAGCTGCGGACCGGTGGCGCTCATGCCCTCGCTGACGGGCTTGAACGCGTTGGGCAGTTCGTGAAGCCCTGCGCCGAGAACCGCCGGGATCGCGAGCAGAAAACCGAAGCGCGCGGCCAACTCCCGCTTCAACCCGAGAAACAGCCCCGCACTGATGGCAGCCCCGGACCGCGAGACACCCGGGATCAGCGCCAGGGCTTGGGCGCCGCCGATGAGAACCGCGTCGTACCAACGCAGCTGCTCGTCGTTGCGGGTCTGTCGCCCGACGAGTTCGGCCGCCGCGATGACCGCGGAAAACACGACGAGCGCAATGGCCACCACCCACAGACTGCGGACATAAGTGCGGATCATGTCCTGAAACAGCAAACCGCAGATGACAATCGGGACGGTGCCGATGATCACGTACCACCCCATGCGGTAATCGACATTATCCCGGTGGGCCTTGACCACCAGCCCGTTCACCCAGGCCTTCGCGATCCGCCAGATGTCGCGCGCGAAATACAGCAAAACGGCCAGCTCGGTGCCGATTTGGCTGACCGCGGTGAACGACGCGCCCGCGTCGGCCCCGAAGAACACCCGCGACGCGATGGCCAGGTGGCCCGACGACGAAACCGGTAGGAATTCGGTGAGACCCTGCAACACCGACAGGAGGACGACCTGCGCCCACGTCATGTCCGCCACCCGACGAACCTACCTGGCGAACCTTCAGCGGGCCGGTTTGGTGCCCCCGCGGTTCACAGGCTGGGCGTTTGCCACCGCGTCGCGAACGGTGGCGATCAGGCTGCGCGCGTCCGTGAGATCGATGTCAGTCAGCCTCCTAGTCGCCACCGCCACAATGTCTTCGGCGTTGGGGACCGGGCCGTTCAGCCGGGGTCGATATACCTCGACTACCAGTTGCTGGCGCTCGATGCGGAACGAGAAGCTCCGCCCGCCGCCGAGGCGACCAAACCCGTTGGCGTGGATCCCGGTGTTCAGATCCTCGACGAAAAACTCCCCGCCCGAACAGTCCTTGTCAGCGGCAAGGGTCATGGCGTGACCATACCGTCAAAAAGCCTAGACTGGCTCGTCATTGTCACGAGTATGCGCATCGCAGAGAGCTACCCGGCGCAGCGGCACCGCAAACGGCGAGGTCGAAGCGTTGGCGTGGCTGTGGTGCTGGTGAACCTCGTGCTGATGGCGGCATGTTCGGCAAAGCCCGCGAACGACGCGCCGCCGACAGTCCCCCCGGCCGGGCCCGCCGCGTCTGAACCGGTCACCACCCCGCCGGCCGGCGAGGTGCAGAAACTGGAAATCAAGGCCAGCGCAGCGGTGTTCGATGCGGCGACGACGACGCTGGTGGTTCTCGGGGGCCGAGATCTCGCATTTCTGGCGGGATCGGGCGGTCAACCTCGCACGACGGCCCTGCCGGTACCAGCAACCGCGTTGACCGGCGACGGAGCCGGCGTGGTCTATCTGTCCTGCTCGGGCGGGTATCTGCGTGCCGACGTTCGCACCGGCGGCTCGACGAGGATCGCGGTCGCAGGCCACGAGCAGACCGACTTCACCGCGATCGCGCGGCGCGCCGACGGAAGGCTCGTGCTGGGCAGCGCCGACGGAAGTGTGTACACGTTGAACGCCGACAACAACACCGTCGCTGCCCAGATCAAGCTTTTCGCTCGAGTGGATAGCCTTGCCACGCAAGGCAATACGACAGTCGTGCTGGACCGCGGCCAGACGTCGGTGACGACCATCGACGCCACCGGCAGTCAGGCGCAGCAGGCGCTGCGTGCCGGCGAGGGGGCGACAACGCTGGCCGCCGACCCGATGGGCCGTGTGCTGGTCGCCGACACGCGCGGCGACGAGCTGCTGGTGTTCGGTGTCGACCCGCTGATCCTGCGGCAGCGCTACCCGGTGCGGAACGCGCCATACGGCCTCGTCGGCACCCGTAATCTGGCGTGGGTGTCACTGACTGCAACCAACACCGTCGTTGGTTACGATCTGGCGACCGGAATACCACAGGAGAAGGTGCGTTATCCGACTGTGCGGCAACCTGACGTGCTGGCTTTCGACCACGCCACGAACGCGCTGTACGTGGTGTCGGCCAGCGGGGACGGCGTGCAGGTGATCAAGAACGCCGGGCAGCCACAGTGACGTCGGCGGCGTACGGCCGGATGCCCAAGGGGTGGGATGTCGATCTTTCCGACGACTACGAATGGGTCCCGCTGCGACTGCCGCCAGAAATCACCAGGCTGTCGGCATCGATCAGGTTGTCGATCGAGGCCGAGTTCCGCGGCTGGGAGCTGACCCGAGTGCGGCTTTACAACGACGGTAGCCGCCGGGTTCTGTTGCGGCGCAGGAAGTCTCAGCGACACAGTGACCAGCCGGGACTGTAATGGCCTATCGCGCGCTGCGGCGGGTGATGTTTGCCGTTCCGGCCGAGCGGATTCACACGTGGGTGTTCGCCGTGCTGCGGATCGGCACGACGACGGCACCCGCGCGTCGCGTACTGCGCCGGGCGCTCAGCCCACGCGACCCGATTCTGGCCAGCACCGTGTTCGGCGTGCGCTTTGCAGCGCCGCTGGGCCTTGCGGCCGGCTTCGACAAGAACGGCACCGGTCTGGCGGTCTGGGGTGCGTTGGGTTTCGGCTACGCGGAGGTCGGCACCGTCACCGCCTATGCTCAGCCGGGCAATCCACGGCCGCGCCTGTTCCGTCTGCCCGCCGACCGCGCCCTGTTGAATCGCATGGGTTTCAACAATGACGGCGCCGCCCAGCTGGCGCTGCGCCTGGCCCGTCATCACCCCGACGTGCCGATCGGCGTGAACATCGGGAAGTCCAAGATCACGCCCGCCGAGCGCGCCGCCGAGGATTATCTGGCCAGCGCGCGGTTGGTGGGCCCGCTTGCGGACTTCCTCGTGGTGAACGTCAGCTCACCGAACACGCCGGGCCTGCGAGACCTGCAGGCCGTGGATTCGCTGCGGCCGATCCTGACCGCTGTGCGCGACGCGACGACGACGCCGGTGCTCGTGAAGATCGCGCCAGATCTGAAGGACGAGGACATCGACGCGATCGCCGATCTGGCCGTCGACCTCGGCCTGGCCGGCATCGTCGCCACCAACACGACGATCTCGCGCGCGGGGTTGGCCACCGAGGGCGTCGACGATCTCGGATCGGGCGGAGTGTCCGGCTCGCCACTGGCCGACCGCTCGCTGGAGGTGCTGCGGCGGCTGTACGCGCGGGTGGGCGGCAGGCTGGCGCTGATCTCGGTCGGCGGCATCGAGACGGCGGAGGACGCGTGGCAGCGGATCGTCGCCGGCGCGTCACTACTGCAGGGCTACACCGGCTTCATCTACGGAGGAGGGTTGTGGGCCAAGCGAATTCACGACGGGATCGCTGCGCGGCTGCATGAGGGTGGCTTCTCCACGCTCGCGGACGCGGTGGGGTCTCAGGTTTGAGGCCTTGCGCCAAGAACGTCGCGGAAAAGAGCGTTACGGAGTGCGAGTTCCCGCGGGTCGCTGACCAGTCGGTAGCCCAACTTGTTCATCACATATCCGTATCCGACGCCGGTGTCGGGATCGGCGAATCCGAATGAGCCACCGGCGCCGGGGGTTCCGAACGCGTTGTCTGAGGATCCGAACGTGGCTATCGAGGCCGGCTTACCGAAGCCGGCCGAGAACGCCGTGTCGATATGGAGCACCTTGTCGCGCGGTCCGTCGGTCGGCGGTATAGCAGGGTTCTTCAGGTCCTCCAAGATGCTTGGGGCGAGCCCGATTTCCTTACCGCCAGTAGCCGCGCTGCCGTAGAGCTTGGCGACTGAACGCGCGTCGCCGGTGCCGTTGACCGCGGGCATTTCGATCACCCGGAGTTCGTCGCGGTTCAACGCCCCCAGGTCGTTGATCCCTTTGGCGATGGAAATGGACCGGGCCGAGAGGCTGCGCGGATTGAAGATCGCGGCCACGAAGCGCGGCGGCATGGTGTGCAGATGGAGCAACATCTTGGCGCGCTTCCAGGCGTACAGAAATGCCACGCGATCGCGATCGACTGACTCCGGCAGTCCGATGTAAAAGTCCACATCGAGTGGTTTGGCGATCTCTTCGGCGAAGAACCGGCCGAGCGAACGTCCTTGCGGATCGGTTCGGCGAATCAATTCGCCTTCGTACCAGCCCAGAGTGATGGCGTGATAGCCCTGCCTTGTCCCTGGTGGCCACGCCGGAGTTTGCGCGGCGAGCCTGGCCGACATCTTCGCTGGATCGGCCAGTTCCTCCAGCGTCAGGGGCGGGGTGATCGCGGGCAGTCCGGCCTGGTGCGCGAGCAACTGCCGCACGGTGACCTCACCTTTGCCGGCCTGCGCGAACTCCGGCCAGTAATCGGCCACCTTGGCGTCGTAGGAGATCAGTCCCCGGGATGCGGCCACCGCAACGGCAAGGGACGCAACGCCTTTCGTGGTGGAGAAGACGTTGACGATGGTGTCCTGCTCCCAAGGAGCCCGGTGCGCAACGTTGCGAGAGCCGCCCCACAGGTCGACCACCTTGCGCCCGTCGCGGTAAACGGCGAACGCCGCCCCGACCTCCTTGCCGCTGTCGAGATTGCGCCGGAAGGCGTCGGCGACCTTTCCGTAGCCCTCGTCGACGTCTCCCCCGATGAGACTGGGCGATGCGCTGCGCGTCATTGTGCTGGCTAGCCCTCCTTCTGCTCGTACGTGCCGTGGATGACGGCGCGTGCGATGGCGTTCATGAACAGGTTGAAGCCGAGGTAGGCGGGGCTGGCGTCCTCGTCGAGCTCGAGCTTGGGGACCTTCACAGCATGCACCACGACGTAGTACCGGTGATAGCCGTGCCCGGGTGGCGGCGCCGCGCCGATGAAGCGGCGAACTCCGGCGTCGTTGACCAATGTCATTGAGCTGCCGGGCAGTTCGCTGCCGTCGCCAACCCCGGACGGGAGTTCGGTGCAGGTCGCCGGAATGTTGGCGACGGCCCAGTGCCAGAATCCGGAGCCCGTTGGCGCGTCGGGGTCGTACATGGTGAGGGCAAAGCTTTGCGTCTCCTCGGGAAACCCGGACCAGCTCAGCTGCGGTGAGACGTCCTCGCCTCCTGCGCCCATGATTCCGCTCACCTGGGCGTTACTGAACGGCTGGCCGTCGGTGATGTCGTCGGAGGTCAGCGTGAACGTCGGCAGCTTGGGCAGGAAGTCGTAGGGGTTGTAGTCAAAAGCCATGGTGTCGTCCTCTTTCGTCGATAGCGGTCAGCAGTGCAACAGAAAATTCTCGAGAACCTCCGCGCCGAACTTCAGCGAGTCGACGGGTACCCGCTCGTCGACGCCGTGGAACAGGGCGGAGAAATCCAGGTCGGGTGGCAGCCGCAGCGGCGCGAAGCCAAAACAGCGAATCCCCAAGCGCGCGAAGTGTTTTGCGTCGGTACCGCCGGCAAGCATGTACGGGACCGTGCGGGCGTCGGGGTCGGCGGCAAGGATCGCGGCGTTCATCGCGTCCAGAAGCTCACCGTCGAAAGTGGTCTCGTAGGAAGGAAGGTCGACGATCCACTCGCGCGTGACTTCGGGGCCGATCAGCTCGTCGACCTCCCGCTCGAACGCTTTGAGCCGACCCGGCAGCACCCGGCAGTCGATCACGGCCTCCGCGGTCGCCGGGATGACATTGGCCTTGTAACCGGCCTTGAGCATGGTCGGGTTAGCGGTGTCGCGAAGGGTTGCGGCGACGAGGCGTCCGATCGAGCCGAGTTTGGCGATGGCGCCGTCCAGGTCGGGCGAGGCCACGTCGAAGGTGTAGCCCGTCTCCTCGGCGACGGCATCCAGGAACTGGTCGACGGCATCGGTCAGCACGATCGGGAACTGGTGGCGCCCGATTCGTGCCACCGCCTCGGCGACCGCAGTGACCGCGTTTTCGTCGTGAATCAACATGCCGTGGCCGGCGCGCCCGTGCGCAGTTAGCCGCATCCATCGCATGCCCCGCTCGGCGGTCTGAATGAGATAGAGGCGACGCTCGCCGCCGTCGCGGCGCGGGATCGTCAGCGTGAATCCCCCGACCTCGCCGATCGCTTCGGTCACGCCGTCGAAAAGGTCGGGGCGGTTGTCGACCAGCCACTTGCAGCCGTAACTGCCGCCTGCCTCCTCGTCGGAGACGAACGCAAACAGCAGGTCGCGGGGTGGCACGATGCCGTGGGTCTTGAGGTGGCGCGCGACCGCGATCGTCATGCCGACCATGTCCTTCATGTCGACCGCGCCGCGGCCCCAGACGTAGCCGTCCTCGATCGCGCCGGAGAACGGGTGCACGCTCCAGTCGGCGGCTTCGGCGGGCACCACGTCGAGATGGCCGTGAATCATCAGCGCGCCGCGTTCGGGATCCTTTCCGGGCAGCCGGGCGAAGACATTGCCCCGGCCGGGCGCGCCGGCGTCGATGTACTCGGTCTCATACCCGACCTCTTCCAGCTGCGCGGCCACCCACTCGGCGCATTCGCGTTCACCCTTGGTGGTCGCGGGATCTCCGGTGTTGGTGGTGTCGAACCGGATCAACGCGCTGACGAGGTCGACCACCTCGTCGACGGCACCTGTCACAGTCCCCTTTCCTACCACTGCGGGCCTTCCTCGTTTGGGTCCGGCTACCCGAATCCGATAGCCTTACTTGCCCACAAGGTCCGAGTGGCGGAATGGCAGACGCGCTAGCTTGAGGTGCTAGTGCCCTATTAACGGGCGTGGGGGTTCAAGTCCCCCCTCGGACACACCTGTGATGTCTCGGGACATCGTGCACATGTGTCTTGGGACATCGTTCACGGTTTTGGTTGTGGTTGGTAGTTTTTCGTCGGATCGAGTTGGAGTTCTCGCAGTAGTTGGCCGTCGGTGGTCACGACTC
>NZ_JAVHWM010000168.1:0-93302 GCF_032159765.1 Mycobacterium sp. | reverse complement strand
CGCGAACCTCAGGAGTGATCCAGCCGCGGACCGAGCTCATCCCATCGGGCCCCTGCGGGCCGACCGTGATTCCGCGTCGTCGCGCTCTATCGGCGTCCGAGAAATTGCCATCGGGATTGAGGCACAGGTCGAGCCTCTCAGCGGCACGGGCAAGTTCGTCGGGACGGAAGGTCGCTCCGAGGCGAGCCAACCGCTTCTCGGCACGCTCACGTTCCACTTCGTCTACACAGTGCGGTAGCCGGCCGAAGAATGCGCGGATTACCTTCACATGCTCACTTCCGAGTTTTCCGGTCCGTTGGCCGGCGGCCGTATGCGGGAGCATCGGCGGCAGGGCTTCCCCAGTCAGGTTCCGCCGCGGCGCCAAATCGGCCGCCTCGCGCACACGCCGGGCAGCCTCGGAAGGCGCGATCCGCAGCCAGTTGGCCAGCGCACCTCTGAGCCTGCCGCCTAACTCGTCCGGTAGCGCGTGCTCGCCCAGGTCGTTGATGAGCTCGTGCGTCAAAGCCGGCAGCATCCGGGACAGTTGCTCGATGCGCTGAAGCTGTTCGCGCTTCTGCGTCGTCGTCAGACGCTCTGGCGACTCGTCGGCTTTCTCGACGATGGTGTTGAACACCGCCACCATCTGCGCTAATTCATTCGAACGCATGTTCTAAGAATAGGCCCGCGCGCCGACGCCGGCAGACGCCGGAGATCGCCAGATGCCACGACCTGGCGTTTCCCAACCAGTTGTCCACAGATCCGATTTCATCCACAGCAGCCCGCGGCGCACGCGGTCGTCGGGTCTGCCTGTCGGAGCGGCTTCATACTGTCCGAGGCATGACCAACTGGATTAACACCGTCAGCCGCGACCACGTGCTCCAAGGCGTGCGCGGTCGCTTCACGCAGGCCAATCACGGCCAGCCACACATGCTGCGCCGCATGGCCAAGGACGATTGGCTTGTCTTCTACTCGCCGAAGACCGCTCTCGAGGGCGGGGAGCCGTTGCAGGCCTTCACCGCCATCGGGCAAGTGGTCGACGACGAGCCGTACCAGGTAGAGATGACGGCCGATTTCCATCCCTTCCGTAGGAACGTGGATTTCCTGCCATGCAAGGAAACCGCCATCCGGCCGCTGATCGAGGATCTCCACTTCATCGAAGACAAGAAGCGGTGGGGCTATAAGTTCAGGTTCGGGGTGTTCAAGATCGACGACCACGATCTCGACCTGATCCGTCGGAACATGAGCGGGTGACGCGCGTAGCGTCACCACGGTGAGCAACCTCGAGGCCGCGCCCGTCGAGGAAACCGGCTCGGCGTCACCGCAGCAGGGCGTCGAGGTGCTTCGCGCGAGGGAGGTGCCCCTTGGCGGCCCCCGCGCGATGCGTGTGCGTCGGACATTGCCCCAGCGCCAGCGCTCGCTCATCGGTGCGTGGTGTTTCGCCGACCACTACGGGCCTCGTGACGTCACCCGCTCATCAGGCATGGTCGTTCCGCCGCACCCCCATACTGGATTGCAAACCGTCAGTTGGCTTTTCAGCGGCGAGATCGAGCACCGTGACAGCGGCGGGGTGCACGCCTATGTGCGGCCGGGCGAGCTCAACCTGATGACCGCGGGCGCCGGAATCTGTCACTCCGAGGTGTCGACGGCGGCGGCTCGCGTACTGCATGGCGTCCAGCTGTGGGTAGCGCTGCCGGATACGGCCCGCGATACCCAACGCAGCTTCGATCACTACGTGCCACAGGCGATCCCGGTCAAAGGCGGCTCACTGCGGGTTTTTCTCGGTGCCCTTGAGGGCGCCCACTCCCCCGTCCACACCTTCAGTCCACTGGTCGGCGCCCAGCTGGACATCGACCCGAACGCGGACGTCACGCTGACGGTAAATCCAAAGTTCGAGCATGGCGTCCTGCTCGATCAGGGCGCGGTCTCGGTGCGCGATTCGCCATTGGAGGCGGGCGACCTCGCGTGCCAAGCCGCCGGATCGACGGAGTTGCGGATAAGCAATACAGAAGCCCAGCCCGCCAGAGTGCTGGTGCTGGGGGGCACGCCATTCACCGCAGAGATCCTGATGTGGTGGAACTTCGTCGCGCGCAGCCACGAGGAGATCGTTTCCTACCGTGGATTGTGGGAATCCGAAGACAGCCGCTTCGGCGCGGTGCTGGGCTACGACGGTTTCCCGGCGCGACTCTCCGCCCCGCCCCTGCCGACTACACGACTGAAACCGCGACCCGCGCCGGGCGGAATGGAAGCCTGATGGCCGTCGACAAGATAGGCGCCGAGACAAGCGTTGCGGAACAAGCCGGCCGCTTCACAATCAGTGTCGAAGGCCGACCGGTGGGATTCACGAAGTTCTTCGACCGCGACGGGCGACGGGTGTTCGTCCACACCGAGGTAAACGACGAGTTCGAGGGCCGCGGCCTGGCCACGATCCTCGTCGGCGAAGCGCTTGCCGCCACAAAGGAAGCCGGACTCCGCATCGTTCCGGTGTGCAAACTCGTCGCTGCCTACTGCGATAAACATCCCGAGTACAACGACATCGTCGATCCGCCGAACATCGCAGAACGGCAGCACAGAGCCACCTGATTCGTCGTGCTCAATTTCCTCGTAATCAACTGAGCCACAGCGCCGAATCCACGACGCTCACTCATCGCACTGGTGGGCGAAGGGGGACTTGAACCCCCACGTCCCGAAGGACACTGGCACCTGAAGCCAGCGCGTCTGCCATTCCGCCACTCGCCCAAATTGACCGACCGAGGCTATCACGGGGGCGCTGTACGTCCCCAACTCGAGCTAAGCCCCAGACTTCCCACAGATCAGGCGCTGACGTGCGCCGATCTGATTCTCAGACATCTCACTGTGCCACATCAGTCACCTCGACCGATACCATGCAACTGAACGGTGAAGTGGGATGACACGCGGACTATTCAAGACCGGGAGGGGCACCCACTAGGAAACGGAGGGCGGTGACATGGGCTTCGTGCAGCGCATCGAGCGCAAACTCGAAGCCACTGTCGGTGACGCGTTCGCCCGGGTTTTCGGAGGCGCCATCGTTCCTCAGGAGATGGAGGCAGCGTTGCGGCGTGAGGCCGCCGATCGCGTCCAGACACTCGACGGTGGCCATCTGCTCGCGCCGAACGAGTATTTCATCACGCTGAGCCAAGATGACTTCGCCAAGACGGTGGCCGAACCGTACCTAACAGCGGATACTTTCGCCAAGCACTTGGAAGGGTACCTCCAGGATCAGGGCTGGCAAACGTATGGTGATGTGGTTGTCCGATTCGAGCAGTCGCCGAAACTGCACACAGGTCAGTTTCGCGCGCGCGCTGCGGTCAACCCCGACGCCACACCTGCCCAACCACACCGATACGACCCACTCAACGCAGAACAGGGAGTAGCACCCATGACTGACAACCCGAGTTACCGCGGCGGCCAGGGACAGGGTCGGCCCGGCGACGAGTACTACGACGACCGTCACGGGCGTCCTGAAGACCCACGCGCGCCTGGTGGTCCGCCTGCCGGGCCGCCGCCTCCGGGGTACGACCAGGGCGGATACCCGCCGCAAGGCGATCAGTACGGTCCGCGCGGAGGCTATCCCGATCAGGGTCCGCCTCAATACGAGCAGCGTCCGCCGGCCGGTGGCGGCTTCGGTGGTCCTCCACCTGGGCCAGCCGGTGGCCCTCCGGCCGGTGGCCCTCCGGCCGGCCCCCCTCCCGGGCCGCCTCCGGGGTACGACCAGCCGCAGCACCGACCGCCGCCGCCGCCCCCGGCCCAGCCGCCTGCCGGCTATGGCGGACAGCCCGGATACGGCAATGACTACGCCGATTACGGACGGCCCGCCGGTGGTCCGCCTCCCGGACGCCACGAAGGCGCTGGCTACGGCCGTCCCGGCTACGGAGACTACGAGCAGCAAGGCGGCTACGACCAACAGGGCGGCGGCGCCTATCCCCAACAGGGTTACGGCCAGCAGGATTACGCCCAGCCCGAGTACGGCGGTTACGACCAAGGCGGCTACGACCAAGGGGGATACGACCAGGGCGGATACGACCAGGCCGGCTATGACCAAGGGGGATACGACCAGGGCGGCGCGTACCCACCCGGCGGCTACGCCGCTACCAGCGTCACTCTTCAGTTGGACGACGGCAGTGGCCGCACGTACCAGTTGCGGGAGGGGGCGAACGTGGTCGGCCGTGGCCAGGATGCGCAGTTCCGGCTGCCCGACACCGGTGTCTCGCGCCGTCACCTCGAGATCCGTTGGGATGGCCAGAGCGCGCTGCTGTCAGACCTCAACTCCACAAACGGCACCACGGTTAACAACGCGCCGGTGCAGGAGTGGCAGTTGGCCGATGGCGACGTCATCCGTCTTGGACATTCGGAGATTGTTGTTCGTATGCACTGACGCAACGCCTGCCATCGCCTTCGCCTCCACGTCGTCTTGCGCCCAAGTATCGTGACGTTGCCGACTGGCAGTCGCTTCAGCGTCGCCAATCGCAGCAGGACGAGCAGGGAGGGCGCTGGATGCAGGGGTTGGTGCTGCAACTGTCGCGCGCGGGTTTCCTCCTGTTGCTGTGGCTTTTCATTTGGTCGGTGTTGCGCATCCTGCGCACCGACATCTATGCGCCCAGCGGCGCTGTGATGGCGCGCCGCGGCCTCGCGCTGCGCGGATCGTTGCGGCCTAACAGCCGGCAACGCCGCCACACCGCCACTCATCTGGTCGTCACAGACGGCGCGCTGGCGGGAACGCGCATCACATTGGGCACTCAGCCGGTACTCATCGGGCGCGCCGACGACTCCACCCTGGTGCTTACCGACGACTACGCCTCAACTCGCCATGCTCGGCTCTCGCAGCATGGCCCGGAATGGTATGTCGAAGACCTAGGATCGACCAACGGTACATACCTGGATAGGGACAAGGTGACGACGGCGGTACGCGTTCCGATCGGCACGCCGGTTCGAATCGGCAAGACGGTGATCGAGTTGCGCCCGTGACCCCGCTGACGCGTGGGAGCAGGGGGAGCGCGATATGACGCCGCGGACGCGAGGAGCGAAATGACGCCGCGGACGCGAGGAGCGAAATGACGCTTGTCCTCCGCTACGCCGCGCGCAGTGACCGCGGATTGGTGCGCGCGAACAACGAGGACTCCGTCTATGCCGGAGCGCGGTTGCTTGCCCTCGCCGACGGGATGGGCGGGCACGCCGCGGGCGAAGTGGCGTCGCAGTTGGTCATCGCCGCCCTGGCGCATCTCGATGACGACGAACCCGGCGGTGACCTGCTCGCAAAGCTCGACGATGCTGTGCGCGAGGGCAACTCCGCAATATCCGCCCATGTCTACAGCGACCCCGAGCTTGAGGGGATGGGCACCACTCTCACGGCAATCCTGTTCGCGGGCAACAAGCTTGGCTTGGTGCACATCGGCGACTCGCGCGGCTACCTCCTTCGTGACGGGGAACTCGCCCAGATCACCAAGGACGACACGTTCGTGCAGACGCTCGTCGACGAGGGCCGCATCACCGCGGAGGAGGCGCACAGTCATCCTCAGCGTTCCCTGATCATGCGCGCGTTGACGGGTCACGAGGTGGAGCCGACGCTGATCATGCGTGAAGCGCGCGTGGGAGATCGCTATCTTCTATGCTCCGACGGCCTTTCCGACCCGGTCAGCCAGGAGACCATTCTCGAGGCACTCCAGATCCCCGACGTGGCCGAAAGTGCCGACCGTCTCATCGAATTGGCCTTGCGCGGCGGTGGTCCCGACAACGTCACCGTGGTGGTCGCAGACGTCGTCGACGACGACTTCGGTGGACAGACCCAGCCGATCGTCGCCGGCGCGGTTTCCGGGGATGACGGCAACATCGCGCCGCCCAACACCGCCGCCGGCCGGGCGTCTGCCATCAACCCGCGTCCTACCGCGCCCGCCAAACGTATTGTCGGGGAACCGGAGGCGCCGGAGAAACGCCCGCGATCGTGGCGGCGCATCGGGCTCGCTGCGGCGTTGCTCGTGATTCTTCTTGTCGGCGGATCGGTTGTCGGCTACATGATCATCCGCAGTTACTACTACGTCACCGCTCACGCCGGCACCGTGTCCGTCATGCGCGGCGTCCAAGCGTCACTGCCCGGATTCCCGCTACAGGAGCCATATCTGGTCGGCTGCCTTACCGACCGTAACGAGTTGCAACTCCTCAACGTCGACCAGCAGCCCAAAGGCTGTCACCTGCTCAGCGTCAACGACTTGCGTCCCTCCGAGCGCACGCAGGTGATCGCAGGTCTGCCCATCGGCAGCCTCGACAAGGCCAAAGAGCAGATCCGCGAGTTGGTCAAGACCTCGCTCCTGCCACTGTGCGAACCAACCGTGCCGCCCACGCAGACACCGACGCCTTCCCCATCGTCACAGACGTCAACGTCCGAAGTTCCTCCCTCGACCTCGCCGACCACTAGCAGTTCGGCGCCCGGCAGAACTGAAAGCAACCCGCCCGAATCACCCGGCTCCGGCACAACCTCGGCGACGACCTCGCCTCCGTCGTCGCCCGCCACCACATCGGAGGGGACCACACTGCCTCCTGCCCCTCAGCAGCCAGGCACGACCTGTCGGACCGCGGCATGACCACGCAGCCGCAACCCGCGGTCGCCGTGACCCCTCCGCTTCCCACTCGCCGTAACGCTGAGCTGCTTCTGCTGGGGTTCGCGGCGGTGATCACCTCCGTGGCCTTGCTCATCGTCGAAGCGAATCAAGAGCAAGGCATCGGTTGGGATTTGGCCAAGTACACGCTCGCCTACCTTGCGTTGTTCGGCGCCGCGCACATGGCGATCCGCCAATTCGCCCCGTACGCCGATCCCCTGCTCCTGCCCGTCGTCGCATTGCTCAACGGGCTCGGGCTTGTGATGATTCACCGGCTCGATCTGGCCAACGGCGAAGCCCAATCCGCGCCCGGGCAAGGCCTGGCCAACCTCCAGATGTTGTGGACGTTGTTGGGCGTGGCGGTTTTCGTAGTGGTCGTGGTGTTCCTGCGCGATCACCGCGTGCTCGCTCGATACAGCTACGTCTGCGGCGTCGTCGGGCTTATCTTCCTCACGATTCCCGCCGTGCTGCCGTCCTCACTATCGGAGGAGGGCGGTGCGAAGATCTGGATCAAGTTGCCCGGCTTCACAATTCAGCCCGCAGAGCTGTCGAAGATCCTGCTCCTGATCTTCTTCGCCGCAGTCTTGGTGGCCAAACGCGGAGTGTTCACCAGTGCCGGAAAGCATTTCGTCGGCATGAACCTGCCCCGGCCACGCGACCTGGCCCCGCTGATCGCCGGATGGGTCATCTCGATCGGCGTCATGATCTTCGAAAAAGACCTCGGCACATCGCTGTTGCTGTACGCGACGTTCCTCGTGATCGTGTACATCGCCACCGAGCGGCTGAGTTGGGTCGTTATCGGCCTGACCCTGTTCGCAGCAGGAAGCGTTGCCGCCTTCTACGCTTTCAGCCACGTCAAGGTCCGAGTAGACACCTGGCTCGACCCGTTCGCCGATTCCGCGGGCGCCGGGTATCAGATGGTGCAGTCGATGTTCAGCTTCGCCACAGGCGGCGTGTTCGGCACAGGCCTCGGCAACGGTCAGCCTGGCACCGTGCCGGCCGCCTCGACTGACTTCATCATCGCAGCGATCGGCGAAGAGCTTGGATTAGTTGGTCTCGCAGGCGTTCTCATGCTGTACACCATCGTGATCATCCGAGGACTGCGTACCGCGATCGCGGTCCGTGACAGCTTCGGCAAGCTGTTGGCAGCCGGGTTTGCGTCAACGCTGGCGATTCAGCTCTTCATCGTGGTCGGCGGCGTCACGAAACTGATCCCGCTCACCGGTCTGACCACACCGTGGATGTCCTACGGCGGGTCCTCGTTGCTTGCCAACTATGTGCTGCTCGCCATTTTGGTGCGGATCTCCCATGCTGCGCGCCGGCCCATCGTCACACGACCCCCGCAGCCCGCCACCCCGATCGCGGTGGCCAGCACCGAGGTGATCGAGCGCGTATGAATACCTCGCTTCGCCGCGTAGCGATGACGATCATGGTGTTGATCGTCATTTTGCTGCTCAACGCGACGGTCACGCAGGTCTTCCGCGCCGACAGCCTGCGGACGGATCCGCGCAACCTGCGGGTGCTGCTCGACGAATACGCCAGGCAGCGTGGTCAGATCTCGGCAGGCGGTCAGCCCCTTGCCTTTTCGGAGGCGACGAAGGGTCGGTTCCGGTTCCTGCGGGTCTATCCCGGGCCGCAGCTCTACGCACCTGTGACCGGGTTCTACTCCCTGAACTATTCGAGCGCCGGCCTGGAGCGCGCCGAGGACTCGATCCTCAACGGTTCCGACGAGCGGCTGTTCGGCCGGCGGATAGCCGATTTCTTCACCGGTCGAGACCCGCGGGGGGGCAACGTCGACACCACGATCAAGCCCCAAGTGCAGCAGGCCGCGTGGGACGCGATGGCCAACGGCTGTTCCGGCCCGTGCAAGGGCGCGGTTGTGGCGATCGAGCCGTCAACAGGCAAGATCCTCGCCTTGGTGTCGTCGCCGTCCTACGATCCGAACGCGCTGTCCTCCCACGACTCGACGGTGCAGACGCAGGCATGGGAAGCGATGCAGCACGATCCCAACAACCCGATGTTGAACCGCGCGGTCTCCCAGCGCTACCCTCCCGGCTCGACGTTCAAGGTGATCACCACCGCGGCCGCTCTGCAGGCCGGCGCCTCAGACAACGACCCGCTCACTGCGGACCCCTCGATCCAGTTACCCGACACCACAAGCACTTTGGAGAATTTCGGCGGTTCCAGGTGCGACACCGGACCGACTGTCCCACTCAAGGAAGCGTTCGCAAGGTCGTGCAACACCGCGTTCGCCGAGCTGGGAATGAAGGTCGGCAGCGACGCGCTGCGCTCGACGGCGGCCGCCTTCGGGCTGGACACGCCGCCCGACCCGATCCCGCTGCAGGTCGCGGAATCCACCGTCGGCCCCATCGTGGACCAGGCCAGCCTGGCGATGTCGAGCATTGGCCAGAAGGACGTAGCACTCACTCCATTGCAAAACGCGATGGTGGCCGCAACGATCGCCAACAGGGGGGTGATGATGCAGCCCTACCTTGTCGATAGCCTCAAAGGACCCGACCTGGCCACGCTGGAGACGACGCAGCCACGGCAAGTTCGGCGCGTCCTCCCCCAGCAGGTCGCAGCTAAGCTGACGGAATTGATGATCGGCGCTGAAGACTGGACGCAGACGAAAGGGAAGATTCCGGGCGTGCAGATCGCTTCCAAAACCGGAACGGCCGAGAACGGCCCCGATCCGCGTAACACCCCGCCACATGCCTGGTACATCGCGTTCGCACCGGCGCAGTCGCCGAAGGTGGCCGTCGCGGTGGTGATCGAAAACGGCGGCAACCGCCTGTCGGCCACGGGCGGGGCACTTGCCGCGCCAGTGGGCCGCGCGGTGATCGCAGCGGCGCTCCGGGAGGGCCCATGAGCGACGCTTGGGAGCGAATCATGAGGTCATCATGCGTCGGCCGAGCCTGCGAGGGGGACGCATGAGTCCCAGAGTTGGCGTCACCCTCTCCGGCCGCTATCGCCTGCAGCGGCTGATCGCGACCGGTGGCATGGGCCAGGTCTGGGAGGCGGTCGACAGCCGCCTCGGACGCCGCGTGGCCGTCAAGGTCCTCAAGGCGGAATTCAGCTCCGATCCCGAGTTCATCGAACGGTTCCGCACCGAGGCGCGCACCACCGCGATGCTCAACCACCCGGGCATCGCCAGCGTGTACGACTACGGCGAGACCGAATTGGACTCCGAGGGCCGCACCGCGTATCTCGTGATGGAGCTGGTCAACGGCGAACCGCTGAATTCGGTGCTCAAACGCACCGGCCGGCTCTCGCTGCGTCACTCACTCGACATGCTCGAGCAGACCGGTCGCGCACTTCAGGTCGCACACCTTGCTGGACTTGTCCACCGCGACGTCAAACCCGGCAACATCCTGATCACGCCCACCGGTCAGGTGAAGATCACGGACTTCGGTATCGCCAAGGCGGTCGACGCGGCTCCCGTCACTCAGACGGGGATGGTGATGGGTACCGCGCAATACATCGCTCCCGAACAGGCGCTTGGTCACGACGCCACCGCAGCCAGTGACGTGTACTCGTTGGGAGTCGTTGGCTACGAATCGGTTTCGGGTAAGCGGCCGTTCGTCGGCGACGGTCCGCTGACTGTGGCGATGAAGCACATCAAGGAGACGCCCGCGCCGCTGCCGTCCGACCTGCCACCGAATGTCCGCGAGCTGATTGACATCACGTTGGCCAAGACCCCGGCCGCCCGTTATCGCAACGGTGGTCAGTTCGCCGACGCCGTGTCTGCTGTGCGTGCCGGCCGGCGGCCACCCCGGCCGGGCCAGGCGCCGGCCATCGGGCGCGCGGCGCCTGCCGCTATCCCCCCGGTGACGCAGGCTCGCCCGCAGGTGGACTACACCGCGCGGTCCGGTGCGATGCAGGGTCCCCGCGCGCGCCCGCCTACGGGTCCGTACCGACCGCCTCCGGCGCGTCGCACGTTCTCGTCGGGACAGCGCGCGCTGCTCTGGGCAGCAGGCGTCCTCGGCGCGCTGGCGATTGTCATCGCCGTCCTCCTCGTCATCCAGTACCGCGACCGCGAACGCTCGAAAACGCCGGAAGTCCCCTCGGAGCAGTCCTCGTCGTCCCAGACCGGCGGCGCACCGGCTGCTCCCGGAAATTGGACGTCCACCCCCTCTGTCGGTCAGTCTGGAACCAACACGCACGCTCTCTCGACGAGCAGGCAATACGAGATCGGGTACTCCCCTCTGGCGAGCACACCGTTGGTCGGGAGACCGATACACGATGAGAACTTGGAATGACGACCCCGCAACACCTGTCTGACCGCTACGAACTCGGCGAGATCCTGGGCTTCGGCGGCATGTCCGAGGTGCATCTCGCGCGCGATCTGCGGCTGCACCGCGACGTGGCGGTCAAGGTGTTGCGCGCCGACCTCGCCCGTGACCCGAGTTTTTATCTGCGTTTCCGGCGCGAGGCTCAGAACGCTGCCGCGCTGAACCACCCTGCGATCGTTGCGGTCTACGACACCGGCGAGGCGGAGACGGCCACCGGTCCGCTGCCATACATCGTGATGGAGTACGTCGACGGCATCACGTTGCGCGACATCGTGAACAACGACGGTCCGATCCCACCCCGCAAAGCGATCGAGATCATCGCGGATGCCTGCCAGGCGCTGAACTTCAGCCATCAGCACGGCATCATCCACCGCGACGTCAAGCCGGCGAACATCATGATCAGCCGGACCGGCGCAGTGAAGGTCATGGACTTCGGCATCGCCCGAGCGCTGGCCGACCGCAGCAGTGTTACCCAGACCGCGGCGGTGATCGGAACCGCTCAGTATCTCTCCCCCGAACAAGCCCGCGGCGAATCGGTTGACGCCCGCTCCGACGTCTACTCGCTGGGATGCGTGCTGTACGAAATCCTCACGGGGGAACCGCCGTTCGTCGGTGACTCGCCGGTGGCGGTGGCTTACCAGCACGTCCGCGAGGCGCCGGTGCCGCCGTCGCAGAAGCACGAGAACGTGACCCCTGATCTCGACGCCGTCGTGCTCAAGGCGCTTGCCAAGAATCCCGACAACCGCTATCAGTCCGCCGCAGAAATGCGCGCGGATCTCGTTCGCGTACACAACGGCGAGGCGCCCGAGGCGCCGAAGGTGCTCACCGACGCCGAGCGGACGTCGCTTCTGACTCCGTCGTCCGGCCGACGCTACGAGGAACCACCCGACGGCCCGACACGGCGAGACGCTTACGGGCCGGGCAGGCAGCGCGGCCGTGAGTCGGTGCGCCGGTGGCTCTTCGTGGTTGCCGCGCTTGCCGTCCTCACCGTCGTGGTCGCGGTCCTCATCAACTTCGTTCCCGGCTGGTTCGGCACTACCCATAAGGTCCAGGTGCCCCTGGTCACCAAGATGTCAGAAGACGACGCGAAGGTGGCGCTTCAGAAAGCCGGTTTCGAGACCCGCTCCGAGCGCGTGCCCGATTCGGAAGTCCCGATCGATCATGTCGTCGGCACCGATCCTGCGGCCGGAGCCTCCATCGACAAGGGCTCGGTGGTCACGCTCAACATTTCCACCGGCGCCGGAGAAGTGCGCTCCGTGCCGCAGGTTTCCGGCTTGAGCTTCCTCGAGGCCCAGAGACGGCTGACCGCGGCGGGCTTCGGAAACATAAAGCAGGTGCCCACACCATCCACGCTCGAGCAGAACGACAAGGTGATCAGCACCAACCCCCCGGCCGGTCAGCCCACTCCGGTCAACTTCGAGATCGCGGTGAATGTCGGCACAGGGCCGGAAGACATCGCTGTGCCCGACGTTTCCGGACAGGCCCCGGACCAGGCCAAGGCGACGCTGACGGCCGCCGGCTTCACGAACGTGATCCAGGTGGATATCGACAACATCAAGCCAGCAGGTTCCGTTGTTGGCACGCTCCCGGCGTCCGGTCAGCCGGCTAAGAAGAACGACCTCGTGCAGCTCCAGGTGTCCAAGGGGAATCAGTTCGTGATGCCGAACCTGGTCGGGCAGTTCTGGAGCAACGCCGAGCCCACGTTGCGGGCCCTCGGGTGGACTGGCAACCTACCTGCGAATCCGCCCCTCGTGCAGAACAGCGGTCAGCCTTCGGCGTCGGTGGTCCAGCAGAACCCGCAAGCGGGCACCACCGTGAACAAGGACGCCACCATAACGCTGTCCTTCGCGGCGTAGCGAGCACTCAGGCGGTTGCCGCGGCTCTCGTTGCCGCCCTCACTGTTTCGGCTACCTCGGTTTCGAGCCGGTGCACCAGCGGTTCGTCAAACGTCCACCCGCACAGCGCAAGCCAATTCGCGAGCATCCGATGGCCGCCTTGCGTCAGAATTGACTCGGGGTGGAATTGCACACCGTGGATGGGCAATTCGGCGTGCTGGACACCCATCATCACGCCGCTTTCGGTGTGCGCCGTAGGTACCAGATCGTCGGGAACCGTCTCCGGCAGAATCGTCAGGGAGTGGTACCGCGTGGCCACGAAAGGATTCGGAAGTCCCTGCAGGACACCGAGATTCGTGTGATAGACGGTGCTGGTCTTGCCATGCAGCAGCTCGGGCGCGCGGTCGACGGTCGCGCCGAAGGCAACTCCGATGGCCTGGTGGCCCAAGCAGACTCCGAGGAGCGGCGTCCGGGTGGCGGCACACGCACGCACCAGCGGGATCGATGCTCCGGCGCGCTCCGGAGTTCCAGGGCCCGGGCTGAGCAGTACCCCATCGAATTCGCCGGCGCAGGCGTTCGGATCTGCGAGACGCTCGTCGTCGTTGCGCCAGACCGTCGCCTGAACGTCCATCTGCCCCAGGTACTGGACGAGGTTGAACACGAAGCTGTCGTAGTTGTCGACCACCAGGACGCGCATCCTGCCAGGCTACCGGTCCATTCAGGCCGGTCGCGCATAGCGGACCGCGACCGGTTCGGTGTAGCCCACCACGTCGACTTCCGCGCGCGGCTCCTCCGTGTATCCCAGCCCGAACCTCACCACATACTGCTTGTAGAGGATCACGAGCGGAGCAGCAGCCAGTGCGGCTTGCAACTTGTCGGCATTACCGATCGCGGTGATTTTGTAGGGCGGGCTGTAGGTCCGGCCGTTGAGCAGCAACGTATTTCCCACGCATCGCACGGCCGATGTGGTGATCAGCCGTTGATCCTGCATCTGCACGGCCTCCGCGCCACCACTCCACAGCGCGTTGACCACCGCCTGGATGTCCTGTTCGTGCACGACGAGGTCGTCGGCCGTCGCGTCCCGGGGGAACTGGCCGTTCGCGTCGCGCTGGGCGTCGGTCAACGTCACCACCAGCCCTGGTCCGCGCACGGGGGTCAGCCCGGCGTCGACTGCCAGGGGCGCGATCTTCGCCGACAGCGCGGCCACCTCCGAGTCGTTGGCTACCGGCCCGGCTCGGGCAGCGTCGACCTGTGCGCTCAGCTCGCCCCGTTGGGCGCTGAGGCGGTCCACAGCCCGCTGGGACTCGCGAACCAGGTCGACCAGCCGGGGCGAGTCGGCCCGGCGGATCTCGTTGCCGCCGGACACCCCGTGCGTGGTGGCCAGCAGCAGGCCGGCCAGCAGGCAGACAACCGGGACACCGAGGCGCCATATCGAGCGCTGCGTCGCCGATGTGGGGGCACCTCCCGCTTGCGGGGGACGCTCGCGCGAAGAGCGACCGACCGATGAGCGCTCGCGCAAAGAGCGACCGACCGATGAGCGCGGCGTCGATGAGCGCGTGATCCTCACCGGGCCATCCTCTCATCGCCAGGACGATCGGATAATCTCTTGGCACTAGAGGCAGGAGAGGAGCACATGCCCAAGTCGAAGGTCCGCAAGAAGAACGACTTCACCGTCCGGCCGGTGAGCCGCACGCCGGTCAAGGTGAAGGCCGGGCCGTCGAGCATGTGGTTTGTGGTGCTTTTCGTCGGCCTGATGCTGATCGGGCTGGTGTGGCTGCTGGTGTTCCAGCTCGGCGCCACGGGGTACAACGTGCCCCATGTGCTGCAGTGGATGGCTGATCTGGAGCAGTGGAACTACGCCATCGCGTTTGCTTTCATGATCACCGGCTTGTTGCTCACGATGCGGTGGCACTGACCAGCTTGCCGACGGCGTCCTGGCACAGTTTGTTTCCGTCATGTTTCTACCGTCGAAACATTGCCGTTACCCAATCACACGGATGTGATTCATCCCCATTGTGGATAGCGCCTGTGGATAAGTTCATCGGGTCTGGTAGCAGCATGTGTACGAGCCGTGCAGCAAACTGACTGGGGACCGAATCCGGTGGCCATCGTTGCTTCCGGACTGCTGGGAATTGTGATGTGCGTCGCAACTGTGACGCTGGTCACAGACCCTCCCGGGCGGCTTATCGGAGGGATTGCCGCCATAGGCCTACTGGTGTTTGCGGGCTTCTCATTTCGCGCGCGTCCGAGGCTGGCTATCACCGAAGGCGGCTTGGCGGTCCGTGGTTGGTGGCGGACAACCGTGTTGCCGAGGCCCGCGATCGAGCTCGTTCGCATCACCGAATTCCGCCGGCTCGCCAGGAAGGTGCGCTTGCTCGAAATCGACACCGTCGACGGCCGGCTAATGGTGTTCAGCAGATGGGACCTCGGCACAGACCCGCTCGACGTGCTCGACGCACTCACCGAAGCCGGATACGCCGGCTAGCGCCCTAGCTGAGCGTGATCGAGTTGATCACCACCGGCTCGGTGGGCCGGTCGCTGCGATCGGTGGCCGTGGTCGCGATGGCGTCGACGACGCGCTGCGACGCCGGGTCGACGACCTCGCCGAAGATCGTGTGCTTGCGGGTCAGGTGGGGCGTCTGCCCGACGGTGATGAAGAACTGCGAGCCGTTGGTCCCCGGCCCCGCATTGGCCATCGCCAGCAGGTACGGCTTGTCGAACTGCAGCTCGGGATGGAACTCGTCGGCAAACTGGTAGCCCGGGCCACCGCGGCCGCTGCCGGTCGGGTCGCCGCCCTGGATCATGAATCCCGGGATCACGCGGTGGAAGACGGCGCCGTTGTAGAACGGCCCGGACGTTCCGCCCGTCGCATTCTCGGTGGTGTATTGCGTTGTGCCATCGGCTAATCCGACGAAGTTCGCAACGGTCTTGGGAGCGTGGTTTCCGAATAGCGCAATCTTGATGTCTCCGCGATTGGTATGCAGTGTCGCGGTTGCGGTTTGAATTGGGCTCGTCACGGCAAGAAGTGTGCCATGCCGTTTGGCTCTGTCGGACAGCGCCGTCGGATACCCTCCAATCGACCCGACCGGCAGAAAGGCAAATCGTGACTTCGAGGATGAGCGACTTGCGCGAAGACCGACGGCGTAAGACCCGGCTGACCTCCCGGCAACGGCTGACCAGAGGCTTGCACTACACGGCACAGGGGCCTGTCGACGTCACGCGCGGCGCGCTGGGCCTCGGTCTGCACGGCGCGTATGCGGCCGGCAGCGGGCTGCGGCGCCGGTACCGAGGCAGCCGGATAGCCGAGGAATTGACCGCGGCCCAAGACATCGTTGCGCGCGAGCTTGCGGCCGCTCAGGAAGTCGCCGCCAGCCTGCCGCAGGCCATCAAAGAGGCGCGCGGGCCGTCACGACGGCGTCGGCGGCTGGTGATGTTCTCCGCGATCGCGGCGACGCTGGCGGGCGGCGCCGTGGCGTTCTCGATCATCCGGCGGTCGATGCAACCCGAGCCGTCACCGCGGCCGCCGAGCGTGGACCTGGAGCCTAGGCCGTAGGACTCGCGATCAACGTTTCCCCGTCGGCGCGCGTGGGTAGCCCATCGGCACTGGTCAAGCGGCCAGTCGGAAGGTGCGGGGTCGTGATCGCCGTCGGTATCTGTTCTGCGTGTGGATATCCAACACACGGATCTTGCGTGTGCTTCGCGTGTCGTGAATCTGTTGCGTTGAGTGACCAACTCACTGAGCCCGCGGCTGCACTGAGCGAATCGGCAACCGAGCCGATGGGTTCGCTGCGGTTGCGGACTCGCTGATTGCCCGGTGCATTCAAAAAAAGTGTGGAGCCTAGGGGATTCGAACCCCTGACTTCTGCCTTGCAAAGGCAGCGCTCTACCAACTGAGCTAAGGCCCCTTGGGAGGTTCGTGCCAGACCTCGGGGCTGCGCCGTGACCGCACAACCAAGACGACAACGGCGAGCACCGCCAGTACCGCGACCAACTTCTTCATGGTGCACCTTTCCGTGGGGCTAGGAGGACTCGAACCTCCGACCTCTTCGTTATCAGCGAAGCGCTCTAACCGCCTGAGCTATAGCCCCGGGACATGCCTAGGACCGAGCGACGAGATTACCGCACTTGCAGGGGCCGAATCTAATCCGCCGACACCTAATCTCGGTCGGCGAGCGTGACTTCGATGCCACCGACGAGATCGGTCGTCAGGTTGTAGATGAACGCTCCGACCGTTGCCATCGCGGTCATCAACACGATGTTCACCAGGCCGATCAGCGCGGCCCCGCCGAAGATCGTGCCGCTGGACACCAGTTCGCTGTTCGAGGTGTTGGTCAGCAGGTCCCCCACGTTGCTGTTGAGCTTGCTCCACACCCCCATGGCGCCGAGCACGAGATACAGAAACGCCACCGCGATCATCCACACGAAAAACATCACCACGGACAGGACCAGCGACACCTTGAGGACGCTCCACGGATCCACGCGCCGCACCTGCATGCTGGCGCGCACAGGACCGCTGGGTCGACTCCCGACCTGGATCCGCCGACGTTGGGGCGCGTCGGCATCTGTGGCCTGCCGCTCGACTGGCTTGGGACGCCCCGGCCGGGTCGACAGATCAGGCAGTTCACTGCGCAGGGGTTCCATGCGGGCGGGCGGCTCTGCCGGACGGGCAGGAGGTTCTGGACGGGCGGGAGGTTCTGGCCGGGCCGGAGCATCGGGCCACGAGGATGCCTGCGCGTCGGCGTCCGCGGTCTGTGGTCCCGCGGCCGGTCCAGACATGAACCGGTTGACTCGCTCCTCGATTCCGGGCGCCGGATGGACTCCCGCAGGGTCTTGTCGCCGTGGCGCCTGCTGCGCGCGTCCGCGCGGCCGGGACGGGCCGTCGGCGCGCTCGGTCACCGAACCCTGTGGGGGCACCGCCCCACTCGCCGGCGGGCCGGGCGGGCGCGCGCTCTTACCGTTGCCCGGGTCGTTCGGTGAGCTCACCTACGGCTCCTCTATGTGGTCGGATCCGGTTCCGCGTCGACTTCCGGATCGGCGCTTTCCTCGGCATTGCGCGCGACAGCTACCAGTGTGTCGCCCTCGCCCAGGTTCATCAAACGAACGCCCTTGGTTTGGCGCCCGGCTTTGCGGACCTGCCGGGCGGCCGTGCGGATGACGCCGCCGCCCGAGGTGATCGCGTACAACTCCGTGTCGTCGTCGACCACCAGCGCTCCGACCAGCGTGCCACGCCTGCGGTCGTACTGGATCGTCAGCACCCCTTTACCCCCGCGACCCTGCACCGGGTACTCGTCCATCGACGTGCGCTTCGCGTAGCCACCAGAGGTCGCGACCAGCAGATACGTGTCCGGAATCACGACATTCAGCGACAGCAAGACGTCGTCGGTGTTGAATCGCATGCCCTGGACACCGGACGTCGCACGACCCATCGGGCGCAACGCCTCGTCGCCTGCGGTGAACCGGATCGACTGCCCCTTCGCCGATACCAGCAGCAAGTCGTCCTCGGCCGAGCACAGGACAGCGCCGACGAGCTCGTCCCCGTCGCGCAGGTTGATCGCGACAATGCCACCCGAGCGGTTGGAATCGAAGTCGGTCAGCTTCGATTTCTTCACCAAGCCGTTGCGAGTGGCCAGCACCAGGTACGGCGCGTCTTCGTAACTCTTGATCTGGATCACCTGCGCGATCCGCTCCTCTGGCTGGAAGGCCAGCAGGTTCGCGACGTGCTGCCCGCGCGCCGTCCGCGACGCCTCCGGGAGGTCGTAGGCCTTGGCCCGGTACACCCGGCCCTGCGTGGTGAAGAACAGAATCCAGTCGTGCGTCGAGCAGACGAAGAAGTGGTTGACGATGTCGTCCTGCTTGAGACCCGCGCCCTGCACTCCCTTGCCGCCGCGCTTCTGGCTGCGGTACAGGTCGGACTTGGTCCGCTTGGCATAGCCCGTCTCGGTGATCGTGACGACCACCTCTTCGCGCGCGATCAGATCCTCGTCCGCGACGTCTCCGTCGGCCGGGATGATTCGTGTCCGCCGGTCGTCGCCGTACTTCTCGACGAGCTCAGCAAGCTCGTCGTGGACGATGGCGCGCTGCCGCTCGGGCATGGCCAGAATGTCTTCGAGGTCGGCGATCTCGGCTTCGATCTTGGCGAGATCGTCGACGATCCGTTGCCGTTCCAGGGCCGCGAGGCGCCGCAACTGCATGTCGAGGATCGCCTGCGCCTGGATCTCGTCAATGTCGAGCAGCTCGATCAAGCCCTGGCGGGCGACATCGACGGTCTCAGACGCTCGGATCAGCGCGATCACCTCGTCCAGCGCGTCGAGCGCCTTGACCAGTCCGCGCAGAATGTGGGCTCGTTCGTTCGCCTTGCGCAACCGGTAGGTGGTGCGGCGAACGATCACGTCGAGCTGGTGCACCACATACAGCCGGATCAGCTGGTCGATCCGCAGGGTCCGGGGAACTCCGTCGACGATCGACAGCATGTTCGCACCGAAACTGGTCTGCAGCTGGGTGTGCTTGTAGAGATTGTTCAGCACCACCTTGGCTACCGCGTCGCGCTTGATCTCGACGACGATGCGCATTCCGACCCGGTCGCTGCCCTGGTCTTCGATGTTGGCGATGCCGCCGAGTCTCCCGTCGCGAACCTGCTCGGCGATCGAGGTGATGAAGTTGTCGTGGTTGACCTGATACGGCAGCTCGGTGATGACGAGCAGCGTGCGGCCCCGGGAGTCCTCCTCGACCTCGACCACTCCGCGCATCCGGATCGATCCGCGACCCGTCGTGTAGGCGTCCGAAATCCCTTGCGAGCCAACGATCAGACCATAGGTGGGGAAGTCCGGCCCCTTCACGCGTTCGGTAACTGCCGCTAGCGTGGTCTCTTCGTCCGCCTCGAAATTCTCCAGGCACCAGAACACCGCCTCGGCGAGTTCCCGGAGATTGTGCGGAGGCATGTTGGTGGCCATACCGACCGCGATGCCGCCCGATCCGTTGGCGAGCAGGTTGGGGAAGCGGCTGGGCAGTACGGTGGGTTCTTGTACCCTGCCGTCGTAGTTGGGGATGAAATCGACTGTCTCCTCGTCGATTTCACGTAGCATCTCCATCGCTAGGGGAGTGAGCCGCGCCTCCGTGTTGTGGCTGACGAAGCCGTTCGTGATGAACGCGTGATCCTCGGTATCGATCCGAAGGCTGTACACGGGTTGCACGCCGGCATCCGTGACGCTTGCCACCCGCGCGTAGTAGAACCGCCCATCGGTAAGCTCGGTTGCAATTGCGCGCACGTCGGGATCGGCAATACGGCGAAGAATTTCTGCGCCGTCACGCTGCCATCGGGACAGGCGATCGATGTTGTGCTTCTGCAACCACTCTTTGTCACCCCAGCGACTGCCGCAGTGTCTGCGGATGAACTGGGCCAGGCCCGGTACATGATCGGTGTCCAATCCCTTGGCCGTGTCCGGCAGCGCTCCAAGGATCTCGACCAGCTTTTCCTGCTTGGCACCGCCGAATCCGACCTGCGCAGCGAATGTTTCCGCATGTGCACGATTAGTGATGACGACCTTGTACTCGCCGACAGTGTGCCGGTAGCGCTTGGAGACGACACCGAACTCCAGCAGCATCTGCTGCACGTCTTTGGCCAGCCGTTCGCTAATCGTGTTGTAAGAGATCTGAATCGCATTGCGCGGCAGCGCCGAGCACGACCCGTCGCCCTCGAATAGCGCTTGCAGGAAGGCGCGCTTGACAGCAGCAGCAGAGTGCCAGAACCATTCCGGGATCGTCTTGTTCGCCGAACGCTGGCCAACCATGTCCCACAGCCGGCTCCGCTTGAACGCGGTCATGTTCTGCACATGGAGCACATGCATCCGTGTGCCCGACGCGTTCGTCGTCTGATAGATAGTTCGCTTACCTCCGACGACCGCGTCGTAGGCTTCAGCGACCATTGTGAAGTAGTCGCGGTCCAGATTCGCGAAGCCTGCCCGCGTCTCCGACACATACCCCTCGCTGATGAACGCCCCCAAGAGGAGCGCCTCCAAGGTGTCGTACCACTCACCAGGGCCAAATTCCGTCGGCGGGGTCCGTTGGATTACCACGCGGTCGTCTGGCCGAACCTCTTCAATCAGCTTCCACAAGAGGGTCGGCACACCCGCCACGTCCACCAGGCACAGAAGCGGGTGGTTCGCTGTACCAGTGACCTCATAGCCTTCCGCGGTGCGGACCGTAAACGTTTGATGCGCACCGGAGTGGAACAGGCGATCGGCTGCCACAGGATTGCCGTGGCGGTCCAAAACCTTGGCTTCAATCACATTGTCCGAGTCCGGCCGTGCACCCGGAACAACGTCCGCGATCCTTCTCGATTGCCCAAATGGCAAGCGCACCAGCGCATCCCCTGAGCAGCAATACCTCATGGCCGCCGGAGGATCGTTGCCGGGCGAGCCGAAGTTGCCCTGCCCGTCGACGAGTGGATACCGCAGCGACCATGGCTGCGCCATCCGGACCAGAGTGTCGTAGATCGATGAATCACCGTGGGGGTGATAGTTGCCCATCGTCTCGGCAACGGAGCGTGCGGATTTGGCGTGGCCGCGGTCTGGCCGGAAGCCGGAGTCATACATCGCATACAGCACGCGCCGGTGCACCGGCTTGAGGCCGTCGCGTACCTCCGGCAGCGCGCGACCGACGATGACGCTCATCGCATAGTCGATGTAGCTGCGCTGCATCTCCTGCTGGATGTCCACGGGCTCGATACGGTCGACGGAGTCGTCGCCAGGCGGCAACGTGGTGTCTGTCATCTTCGAATCAGTCCTAGCTCTAGGCTAAACTTCGCGATCAAACATCGAGGAAGCGCACGTCTTTCGCGTTGCGGGTGATGAAGCTGCGTCTGGCTTCGACGTCCTCGCCCATCAGTACCGAGAACAGCTCGTCGGCAGCGGCGGCGTCGTCGAGCGTGATCAACCGCAGCACGCGCACCGACGGATCCATCGTGGTCTCCCACAGTTCCTTGGCGTCCATCTCGCCGAGGCCCTTGTACCGCTGGATGCCGTCGTCGACGTTGATCTTCTTGCCGGCCTTCTTGCCTTCCTCGAGCAGCGCGTCGCGTTCGCGGTCGGAGTAGGCGAACTCGGGGTCCGTGCGCTGCCACTTGAGCTTGTACAGCGGCGGCTGCGCGAGGTACACGTGATTGTTCTCGATTAGCGGCCGCATGAACCTGAACAGCAACGTCAGCAGCAGCGTCGAGATGTGCTGGCCGTCGACGTCGGCGTCGGCCATCAGCACGATCTTGTGGTACCGCAGCTTGGTGAGGTCGAACTCGTCGTGAATACCGGTGCCCAGCGCGGTGATGATTGCCTGGACCTCGGTGTTCTTCAGTACCCTGTCGATTCGCGCCTTCTCGACGTTGATGATCTTGCCGCGCAACGGCAGGATCGCCTGGAACATCGAGTCGCGTCCGCTCTTCGCCGAGCCGCCTGCGGAATCGCCTTCCACCACATACAGTTCCGACTTTCGCGGATCCGTCGAGCGGCAATCGGCGAGCTTGCCGGGCAGACCGCCTATGTCGGTGGCGCTCTTGCGGCGCACCAGCTCGCGCGCCTTGCGGGCGGCAAGGCGGGCCTGCGCCGACGAAACCGCCTTGTTCACAACAGTTTTCGCCTCGGCGGGGTTCGCCTCGAACCAGTGCCCCAGCTGCTCGTTGCAGATCCTCTGCACGAACGACTTGACTTCGGTGTTGCCAAGCTTGGTCTTGGTCTGACCTTCGAACTGGGGCTGGCCGACCTTCACAGAGATCACCGCCGCCAAGCCTTCCCGGATGTCGTCCCCGGTTAGGTTGGGGTCCTTGTCCTTCAGCAGTTTCTTGTCCTTGGCGTACTTGTTCACCACGCTGGTCAGTGCCGCGCGAAAGCCCTCCTCGTGTGTGCCGCCCTCGTGGGTGTTGATCGTGTTGGCGAAGGTGTGCACCGACTCCGAGTAACCAGCATTCCACTGCATGGCGATCTCGACCTCGTGGCCGGGGCCCTTACCGGAGAAGTCGACAATGCTTTGGTGGATAGGTGATTTCGTGCGATTGATGTGCTTGACGAAATCCACCAGTCCCCCGGGGTAGTGGAAGGTCCGGTGCTTGACTTTCTGTGGCTTGAAAGCTTCCGCCGCCTTCTCCTCGGCCGATTTCGGCGCCTCGGCGGTGTCGCTGACGACGTCGTCGACGATCTCCTCTTCAGTGACGCGTTCGTCGACGAGTGTGATCGTCAGGCCCTTGTTGAGGAATGCCATCTCTTGGAGACGCCGGGCGATGGTTTCGAAGTCGTACTCGGTGGTCTCGAAGATGGCCGGGTCTGCCCAGTACCGGATCGTCGTCCCGGTCTTCCTTGTGGCTCCGCCCTGCTTCAGGGTGCCGGGGACCGAATGGTCGTAGAACTGGAACCATTCATATCCGTCGCGCATGATGTCGGCCTCCAGCCGGCGCGACAGTGCGTTGACCACCGACACGCCCACGCCGTGCAGACCGCCGGACACCGTGTAGGCGCCCTCCTCGAACTTTCCGCCCGCGTGTAGGACGGTCATCACCACGTCGACCGTCGGCACACCTGACTCGTGCATGCCCACCGGGATGCCGCGGCCGTCGTCGCGCACCTCGACGCCGCCGTCTTCGAGCAGACGCACATCGACCCGGGTGGCGTATCCCGCCATCGCCTCGTCTACGGAGTTGTCGACAACCTCCCACACCAAATGGTGCAGACCGCGCTCACCGGTGGAGCCGATATACATACTGGGACGTTTGCGGACAGCCTCCAGCCCCTCGAGAATCTTGATGTCGCCGGCACCGTATTCCTCTTTTTCTTTGCTCTTTCGGGCAGCCACGTGCGGAATGCTCTCCTCGGGGGTCGCGGCGGCGGAGTTGTTACCGCCTGCAAGTCATGCAATCAGTCTACCGTCAGATGGGGACAGGACCGATTCTGGAGCGGCGTTTCTACACACCTAATCGCGCCATGCACAGAATTTCTTCGACGTTGCCGCGTCCCGACGCTTGCGAGTAGGATTCGCCGCACTGAGGCGGCTCTCAGCCGCCGGTAATCTGCGGCGCAGCGGCTCTCAGCCGCCGGTCATCCGTAGGTGTCACGCGGGCCCCGGCCGGAGATGTGGCGTGCACCTTTTCGCCACACCGGGGCCGCCGGGCCAGTGATCTTCAACGACACGACGACGCCGTCGCCCACTGCGCTGGCGATCTTCGCCAGCAGCTGCGCCTGCATCATCCGCAACTGTGTCGCCCACGCCGTCGTTTCGGCGCTCACGGACAGCACCCCTTCGTGCAGCCCGGTGGGGGAGGCGTGCTCGGCGATCTGGTCGCCGACTACCGCCCGCCAACTCCCGAACACCGTGCCTTCGGCAACCTTTCCTGACCACCCGCGGGTGTTGGCGAGGTCGCGGCTGACAGAGCCGAGCAGCTGCGGGTCCCGCGCGTCGGGTCCCGGTCCCGACCAACTGCGCCGGCCGCCGCGCTGCCTGCCGGCTGCCCGCTGCGCTCCTGAACCCTTGCGGCCCTGCCCGACGTCCTTGCCCTGCGCGCGCGCCGCGCGGCGCGCTTCCTCCAGCGTGCGCCTGACCAGATCCATCGCCTCGTCTGCGCTCTTGTGTTCAGGCCGTTCGTCGCTGCTCACACGATCACCGAAACCCGCCCGGCGTCGTCCTCGCGGAGTTCAATCTCGATGCGACGGGCGTCGAGCTGTGCCGGAATGTCGTCGGGCACCGCTGCCGTCACCAGTACCTGCTCCGCACCGCGGGCGATCGTGGCCAGTGCATCGCGGCGGCGGGTGTCGAGCTCGGCGAACACATCGTCGAGCAACAACACCGGGTCGCTGCCTTCAGCGCGCAGCAATTCGTAGGCGCCGAGCCGCAGCGACAATGCCATCGACCACGATTCGCCGTGGGACGCAAAGCCTTTCGCTGGCTGGTCGCCGAGGATCAACTCGAGATCATCGCGGTGGGGCCCGACCAGGCACACGCCGCGGTCCAGCTCCGCGTCGCGCCGCCGGCCAAGCGTTTCCAGCAGGAGCTGTCTGAACTGCTCCGCGTCGCAGCCCTCCTCCACGGGTCCGTCGACACTCGCGCGATACCGGATATCCGCCGGCCGCGATCCCGGCGCCAGGAGTGCATAGGCCTTCTCCACCTCGGGCCGCAATTCGTTGACGAGGCTTGTCCGTGCCGCCAGCAGCGTCGCGCCGTGTTCGGCGAGGTGTCCGTCCCACACATCCAGCGTCTGGAGCAGCCCGGTGTCGCGGGACCGCTGCCCTGCCGCGGTCTTCAGCAGTGCCGTCCGTTGCCGTACCACCCGCTCGTAATCTGCCCGCACCGCCGCCAGCGCAGGCCGTCTGATCGTGGCCAGTTCGTCGAGAAAGCGGCGGCGCTCGCTGGGGTCGCCGCGCACCAGCGCCAGATCCTCCGGGGCGAACAACACCGCCCGCAACACGCCGAGTACTTCCCTGGCGGTACGGACAGGGGAGCGGTTAATCCGGGCTTTGTTGGCCTTGCCCGCGGTGATCTCCAGGTCGACGGCCAGTTCGCGACCGTCGTTGACGACGATCGTGGACACCACGGCGTTGGGCTGCCCGGCCCGGACGAGGGGCGCGTCAGCGGCAACGCGATGTGATCCTAATGTCGCCGAATACCAGAGTGCCTCAACAAGATTCGTCTTCCCGTAGCCATTAGGGCCGACGAATACGGTACGGCCCGGCTCGAGGTCGATGTCAGCACTGCGCCAGGATCGGAAGTCCCGGAGTCCCAGGTGCCGCACATACATACCAAGACACCGCCGACCTAGCCCGACTGGCTCACTCGTTTGACGGCATGGCCGCCGAACTGGTTACGCAGCGCCGCGACAGCTTTCATCGTTGGCGAGTCATCTTGACGCGAGAGGAACCTCGCGAAAAGCGACGCTGCGATGCCGGGCACCGGCACACGCAACCGGATAGCCTCTTCGACCGTCCACCTGCCCTCGCCGGAATCCTCGGTGTACCCGGAGATCTCCGCGAGCTTGGGATCATCCTTGAGCGCCCTGGCCAAAAGCTGCTGCAACCACGACCGCACGACGGTGCCGTTCGTCCACGCCTGATACACCGCCTGCGGATCCCGGATGAGGTCCTTGGCGGCCAGCAATTCGTATCCCTCGGCGTACGCCGTCATCAGCGCGTACTCCACGCCGTTGTGCACCATCTTCGCGAAATGGCCGGCGCCGACCGGTCCCGCGTGCACAAAGCCGTCCTCGCGCGGACCCGGCGAGCGCAGCGTGTCGAAGATCGGCATCACTCGGTCCACATCGGCGTCGCTGCCGCCCACCATGAGGCCGTATCCCTCCTTAAGGCCCCAGATGCCGCCGGACACGCCAGCATCGATGAACCCGATTCCCTGCTCGCCCAACGTTTTCGCGCGTGGTCCATCGTCGATGTAGCAGGAGTTCCCGCCGTCGATTACCAAGTCGCCTTCTGCCAGCTCTGCGGCGAGCGTGGTGATCGTCTCATCGGTGATCGGCCCTGACGGCACCATCACCCACACCACCCGGGGTGCCGTCAGCGCGTCTGCCAGTGCGGCCAGTGTTGGCACATCGGTAACCTCTGGGCGAGGGTCGTAGCCGATCACCTCGTGACCACCCTCGCGCAACCGCTCGCGCATGTTGAAACCCATCTTGCCCAGACCGACCAGGCCCAACTGCATGAATGCCCTCCTCGATAGCGCTGAACAGTCAGCCGGGCAGTCGCACCGGCATCAACAGGTAGACGTAGTCGGATTGCGCCGCGGGAAACGGCCCGGTGCCCGACGGCGAATTATCGGTGTCGTCCTCACTCGCGGGCCGGAGCACCGCGGGGCGACTCGGCGTCGTAAACCCGAACGACACCCGTTCGCTGTGCAACGAACTCAGCCCGTCCGTGAGATACGTCGGGTTGAACGCAATCGTGAGGGGGTCGCCGGCAAAATCGACCGGCAGATCCTCCTCCGCGCGGCCGACGTCGTCCGCGCCGGCAGCCAGCCGCACCGACCCTTCGCTGAACTCCATCCGCACCTGAGCACCGCGGTCGGCGACAAGCGCTACACGCTTGATGGCTTCGCTCAATTCGGCGACGCCGACTGTCGCCACCGCCGTGTGCTCGGTGGGAAGCAACTGACGGAATTTCGGGAACTCAGCGTCGAGCAGCCTGGTGGTACTGCGTTTGCCCTCACTGCGGATACCGAGAAGCCCTTCCTTCCCGACGTTTTCGCCGGCGCCGAGTGACAACTGCACGTCGGCGCCGCTGATACCCGCTTTCACTGCTTCGGCCAATGTCTTGGCCGGTACCAATATCGCTGCTTCGATATCGGCGGCCGCGGTGGACCATGTCAGTTCACGCACCGCCAGCCGGAATCTGTCTGTCGCCGCCAAAACGACTGTCTCCCCGGATATTTCGACACGAATGCCCGTCAGCATCGGGAGCGTGTCGTCGCGGCCGGCCGCTACCGCAACCTGGCCGATCGCCTCGGCGAACAAGTCTGCGGAGATCACACCGGTCTCTTCGGGGAGCGTCGGAAGCGTGGGATAGTCCTCCACCGCCATCGTCGGCAACGAGAATCGTGCGCTTCCGCACGTCAACGACACGCGCGTGCCCTCCACGCTGACATCAACAGGTTTGGCGGGCAGGGCGCGTGTGATGTCGGACAACAACCGTCCCGAGACCAGCGCCCTGCCGGGCGTTGCCACCTCGGCGGCAACCTGCACCTCAGCCGACACCTCGTAGTCGAAACCCGAGATCACCAGGCCGTTGTCGTTTCCTTCCAGAAGCACACCGGCCAGCACCGGCACCGCCGGACGCGTAGGCAAATTGCGCGCCACCCACGCCACCGCATCGGCGAAATCCTCTCGAACGAGCCGGAACTTCAAATCGGTCATCCCGATGGTCGTCGTCGCCACGTCACGGCCTCATCTTCACTGGCATGTTTTCAGGTGCTCCATCCCGCCGGTTACCAAGGTCAGCACTCTGGGAACCGTCGCATGTACGACGACCGTAACGGCTGTCGAGGCACCACCGTAGAGCTTTGCGGCCCTGGATGAAAGGTAGCCGATCAGGCCGACAACGCCTGAAGAGAACGCTGGCCGGGAGGTGTGGAACAGCTTTGTCCCCAAGTGCTTCTTCTAATGGGAAACCTAGATTGAGTTCACAGTAGTAGTAGTAGGGGCTGTGCATTCTGTGGATAACCGTCGTTAGCCCTGACTGCGCAGCGTCGGGTGTGTGAGTAGCCGGTGTACTGCGAGCGGCGCGGCAGTGCGCCGGCTGTGAATGGGCGGAGCTAGTGCACCGTTGCCTGCACGTCGACGGTGTTGTCCGGGGGTTGTACACAAGTCTATGCACAGGCTTGGGATGTGACGAGTGGGACGAACGGGTCCAAAGTTTTTTGCGCCACTTCGGCCGAAAAGGGTCAGTCAGCGCTTGGAACGCTGACGGATGCGCGTCGTAAGTTCTTTGACTTGATCGAAGACTTCCCGCTTCTGAGGCATCTCGTCGCGGATCTTGCGCTCGGCGTACATGACTGTGGTGTGGTCGCGACCGAAGGCTTGCCCGATCTTGGGCAGCGACAAATCAGTGAGTTCCCGGCACAGATACATGGCCACTTGCCGGGCATGAGCCAGAGAGCGCGTCTTGCCGGGTCCGCGAAGTTCTTCGACGGTGGTTTCGAAGTATTCGGCGGTGGCCGCCATGATCGTCGCGGTGCTGATCTGGATGCTTTCGGCATCGGAGATGAGATCGCGCAGGACGATCTCGGCCAGGGCGCGGTCGATGACGGTCTGGTTGAGCGACGCGAATGCGGTGACGCGGATGAGGGCGCCCTCGAGTTCGCGGATGTTGCGCTCGATGCTGCTCGCGATGAGTTCAAGGACGTCGTCGGGCACATCTAACCGGTCCATCTGGGCCTTCTTGCGCAAGATGGCGATGCGCGTTTCCAGTTCGGGTGGCTGGACATCGGTGATCAGCCCCCACTCGAACCGGGTGCGCAATCGATCTTCCAGAGTGGCAAGGTGTTTCGGTGGCCGGTCGGAGGAGATGACGATCTGCTTGTTGGCGTTGTGCAGCGTATTGAAGGTGTGGAAGAACTCCTCTTGGATGCTCTCCTTGCCCTCGATGAACTGGATGTCGTCGACAAGTAACACGTCGATGTCGCGGTAGCTGCGTTTGAAGGCGACCTTGCGGTCGTCGCGCAGGGAGTTGATGAAGTCGTTAGTGAATTCTTCGGTCGAGACGTACTTGACGCGCATCCCGGGGAACAGGCGTTGGGCGTAGTTGCCTGCGGCGTGGAGCAGGTGGGTTTTTCCGAGGCCGGACTCGCCCCAGATGAATAACGGGTTGTAGGCGCGCGCAGGGGCCTCTGCGATCGCAAGAGCGGCGGCGTGAGCAAACCTGTTGGAAGCGCCGATGACGAAGGTGTCGAACGTGTAGCGCTTGTTGAGGTTGGCGCCCTGCGGTGGGCCGAGCGCCTGTCGGTCCGACTTGTTGAGAAAGTAGGACGGCCACGATTCGTGCGCGCTGGCTAACGCCTCGGTGTCGTCGTCGACTTCGTCGGGATCGGTGTCGAAATTAGCTGACAGGGCAGCGAGCTGTTCGTCGTCTTCGGGATTTTCCGGAGGTGCGATGCGGACGCCGAGTTCGACGCGCTGGCCGAGCCGGCGGCTGAGCGCGTCGACGATCTGGGTGCGCAGGTGCCGTTCGATTTCGTTCTGGACGAAGCTGCTGGGTACCGACAACAACGCGAAGCCTTCGGCAATCGTGAGGGGTTTGACAAGAGTGAGCCAGGCGCGCTGCTGGGGTGTGAGTGGGCGAGCGGCCGCTGCGCTGCCATCGGGCATCGATGCGTCGAGATGATCTCCGTTGAGCTCGGAGACGACCATGTTCCACACGGCAGCAAAGGGAGCGTCAGCGTCGGCGGTCAACGACGTAAACCCCCTTCTGATCGGTCGAGGGTCGACAAATATGACGATGACGAACTGTCCACATAGTTATCCACAGGTGTGGACAGGACAGCGTCACGCTTCGTTGTCGCTCGGTGGGGCGTGCTGGTCCGGCGGTGTCAAGTCGACCAGGCGCCCGCGGTGGGTCGTGTGTGGCTTGGCTCTGTCTGGCTAATAGGTGCCGCTCCAAACGAAAGCGGCACTGGCCGAAGCTAACAGGTTTCCGGTGGGGTGGCCAACCGTTCTGAAACATTGCCCAAAGCATTCTGCTGGTCGAGCGAACGCGGGTGGCGGTTGTGACGGTAGTGAACCAGGAGTGCGGTTGGGATAACGTTGTCTGCTCTTCGCGCGCGCGGCTCATCGCTGTTGTCTGCTCTTCGCGCGCGCGGCTCATCGCCGTTTGACCGGCTGTATCCAGGTCAGTACCCTCGAACAGTCGCCCGAAAGTCGGCGATACGGCAGCGAACCGACGGGACCACCCCGCGGGGTCCGCGCCGGGTAGCGAGCGAGACGAAGAGCTTACTAACGGCAACTGCGCCAACTCCCGCATGCGTTGTTTGACGGTGCGCGAGACGACCAGGTGCCCTACGTACGAGGAGTTAGTGCCGTGGCAAAAGGCAAGCGGACTTTCCAGCCGAACAACCGCAGGCGGGCGCGGGTGCATGGGTTCCGCCTTCGCATGCGGACACGTGCCGGTCGCGCGATAGTGTCGAACCGGCGCAGCAAAGGCCGCCGGAACCTCTCTGCCTGATTCGGCAGGGAAGACGCCGCAGTGCTTCCGGCGCGGTACCGGATGAGACTGTCGACCGAATTCGGGTCGACGGTCAAGCATGGCCAGCGGGCCGTGGAACCTGATCTCGTCGTGCACGCGCGTCGTTGTGAGGGTGTAGTCGATTCGGGTCCGAGGATCGGGCTTGTCGTGGGGAAGTCGGTGGGCAGTGCGGTGCAACGGCATCGAGTGGCGCGACGGCTGCGAGGCGCGGCCCGGACACTCCTCACCGAACTCGACCCAGCGGATCGGATCGTGATCAGAGCATTGCCGGGGAGCCGCTACGCGATCTCGGCCCGGCTCGAACAGGAGTTGCGCTCGGGACTGGCGCGCACCCATCTGCTGCCGAGGTCGCGATCGTGACGGTTGGTCGTGGCGGGGTGAGCCGGTTGCCGGTGCGGGCGGTGATCTTTGTGATCGAGTTGTACCGGACGTACGTGTCACCGATGCGGTTGCCAACGTGTCGGTTCACACCCACCTGCAGTCAGTACGCGGTGGAGGCACTGACCGAATATGGGTTCGTCAAAGGAACGGGGTTGACGGTGGTGCGGCTGGCCAAGTGCGGTCCGTGGCACCCGGGAGGATGGGATCCGATTCCCGAATCGGGTGTTCGCCGACGCCACGTGGAACGGCAAGAAGCTGTCGATGGTTGGGGTAGCCCAGCTCACCGAGGAGAGTGCAAGTCTCGTGTCATTTGATCCGTGGAGTCTGGACTATATCTACTACCCGGTGTCGGGGATCATGTGGATCTGGTACAAGGTGTTCGGCCTTGTGCTCGGCCCCACGAGTTTCTTCACCTGGGCGCTGACGGTGATGTTCCTGGTTTTCACCCTGCGCGCCATCCTTTACAAGCCGTTCGTGAAGCAGATTCGCACCACGCGTGTGATGCAGGAAATGCAGCCACAGATCAAGGCCTTGCAGAAGAAGTACGGCAAGGACCGTCAGCGCATGGCGTTGGAGATGCAAAAGCTGCAGCGCGAGCACGGGGTGAACCCGATTCTGGGGTGCCTGCCGATGTTGGCCCAGATTCCCGTGTTTCTCGGTCTGTACCACGTGCTGATGTCGTTCAACCGGACGCAAACCGGGTTCGGCCGGCTGGGTTTGAGCCCCGAGGTGAACCGGCAGTACGGCAACTATTTCTTCAGTGCAGGCGACGTCGGTAACTTCCTGGACGCCCATCTGTTCGGGGCACCCATCGGTGCGGCGATCACACGAATCCCGCCGTATCCGTTCGGCTTCCCCTACCCGACCGGTGTCGAGGCGTTCAAGGAATACAACCAGCTGACGGTCGTGGCGATCGGGGTGCCGCTGATGCTGCTTGCTGGGGTCGCCACGCACATGAACAGCCGCGCGTCGATCGCAAGGCAGAGCCCGGAAGCGGCGGCGAACCCGCAGACGGCGATCATGAACCGCCTTGCCTTGTACCTGTTCCCGCTCGGTGTGATGGTCGGCGGCCCGGTGCTTCCGCTCGCGATCATTCTGTACTGGTTCTCCAACAACATCTGGACGTTCGGGCAGCAGCACTACGTCTTCGGGAAGATCGAAAAAGAAGAAGCGGAAAAGAAGGCCGAGGCGGTTGCGCGGCGGACGGCGAATGCTCCCGCGCCCGGCGCGAAGCCGAGCCGGTCGCCGAAGAAGCAGGCGGCGCCGAACGACTCGGAACCCGCTTCGACGGAGATCACCACATCGGAGGCCTCGGAGAACGGCAAACCCGCCGCAGTGCAAAAGGCCAAACGGGCGACATCGGGCGCGAACACGGGCGGGTCTGTCAGCCGAACACCGCGACCGGGTGCGCGGCCGAAGAAGCGAAAACGGTAGCCCTGAACAACGGCGGCCGATGGCGGCCTGCGGGATGACGGGAAAGCGAAAGAGGGAAGGGTGGAGATGACCGACGCGGAGATCGTCGAACACGAAGAGAGTCTCAACGGGTCGACACCCCCGGCAGGGGAGCCCGAGGAATTCGAGGATCGACTGGTGGCCGAGGGCGAGATTGCCGGCGACTATCTCGAGGAGCTGCTCGACCTGCTGGATTTCGACGGCGATATCGACTTGGACGTGGAGGGTAACCGCGCCGTCGTGAGCATCGACGGCGGCGAGGATCTCGTGAAGTTGGTCGGCCGGCGCGGCGAGGTACTTGACGCGCTGCAGGAGCTGACGCGCCTCGCCGTGCACCAGAAGACGGGAGAGCGCAGCCGGTTGATGCTCGACATCGCGAGCTGGCGTCGGCGCCGCCGGGAAGAGCTTGCCGGGCTGGGCGAGAAGGTGGCGCATCGGGTGCTGGAGTCCGGGGAACGCGAACAGCTCCCGCCGATGACTCCCTTCGAGCGGAAGATTGTGCACGACGCGGTGGCGTCGATCTCGGGAGTTCGAAGCGAGAGCGAAGGCCAGGAGCCGTCGCGCCGGGTTGTCGTTCTGGTGGATAGGTAGCGAGCAAGTTACATCGATGTAGTTCCATCGCGGGCGTTCCGCAGAGCGGGGAGGATGTTTCACGTGAAACATGTCGAACTCGCGGGCGCTCCTCCGGCTGCGCTGAGCGTGTTCGGCAACAGGGCGACGACGGCCAGACAGTACGCGGAGCTGCTTGCCAGTGCCGGCGTCGAGCGGGGTCTCATCGGACCACGCGAAACCGACCGGCTGTGGGAACGCCACCTACTTAATAGCGCCGCAGTGGGCGAGCTAGTGCCGGATGGCGCCCGAGTGGTGGATGCGGGAAGCGGGGCCGGCCTGCCGGGGATACCCCTGGCACTTGCGCGGCCCGATCTTCAGGTGACTCTCGTGGAGCCGATGCTGCGCCGGACTGAATACCTTCGAGAGGTGATCGAACGGCTGGACCTTCCTATCGAAGTGATCAGGGGCCGCATCCAGGATCCGGGGGTGGTCCAGCGGATCGGCGAAGTGGACGCAGTGGTGTGTCGAGCAGTCGCCGCCCTCGACAAGCTGATCGAATGGTGCCTGCCGGTGGTTGTGCGCGGCGGACGTCTGCTGGCGATCAAGGGCGAGCGGGCAGAGGAGGAAGTTGCGCGTCTGCGCCAGGATTGGGCACGCATAGGCGCCGGCAACATCGAGGTGGTGAGATGTGGACGGGACTATCTAGACCCACCCGCAACGGTCGTGGTGGTCGAGAAGAACCAACCGGCGTCGCGGAGACCGACGCGCCCGCGGGGGAGGAGACAGTCGTGAAAGCGACGGAAATGCGCGACGGCGACGGCGGAGTTGCCCCCAATGTTTCACGTGAAACATCACCGGCGGGCGATCCGCTGGAGGTGTGGGAAAGCGACCCGGCCGACACGCCAATAGGCGCGGCTGCCCAACGCGCCATGCAAGTCGCCCACGCTATCCACCCTCCACTGCCGCGCCCGGTGCACCGGCGAGTCCTGACGATCGCCAACCAGAAGGGCGGTGTCGGGAAGACCACGACGGCAGTCAACATCGCCGCGGCGCTGGCGTTGCACGGCATGAAGACATTGGTCATCGACCTCGATCCGCAAGGAAACGCGAGCACCGCCCTGGGGATCGAGCACCGGCAGCCGGGGACCCCGTCGTCGTACGAAATGCTGCTCGGGGAGATCAGACTTGCCGACGCGGTGCGCCCGAGCCCCCATAACGAGTTGCTGTTTTGCGTCCCCGCCACCATCGACCTGGCGGGCGCAGAGATCGAATTGGTGAGCATGGTCGCCCGCGAGAACCGGCTGCGAACCGCCATCGCCGAGTTGGATCGCACCGACTTCGACTACGTCTTCATCGACTGCCCGCCATCGCTGGGTCTGCTGACGATCAATGCGCTTGTGGCCTCGCCCGAGGTACTCATCCCGATCCAGTGCGAGTACTACGCGTTGGAGGGCGTCTCGCAGTTGATGAACAACATCGAGATGGTACGAGCGCATCTCAATCCCGCCCTGTCGGTCTCGACTGTCATCCTGACGATGTACGACGGGCGAACCAAACTCGCCGACCAGGTCGCCGCGGAAGTGCGGAAGTATTTCGGCGACAAGGTGTTGCGGACGGTAATTCCGCGCAGCGTCAAGGTCTCGGAGGCACCCGGCTACAGCATGACGGTCATCGACTACGACCCCGGTTCACGGGGGGCGACGAGCTATCTGGACGCCAGCCGCGAGATCGCGCTCCACGGCGGGCCGAGGGGATGACGATGGGACAGGGAACCGGCGCGTGCTGCGTTCCGGTGAACAGGAGGCGGAGATGACACAACCGGCGCGCCGCAAGGGCGGACTGGGCCGCGGCCTTGCGTCGCTGATCCCGACCGGACCCGACGAAGGCATGGGCCCAAAAATGGGCTCGGCGGCCGCCGACGTGGTGCTGGGTGCGGCCCCAGGGACGGTCGGATCGGTCGGGGCTGTGTACCGGGAGATCGACCCGTCCCGGATCGTCCCCAACCCACGCCAGCCCCGGCAGGTCTTCGACGAAGAGGCGTTGGCAGAACTCGTGCACTCGATCCGCGAGTTCGGCCTGATGCAGCCGATCGTTGTGCGCACCCCGGACTCGGCCGGCCAGTTCCAACTCGTGATGGGGGAGCGCCGGTGGCGAGCCGCCCAACAGGCGGGCCTGGCGACCATCCCAGCGATCGTCAGGGAGACCGCCGACGACAACATGTTGCGCGACGCACTGCTCGAAAATATCCATCGAGTCCAGCTCAACCCGTTGGAAGAGGCCGCCGCATATCAGCAACTCCTGGACGAGTTCGGGGTCACCCACGAGGAACTCGCCGGCAAAATTGGACGATCGCGACCCCTCATCACCAACATGATCCGATTGCTCCGGCTACCGATTCCCGTACAACGCCGCGTCGCGGCCGGGGTGTTGTCTGCGGGGCACGCGCGCGCACTGCTCACCCTGGAGGGCGGCCCCGACGCCCAGGAGGAGCTCGCCGCCCGGATCGTCGCCGAGGGCCTGTCAGTGCGCGCCACCGAGGAGGCTGTCACGTTAGCCAACCGGGGCGACAGCACACCGCCAGCGGGACCTCGCCGCAAACCGATCCACATGCCTGGCCTGCAAGACGTTGCCGAGCGGCTGTCGGGGAGGTTCGACACCAAGGTCACCGTCAACCTCGGCAAGCGCAAGGGCAAGATCGTCGTCGAATTCGGCTCGGTCGACGACCTCCAGCGAATTGTCGCGCTGATGGACGGCGCTCGCGAGTGACAACGGACGAACAGTGACACCAGGCCGTTACGTCACTGTGACGGCGCTGCGACCCAGCGCCTGGCGCATCGGAACCGCGCCAGCGAAAGATGCTGAAACCCAAAACAATTCACGCGGCCGCAGATCTTCTGACGTAAAAATGCGCGATACTGGCCCCGAACGCCCGCCCTCTCCTATCCTTGAAGGGCTGCCCTGCGCAGTCGCACCCCATGGAGGCTCCAGAGCGTAGTGTCCGCACGAATCACGCCGCTGCGGCTCGAATGTTTCGAGCAGCTTCCCAAGCATGCCCGTCGCTGTGTGTTCTGGGAGGTCGATCCGACGACTCTGGGCAGCGACGACCACTTCGCGGATCCCGAGTTCGAGAAGGAAGCCTGGCTCTCGATGGTCATGCTCGAGTGGGGTGCGTGCGGCCAGATGGCCGTGCCCGTCCGGCGCCCGGGCGAACAGGAGGACGCTCCGGTCATCGAGCAACGGGAGGCGGCGTGTGTCGGTTACGCCCTCTATGCGCCACCGGGCGCCGTTCCCCGCGCGCGGTGCTTCCCGACCGGTCCCGTCAGCCCCGATGCGGTCCTTCTCACGTCGATGGGCGTCGAACCGGGACACGAGGAGACCCTCGCGCACAGCCTGATCGCGCAGACGGTCGCCGACTTGAAGCGCCGCGGCGTGCGCGCGCTCGAGGCGTTCGGCCGCACCGCAGAGGCGGGCGACCTCGCCGAGCCTGACACGGCACCCCCGGAGATCCGGTCGGTGATCGAGCCGTTCGGCGACTGCTCGTTCGACCAGTGCATGATCGCCGCGGATTTCCTTACCGACGTCGGGTTCACCGTCGTCGCGCCGCATCGGTACTTCCCGCGGTTGCGGCTCGAGCTCGACCAAGGCCTGGGGTGGAAGGCCGAGGTGGAAGCCGCGCTGGAACGGCTGCTGCACAGCGCGCGGCTCGAACCGGTGGGCGCCGGTGCGTGCGGCGCAGACGTCAGTGAGTGAGCCGGCCGGCCTGCTCCACCGACAACTCGTGTGCCAATAACTCGGCGAACGTGAAAGTGCCTGTGGGCCGGTCATTTTTGCCGAGGAGGTACAGCCGCTTGACGGCCGCGAGGATGCCCTCGGCAATCGAGTCGCGAGTCTGGCTCGTCACAAGCAGCTCGCGGTCGCGCGGGTTGGTCACGTAGCCGATGTCGACGCACACGGTGGGCATGCGAGTCAGCCGCAGCAGATCCCAGGTGCGTCCGTGAGTGCGGCAATCCCGTAACCCTGTGCGAGCCACCACTTCTCGTTGAATGAAGTCGGCGAGGTTGCGGCCAATCGTCGACACCGAGCCGTGTGAGTTGCCGAAATGGAACGAGGCGACCCCGTTGGGGAGGTCACTGGATTGGCTGGCGCAGCGCAGGCTGATCATCAAGTCGGCACCGACGGTGTTCGCGGTGGCGGCGCGCTCGGCATCCGACGGGCTTCGATTGCCCGGCCGGGACAGGAAGGTCTCCATGCCGATCGCGGTCATCCGGCCTTCGAGCCGAGAAGCCAAGTCCCACAGCACGTCCGCCTCGCTGATCGGCCCCGTCGGGCCCTGCGTGATCATGCCGCGGTCACCGCCCCCGCGGCCGGGGTCGATGATGATCCGCTTACCGGACAGGCGCGGGCCTGAGCGGCGCACGAGTTCTTCCTCCCGGATCGCATGCGGGGATCCGCCGGTGACGCGGGAGCCGAGAAAATACAACGAGCGCAACGTCTCCGGCCCGCAGATGCCGTCAGGAGCCATCCCGTACTCACGCTGATACGACATCAGCGCCGTGTGCGTGGTGAGCCCGAAGTATCCGTCGACGAGGCCCGTGTAGAAACCGAGATCCTGCAGGCGCGCCTGCAAGGACGCGACGTCGTCGCCGTACATGGGGGCACCGAACTGATGGTGCAGCGTGCGCGCACCGAGGCGGTACGACGCCTCCTTCAACGCGCGGTAGGTGGCTTCACCCACGATGCCGTCGACGAGCAGGCCGCGGTGCTGCTGGAATGCGCGTACCGCCTGGTCGAGCTCGGCGTCGAACATTTCCGGGACAGCGTGCTTCCCGGTGGTCAGATCCGCGTCGGGATGGTCAAGCCAGCCCAGGGATGCCAATGCATCGCGGATCTCGGGGACAGCGCTCCCGCGATCCCCGCGGCGCAGTGTCGACATACAGGGCCTTTCGGTCACGCTCGCCGAGTCGGACGCCGGTGCGCCGAGAGCGGCTCAACGCAAGGGCAATACGATCGGCGATCGCACGACAAGCTGAGAATATTGTCGCAGACGGGCCGCCAGATTAGGAAAACGCCAGGCACATCGCAGGTGCCTACAGGTGGTCGTTGAGCTCACGCAGCAACGCCGCTTTGCTCTTGGCGCCCACGATCCGCTTTACGGGTTCGCCGCCCTTGAACAGGATCAGCGTGGGGATCGACTGGACTTTGAAGTCACGCGCGGTGCCCGGGTTGGCGTCGATGTCGATCTTCGCGACCGTGAGCTCAGAGGCCTTTTCCACGGCGATCTGCTCGAGCACCTTCGCCACCAGCCGACAGGGACCGCACCAGGTCGCCCAGAAGTCGACGAGAACGGGTTGCGACGCGCCGAGCACGTCTTGTGCAAACGTTCCGTCGGTGACGGCAATCGTGGAGGTGTCGTCGCTCACAGCGGGGCTCCTATCAGATCATCGGTGGTATCGACGGGGGCCGACTCGGCGAGCCAGCGTTCGGCGTCGATGGCCGCCGAACAGCCCGTCCCGGCGGCAGTGACCGCCTGCCGGTAGGTGCGGTCGACGAGATCGCCGGCCGCGAAGACGCCCTCGAGGGAAGTCTGGGTGGTTCCGCTGCGCACGAGGACATAGCCGTCGTCGTCGATTTCGAGCTGGTCGCGGACGAGGTCCGAGCGGGGGTCGTGGCCGATGGCGACGAAGACACCCGTGACGTCGAGCGCGCGCTCCTCGCCGGTGACGGTGTCACGAACCCGCAGCCCGGTGACACTCGTGTCGCCCAACACCTCGGTCACCACGGCGTTGGTCACGAACTGGATCTTGTCGTTCTCCTCGGCGCGGGTGAGCATGATCTTGGATGCGCGAAACTCGTTGCGGCGATGCACAACTGTGACACTGCGCGCGAACCGCGTCAGGAACGTCGCCTCCTCCATCGCGGAGTCGCCGCCGCCGATCACCGCGATGTCCTGATCGCGGAAGAAGAAGCCGTCGCACGTGGCGCACGCACTCACACCCCGGCCGAGCAGCTTCTGTTCGCCGGGCACGTGAAGGTAGCGGGCAGCGGCACCCATCGCGAGGATGACCGCGCGAGCATGGTGGGTTTCGTCGCCGACGGTGACGGTCTTGATTGCGCCCTGCAAGGACACCGAGTCGACGTCCTCCATCCGCAGGTCGGCGTCGAACCGGAGCGCCTGCTCGCGCATCTCGTCCATGAGCTCGGGGCCCTGAATGCCGCTGCGAAATCCCGGGTAGTTCTCGACTTCGGTGGTGGTCATCAGCGCTCCACCGAACTGGGTGCCTTCGAAAACCAGCGGCGAGAGCTGTGCCCGTGCGGCGTAGATGGCTGCGGTGTATCCGGCGGGGCCCGATCCGATGACGATGACGTCGTGAACGGTGGGGGAGGAACTCATGCCAGCCTTTCTGCCCTGTCGCGCAACGATCTCAACACCAGGGTATGTCCCGGTGTTCCCCACCGGCGTCACGGACGCCGGATCTGCGTTTCGGCAAGCAGCCCGGTGTCGGCTGCATTGCAGTTCGGACTCACCGCCAACGCCACGACCTGCGTCTGGGTGCCCGCCGTTGGCGTCTCGCCTGCCAACAGCAACAACACCGCCGGTTGACCGACGATCGTGAGTTGCCGCGCACCGAGCACGGCTGTCGCGCCGGGATAGCCGAGCCCGCTCAGACACGACGCGCGCCGGCGGGGGTCACTGAGAGGCCCGAGATCGGGCGGGGTGCGCAGCAGCGCCAGGATTTCGTCCTCCGACAGGGGGATTGCCGGGTCGGCTGCGCTGGTGTTATGCAACGACGTGCCTGCGCGCGTGGACGTATCTGAACCTGCGAGGCTCACGACACCCACCACCGCGGCCACCAGGGCTGCGAGCGCACCCGCGGCGGTGCTTGCGCGAACAATCCGCCGGTGCCGGGCGCTTCGAACCGGCGGCGCAGTGCGCAACGCGGAGACCACTCGGTCAACGACCGCGGCCGGCACGTCGGGGGCCGACGCCTCGTCGCCCCCTAGTCGAGCGAGGTCAGCACGGACCCGCTCGACCGCCGGCATCCGCCCGTCGTCCATCCATGCCGTTGTACCGGGTGTCTGGCGCGAAAGCGATACGGCTATCCGGCGGCGCCAGTGGCCGCGTCGTGGTCGAAGTACCGCAGCATCAGGGCGAGCCGCCCGCGCGCGCGGGCACACCGGCTCTTCACCGTTCCCTGCGGCACCCCGAGGATCCGCGCGGCGTCGGCGATCGAGTAGCCCTGCATGTCCACGGCAACGACTGCCGCGCGCTGTTCGACGGGAAGGCGCATCAGCGCCCGCTGAACCACGACCGCGGTATCGGTCCGAGGGGCAGGATCGCTGACCGAGCCGATGTCGTCCTCGAGTTGAATCGCGAGGTGATTCTTGTTTCGCCGCAACCGATCAAGGCATGCGTTGACGACGATCCGGTGCAGCCAGCTGCTCACTGCCGCGTCGTTGCGGAACGACCCTGCGCTGCGGTGCGCCGAGAGCATCGCGTCCTGCAGCGCGTCGGCGGCGTCCTCCCCCGTGCGACTCGTCAGCCGCGCCAGCCGGTAAAGCTGCCGCTGGTGCCGGAGGAACAGCTCCTCGAACGCGTACGGATCTCCCGCGACGTGTGCCGCCAGCAGCTCCGCGTCACTGCGATGCGGCCGTTCTGACCCCCCGAGGAACCCCACAGCCGAACCCTAAGCGCCCGCCGGTGGGTGCTATGACGCCAACTTCAGGAATGCTTCCGTCTGCAAATATTTCGTCGGCGCGACAGCGGATGACGAGGCTGGTCAGGCGCGGTGGTAGTGATGGCCGGCGGCCGTTGACGCTGAGAACGCCATGGCTGGAGCTATTTGGGATGAGCGGTCAGGACGTCCCTTTGAGCGTGATCTCGGCGATCTCGGCGTGCGAATCGCTACCAGTGCTGCCCAGCTTCGTGATGAACACCACGACGTTCGAGGTGGGCTGGGCGTTGTCGATCCGGATCGTGTTGGAGCCCTGCTGCATTGCCTGTGGCTTGGTGAGTTCGGTGGTGTCGCCGAGGCTGGCCGGCGAAGCGCTCGAGGACGACCGGAGCTGGATCTGGGTGCCCGTGCTGTTCACCGTGACGTCGGCCGACGTCAGCACGGTCGGTTTAGGCAGATGCAGCACCAGGCCGACGCCGGGGTAAGCGGCGGGGAACGGGTCGCGGTCGTCGTAATGGACCGTCTTCCAGGCGGTTGCGGGATTGCCGTCGATGGCCAGCGTCGCCTGGTCCGGGTTGTCGGGAGACCCGCCCGGCGCCCAGGACGTCACCTTGTCGGGCTTCACGACATCGCCGGCCTCGGCGGGGGCGGCCGCGCCCGACGACGGATGCAGGCCGTACTTGTCTTCCTTGCTGCCGTAGCCGCCGTCAAAGCCGTGGAACAGTGCCGCGGCCAGCAGTGCGGCCACGACGAGGATTGCACCGACGACTCCCAGCCCGATGAGCAAGCCTCGGCGGCGCTGCGCGCGTTCGTCTTCGTCAAGGTCGCTCCATCGGCGGAATCCACCGCCCTTGGAGCGCACGCCGGCGGGTGGCGCGTTCTCGACGGGCGCTATCAGCTCCGTGCGGTCGGCCTCGGCGGTGGCTTGCTGAAGAATGCTCAAAAGCGTTGAGGCGCTCGCGATCCCACCACCCTCCTGGACCGAGCGCACCGCTGCCGCGGACACTTGGAACGGGATCTGGTGGTCGACGGCCTTGGGCTCCACCGGATTTCCCATGGCGTCGACGTCCGCCGGTGCCAATCCGCTGGGTGCGCCGCTCTCCGGCAATGGCCACCGGTTGAGCAGCAGCGCATACAGCACGGCACCCATTCCGCGAAGGTCGTCCTCGGGGGTGGCGCTCGGCAGTGTCGCGGGAAATGCAAGGGCGACGTCGCCTTCGATGCTGACCCGAATTCGACTGGGATGGTCGATCGATAGCGCGACGCCTGCCGTGTGCGCTGCATCGGCAGCGGCGGCAAGTGACTGCATCGCCCGCGCGCCGCCGATCGGTGACGGCGACGTGTCGGCCACCTCCTGCAGAGACCCGCCGCGGATCCATTCCGACACAATGAGGCCGCCGGCGCGGGTGCGCACCACGTCCAGCACGCGGGCGATGCCCGGCATGGTGATGCGGCTCAGCCGGAGCGTACGAGAGAGGATGTCGGCCACCTCGTCCGATGGGAGCCGGCCGTCGGGGTCGACGAACGTCAACGCCACCTGCCGATCGAGCGCGGTGTCCAGCGCCTGCCAAAACTGCAGACCGTCGGGACCGCCGTGATCGACGAGCAACCTGTAGCGTCCGTCGGCGATGCTCACGCCTGGCATCAGGGACACGTCGTCTCCGCCGGACGCGTCTGAGGACGGAGCCGCCAGGCCCATCGCCTCGCGCGTCGGGTCGCCGGCGAAGTCACCGGCCGGAACGCCGACACGGCGCAGCGACGACGTGTTCACGGCCGTGTCGGCGGACACGTCGGGCTGGAAGTCGTCGGCCGCCGGGCGTGTCAGCCGCGTCGTTGCGTCGGCACTCCCTGGGGTCTCGTCGGTCACCGCCATCCCTTCCCATGCGCTGCCCCGGACGTGACCCGGCCGAACGGGTCCGGGTCCCGTGCGTGGCCTCGGCGTGTACGGAAGCCTCTGCTCAGGGTACGAGGTAACACGTCCAGGCTCGTGCCAAACCGGGATTGACCTGGCGGGCGCACGCCCGAGGCGACGGCGCACGGCAGCCAGCGCGGCCCTGGCTTCAGGTACCCGTGCGGCGAACATCACCGTGGCGACGATGGGCACCATGATCAGGCCCAGAACAAGCAGACGCAGCAGCGAGCCGACCCCGCCGAAGCGTTCGGTAAGGACGTTGACGTGCAACAACCGGTCCGCGACGTGAGCGACGAGGCCGGCCAGGAGCGAGGCCGCCACGGTCACGAGCACCGTGCGGAGCACCTCCGTGCTGAACAACGCCCCGCCCGGCGGGCGCAGCGAGCGGCGCAGCAGGAAGTAACCGAGGGTGGCGCCGGCCAGGAAGCCGAGCCCGTTCGCCGTTCCGAGATAGCCGGCCACCATCTCGGGGCGGGCGATCACGCCATGCCCGGCGAGCTGTTGCACGAGAAGTGATGCGCCGATCTTCACGGAGGTGATCACGACGATGATCAGAATCGGGGTCCAGGGCTGATGGCGTGCGTAGAAGACCCGCAGCTGCAGCAGCACCATCGCGTAGGGAATCAACGTGAACGCGGACAGGGCGATCGCGTTGCCGAGATAACCGGCATCGACCGCACCGAAGTTGCCGTACGCGAACAGCGCCGATCCCATCGCCGCCCCGCCGACGGTCATGAACGCGGCGATCGGGATCAATGTCACCATCGTCAGTCGGGTGGCCAATCCCAGGTCGCCCAACACGCCGCCGATGTCGTCGGCGGCGGCGTTGCGGGACAACCGCGGCATCACCACGGTCAGCACGGTGACCCCGATCAACCCGAACGGCAGCATCAGCACGAGCCAGGTGTAGTTGTAGATTGCCGGGCCGGAATCGGCTGCCCAACTTGCGATCTGGTTGCCGACCACCAGGCCGAACTGGCTGATCATCACGTAGAGGACCATCGCCGCGGCCATCATCCCGAACTGCTTCAGACGATCGTCGATTCCCCACAGCGGGCGCAGGCTTATCCGTTGGCGCGCGATCGCGATCAGCAGCACAGCCGTCTGGGCCGCTACGCCCAGCGTCGTGCCGACGCCAAGCACCAACAGTTTGATGTTGCCGTGCGCTGCCGAAAGATCGGCAGGGACAAGCACATACACGCCGAGCGTGAGAATTGCGACAACGTTGTTGACCACCGGAGCCCACGCGGGAGCACCAAACGAGTTGCGATTGTTCAGGATTGCCATGAAGACCGAGGACAACCCGTAGAACAGGACCTGGGGGAGCAGCAGATACGCGAACGACGTGGTGAGGGCCTCGTCGACCTTCGAGGTGGCGGTGCTGCCCAGCATCAGCCGGACCAATATCGGCGCGGCCACCACGGACAGGGTCGTCGTGATCAGCAGCAGTGTGGTCGCGATGGTTACCAACCGGCGGACGAACGCAGTCCCGCCGTCGGGGTCCTCGCGCTCAGCGCGGGCGAGCACGGGGACGAAAATCGCCGTGAACGTCGCTTCCAGGACCAGCGCCGCGATGAGGTTCGGCAACTGGTTGGCAACCGAGAAGGCACTCGTGATCGCCGCACCGAGGATCGCGGCCAGCAAGACGAATCGCGCGAATCCGGTGATCCGGCTGATCAGCGTCGCGAAGGCGATCCCCCAGGACCGGGATACCACCGCCGCGTCGCTGAGTTCGGGCCGCGCAGACGACGGTCGAGTGGGCGGCGGCCGGGCGCCGCGTGGCTGGCGGGGCAGGTCGGCGGCGGGTCGGCGCGAACCCTGCCGAGGTGGCACGGGACCGTTGGCCCCAGGCTGCGGCCGCGGGCGGTATCCAGGGGGCTGCGCCCTACCGCCGGGCTGCGCCCTCCCCCCAGGGGCCGGTTGAGGGCCCGCGGGGTGCCACCGGCCGGTGGTCACACGGATTCCGGGCGGTCCAGGTCGGCCGGATCGGGCTGACCGCGGAAGCGATGCCACAAGCGTCGGCCGGCCAGCATCACGAGAACGGCTGCGGCGGTGATCGTGATCGCGAACAGCAACTTGCCGTACGCGTTCGAGTGCACTGACAACCGGACCGGATCGCCCAGCGGCAGACCGTCGGGGGTGCGCAACGTGACGTCCACGGCAACCCGCTGGGTGAACTGCACCTCGATCGGAACCCGCAGCGGCAGGTACCCGGGAGGCAGCTCCTGCACACCGATGTCGGTGACTTTCATGCCGGGCGGTGCCTCGATCTGCACGCGGACATTGATCGGCACCGGAAGGTCATTGCGCAAGACCAGGGGAAGCGGGCTGTGCTCGGTCGCCAGCGTGTACGACCCGCCCGGATTGACGATCGTCACCCCGCGAAACATGTCGTCGATCGTGGCGTCGACGGCCGTCATCTGTTGCTGCGCGAACTCGTCGCGGTTGTTGGGCCCGACGGCCTGGCTCAGCGCACGCAGCATGTCCTCGCGCAGCGGCGCGGTGTACTGCGGGCCGGTCAGTCCGGTTCTCGGGTCGGTGGACAGAGCGGCGGTCAGCCCCCACAAACGGCCGACCTGGCGCGACATGTTGGCAGTGATCTGGTCGCCGATTCGTCCGCGGCCGCCGGCGTCGTCTTCTGCGCCCGGTGAATTCGCAGAGGCGCTCTCCTGCGCTTCGCCCACAGTGGCAGGCAGCGACCGCGGCACCGCGACACCGCTCCGGATCGTGGCCGCCAGCGTGCCCAGGACCGTATGCGCGTCGGCCGATGTCAGGTCCCAGTACAGCGGAGGCATGACGACTTGCGAACGGGGCGCCGCGTCGGGATTGAGCGCCAGCCACATGAGTGCGCCGATGGCGTCCTGTCTGCGCGCGGTCGGCGAGTCGCGCTGGTAGGCGACGACGAGCGAATGGCCGAGATACGACGGCGTCGACGGGTAGTTGCCCGTGGCCGCGAGTGCGGCGCTGACCGTCGGATCGAACGGCGCCGCCACCAGCTGCTGGGACACCCTGCGCGGGACAAGGGCGGCGGGCCGCAGCTGGCCGTCGATTTCGTCCTGCGCCGTGCAGTCTGCCGCGGTGATCGCCACCGTGGGTGTGCCCTGCGCGGTCAGCAGGGCCGCGGCGGCGGGCGTCAGCCTCTCGTCGCCGATCAGGGCTATCCCGCGCTGCGATTGAACACGCAGGATCTGGTCGACGACATCCGCGGCGCCAGCGGTCGCGATGGTCGCCAACCCCTTGTCGCCCACTCGGCGCACAGCGTCGAGGCTTGCCTGCGCATACGGCGTCGGCGTCACGCATGTCCGGCCGGCCAGCGCCCGGAGCCGGTCGAGCCATCCGGACGCGGCGTCTTGCCCGGCGCCGGGGTGAGTGGGCGAGTTGCGGTCGGTGGGACGGTCGGCGACCACATAGCCGCCGGTCATTGCGTTGACCGTCACCAACAGGTCGGGATCGACCGCCAGGCACAGGGCCTCGTTGACGCGGGCCCCGGGGTCGTTTGCCGGATCGGTCGCGGACTCCGCCGCCGACAACAGGGTGTCCAGCCGTCCGCCCGCTGCCAGCGATGTCGCCAGGTCGTCGTCAGTGAGGCGGACGGGAGTGACGCCGCCGGGGGAGCCAGGGGCCAGCCGCGGACGGTCAGCCAATGGCCACAGCATCGTCACCATGACGGGGGCGGAGGTGTCGGGAGCGACGTCCCCGGCTGCCTGAGGGTTGGTCGGCGGTTCAGGCGGCACGCCGAGGACGGGCAGCAGGAAGCGGGCGTCGTCGAGCCGCGCTGGTTCGCCGAAGTCCGGTGTGCCATTGGCGTTGACCAGAAGCGGGTAGATGCCTGGCCGCGTGATGCGAAGCGAGGGTCCTGATGAGGCGCGGACTGGGTAGGACAGCCTGAATCCGGCGGCCTGTCCCCGTTGCAGCTCGGGCACCACATTGATGAAGTCGCCCACCGCCTCGTACTGATCGGTGGTTCCGTTGAGGTTCGTCCGCAACCCGATCGACGACGTCACCGGGCCGGCGCCTTCGAGCCGGACGACGATGTCGCGGACCGTGCGGTCGCCGACGTTGGTGACCGTCCCGTCGACCGTCACCGTCGGTTCGGCGGTGTTGGTGACTGTCTCCGGGGTGACCCGGTCGATGCGCACCTCGAGAAAGCGGGTGTCCGCCGGCTCGCCCGCGGCCGCGCGCGGCGCCGTGGCGGCCGCCGCGGGGGCCAAGGCCAGCAGCATGACGCCAAGCAGCCGCGACGCGGTGACCAGCATGAATCGCAGTACTGTCCTGAGGTTCTGCTCGTCGACCGCGCGGTTATGGCCGGCCGTGACCATGCGCCCGCCCCGAGCCGGACTCGCCATGTGGACGCCGCCGAGTTGTCGAGTGGGTTTGGCGACGGCGCCACGGCGTGCTGTGCGGAAGCGGCGGCAGTGCTCCCGGTCCGTGCGTGTGCAGCGTTTGGATCAGTTCGTCGGCGACCTCGGCGAGCCGCCGTTCGTCGGCATAGGCAAGGCGCGAGGACAGCTCCTCCAGCGGCACCCAGGCCACCTCGCTGACCTCGAGGTCGTGATCAGAGAGCTCGCCCCCGAGAAAGCGCAGCAGATAGTGATGCACGGTCTTGTGCACGCGCCTGCCCTCGGTGACGAACCAATAGTCGATCGACCCGAGCGACGCGAGCACGTCGCCGCGGATCCCGGTTTCCTCGGCCACCTCACGGATCGCTGTCTGTTCGGCGGTCTCGCCGAGCTCGATGTGGCCCTTCGGCAACGACCACAGCATCCGCCCGCGGCGGTCAACCCGCCCGATCAGCGCCGCTACCTGACTGCCCTGCGGTCCGTCGAGCCCGTCGACGACGAGCCCGCCCGCCGAGGTCTCGTGAACGGTGCGCAGCCGCTCCGGAGAGCGGTGCCCGGTGCGGGGCTGACTGCGCGAGGCCGAATCCTGTTTGGACGACTGATCGGCGGAGTCGGCGGCAGCAGCGACGCGCTTGCCCCGGCGCCGGCCTCGGCGCCGTCGTGGCCTCGCCTGTTCGCCTTCCGACACCCAAGCGATAGTAGCTGGCATGACTTTTCGTCCCGCCCCCACGCGCCGGTCGGCGGACATCTTAGCGCGAGCATTAGGGTAATCGAACGTGCCCGAAACCGCGTCGAACGCCGAGCTGCTCGCCGGCGCCGTGGTTGCGCTGAACCGGCACGCGGATACTCTGCAGGCCCTCGGCGCGGCGTTCGCCGACGCCGGCCACGCGCTGTATCTGGTGGGCGGCAGCGTCCGCGACGCGGTCCTCGGCCGGTTGAGCGGCGACCTGGACTTCGCCACCGACGCGCGCCCAACCGACATCCAGCGAATCCTCAGCTCGTGGGCTGATGCGTTGTGGGACACCGGCATTCAGTTCGGCACCGTCGCTGCCGCCCGCGGCGGGATCAGAGTCGAGATCACCACCTACCGCTCCGACAGCTACGACCAGGTGTCGCGAAACCCGCAGGTGCAGTTCGGCACCAGCATCGAGGGGGACCTCGTGCGCCGCGATTTCACGGTGAACGCGATGGCGGTGCGTATCGGCGCGGACGGGCCGGGCGAGTTCGTCGACCCGCTCGATGGCTTGGCCGCCGTGCGTCACCGGGTACTGGACACCCCCGCCGGCCCGGAGGTGTCCTTCGGCGACGACCCCCTGCGGATGCTTCGTGCGGCGAGGTTCGTCAGCCAGCTCGGGTTCTCGCTGGCGCCGCGGGTGCGCGCCGCGATCGTCGAGATGGCTGCGCAGCTGGACCGGATCTCCGTCGAGCGCATCGCGGCCGAACTCGACAAACTCATGCTCGGCGACGACCCGGTGGCCGGAATCGAAGTGGTGGTCGACACCGGCATGGGCGACGTGGTCCTGCCGGAGATAGGCGCCATGCGACTGGCGATCGACGAGCACCACCAGCACAAGGACGTCTACCGGCACTCGCTGACCGTGCTGCGGCAGGCGATCGGTCTCGAGGAGGGGCAGCGGGATCTGGTGCTGCGCTGGGCGGCACTGCTTCACGACATCGGAAAACCAGCGACCCGCAAACATGAACCCGACGGTGGTGTGAGCTTTCACCATCACGAGGTGGTGGGGGCGAAGATGACCCGCAAGCGCATGCGAGCGCTGAAGTACTCCAAGCAGATGACCGACGACGTGTCGCAGCTGGTGTATCTGCACCTGCGATTTCACGGCTACGGCGACGGCGCATGGACGGACTCGGCGGTGCGCCGTTACGTGACGGATGCCGGGCCGCTGCTGCCGCGGTTGCACAAGCTGGTCAGGGCCGATTGCACCACCCGCAACCGGCGCAGGGCGGCGCGGCTGCAGGCCAACTACGACGACCTCGAACGGCGCATCGACGAGCTGGCCGCCAAGGAGGACCTGGCGAAGGTGCGGCCCGATCTCGACGGCAACGCGATCATGGAACTGCTGGGCATTCCCGCGGGTCCGGAGGTCGGGGAGGCGTGGCGGTACTTGAAGGAGCTGCGGCTCGAACGCGGCCCGCTGAGCCGCGACGACGCCGAGGCCGAGCTGCTCGCGTGGTGGAACTCCCGGACGTGACCGGCCGTCAAATGGGGGTATGGAGTACTGCTTCGGCCCAGGCGACGGGTCGGCGACGATGTGGATCGGCACGCCGGACGTGGACCTCGACGGCGACGGCACGCTCGACGCCGTGCGCTTGGATTTCGACGGCGACGGCCGCCTCGACGACGCGATCGGCGATTTCGACGGCGACGGGGTGGCCGACCACGCGGCGCTGGACCTCGATGACGACGGCGTCGCCGAGAGCTACTTCACCGACGACGGATCCGGCACCTGGGCGGTGACTGTCGACCGGACGGGGCAACTGCGCTGGTTCGGCATCGACGGGGTGGAGCACACGTCAGCGCCGCTCGTGGACTTCGACGCCGATGGGCAGGCCGACGACCGGCTGCTCGACAGTGACGGCAACGGGCTCGCGGACCGAGCGCTGTGCGACTCGGAGTCCGGCGCTGTCGGCTACGTCGACGTCGACGGGGACGGCAGGTGGGACATCAAGCTCGTCGACACGAACGGCGACGGAGCCGCGGACACCGCCAGCGACCTCTAGTTCCGGCCGGCTCCCGGTGGCCCCGCGAAAGCCTGCGCGAGCGTCAACCAGCGGTTGGCGTCGTCCCCGACGGCCACGATGTCGAGCGACGAGAGCGGGCGACGCTGCGTCACCATATAGCAGAAGTCCTCGGCCGGTCCGGTGATCCGCTGCGCGGCGTCCGGTGGGCCCCATTCCCAGACGGCGCCGTCGGGTGCATCCAGCTCGACGCGGAAAGGCTCTGCGGGCGGCGGCAATTCGTGGACTGCGAAGGCGTAGTCACGCGTGCGCACACCGAGGTGCGCGATTGAGCGCAACCGGGCGGTCGGCGTCCGGACCACGCCGAGAGCATCGGCCACGTCCAGCCCGTGCGCCCAGGTTTCCATCAGCCGGGCGGTAGCCATCGAGGCCGGGCTCATCGGCGGCCCGAACCACATCAGCTTGCGGTCAGACGGCACGGCCAGCAGAGCACTGTGCAATTCGCGGCGGGTTGTGCGCCAATCGCGCAGCAGCTCCGCCGGCGCGCGGCCGGCCTCGTGCTCGGCAACGGCGTCCACGAAGCCCTGCGGGTCGGCCGCGGCTGCCGTGAGCTGACGGCCGAACGCGGCCTCGTCGGTGATGGACAAGAGCGCGACCCGGTCCGTCCACAACAGGTGACCGATCTGATGGGCGATGGTCCAGCTGGCGGCGGGTGTTGGTGCGCCCCAGCCGGTTTCGTCGAGCGGGCCGACGAGCCCGTCGAGTTCGTCACTCTCCGCCCGTAAGTCATCGACAATGGGGCCGGCATCAGCCATGCGGGCAACCCTAGCCTTTGTGCCCCGGCGGCCCGCGTCGGCCGACCAGTGTGTGCACCGGCAGGCCGATCAGGTACACCGCGGCGCCGACGAGCGCGAGCGCCGGCGAGTGCCCGTCGGGTGGGATCACCGCGGCGGCCAGCGTGAGTGATCCGACGAACGACACCCAGAACAGCGAATCCTGCACCGCGAACACGTGGCCGCGCAACGCGTCGTCGACGTCGAGTTGCATGGCGTTGTCCGCGCACAGCTTGATGAGCTGCCCGCACGCGCTGAGGAAGAAACCACACACCAGCATGACGGGCACGAACAGCAGGGCGCCGACCGCTTGGATCACGGCCGCGGCTGCCAGCGCCACGTTGGCGGCGGCGAACCGGCCGAACCGGCGCACGATAAACGGGGCGAGCAACGTAGCCCCGAACGATCCAAGGGAAGTGAACAGGACGAAGAGAGCGGCGACCGCCAAGGCGGCGCCCTCTGTCCTCGTGTGATGCACGATCACCAGCACCAGCATCGTGTTGATACCGAACGCCACGCGATGAGCGGCCAAGCCGGTGAGCGTTGCGGTCACGCTGGGCGTGTTGATCACTGTGCGCAAGCCGTGTACCCACCCCGTCGCCACCGCGTAGTACGCCGAGCCGTGGACAGCACGGGCGGTGTCGTCGGGTCCGAGGCTGCGAGGCACGAACCGCAGTGCCAGCATCATCGAGACGAACACGGGAGCAAGGACAATGAAAAGTGTTGCGGCAGCCCCGGTATCGTTCGCGCCGAATAGCGAGCGAGAGGCGAAGACAAAGGTGGCACCAAAGAAGATCGCGACGGCGCCCACAGCGACGGCGACGGCGTTCATCGTCACCACCTTCTCTTGGGGCACCACATGGGGTAGCGCGGCCGACAAGCCCGACGCGATGAACCGACTGGCGCCGTTGACAATCAACGACCCGGCCAGCACCCACCAGGAGTTGGCGCTGACGGCCAACAGCACGGCGACACCGGTGATCAGCACAAGCCGCACGCCGCTTGCGGCAACCAGAACAGTGCGTCTGTCCCAGCGGTCCAGCGCCGCGCCGGCGAACGGACCGAGCAGCGAGTAGGGCAGGAACAGCACCGCAAACGCCGCGGCGATCTTCCACGGGTCGGTTTCGCGTTCGGGATTGAACAGAAGGGCGCCCGCCAGCCCGGCCGCGAACAGCCCGTCGCCGAACTGTCCGAACAACCGCACGCCGAGCAACCGCCCGAACTCGGGCATGCTGCGTACGGAGCGATACACGGCCCTCGGGGCGCGCATGTTAACCACCGAGGTCACGTCCTGCCGATCTGTCGCCGAGTATGCGGTGCCGGTCCACCCTACAAATACCCACGAGAACCCACGATGAAATCTCCGCGACGCCGTTCGCCCCAATTGCCCTGTGCTGGTGACATGATGGTCAGATGGCGCACTCGGAAGACCCGGAGGAATACGCTCCTCCCGCGCACCGAGTGCGGTCCGGGACCCTGTTGCTGGCTAATACAGATCTTCTCGAACCGACCTTCCGGCGCAGCGTGATCTACATCGTCGAGCACAACGACGGCGGCACCCTCGGGGTGGTGCTCAACCGGCCCAGCGAAACCGCCGTCTACAACGTGCTTCCGCAATGGGCCAAGCTCACGGCCAAGCCCAAGACGATGTTCATCGGCGGACCCGTGAAGCGCGACGCCGCGCTGTGCCTGGCGACGCTGCGGGCCGGCATGACAAGCGAAGGGGTGCCGGGTCTGCGTCACGTGCAGGGCCGGGTCGTGATGGTCGACCTCGATGCGGAGCCCGACGGGATCGCTCCGCTCGTCGAAGGGGTGCGAATTTTCGCGGGCTACTCGGGGTGGACGATCGGTCAGCTGGAGGGCGAGATCGAACGCGACGATTGGATCGTCTTGTCCGCGTTGCCTTCTGATGTGTTGTCGGAATCGCGCGCTGACCTGTGGGCGCGGGTGCTGCGGCGCCAGCCGACGCCGATGTCCCTGCTGGCGACACACCCGATCGACATCAGCCGGAACTAATAGAGGTAGACGTTCCGCGCGACAGCCGGCTGGCGATCCATGCGCAGACAAGCAGCTGGATCAGATGAAAGAGCATCAGCGGCAACACAATCAGGCCCACCGATGCTGTTGCGAACAACACCAGCGCCATCGGGAGGCCAGATGCCAGGCTCTTCTTCGACCCGCAGAACAACAGCACAATCGCGTCGCCGCGATCGAGCCGGAAGACGCGGCCCATCACCGTGGTGAGAACGAGGACCACCGCCAGCAGCGCCGTGCAGACCGCGGCCACCGCGGCGATCCGCCATCCCGTGACCACGCTCCAGACGTGTTCGGCCATCCCGACCGAGAAGGCCGTGTACACCACCAACAGGATCGAGCCGCGATCAACAACCCGGGTCAGCACAGCGTGCCGGTGCACCCACGCCGCGAGCCAGGGCCGCAGCAACTGGCCCGCCACGAACGGCGCCAACAGCTGCAACACGATGTCCAGCGCTGCCGACCCGTCGACCCGCAGACCGCCGGTGGTGCTCATCAGCGTGACCACCAGCAGCGGGCTGAGGACCACGCCGAGCATGTTCGACAAAGACGCGCTGACGATCGCGGCCGATACGTTGCCGTGAGCGATCGACGTGAATGCGATCGAGGACTGCACCGTCGACGGCAACAGACACAGGAACAGCACCCCTGTATAGAGGTCCGGTGTCAGCACGGTTGGCACGAGCAGGCGGGCGGCGATCCCGAGAAGCGGAAACACCACGAACGTGACGGACAACACCATCAGATGCAGCCGCCAGTGCCGCAGCCCGTGCCATGCCTCGGCCGGGGACAGCCGCACGCCGTAGAGCAGAAACAGAAGGGCGATGGCGAACTTCGTGACCATCGAGACGACGTCGGCGGCCGCGCCCCGCGCGGGCACGAGCGCGGCAAATCCGACCGTCGCCAGCAGAAGCAGGATGAACGTGTCGATCTGAAGGCGCAGTCGGCCTAGCGGCACGACAGGGTGCAGCTCGCGCAGGTAGCGCCGTTAGAGCGTTCGCACGCGGGAGCGTCGGTGCCGAGCAGCGCATGCGTGTGACGCGCTCCTTGCCACAACCCGGCGGCCACAGTGCCCACCGCTCCCACGACGCACAGGGCCAGCAAGCCGGCCGCGGGCTGACCCGACAGCGCGACCGCGCCACCAGCGGCGAGCATCACCGCAGAAGCCAGCTGCGTGGGCGCCACCGCACGCAGCACCTGTCGGCTTCCTCCGGCCGCGGCAGGCCGCGTCAGCGCGCGCACACCCAATGCGGCGATCACCGTCGCCACGCACAAGAAGAGCACTCCGGCGATGAGCATGGGGTCACAATACGAGGGCCACGCGTGCCGCGCCGGACGGCCTATGCCTTCAGGATGCGGGCCTCGGTCCTGGGGCCGGAGTGCTCACCCTGAAGCCGTTGATGATCGCGTCGGTGGCATCGGCGGCGACGGGCGCTGCCTGGCTGGTCCCTTGCGTGGTGACCGACAGCGAGACGAGGTACTTGCCGTTCGCGGTGGTCGCGATGACATGGCGGCGACACGTGTTGAGCGTCATGTCGTTCTGGCGGTAGGTGCCCTCGATCGCCGCCGAGGAAAGGCCGTAGAAGTCGGCGAGCGACGCATCGGTGGTCTGCCATGCCGGCAACGACTGGCTGTCGATGAAGCCGTGAGTGACGGCTTCCTTGGGGTCGAAGTCGCCGACCAGTTTGTAGACCACGACCTGCGCGTTGGGCGTGTACAGATCGGGGCTGCTCCGGTTGGCGATCACCGCGAAGGCGTCGGGCACGTTCGGGTTGGGCACCTGTGCCCAGCCCGCAGGCAACGGCAGCGTGATGCTTAAAGCCGAAAAGCCAACGGAGTGTTGTGGTTCCAGCTGGACGCGCTTCCCGGCGAAGTAATCGCGAAGTGTGCCAGAGGTGGCGGGGACCGGCGCAGGCGCGGGGGCCGGTGCGGCACCGGGCGCAGGCACAGTCGGCGCGGTCGCTCCGAGCGCGGCGGGCGCGACGACCGGAGCAGGAGCCATGGGGATGGCTTGCGCCGCCGGGACCGGCGTCGGCATGGGCGGAGGCAACGGTTCGGCGACCGCGACGGGGCAGGTCACGCAGATGACTACGGCAACGGTGGCTGCGCAGGCACTCGTCAGCGCCAGCCGAGCCCTGGCGGAATCGACCATCGCGGCACTCCTCCCTCCGCGCGCGTGCACCGGACCAACAGGATGCAGACGTTAACAACTGTCACTCTGGTACTACTAGTCGCGCGAGGGTTCCGGTATCGAGCCCTGACCGGTCCGCGACGGAACCGAGACCTGGCACGGACATGACTAACCTGTTGACGTGACCGACGCCCCGACAACCGGAAGTGCCGCTGAGCGCGTGACCGAAGAACAATCCGCCAGGGTGGGTGATGTGCCGAAGTTTCGCTACACCGCGGAACTGGCTGGCAAGCTCGAGCGCGCATGGCAGCAACGGTGGGCCGAAGCGGGTGCTTTCAATGTGCCCAACCCGGTGGGTTCGCTCGCGCCGGCCGACGGCGCGGCGGTTCCCGACGACAAGATGTTCGTCCTTGACATGTTTCCCTACCCCTCGGGCGAGGGCCTGCACGTCGGTCATCCGCTGGGCTACATCGCCACCGACGTCTACGGGCGCTACTACCGGATGACCGGCCGCAACGTGTTGCATGCGTTCGGCTTTGATGCTTTCGGGCTACCTGCGGAGCAATACGCCATCCAAACCGGCACGCATCCACGCACGCGCACAGAGGCCAACATCGTCAACTACCGGCGCCAGCTGGGCAGGCTCGGGTTGGGGCACGACACGCGCCGCAGCTTCTCGACCACCGACCCCGAATTCTACAAATGGACGCAGTGGATCTTCCTGCAGATCTACAACGCCTGGTATGACGCCGACGCCGCGATGGCTCGGCCCATCGCCCAACTGGCAGCCGAATTCGATTCGGGCACACGGCTTCTGGCAGATGGCAGAAGCTGGCAGGACCTGTCGGTGGGTGAGCGCGCCGACATCGTCGACTCGCACCGCCTGGTGTACAGAGCAGACTCGGTGGTCAACTGGTGTCCCGGCCTCGGTACGGTGCTGGCCAATGAAGAGGTCACCGCCGACGGACGCAGCGACCGCGGTAACTTTCCCGTGTTCCGGAAACGCCTGCGGCAGTGGATGATGCGAATTACCGCATACTCCGACCGGCTGCTGGACGATCTCGACCTGCTGGACTGGCCGGCGAAGGTCAAAACCATGCAGCGCAACTGGATCGGCAGGTCCACCGGTGCCGCGGCGCTGTTTGCAGCAGCGGCGAACGACGGCGAGACGGTGAATATCGAGGTATTCACCACGCGTCAGGACACGATGTTCGGCGCAACGTACATGGTGCTGGCGCCCGAACACGAACTCGTCGACCGCCTGATCGCCGACGCGTGGCCCCACGGCACCGACTCCCGGTGGACGTACGGGGTGTCATCGCCTGCGGATGCGGTTCGCCTGTACCGGAACGCGATCGCGGCGAAGTCGGATCTGGAACGTCAGGAGAACAAGACCAAGACGGGCGTGTTCCTGGGCACGTATGCCACCAATCCGGCCAACGGCGAACAGATCCCGGTCTTCATCGCCGACTATGTCCTTGCCGGCTACGGCACGGGGGCCATCATGGCCGTTCCCGGCCATGACCAGCGAGACTGGCAGTTCGCCACGGAATTCGGGTTGCCGATCGTGGAAGTCATTGCTGGCGGCGATGTTTCGAACGAGCCGTATCTCGGTGACGGTCCCGCGGTCAACTCCGGCTACCTCGACGGGCTAAGCGTCGACGCCGCCAAGGAGACGATCACGCGGCGGCTGGAGGCCGACGGTCGCGGCGCGGCCCGGGTCGAATTCAAGCTTCGGGACTGGCTGTTCGCGCGCCAAAGATATTGGGGTGAACCATTTCCGATCGTCTACGACGAGGATGGCAGAGCGTATCCACTGCCGGAATCGCAGCTGCCGGTGGTGCTGCCGGACATCCCCGACTACGCACCAGTCGTGTTCGATCCCGACGACGCCGACAGTGAGCCGTCGCCGCCGCTGGCCAAAGCAACCGACTGGGTGCACGTCGAACTTGATCTCGGTGACGGCCCGAGGCCCTATATGCGGGACACCAACGTGATGCCGCAGTGGGCCGCAAGCTCGTGGTACGAACTGCGCTATGTGGATCCGTGTAACTCAAAAGAGTTTTGCGCCAAGGAGAACGAGGCGTACTGGATGGGGCCAAGGCCGTCTGAGCACCACCCCGATGATCCGGGCGGGGTGGACCTCTACGTCGGTGGCGTCGAGCACGCGGTGCTGCACCTGCTGTACGCGAGGTTCTGGCACAAAGTGCTCTACGACCTGGGTCATGTCAGTTCCCGCGAACCGTACCGCCGACTGATCAACCAGGGCTACATCCAGGGTTTCGCGTACACCGACGCGCGGGGCGTTTACGTACCGGCCGCCGAGGTCACCGAACGAGACGGGCGGTTCTACTTCGAGAGTCCGCAGGGCGAGATCGAGGTGGACCAGGAGTTCGGGAAGATCGGCAAGAGCCTGAAGAACGTTGTGTCGCCCGACGAGATCTGCGACGAATACGGCGCGGACACACTGCGCGTGTACGAGATGTCGATGGGCCCGCTGGAGGCATCACGACCGTGGGCCCCCAAGGACGTCGTCGGCGCCTACCGATTCCTGCAGCGCGCCTGGCGGCTGGTGGTCGACGAGCAGACCGGCGAGGCGCTGGCCACTGAGGACGCGCTTGACGACGTCACGCTGCGCATCATGAACCGCACAATCGCGGGGGTGATCGACGACTACGTGAGCCTGCGCAACAACACGGCAGTGGCCAAGCTCATCGAGTACACGAATCACCTTACCAAGCAGTCGATTACGGCACGGGCTGCTGTCGAGCCGCTGGTCTTGATGCTCGCCCCGGTCGCACCGCACATGGCCGAGGAGATGTGGAACCGCCTGGGCCATGACCGCTCGCTGGCGCACGGCCCCTTCCCGCAGCCCGATCCGCAGTACCTCGTCGACGACACCGTCGAGTACCCGGTGCAAGTGAATGGCAAAGTGCGCAGCCATATTTCGGTAGCCGCCGACGCAAGTGCCGAGACCTTGGAGGCCGCCGCGCTGGCCGACGAGAAGGTGGCGGCGTTCCTGTCGGGCGCCACGCCGAAAAAGGTGATCGTGGTCCCGGGTCGGCTGGTGAATCTCGTCGTCTGACGCGCGTCAGCGCTGTCTTCTGCTCTTCGCGCAAGCGCTCATCGCTGTCGGAGCACGATCTGGTGCACGTGTCCGTCGGCCGGCGTGCCCACGATGTCGACGATCGCGCGCGCGACTGTGTCCGGTTTCAAATAGTGCGCCGCGTCGTATTTCCCGCCTTCGTACTCGACCAGCTTGCGCTGCATGGCAGTGTCGATCCGGCCCGCATGCACGGAGGTGACGCGCAACTTCGGCTCTTCGATTCGCAGCGAGTCGGCGTAGGCGCGCAATGCGAACTTGCTCGCCGAGTACGACGCCATCCCAGGCAGCACGTTGAGCCCCGCGCCGGAATTGATGAAAATCACTTGGCCTTTCGCGCGTCGCAGCGCTGGAAGCAACGCCTGCGTCACTGCGACCGGCCCAAGCACGTTGACCTCGAGAGTGGTTCGCCAGTCCTCGATTCGTGAGTCGGCGAGGTCATCCGGGTAGGCGACGCCGGCGTTGTGCACCAACACGTCGAGCGCCTCGACGGGGACGGGACTCTTGGAGCCGACGTCGCTGAGGTCCAGCGGCACCTCGGTGGCGGAAAGGCGCGAGACCATCTCGTCGAGGCGTTTCGACGGACGGCCCGCCAGCAGGAGTTCATGTGTCCCAGACAGCGCGGTGGCGATCGCGGAACCGAGGCCGCCGGTGGCTCCGGTGATCAGTGCAACGGGTTTCTCCGGCATGAAAGCCACCCTATCGGGAGGGGGCTGTTGCTCTTCGCGCAAGCGGCTCATCGCATTTGTTGCTCTTCGCGCAAGCGGCTCATCGGTCTTTGCCGGGCGAGCCGGCGCCGATCGCCGCATGATAGGAGGGATGGCGCCTGATCCCAGCTTCTCGCAGACGCAGCTCGCCGCGCGCGCTGCGTACTTGCTGCGGGGCAATGACCTGGGAGTGATGACCACGGCGGCGCCGTTGCTGTATCCGCACATGTGGAGCTGGGACGCGGCTTTCGTCTCGGTGGGGCTCGCGCCGCTGAGCGTCGAGCGGGCCGTGGTCGAACTCGACACGCTGCTGTCAGCGCAGTGGACGAACGGGATGATCCCGCACATCGTGTTCGCCAACACCGTCGACAACTACTTTCCGGGGCCGGCCCGTTGGGCGTGCGCTGCGTTGGCGGGCACCGCGCCGCTGGACCGTCACACGTCGGGCATCACACAGCCTCCCGTCCATGCGATCGCCGTCGAGCGAATTCTCGATCACGCGCGTAGGCGGGGCCGGTCGACCCGCCACGTCGCCGAGGCGTTCCTGGACCGCCGCTGGCCCGATCTGGTGCGCTGGCACCGGTGGCTGGCCGAGGCCCGCGATCAGCGCGGCCGCGGGCGCATCACGCTGTATCACGGCTGGGAATCCGGGATGGACAACTCGCCGCGGTGGGATGAGGCGTACGCCAACGTGATTCCAGGTGTGCTGCCGGAATACGAGCGGCGGGACAACCTGATCGTCGACGACCCCTCCCAACGGCCGTCGGACAGCGAGTACGACCGCTACCTCTGGTTGGTCGAGGAAATGAAGATCGCCCGCTACGACGACGAACTTCTGCCGAAGGTAATGAGTTTCGTGGTCGAGGATGTCTTCGTGTCGGCAATCTTCGCTCTCGCCTGCGAGGTGCTCGCGAACATCGGCGAGGACTACAGCAGGCCGCACGCCGACGTCCGTGACCTGTATTCATGGGCGGAGCGATTTCGCGCGGGTGTTGTCGAGACAACCGACGAAAGAACAGGCGCCGCAAGGGATTACGATGTGCGGGCGGAGAAGGTGATCGCGACTGAGACCGTGGCCCAGTTCGCGCCGCTGTTGTGCGGCGGTCTGCCGCACAACAGGGAAAGAGCGCTGCTGCGACTTCTGGAGGGCCCGAGGTTCTGCGGGCACCCTGACCTCCGGTTCGCATTGATCCCCTCGACGTCGCCCGTGTCACGGGACTTCCGGCCGCGGGAGTACTGGCGCGGACCGGTGTGGCCGGTGGTGACGTGGCTCTTCTCGTGGGCGTTCGCGCGCCGAGGGTGGGCCGAACGCTCCCGGAATCTGAGGCGCGAGGGGCTCCGTCAGGCCAGCGACGGAACGTTCGCGGAGTATTACGAGCCGTTCACCGGTGAGCCGCTTGGCAGCATGCAACAGTCGTGGACCGCGGCGGCAGTGCTTGACTGGCTCGGATGAACGAGCCGATGTATTGGGGCCCGCCGCCCAAGGAGCGCAGGCCATTTGACCGACGACTGCTGTGGGTGGCCGCAGCGGTGATCGTCGTCGTGGCGCTGGCCATCACGGCGGTGGTGCTGGTCATCTCGCGCGACGAGTCCGCTGCGAGGCGCCCCGAGGGGTTGCTGGCCGGCACATATCCGCAGCAGCCGACCGCGGCGTGGACGGTCCGGGCCGCCGACCTGTTACCGGGTTCGACGGTCTGGACACCCAACACGGAAATCGACATGGGGTCGTGGTCGCTGCGCGGGCTGATCGACGCCGGCGATCGCATTGTCGTGCGTGTGGTCGACGCCTCGACCCACCGCACCGCCCGGCTGGTGGCGCTCGACGCCGCGACCGGCCGGACCGCGTGGGCCATCCCGTTCGGCCCGTTGGGTGGCTGCGCGGCGCATCTGGTGTCGGGTCTGCTGGCGTGCATTTCCGACGACGACGTGGTGTTCATCAAGATGTCCGACGGCGGCATCGCGTCGAAGTACACGCCCGACTTCATGCCCGGCGACGTCGCATCGGATGGCAACGCCGTGGTAGTCGCCGGCGGGGTGGCCCACGACTCGCAGTCGGTCAATTACGAGAAGGTCATCTCCAGCGGGACGGTGAACGACCCGGCGAAGTTCTGGACCACGAAGGTCGACGCCACCCTGTGCCACAACGGAAACAGCGACGAGCTCGACGTCAGGGTCGACGACGGATTCGTGGGCACCAACCTCGGAATGCCCGATGCGGCCCTCAAACTCGGGGACGGCTCGACGCTCGTCGACGACGCGGCGTGGCTGGTCGCCGTCTTCCCGGGAACGGGCGCAGTCGTCGCGCGCTGCATCGACGGCTACCCCCCGAAGGGGGATCAAGCGACGTTTTTCGGGCCGGACGCGCAGAGATACCGCACCGGCCCGGCTCCGGTAGAGCCGATGATGTGGGTGACCGCGCTGGCGAACCCTCCTGTTCTGCTGCCTAACGGCACCGCCGTCGACTTCGTGACAGGCGATCAGAAGTGGTCAGCCCCGAGTCTGGCCGGCTTGTACGAGAAGTATTCCCTCGTCGGTGACGTCGCCGTCCACGCGACAGGCACCACCGTCACCGCGTACGACATGCACACCGGAAAGAGTCGGTGGTCGACCAGCCGACCTGACCAGAACTGGTTGCCGACGATCACCGACGGCGCGCGGGTGATCGGAACCGGCGCGGGCCGCGTCATCGCGCTCTCGCTGACAGACGGCTCGACGGCGTGGACGTTCAAGGAGCACGTCGTGGGCGATGACTATCTCGCAGCCGAGGTGGCCCAAGCCGGCTTGGTCACGATGACGGCCGACGCGATCAGCCTGTACCGGCCGACCGGCGGGCCGTCACATGTGCCCGGAGAAATCGGCACGCGTAGGTAACTGTCCGTCGTTCGGGTGATGAGAGTCCGCTCCACCTCTTGAGAATGAGTGGGCAATTCCCTGGCAGCAACTTCGTCGCACACGTCTCGCCACACTTTGTCCAGACGCCCTGAAGTCGTTGACCTGCAACGCCGCAAGCCGCGTCTTGTTACGCATTGCGGAGTGCACGATGGCGATGTCCTTGGCCAAATTACTTGGCGCACAGGCTTATCACGATCCCGTGCCAGGCGCAGACATCGACAGACAACAACTGATATCGGATTCGTTGTCTCACAACATTTATCGCATCGCTCGTTTGTGTGGGTCCGGCGATCGGCCTTAGACCGCGGGCAAATTTGGTCAGACAGGCGTGGCGCCGACGCGATCTGGGACGAGCGGAGGACGCGCCGTGCTTGCAGCTACGATGGCCGCGATCGCATTGACGGAACCTCGCACCACCGGGCGCAACCTCGAAGCGATCAACCCCATCTGATCCAGGTCCATTACCCTGGCCCGCGTCAGCATGCCTCGGCATGTCAACGGAATTGGGCGCCGAGCTCAGGGTCGAACGATCATTCTCGCGCGGGTGCGCGCCCCGGCCCCCGCTAGCCATAATCTTTGCCTTGCTGGCAGCCTGCCTCCAAGGCCGCATACCGTGCTCAATCCAGCCGCATTCCAAACGCGTTGGCTGCTACCCAGTTTCGCCACAGGAGATTGTTAACATTCGCCTTTATCGTGGCGTTCGACGGCGAAGTGGCCGAACAACTCAAAGATGCGGCCAACGATCCGCGGATGCCGGCGAGCCTCTGGTTTCCGCTGCCGTCGCCCCCGCAGGGGCTAACTCGGCGCCTGGCCCACTCTTCGAAGAACCAAGGGTTAACCGACGCGTCAAGGGAGGAACCGATAACAATGCTTGCGATCAGCTCACCTGATGCGAGTTGGACAGTTGGCAGGCGACCGTGAGGGCCGACAGTCAAGTTCGCGTACGACGCGAGCCACTCGCCGTGAAAGTGCCTGACACAACCGCGTCGTTCTGGGCCTTAAAGCTCGTAACGACCGCAATGGGTGAGGCTGCATCGGATTACCTGCTCAGCACGATGAGCTTTGTGGGTTTGGTTATCGGTGCAACAGGCTTCGCATTTGCCCTGTGGGTTCAGTTTCGGACACGGCGTTACCACGCCTTCGCCTACTGGTCGGCAGTGATGATGGTCGCCGTCTTCGGCACCATGGCCGCCGATGTGGTTCATCACCAGCTTGGCGTCTCCTTTGGGACGTCCACCCTGCTCTGCGCCCTCGCGCTCGCAGCGACTTTCTGGATATGGCATCGCAGCGAGAACACACTGTCTATTCACAGCATCACAACACGCCGCCGTGAGGTTTTTTACTGGCTCGCAGTGTCGTTCACATTCGCCCTCGGAACGGCCGCCGGCGACCTGACGGCAAGCCAACTGCACTTCGGATTCGTCGGATCGATCGTTCTGTTCGCAGTCGTCATGGCCGTGCCTGCTCTGGGCGCTTGGCGTTTTCACCTCAGCAGTATCTTGGCCTTCTGGTGGGCGTATATCCTTACCCGACCACTCGGCGCTTCCGTCGCGGATTGGATGAGTAAGCCCGGCAAGGTCGGAGGCCTCGCCTACGGCGACGGCCCTGTCGCCGCCGTTCTGCTGATGATCGCCCTCATCTTGGTCACCATTGCAGCCGCCAGGCGCTCCAACGTGACAAGCAGCAGCACGAAATCCCCAGCATGGGCCGGAGGAATCTCCGAATGATCCTGCGATGGTGAGCAGTCTGCATCGCGCTATTTGGCGCCGCACGTGAGGCTTTCGGCGAGATAAATCATGCCAGAGCAAATCCAACTGCCGAACTTCATTACCGACATTGAGGGCTGACCGGGTGGCCCACGTAGATGTAGTGAGCCACTGCCGCCCTCTGCCGGCGCTCCAGTGGAGGCTCTTCGTGAGCTCGCCCCCGGACGAGACCCCTGCTCTCACTTCTAGTCTCGTTATAGCCACCGGGTAAACCAGAAGTAGGGGTAGCGGTAGGGATAGTCGGCCGTTAACTGCGACGACTACTGCCGGGCGAAGCACGAGACTAGAACCCATGGACCTCAGTACATCTCACGCATCAGCTCAACAACTCACCGCCGAACCCATCATCGCAACCGGCCCGCGACCGGCGGTGAAGTACGCGGTCGAGGCGATCGGAACATTCTTTCTGGTATTCACCATTGGCGCAGCCGTAGGCGGTCACAGCCCACTGGCTCCGTTAGCCATCGGCGCGGCGCTGATGGTGATGATCTATGCCGGCGGCCATCTCTCGGGCGGGCACTACAACCCCGCGGTGACCCTGGCCGCGCTCGTACGCCACCGGATCGGTGCGCGTGATGCGGCCGGGTACTGGCTGAGCCAGACCGGTGCCGGGCTGATCGCGGCCCTGCTGGTGCGCACGGTCATCGATCCGACGCAAACCGCCGCCGCGGCGACCGTGACCCTTAACGGCCCAACCCTGTTGGCGGCGTTCGTCGTTGAGCTGCTGTTCACCTTCGCGCTGTGCTATGTCGTGCTGAATGTGGCGACCAGTAAAGACCACCCGACCAACTCCTTTTACGGCTTGGCGATCGGGTTCACGGTGCTGGCCGGTGCCGTCGCAGTCGGCGGCATCTCAGGTGGCGCGTTCAACCCTGCGGTCACCGTCGCCGGTGCCGTGATGGGAATCTTCGCCTGGCCGACGCTGTGGGTGTACCTGGTGGCGCAGCTCATCGCCGGCGCCGCCGCCGGATGGACCTTCCTGGCCCTCAACCCCGACGACAAATAGGTGCTTCAGCACCACTACCTGGTCGAGCAGATGACAGAAACGCACAATGCAGACGGTCGAATTCGCCGTCGGGAAGTCCAGAGTGGGGTCATCGCTGGCCTTCAGTACAGCGAATTCCCCCAGTTGTACTGGGTCGTCCCGACCCAGAATTTCGGCGCGGTCGCCCAACTAGGAGCCCGCGAATCCCGTCCCCTCGAGGCGGCTCGGGCGCGTCCAGCCCAGCCATCCGCGCGGCCGATTGCAGCCAGCAGGTATGTCGGTTGCATGGCAGCGGTAGCGACATCGCCGATCGTGGCTGTGACGATGACAGACGAAGGTAAGCCGTGATCACACCACGGGCCCGCTCTAAGGGGCGCAAACGTGGGCGTGCCCAAAGCGGGTCTGCGGCGGCACCAATGGTGTCAGCATGTCGACTCCCAAAACTGGGCGCACACAACCCGATACATCACTGATTCCTGGAGTGCACATGTCTACCACTGCCGTCGACAGTATCGCCGGCGTGACGCGCTGTCCCCAGAGGCGCTTGGGGCCGTCACCGCCGCCCATCCGCGACCAGATTTCAAGCGGCCGGATACTGCGAGCGTTCAATGACGGCAACAACCACCGCCCGCACAGCACTTTCGGAAATGTCAACGCAGCGAAATCGAAATCAACCGAACTAGGCCCCACCTAATCCCATACCCACCACCAAGGAGAAGAAGATGGCATTCGAAGAGAACACCAAACCGCTGACCACCGCGGCGGGAGCGCCCGTCACCGACAACCAGAACAGCATGAGCGCCGGTCCACGCGGCCCGCTACTCCTGCAGGATCTTTGGCTTATCGAGAAGCTCGCCCACTTCGCCCGCGAAGTCATCCCCGAGCGGCGCATGCACGCCAAGGGTTCCGGCGCCTTCGGCACGTTGCGCGTCACCCACGACATCACCCGGTACACGAAGGCGGCGATCTTCAGCCAGGTCGGCAACAGCTGTGAGATGTTCGCCCGGTTCTCCACCGTGGCCGGCGAACGCGGCGCCGCCGACGCCGAGCGCGACATCCGCGGCTACGCGCTGCGCTTCTACACCACCGAAGGCAACTGGGACGTGGTCGGCAACAACACCCCGGTCTTCTTTCACCGCGACCCGCTGAAGTTCCCCGACCTCAACCGCGCAGTCAAGCGCGACCCGCGCACCAATATGCGTGACCCCGAGAACAACTGGGGCTATTGGACCAACCTGCCCGAATCACTGCACCAGGTCACCATCACCATGAGCGACCGCGGCATCCCCCGCTCCTTCCGGCACATGCACGGCTACGGCTCACACGCCTACAGCATGATCAACGCTGAAGGCCAGCGGCACTGGGTCAAGTTCCACTTCCGCACCCAGCAGGGCATCGAGTGCCTCACCGACGCCGAAGCAGGAGAACTGATCGGCCGCGACCGCGAGTCCCACGGCCGCGACCTGTTCGACGCGATCGAGCGCGGCGATTACCCGAAATGGGGCGTGTACATCCAGGTGATGCCCGAAGCCGACGCCGCCACCTACCGCTTCCACCCCTTCGACCTGACCAAGGTGTGGAGCCAGAAGGATTACCCGCTGATCGAGGTCGGAGAATACGAGCTCAACCGCAACCCGGACAACTACTTCGCCGACGTCGAGCAGGCCGCATTCACCCCGTCCAACCTCGTTCCGGGAATCTCGTTTAGCCCGGACAAGATGCTGCAGGGCCGGCTGTTCTCCTACGGAGACGCTGCCCGCTACCGGGTCGGTGTCAACCACCACCAGATCCCGGTCAACTATCCACGTGCAGCCAAGCTGGTCAACACCTACCACCGCGATGGGGCCGTGCGCGTCGACGGCAACCAGGGTGGGGTCGCCGGTGTTGAGCCCAACAACTTCGGCCGCTGGGCCGAGCAGCCCGCCTACGCCGATCCCGCTGAGTCGATCGGGTCCACCGCGGATCACTTCGATTTCCGCGCCGACGACGACAACTACTTCGAACAACCCGGTGACCTGTTCCGGCTCATGACGGGCGACGAGCAGCAGAGGCTATTCGAGAACACCGCGCGCGCCATCAAGGGTGCCCGGCCCCAGACGGTCGAGAAGCACATCGAGAACTGCACCCAGGCCGACCCCGCCTACGGCGAAGGCGTGCGCAAGGCGTGTGAGGCCCTCGGTGCGCTGTGACAACCGACCGCTCGCCCGACGCTGACCAGTTTGGAGTTGATATGACAGATCACCTCATTGACAGACCGGGCGGCGCGCTCGATAGCCAAGTCCTGGACCTGGCGGCGCGCATATTCGATATGGCGCGCAGCGGGGACACTGCAACCTTGGCCGCCTATCTCGACGCGGGCGTACCAGTGAACCTCACCAACACCAACGGCGACACGCTCGTGATGCTGGCGGCCTATCACGGACACGACTCGACCGTCGCCGCGCTGATCGCGCGGGGGGTCGACGTTGATCGACACAACAATCGAGGACAGACCCCGTTGGCAGGCGCCGTCTTCAAGAACGAGACCACGATCATAGAACTGCTGGTGGGCGCAGATGCCGATCCGCTGGCAGGCTCGCCGTGCGCGCTTGAGACTGCACGGTTCTTCGGCAAGGAGCCACTCGCGGGGCAGCTGCTGCAACATATGCAGCGACGGCGCAGCGTGAACGTCTAGCCGCAGCGCGCACACGTAGCATCGGGCAGACCATTCCGCGCAATTCGGGGGGTTTTGGAGTCGCGCTGGGCGCGGGCGCGCTGGGAACCCCGCACAAATTCTGGCGATGTATCACCGAAATCGGTTGACACTAAATGAGTTCGAGAACAAGCTATCGCGACGAGCTCGACCTGCCCGAGGGTCTCGACCTCCACTTAGTGCGGCTTTCCTATGCCGTCGAAGACGGCTGGGACCCGTCGCACGTCCCGTCGACCGTCGGTTAGCCGCCGGCCAATATTTTCGTCAGGCTCATCGCGAGCGGCGCCACACGCTTTAGACTCGTCCGGCATCGGTTCGCTGACGGGAGGTGGTCTCATGGGTGACGATCCGTCATCCGAAGACGAGTCCGCGACGTGGTCGCCCGATGCGTTCGAACCGGTCAAGGACGAGTCCGAACCCGTCGAGGACGAGTCGGCGCCCTGGGTGTCCGATGAGGCCCCGACCACGTTCGAACCCATCGAACAGCAGCGGACCATGGCGCTCCAGGAGCCTCAAGCGTGGTCGAATGAGCCGACCCGCCAGGAGACCGAATCGCCGTGGCAGGGCAGCGACTACGAGTACACGCAGCGGCTCCCAACGCCGCCACCGCAGTATCCGCCGCAACCGCCACCGTCGGGATCTTCAGGGCGCGTGATCGCGATCGCGGTGGCCGCCGTGGCGGCAGTGGCGGTCATCGCAGTGATCGCGATCATCGCGATACGGAGCGGATCCAACAAAGGCGGCACCACCAATCCCGGTGGTGGTGGCACGGCAGGTAAGTCGTCGGACGTCACCAAATGTAGTACTCCGCCGTCGTATTCGATGACCGACGCTGCGACCAATTCAAGCGGGCTGACGGTCAAACTGAAGATCACGGCGAGCTGCGACGGGGGCGACGTGTTGTCGTCGCCGAACACGAACATTGCCATCGGCACGTCCGATGGAGGACTGGACGTCGCGTCGGGACGCTTTGATCTGTCGTCGAACCCGATCTTCGTCCCGCGTCCCGGCGACGGCGCCGTCGAGCAGCAGTTCGTGTTCCCGCCCGACACCTACTGGATGCCGCTGGGCATGCTGGGCGACCAGTTCACCGCCAGCTCCCCGGGATACCGGATTCAGTCCACCGAGTCTGGCACTGGGTCGAAAAGGTCTGGTACCGCCAGCACAGGCGCTACGTCGACGTACACCGCGTCTGGCCCCGGCACGCCGCTCGGAGGAAACAGCGATCGCGCTGCCGGAAATGCGTTGCGGGCCATCGCTGACGCCGACACCCCGGTGATTCAGCGGGACCTCGCCGGCCGCTGGGTACCGCAGTTGAGCTCAAAGAAGGTGGGCGATTACTGGGAGGGCCTGAACTGGGACAACTCGCAGATCCTGCACGAGCAGCTCGATCTGCGGACAAGGTTCAACAACAAGGTGCGGTTGGCATGGTCGGACGAGTGGAGCACGTACGACATCGAGAACATGTGGGTCACATCGGCCGCTTTCCCCTTTGATGCGGCCGATGAAGCCCTCAACTGGTGCAGGACGAACGGCCGCAACCACGACAACTGCTACGCGAAGATCATCAGCAAGACGATGGGTCCCTCGGGGACGACGAAGCTATTGCCCCCGGGCTAAGCGGTCGACTGACCGGCAAGCCGCTCCAGCGGCTCGAGGGCCTTCGCGAGTGTTTCGCGGTCCTCGTCGGACAACCCGCGCAGCATGGCCGCCAGCGCGGCGCGGCGGCTGGCCAGCGACTCGCGGTGCACCGCGAGGCCCTTGTCGGTGATCGCGACGAGCACGGCACGCAAGTCGGTCTGGTCCTTCGATCGCTTGACCAGACCGAGTTTTTCGAGCCGGCGGATCGCGACGGTGGTCGTCGGTGTGCGCACCCGCTCGTGTGCGGCAAGATCGGTCATCCGGATCGGTCCGCGCTCGAGCAGCGTGACGAGGATCGAGAGCTGCGCCAGCGTGAGGTCGCCGGCGAACACACGGTTGGTGTCGCCACGGCGAAGCACGGAAACGAGTTTCGAGAGCACACGATGCAATCCTTCGGCCAGCTCAGCGACCTGCGGCTCCGTTTCGATCATAATTCGCTAGTCTAACCTGTCGGATGCTGCCAGGTTCGAAACCGCGAATATCTACGACTGGCTATTCCGCCACCCGCACAGCGCCTCCGCGCCCGTGAGGTCGTAGTCAGGCCCGTTGATACCGAGCGTGAGGAACGTAACGCCGAGGGCGACGAACGCGTCGGCCTGCGCGAGCAATTCGGCACCGGACCCCGTGACGCCTGCCGACCGTTCGATGGTGTCCGGATCGCGGCCCACCTCGGCGCAGTGCTTAGCGAGGATTTGGGCCTTGCCTTCGTAGGTGCCGAGCTCGGTGAAGCCGTGCCAGATGTCGGCGTGCTCGGCGACCAGCCGCAGGGTCTTACGCTCGCCCTGGCCGCCGATGAGTAACGGGATGTCACGGGTCGGGGGCGGGTTGAGCTTGGCGAACCGCGACTCGATCCTCGGAAGCGCCTCGCTGAGCTCATCGAGCCGGCTGCCTGCGGTGCCGAACTCGTAGCCGTATTCGTCGTAGTCCCGTTGTTTCCAGCCGGAACCGATACCGAGGACCAGCCGGCCGCCCGAGATGTGGTCGACGGTGCGCGCCATGTCGGCGAGGAGTTCCGGGTTGCGATACGAGTTGCAGGTGACCAGCGCGCCGATCTCGATGCGCGACGTCTGCTCCGCCCACGCGCCCAGCATTGTCCAGCACTCGAAGTGCGCTCCGTCAGGATCGCCGTACAGCGGAAAGAAATGGTCCCAATTGAAGGCAACGTCCACGCCGATGTCCTCACAGCGGCGGACGGCGTCGCGGATGTCGCCGTAGTCGGGGGCGTGCTGAGGCTGCAGTTGGACACCGATGCGAAGTGGAAAGGCCATGTGGCCCACGCTAGCGCGGGGGCCTCATCGGTGGTCTTCGCGCAAGCGCCTCATCACCTACGGCACGTCTCGTACTTGTCGATCAGTGCCTGCTCACCGGGCGCCGGTGGGTAGGTGCGCGCGCTGCACCCGCCGATCGTCACCACCACCGGAGCGGTGGCCTGCCCGTAGAAGCCGAGGTGGCCCCGGTATTGATTGCTCGCCGTGTACAGCACCGGGGCGGGCAGCCTCGCGACGAGCGGCAGGTGCTGCTGCGCCAGACGCAGTGCCGTTTCGGGATCGTCGGCGGGGATCCTCTCGGACACGAACAGCGGGCCGGTGTAGTCGCCGTTGATCGTGAACACGTCTGCGTGGGGGATCGACTGGTCAGCGTTGAGCGTGGTCCACAGCTCCATCTCAGCGGGAGTCGGCAGCCGCCGTGATGCGTGGATCTCGGCAGGGTGCTGCTTGCTCGCGTTGATGGTCCACTCGCCGTCGGTCAGGTCTGCGAACGAGCTGCCCAGTGTGTCCACTGCGGCGGCGACTGCGGTGTAGTCGGCATCATCAGGCAGGTCGATGTTTCCTGAGCTCGGCACGGGTGGTTTGCCGTCGGCGTGGCTCGTCGTGGCGCGCAACTTGACGGTGCCACCGCCGAATCGCTCGCCCAGCGCGATCCAGCTGTGCGCCTCACCGAGGATCTGGTCGCGGTTGGCCACCGGACGTCCAGTGGTGTCAACCAGGAACAGGTTGTCGCCCCGGTGCACGTCGAGCTCTGCGCGGTAGCCGGTGTAGTCCACCCGGCCGAGGTCGTCGAGGTACCGGGCGGTGAGCGCGGAGAGTTGATCGGCGGTGACGGATTCGTCGACGTCGACGTCGATCTCGAAGTACGCAGGTCCGCGCGCCAGGTCGTCGCTGAACGTGTTGCGCGCGCCATGCACCCCGGGCATCAAGGCAAGTTGGCGGGTCAAATCGTCGACGGCGGCACGGCGGTCGGGCGGCGCGGTGACGCAGGCGGCCAGCATCAGGACCATCGCGACAAGCGGCATCGATCGCTTCGTCTTCCCGCGCACGCTTGCGCGTGTCGTCTGCTCTTCGCGCAAGCGGCTCATCGCTCTCGATTCTGCCAACGAAGCGCTTCGTCCAGGAACCTCCCTGGTTGCTCTCATGTCTCTCTCACATAGCCATGACCCAATGGCAGGGTGACGTCAATCGCCCACGCGCGCGTGCTCGCAGAATCCGAAGAGCCTACGACCCAGACCGTTGACGCCGATCCTGCCGACGGGCCGGCAAAAACCACGGTCACGATGTGGCACCGGGCCGGGCTGGCGGTGCTGCTCGTCGCGACGGCCGCGACGTACTTGTGGAATATCACGATCAACGGAATGGGCAACCAGTTCTATGCCGCCGCGGCCCAAGCCGGTTCGACGAACTGGGAAGCGCTGTTGTTCGGATCGCTGGATCCGCACAACTTCATCACCGTCGACAAGCCTCCTGTCTCGCAGTGGGTGATGGGGCTTTCGGGACAGATCTTCGGGTTCAGCAGCGCGAGCATGCTGATACCGGAAGCGTTGATGGCCGTCGCCGCGGTCGCGCTGCTCTATGGCGCAGTCACCCGGGTGTGTGGTCCGAACGCGGGATTGCTTGCCGGCACCGCGTTCGCGGCGACTCCGGTCGCGGCGCTGATGTTCCGGTTCAACAACCCGGACGCTGTGATGGTGCTCTTGATGATGGCCGCCGCGTACTGCACGATCCGCGCTCTGCAACGCGCAAGCACGAAATGGCTTGTGTTGGCTGGAGTTTGCCTAGGCTTCGCGTTCCTGGCCAAGATGCTCGAGGGCTTGATGGTGATGCCGGCCATCGGCCTGGCATACCTCGTCGCGGCGCCGACTCCGCTGCGGCGGCGGCTCTTGCAACTGCTCGCCACGCTAGCAGCCTTCGTGGTGTCCGCGGGGTGGTTCGTGGTGCTCACCATGCTGTGGCCGGAGTCGTCGCGGCCATACATCGCCGGCTCGACAGACAACACGTTCATGGATCTTGTGTTGGGCTACAACGGTTTTGCCCGGGTCCTGGGCCGCAATCACGGTGGTGGCTTCCAACCCCCGGCCGCGCGACCCGATGGCCCGGTCGCGCACCTTCGCAACCAGGGCGGATTCGGCGGCTTCGGCAATCAAACGCAAGGGGTGACACGGCTGTTCAGCGGCGAGTTCGGTTTCGAGATCGGCTGGCTAGTGCCCGCGGCGTTGCTGGCGACTGTTCTGGTGATCGTCGCGCGTTGGCGTGCGCCGCGCGTCGACCTCGTGCGCGGCGCCGCCATTCTGTTCGGCGGCTGGTTGGTGGTCGACGGTCTTGTGCTGAGCTTCATGCACGGCACGATCCATCCCTACTACTGCCTCTCGTTGGCGCCGGCAGTCGCGGCGATGTTCGCGATCGGCGTGCAGCAGAAGTGGGCCACGCGGGATACGTGGTTGGGCCGGATCGGTATGGGCGCAATGCTGTTGGCCACCGGCGGCTGGAGCTTCTGGCTGCTGCGCCGCAACGCCGACTGGCTGCCAGGGTTGCGCTGGTCCGTTGTGGCGCTGGCAGTGCTGACGGCGGCCGTGGTCCTGGTTGCGATGAGCAGGAGGCGTGATCGCGTCGCGCTGGTCGCGCTCGTCGGGGCCCTCGTCGTCGCACTGGCGGGATCCACCGCGTACGCGGTGGCCACGATCTCGCAACCGCACACTGGAGGCGGCCCGATGGTCGGACCGGCCGAGTCTGCGCGCGCAGATAACCATGGCGGCCGCAACGAGATGGGCTGGGCTTTCGGACAGAACACTGAGAACCCCCAGCTGGAGTCGATGCTCTCGGCGACGCGGACCGATTGGTCGGCGGCGATCAACCGGTCGTCGGCGGCTGCGAACCTGGAACTGAAGACCCACACCTCGGTGATGGCGATCGGCGGGTTCTCGGGCAGCGACCCGGTGCCGACGTTGAGCCAATTCCAGCAGTATGTCCGGGATCACCGGGTGACCTACTACATCGTCACTGCCAACCGTCCCGGCAATGGGCCGCGGAATCTCAACCGGGCGCACTCCGACATCGCGGACTGGGTGGCGGCCACCTATCCGCCGATAAAGGTGGGTGACGACACCGCCTACGACCTGACGGGGCCGCCGAAAACCTAGGTGTCCAGCGCCTCGCGCAAAATGGCGATGAGCGCGTGCGGCTGGTCGCTGTGCACCGAATGCCCCGAGTCGGCGACACGGTGAACTCCGCTGAATCCCGGTGCGGTGCGCGCGAATTCGGCGGCGTCCTCGTCGTTGACGAACCAGGAGTTCGCGCCGCGCACCAGTGTGGTCGGGGTCGCCAGCGCCGGCACGTCTTCCCACAGCCCTTCGAATCCCTCGGTCTTGCGGAAGGAGTCGTAGCGCCACGTCCAGGTGCCGTCATCGAGCTGCTTGGAGTTGTGGAAGACTCCGCGCCGCAATGACTTTCGGTCGCGATGCGGAGCGGCGGCCACCGTCACCTCGACCATCGCGTCAAAGCTGTCGAAGACACGGTCCCCCTCGACGAGCGCGACGGTGCCCTTCTGCGCGTCGGTCATCTCGGTGTGGCGTTGCGGTGCCGACGGTGTCACGTCGACGAGCACGAGTCGACGCACGAGGCCAGGGGCGTGGGTGGCCAGCCGCAGCGCGGTCAGCCCGCCCAGTGAATGCCCGACGAAAAGATCTGCGGCAGGGGCCCATTCACGCAACACGGGCTCCAGCGTCACTGCGCTGGGCTTAGGCCCGTAGTCGCCGTCCTCGCGCCACGCAGAGCGCCCATGCCCGGGCAGGTCCACGGCCAGCGCGGGCACACCAAGCCCGAGGATCACGGTGTCCCAGGTGTGCGCGTTCTGGCCGCCGCCGTGCAGGAACACCACCCTGGGAGAATCGGTGCCCCACTTGAGCGCGCTGATACCGCCTTCGTCGACGCGGCGCACACCAGGAATGTCGTGGACCCCGGCCTGTTCGGCGTTCTCCTCGAGTAGACCGAACTCGTCGATGCCCGTGAGATCTTCAGTCACGGCCTCATCTAACGCCGAAACTGCGGGGAGATCGCATTCAGGGGTGTGAAACGCGATCTCACCGCAGTCTCGGTGAAAGGATCTAGCCCTCGATGAACTTCTCGAGCTCGGCGCGAGCCACGTCGTCGGGCATCTGCTCCGGCGGGCTCTTCATCAGGTAAGCCGACGCGGGGATGATCGGGCCGCCGATGCCGCGGTCCTTGGCGATCTTCGCCGCGCGCACAGCGTCGATGATCACGCCGGCCGAGTTCGGCGAGTCCCACACCTCGAGCTTGTATTCCAGGTTCAGCGGCACGTCCCCGAACGCGCGGCCCTCGAGCCGGACGTAGGCCCACTTGCGGTCGTCGAGCCACCCCACGTGGTCGGACGGGCCGATGTGGACGTCCTTGGTCTTGAACTCGCGCTGCAGGTTGCTGGTGACGGCCTGCGTCTTCGAGATCTTCTTGGACTCGAGTCGCTCGCGCTCCAGCATGTTGAGGAAGTCCATGTTGCCGCCAACATTGAGCTGCATCGTGCGGTCGAGCTGAACCCCGCGGTCCTCGAACAGCTTCGCCATCACCCGGTGCGTGATCGTCGCACCGACCTGACTCTTGATGTCGTCACCGACGATCGGCACGCCGGCATCCTCGAACTTCTTGGCCCACACCGGGTCCGACGCGATGAACACCGGCAGCGCGTTGACGAACGCGACCCCGGCATCGATCGCGCACTGCGCGTAGAACTTGTCGGCCTCTTCCGAGCCGACCGGAAGGTACGACACCAGCACGTCGACCTCGGCCTCGCGCAGCGCCTTGACCACGTCGACTGGCTCGCTGTCAGAGAGGTCGATGGTGTCGGCGTAGTACTTGCCGATGCCGTCCAGCGTCGGGCCGCGCTGCACCACCACGTTCGTGGGCGGGACGTCCGCGATCTTGATCGTGTTGTTCTCCGACGCGAAGATCGCCTCCGACAGGTCGAAGCCGACCTTCTTGGCGTCGACGTCGAACGCGGACACGAACTTCACGTCCCGGACGTGATACGGGCCGAAACACACATGCATCAGGCCGGGAACGGTCGAGTTCTCGTCGGCGTCCTGGTAGTACTGCACGCCTTGCACCAGCGAAGACGCGCAGTTGCCGACGCCCACGATCGCGACGCGCACTTCCGACTCGGCATTCCTTTTGCCAATCATGTGCGTTCTCTCCTTAACTTCTGGCGACTTGAAGCTGTTGTGGGTGGTGGTCACTCGGCGTGACCCTGCGCGACTCGTTCGGCGGCGATCAGTTCGTTGAGCCACTTCACTTCTCGCTCGCTGGATTCCAGGCCCAGCTGGTGCAGCTGGCGGGTGTAGCGGTCCAACGAGTTGCTGGCCCGCGCGATGGCGTCACGCAGGCCTTCCCGCCGTTCCTCGACCTGACGACGACGGCCCTCGAGGATCCGCATCCGCGCCTCAGCCGGGGTGCGGTTGAAGAACGCGAGGTGAACTCCGAAGCCGTCGTCGGTGTAGTTCTGGGGCCCGGTGTCGGCGACGAGTTCGGTGAACCGTTGGCGGCCTTGTTCCGTAAGCAGGTAGACCCGACGAGCGCGGCGGACCGGAGCGCGGGCGGGAGCGGTGTCCTCGGCGATGAGGCCGTCCAGTTGCATGCGACGCAGTGCCGGATAAAGTGACCCGTACGAGAACGCCCGGAAAGCGCCCAGTAAACCGGTCAACCGCTTCCGTAGCTCATAGCCGTGCATCGGAGACTCCAGCAGAAGGCCCAGGATCGCGAGTTCCAGCACCGGGTCACCTCCTTTGCTCAGCCGCTACGACACGCCGACACCTCGCGCCATACTATCGCGCCGATATATTCGTCGCCACTCAAGGGTTCACCGGCTGTTCACTCACCGGTGCCCGAGGCGCAGGCTGCGTCAGGACGCCGGGTGCATCTGGACGGGGTTGCCCTTGCCGTCGACGCTGAGCCATCCGCTGGAGAATTCGCCGGACACGTAGATCTCGATCAGCACCGCACCGGGCGTCAGCGGGTCCTTCGCAGCCCCGATGCTCATGTGGGTGCTCTTGACCTCTTCCGGCTTGATGTTCAGCGACTTCGGGGCGCCTTTCCACACTCCGATGATCGCGGCCGGGTCGAAGCCCCCGAGGTCGACCAGCACGTCGCTGTCGCTCACCACCGACGGCGAGGATTGTGGGGCCCAGCCGCCCCGGTAGGCGTACGACAGCTTGCGGCGCGGCTCCCCCGGATCGGGCAGCTCCAGGTCGGCATTGTCGGAGAAGATCCTCAGCTCGAATCCCATCGTGCTCCCGAATTTCTTGCGCATCTGCTCCATCAGCCCGGTCAGTCCGTTGAGGGTGAAGAGCTGGGTCGGCGGCCGCAGCACCGTCGGCTCGATGTGATCCGGCTCTGCCCCGGGGTCGCGGGCGGCACTCGAATTCAGCGGCGAACTCTGGCCGAAAATCCCCCAGCCAAGGCCGACGCCGAACAGGACGAGCACCGCCGCAACCGCGAGGCGCGTGCCCCATGTCGCACCCACGGCGTTTCGCGGCTTCACCTTGACCCCGTCCAACTCGATCGCCTCGTCCTTCACGACGACGATCGTAGAAGCACTGCCACAATTTTGAGGCGCCAACTGAGCAGCCCAGCACATGTGCCGCAGGATTGGTGACAGCCTTCCGTGCATCTTCCGTCGGCCTAGGGACGTACTCTGGTCTCCGTGCGACTGCAGCGACAGGTGGTGGACTACGCGCTTCGGCGGCGGTCCCTGCTCGCGGAGGTCTATTCGGGACGCACCGGCGTCTCGGAGGTCTGCGACGCGAATCCGTACCTGCTGCGGGCTGCCAAGTATCACGGCAAGCCCAGTTCGGTGATGTGCCCGATCTGTCGCAAGGAGCAACTCACGTTGGTGTCGTGGGTGTTCGGCGATCATCTCGGCGCCGTGTCGGGCTCGGCCCGCACCGCGGAGGAGTTGGTGAAGCTGGCCACCCGGTACGACGAATTCTCGGTACATGTGGTGGAGGTATGCCGGACCTGCAGCTGGAATCACTTGGTCAAGTCCTATGTGCTCGGCGCGCTCCGTCCCCCGACCGGGTCGCGTGGCACCCGCGCGGCGCGCGACGGCGCGCGGACGGCGAGTGAATAGCGGCGAAGGCCCCGACAGGTCAGCCGGCGACCTCCCTGAGGGAGGAGCGGCTGACCGTGTTAGGGGTCCGTCCCGTAGACCGGGCGGCCCGGCGGCCCAGACCTCCCGGCCTCTGCCGCCAGCGGGTCCGTCGTCTGCGCGCCGTCCCGGTGCCGCAGCCTCCGGTCCGTCGCCCACGCGGGCGCAACCACGTCGGGCGACGTCTGCGGATCCCCAGCCCACAACCGTCATCCCGACGATCACGGACCACGGTGCGGCGCTTCGCGACCCGATCGAGATGGTCAAGGCGGCGCTGGACGGAAGGCCGCCGTCTCAACCGCCGGGCGGGGGCCCTCCTGGCGGCGACGGTCCTCCGCCGGGGCCCAGGCCGCACCGCAAGCGCAAGGTCAATTACACATGGGTGCGCCGGGGCCTGATTCTGGCCGTGGTCGCGTTGGTGGTGTTGCCCATCCTCACGTTCTCGATGGCGTACATGATCGTCGACGTCCCGCAGCCGGGCGACATCCGGACCAACCAGGTGTCGACGATCCTCGCGAGTGACGGCACCACTGAGATCGCGAAAATCGTCCCGCCCGAAGGCAATCGGGTCGACGTCGACATCAGCCAAGTACCCCAGCACGTGCGTGACGCCGTGATCGCGGCCGAAGACCGGGACTTCTACTCCAACCCGGGATTCTCATTCAGCGGGTTCGCCCGAGCGATCAAGAACAACCTCTTCGGAGGCGACACGCAGGGCGGCTCGACCATCACCCAGCAGTACGTCAAGAACGCTCTGGTGGGCTCTGCGCGCGCAGGCATCGGCGGCCTCGTCCGCAAGGCGAAAGAACTCGTCATCGCCACGAAGATGTCCAGTGAGTGGTCGAAAGACCAAGTACTGCAGGCGTATCTGAACATCATCTACTTCGGGCGCGGCGCGTACGGAATCGGCGCGGCGTCAAAGGCGTACTTCAACAAGCCCGTCGACCAGCTCACTGTCAGCGAGGGCGCCTTATTGGCTGCGCTGATTCAGCGGCCGTCAGGGCTGGACCCGGCCACCAACCCCGACGGCAGCGCCGAGCGGTGGAACTGGGTGCTCGACGGCATGGTGACCACCGGCAAGCTGGCGCCAGGCGACCGTGCCGCACAGGTGTTTCCGGCGACCGTGCCACCGGATCAGTACCGCGCCGAGAGCCAGACCAGAGGACCGGACGGCCTGATTCAGCGCGAGGTCTCGCGTGAATTGCTCGACTTGTTCAACATCGACGAGCGAACACTGAACATGCAGGGTTTGCAGATCACCACCACGATCGACCCAAAGATGCAGAGGGCCGCCGAGCAGGCCGTCAACAAGACCCTCAACGGCCAAGACCCCGACATGCGCGCCGCGGTCGTGTCCATTGATCCGAAAACCGGTGGGGTGAAAGCGTATTACGGTGGATCCGACGCCCAGGGCTTCGATTTCGCCCAGGCCGGGCTACAGACGGGTTCGTCGTTCAAAGTGTTCGCTCTGGTGGCCGCGCTGGAGCAGGGCATCGGACTGGGCACCCAGGTCGACAGCTCGCCGGTGAACCTCAACGGAATCACGATCAACAACGTCGAAGGTGAGGCCTGCGGCACCTGCAACATCGCCGAGGCGCTGAAGAGGTCGCTGAACACGAGCTACTACCGCCTGATGCTGAAGTTGAAGAACGGGCCGGCGGACGTCGCCGACGCGGCGCACCGCGCCGGCATCGCCGACAGCTTCCCCGGCGTCGACCACACGCTGTCCGAGGACGGAAAGGGCGGTCCGCCCAATAACGGGATCGTATTGGGCCAGTATCAATCTCGGCCCATCGACATGGCAACGGCGTACGCGACGCTCGCCGCTGACGGGATGTACCACGCGCCGCATTTCGTCCAGAAGGTCGTCGATTCCCAGGGGCAGGTGCTGTTCGACGCGTCCGACAAGGACAGCGGTGGTGACCAGCGCATCCCGAAGGGTGTCGCCGACAACGTCATCTCCGCGATGCAGCCGATCGCGGGCTACTCGAACGGCCACAACCTCGCCGGCGGACGGGTATCCGCCGCCAAGACCGGCACCACGCAGCTCGGCGACACCGGCGCCAACAGGGACGCGTGGATGGTCGGGTTCACGCCGTCGTTGTCCACCGCGGTATGGGTAGGCACCACCCGGGGCGAGAAGCCGCTGCAGACCAAGGGGGGCGGCCCGGTGTGGGGCTCGACGCTGCCGTCGGACATCTGGAAGTCGACGATGGACAACGCGCTGGACGGCACCCCGAAGGAAACGTTCCCGAAGCCCACCGAAATCGGTGGCTCCGCAGGTGTTCCCGCGGCACCGCCTCCGCCTCCGCCGCCGTCGGCACCACCGGAGCCCACGCCCGGAGAGGTCGTCCAGCCGAGTATCGAGGTCGCGCCGGGGATCACGATCCCGATCGGCCCGCCGAGCACGGTTCCAGGTCCGCCCCCACCCGAGGTTGCGGGGCCCCAGGGGCCACCGCCCGGCCCGCCTCCGCCGTGATGACTGATCTCGCGGCGGCCCTGTGAGTTCAGCAACCGAAGACGACCCCGAGCGCGACGAGGGGTCGGGGGTATCCCCACAACCTCTTGCCGCGGATCTCCGTAGCCTCGACGACCGGGACTGTCCGAGCCGCACCGACGCCATCGGCGCGGCGCTGGCGGAGACGATCGGCGGACCGGTGGGCCGGCACGCGCTGATCGGTCGCCAGGCCTTCCTGACGCCCCTGCGGGTGATGTTCATCGTCGGGGTGGTGTTCCTCGCGCTGGGTTGGTCCACAAAGGCCGCTTGCCTGCAGAGCACCACCAAGGGCACCGCCGACCAACGAGTCGCGGTGTGGGAGAACAACCGTGCGTATTACGAACTCTGTTACTCCGACACCGTGCCGCTGTACACGGCGGAACTGCTTGACAGAGGTCAGTTTCCGTACAAGTCGCACTGGCTGGAGAAAGACGCCGCGGGCAAGCCGAGAACCCAGTACGACGGCACGCCTGCCGTGCGGTACATGGAGTATCCGGTGCTCACGGGGCTCTACCAGTACGTGTCGATGGCTCTGGCCAAGACGTATACCGCGCTGACGAAGATCGTCTCGGTACCGATCGTCGCCGAGGTCGTGATGTTCTTCAACATCTCCGCGTTCGGTCTCGCGCTGGCGTGGCTGGCCACGGTGTGGGCCTGCTCGCGGCTGGCGGGCCGACGCGTCTGGGATGCAGCGCTGGTGGCCGCCTCACCGCTGCTGATTTTCCAGATCTTCACGAATTTCGACGCCCTGGCAACGGCATTCACCGCCGGCTCGATGCTGGCATGGGCCCGACGAAAGCCGGTGGGGGCAGGGATGCTGATGGGGCTCGGTGTGGCCGCCAAGCTGTATCCGGCCCTCTTACTGATTCCGTTGGTGGTACTGGGGATTCGCACCAGCCGTCTACGGGAGGTCGGTAAAACCGCTGTGGCCGCGGCACTTACATGGCTTGTGGTGAATCTGCCGGTGTTGGTCGCCTTCCCCCGCGGGTGGTCGGAGTTCTTCCGGCTCAACACCCGCCGCGGCGACGACATGGACTCGCTGTACAACGTGGTGAAGGTCTTCAGCGGCTGGACAGGCTTCGACAACGACCTAGGCTTCTGGCAGCCGCCGGCCGTGCTCAATAGCGTTGTGGCAGTGCTGTTTCTGTGTGCCTGCGCTGGAATCGTCTACGTCGCGCTGACCGCGCCGCAACGGCCGCGGGTCGCGCAACTGGTGTTCCTGGTGGTCGCCACGTTTCTGCTGACCAACAAGGTCTGGAGTCCGCAGTTCTCACTGTGGCTGGTTCCGCTGGCGGTCCTGGCGCTTCCGCACCGGCGAATCCTGTTGACGTGGATGACAATCGATGCCCTGGTCTGGATCCCGCGGATGCTATATCTGTATCCGAACGCCAATCATGGACTGCCCCCGGAGCCGTTCGTCGTGACCGTGCTGCTGCGAGATCTGGCAGTGATTGCCATGTGCGTGCTCGTGGTGCGGCAGATCTACCACCCGGACAAAGACCTCGTCAGGTTCGGTGGTCGTATCGACGACCCGTCCGGGGGTGTGTTCGACAGCGCGCCCGACGCGGCGCCGCGCTGGCTGCCGTCCCGGCTGCGTCCGCGCGCCGAGGCACCTCGCGAGCTGGTCGAGACGGCCGACCCGAGTAGCGAACGCGTCGTCTCGGTGGAACACCTCACTTGACGCTCGGACGAACCCTTATCGTCAAGGGCGTGATCAGGGGTGGGCGGTTCGTGTGCGTATGGGTTGTCGTAGTTGCCGCGTTGGTCGGTGGGTGCAGCCCCGCCAAGGTTCCGACGGGAGGCACCGCGCCGCAAACGCAGAACCCGACGCAACCGGGGACGTCGGCCCCCGGAGATGCGGTTCGCTATCTCGCGATGGGAGACTCGCTGACCCAGGGTATCGGTGCAACCGACCTGGAGACCGGCACCTTTCCGGCGTTGCTCGCCGCGAAGTGGACTTCCGACGGGTGCCAGGTCGAACTGAAGAACGTCGGCATCAGCGGCTACACGGCAGGTCAGATCCTGGCCGAGCAGGTGCCGGCCGTCGCGGAATTCCAGCCCACCCTGATCACCTTTCAAGGCGGCGGGAACGACATCGTCAACGGGGTCACGGAGGACGAATACCGCAAGAACGTCAGCGCGGTGCTCGACGCGGCGAAGAACAGCGGCGCCCGCGTCGTCGTGTTCGCACAGAACGAATGGTTCCGGTCACCGGAAGGGCTCAACTACGGGACCGAGGCCGAACTGTCCGCCAAGCGCGATGCCCTCGACAAGATCCTGATCGACGAGGCCAAGTCCCACGGTGCCCAGTTCGTCGACCTGCGGCCGCTCTACAAGCAGCAAGCCGATCAATCGCTGTGGGTCGAGGACGGAATCCATCCGACACCGGCGGCCTATGAGGCGTGGGCGACCGAGATGGCCACCGCCGTTCCCGCTCCCTGCAAGTAACCCTAGTCGATGGCGCGGAGCAGCGATTTCGCAGCTCAGCCACTCTTCGGTTACCCTGGTGCGGTTGCCGACGCAGGCGACCCTCCTGCCGCGTCACCGAACCGCGGCCGCAAACGACCATAGGAGGTGATGAGGTTTCCATGCGTCCATACGAAGTAATGGTCATTCTGGACCCCACTCTTGACGAACGCACCGTGGCGCCCTCGCTCGAGACGTTCCTGAACGTCATCCGCAAGGACGGCGGCAAGGTCGACAAGGTCGACATCTGGGGTCGCCGCCGGCTGGCATACGAGATCCTCAAGCACACCGAGGGCATCTACGCGGTGGTGGATGTCACCGCCAAGCCGGAGACGGTGTCAGAGCTCGATCGTCAATTGAGCCTGAACGAGTCGGTGCTGCGCACTAAGGTTCTGCGCACCGACAAGCACTAGACGTCTCAAGGCCGTCAGTGCCGCTGCGTAGGCTCGCTTGCGCGAAGAGTCAACCAAACTGCCCAGGAGGATCTCGTGGCTGGTGACACCACGATCACCGTCGTCGGAAACCTGACCGCCGACCCCGAACTGCGGTTCACCCCATCGGGTGCCGCAGTCGCCAACTTCACCGTCGCGTCCACGCCGCGCATCTATGACCGCCAAAGCGGGGAATGGAAAGACGGGGAGGCGCTGTTTCTTCGGTGCAACATCTGGCGGGAGGCCGCCGAGAATGTCGCCGAAAGCCTGACCCGAGGCTCGCGGGTGATCGTCACCGGGCGGCTCAAGCAGCGCTCCTTCGAGACCCGCGAGGGTGAGAAGCGCACCGTGTTCGAAGTCGAGGTCGACGAGATCGGGCCGTCGTTGCGTTACGCCACGGCGAAGGTGAACAAGGCCAGCCGCGGCGGCGGCGGCGGTGGATTCGGCGGGGGCGGCGGCGGTGGTGGCGGTGGTTCGCGGCCAGCGGCCAGCGACAAGCCCGCCGACGACCCGTGGGGCAGCGCCCCCGCGTCCGGCTCCTTTGCCGGCGGCGCGGCCGACGACGAGCCACCCTTCTGACAACCCCATAGCAATCGAGAAAGAGAAAGACCATGGCGAAGTCCAACAAGCGACGCCCCGCGCCCGAAAAGCCGGTGAAGACGCGCAAGTGCGTGTTCTGCTCCAAGAAGGGCCAGGCGATCGACTACAAGGACACAGCACTTCTGCGCACGTACATCAGTGAGCGCGGAAAGATCCGCGCCCGCCGGGTGACGGGCAACTGTGTGCAGCACCAGCGCGACATCGCGATCGCGGTGAAGAACGCGCGCGAGGTTGCGCTGTTGCCGTTCACGTCCTCGAGCCGTTAAGGAACAGGAACGACGATGAAGCTCATTCTCACCGCCGAGGTGGAGCACCTCGGGACCGCGGGCGATCTCGTGGAGGTCAAGGACGGCTACGGCCGCAATTTCCTGCTGCCGCGCGGCCTGGCGATCGTCGCCACCCGCGGCGCGGAGCGGCAGGCGGACGAAATCCGCCGTGCGAGGGACGCGAAGACCGTGCGTGGCCGCGAACATGCCGATGAGTTGAAGACCGCTGTCGAAGGCCTCGGCGCTGTGTCGTTGCCGGTGCGCACCGCGGGCGACACGGGCAAGCTGTTCGGCTCGGTGACCGCGGCCGACGTCGTGACGGCGATCAAGAAGGCCGGCGGCCCCAACCTGGACAAGCGGACTCTGCAGCTGCCCAAGGGGCACATCAAGTCCGTCGGCAGCTACGTCGTGGCCCTGAATCTGCACCCCGAGGTGGAGGCCACCGTCGAGTTGGCCGTCGTCGCCGAGTAGTAGCGGCGGCGTTACTGGCCGCCTTGGCGCGGGACGAACCGGCTGTGCGGCTGCTGCGGCTGCTGGATGACCGTCTGAGTGACCGTCTCGGTGGGTGGTGCGATGGTCGACGAGTCGGTCGGCGGCGTAACGGTCACGGTGCTGGGCGGAGGCGCGTCTGACGGTGGCGGGGCAGCCGCAGTCTCCGTCTGCGTCACCGTCTGAGGATCCTGCGTGACGACGTTCGGTGCGCCGCCGTAGCTGTGGTGCGGAGGTGCATCTTGTGCGCTGGGGGCGGCTGACGGACTGGGTTGCGACGTCGCCGGAGCACTGGGGGGAGTGCTCGTCGACGCCGGTTTCGTCGACGAATGCAGACCGAGAGTCATCACCGCATACACCGCCCCAGCAATCGCAAGAACTGTGACTGCACCACCTGCGACGAGCGGCCAGACCCGGCGGTGCAGGTCTGGTGGCGGCGGTGGCGTCGCGCCCGGGCGTGGGTATTGAGCGACCCGAGTCGGCTCGGAGTAGTAGTCGTTATCGTCGTAATACTGTGGCACAGCGGGACGGTAACAACGGCATCTGGCAAGTCGATGTCAGCCTGCACAAAAAGTACTGGTACAGAATGACTTTGGCGGACAGTCAACTCTCAGGATGTGGATCTGATTCCGCTGTAAGTGATTTCATCCGCCCGGCGAAGATGCTGGCCAGCGGCGTCGCGACGATGGTGAGAAGCGCTCCCAGCATCAACGCAGACGGTTCACCGGTTTCCAGCAGGTGAGTCTGCGTTCCGATCGTCGCTGCGGCTACCGGCACGCCGAGTTGCGCAGCGGCCAGGATGCTGAGCGGCCACGGCTGTCTGAGCGCCGAGCCGACCATGTGCGCGAGAATCGCACCGGCGCCGAGTGCAACGCCGAGCAGGATCAGCCGCGGGTGCGCGCCGAGGTCGCGCACCTGCAGCGACGCGCCGAGCCAGACGAAAAACAGCGGGCCGAAAAGGCCTTCGGTGATGCCGAAGAGTTGGCGGGCGAGTCGTCGGGGGGTGCCGGTCGCGGCCATGGCGAGGCCAAACGCGAAGCCGGCCAACATGATCGACACATGCATGTAGACGGCGAGCGTCGCGAGTGCGAACAGGATCGCCAAGTTGGTCCGCAGTTCAAGTGCCAAGCCGCGCTTCGCCGAATACCTGTGCATTCGTCGTCGCCAGCCGCTTCGGTCCCCGGCTCGCAGGATAAAGACCGTCACCACCGCACAGGCCGCCACGGCAGCCGCCCCAAGCGCCGCACGACCTGCCTGACTAGGGTTGATCATCAAGGGCAGCAAGACAATACACGCCGTATCGGCGACGGCGATCTGAGCGGTCAACGAAAGCACGGGGGTACCTGTGAGCCCGAGCCCGTCAAGCACCGGCAAGGCGAGCGCGGCTGACGACGAGGCCATGAGGACCGCGTAGAGCGGGCCGTGGCTGATTCCGAACAGCGCGGCGGTGCCGAATCCGAGACCGGTGGCGACAGCGCCCACCACGACTGCCCGGGCCAGGGCCCACGGAAGCGCGGACCGCAGTGCGCTGTTGTGGACCGGGACGTGGGTGCCGACCACGAACATCACGAGGGCGAAACCGACGTTCGCCAACAGGGTAAAGGTTGAATTCGCGGGGTCGATGAGGCGAAAACCGGTGTTGCCCAGCGCGACACCGATCAGCAATTCGCCGACGACTACAGGCACCCGCGCGCCAGGGATAGCGGCGAGCAGCGGCCCGGCTAGGCCGGCAAGAACCAGCAGCGTCAGGGTGCCGAAACCGAAGCCCGACATGTCAGGCGGTCCCTACTGCCAAGACACCAGGCGGCAGGGGATGTCGGTGTTCTCGTCGGTCGCGTAGCTGGCGCAGACCCGGTGGTACCCGTCGGCGATCTCGAGGGCTGTTCCACGGCGGGCGGCACCGCGGACCAACAGGATCGGTGACAGTTTCTTGCCCGCGGCGATCTTGGCGAGATCGTCCCGCACATGGACATTGGACTGCGGCAACAGGGCCAACCGGGCAGCGCGGAGGATGTCTTTGGCCTTGCGGTACAACGGCTTTGCGTCACGCAGAGCTGTGACGGTCTTGTGCACCTCATCCGGTTCGGCGAGCATGCTCAGATAGTCGGCCGCGGCGGCGTAGTCGTGGTCTTCGGGTTCGTCGAGCCAGGTGACCGCCATTGCCACACCTTAGGCGCCGCGAAATGCCGGTTGGCCCGGAACCAGCGGGCTGATCGAATCGACGGCCAGGCAAATAACTAGCAGTCATCAATAAGGTCACGATCCGGGCGTATGCGCAGGCTTTGCCGGTACCGGCGGTCTGAAAAGGACCGTTGCTATCAGGCCTGGCGAACTGTTGGCCGCAGTGCCGAGGGCCCCAATCTCACCTGTTGTTAACCTTTATCTCAACCGGCTGAAACACAACACGCCCGAGACCGCAACCCGGAGAGACACGCCGAAGCGATTTCAATCCACAGTCCCCACCAGCTCTAAACATGCATTCAGCAGGGAATATGTGGATAAGGATGGCGATCATCCACAGCTTGTCCACACCACGTCAACACGGCTGGCCGGGCTTATCCACACTCGATCCACACCTCTGTTAACAGCACCCTTTTGCGTTGCTGCCAGCAACGTCTACCGTCGGACCGTCCGAGGGGAACTCGGCGCGTCGGGACGGCCAGGTGTCGGGTGCTTGCCTTACTGTCGAGACAGCTGAGGCGAACGTACGTTCGGGAGGAGGTGGGGCGCCGGATGGCCGTCGTGGACGATCTCGGTCATTCCGGCTTGGATGCCGCACCGAGCGAGGACTTCGGTCGGCAGCCTCCCCAGGACGTTGTCGCTGAGCAGTCGGTGCTGGGCGGGATGCTGCTCAGCAAGGACGCGATCGCCGACGTGGTGGAGCGCCTGCGGCCGGGCGATTTCTACCGGCCTGCACATCAGAGCATTTACGACGTCGTCGTGGACTTGTCCACGCGCGGGGAGCCGGCCGACCCGGTGACCGTGTCAGCCGAGCTGGATCGTCGTGGCCTGTTGCGGCGCATCGGTGGCGCACCGTATCTGCACACCCTGATCTCGACGGTCCCGACCGCGGCGAACGCGGGTTACTACGCGGGCATCGTCGCGGAGAAGGCGTTGTTGCGCCGGCTTGTGGAGGCGGGCACCCGGGTGGTGCAGTACGGTTACGCCGGCGCCGACGGCTCCGACGTCGCAGATGTCGTGGATCGCGCGCAGGCCGAAATCTATGACGTCACCGACAGGCGGCTGTCGGAAGACTTTGTGCCGCTTGAGCAATTGCTGCAGCCGACGATGGACGAGATCGACGCGATCGCATCCAGCGGCGGCAAGGCCAGCGGGGTGCCAACGGGCTTCAACGATCTCGACGACCTGACGAACGGTTTGCATGCGGGTCAGATGGTGATCGTGGCCGGGAGACCTGGATCTGGGAAATCGACGCTCGGACTTGACTTCCTGCGGTCGTGTTCGATCAAAAACCGGATGGCAAGCGTCATGTTCTCACTCGAAATGAGCAAGTCGGAGATCGTGATGCGCCTGCTGTCGGCGGAGGCGAAGATCAAGCTGTCCGACATGCGCGCGGGCCGGATGACTGACGACGACTGGCGGCGCCTGGCACGGCGGATGAGCGAAATCAGCGAAGCGCCAATGTATATTGACGATTCGCCGAACCTGACCTTGATGGAGATTCGCGCGAAGGCGCGGCGGCTGCGGCAGAAGGCGGAGCTGAAGCTGATCGTCGTCGACTATCTGCAACTGATGACGTCGGGCAAGAGGTTCGAATCCAGGCAGCAAGAGGTGTCGGAGTTCTCGAGAAACCTGAAGCTGTTGGCCAAGGAGCTCGAGGTGCCGGTGGTGGCGCTCAGCCAGCTGAACCGCAGCCCGGAGCAGCGCACGGACAAGAAGCCGATGCTGTCTGACCTTCGCGAGTCGGGCTCGCTGGAACAGGACGCCGACATCGTCGTTCTAGTGCACCGGCCGGACCTGTTCGATCAGGAGAACGAAGAGCGGCTCGGTGAGGCGGATTTGATTGTCGCCAAACACCGTAACGGCCAGACGAAGACGGTCACGGTCGCCCATCAGCTGCACTACTCGCGCTTCACGAACATGGCGAAGTGAGCGGGCACACCTGTAGGTTCTCAAATTAGATGTCCATTTCTCAAGTGACTTGGCCAACGTTTGGCCAATTGGACACTTCAAATGAGAATCGCGATCCTTGTATTGTGGTGCGGAGAAGTCCACCTCTTTGCACCATCGCGGCCACGTAGGTCCCCCGGCCACGCCGCGGGCGCCACCAACTCTTCATCGCACCGATCGTTGCCGTAGCCGACCTCTAGGGTGAAACAGACGTTTCCGAAAGTGCTGTGAGGGCGGTGTTTGTTGCCGTCGTTGAACGCTCGCAGTATCCGGCGCTTGAAATCTGATCGCGGGTGGGCGGCGGTGACGGCGCGAAGCGCCTCTGGGGACAGCGCCTCACGCCGGCGATACTGTCGACGGCAGCGGTAGACATGTGCACTCCAGGAATCAGCGATGTATCGGGTTGTGTGCGCCCAGTTTTGGGATTCGGCACGGCGACAACAGTGGTGCCGCCGCAGTCCCGCTTTGGGCACGGCCCACATTTGCGCCCCTTAGAGCGGCCGACGTGGTGTGATCAAGGCTTACTTTCGTTTGTCATCGTCACAGCTACGATCGGCGATGTCGCTACCGCTGCCATGCAACCGACAATCCTGCTGGCTGCAATCTGCCGCGGGGATTGGGCGGGCTGGACGCGCCCTGGGCCACGGGAGACCGAGATGTCTTGTCCAATAAGACTTTGTACGATCTTTCGGCACCGTCGTCAAAATGCCGTGTTTGTCATTGGTGGTGGAGCGTCGATCAGCTCGAGTCGTGCCGGCGTTCGGGCAGCCGCTCCCGTTGGCGTGGGCACACGGTTCATCTACGACGGCGAGATCGTCGCCATCGTCGAAATGTTCCCGGACAAACGAGGAAACGAGGTACTCGTGGCCGATCGTGCCGAAAGCGACGATTTTGGATACGCTGCTTGAGCTCTGTAACCCCTGGCGGGCAATGTTCATTGCTGACGACGATTGCCCACGCGGTGACGATCCAGGTGATGTCGCGTCGGTCGCACTATCGAATCTCGATGAGGCACTCGGCAAGGTGCTCATCACCGTTTCGAAATGAGTGCGTGCTCTAGGCGGCTTGCGAAGCGAGTTCTCCATGCGGGTCGATAACGAACTTTTTGGAAACACCGCTGTCGAACTCCGCGTAGCCGTGCGGCGCCTCGTCCAGGGTGATGACGGTGGCACCGACAGCCTTCGCGATCTGCACTCGGTCATGCAGGATGGCCTGCATCAGACCTCGGTGGTATTGCATGACCGGGCACTGCCCCGTGGCGAAGGACAGTGACTTGGCCCACCCAGTGCCCAGACTCAGCGACAGAGCACCGCGCTTGGCGGCGTCGTCGACACCGCCCGGATCACCCGTGACGTACAGGCCGGGAATGCCGATCCCGCCGCCCGCCGCGGTGATGTCCATCAACGAGTTCAACACCGTCGCGGGAGCATCACGACCTACGTCGGCGCCGTGCCCCTTGGCTTCGAAACCGACTGCGTCGACGGCGCAATCGACCTCCGGGACGCCGAGGATCTGCTCGATCTGGTCCTCAGGCGAACCCTTGGAGACGTCGACGGTCTCGCATCCGAAGGACCGCGCCTGCGCGAGACGCTCCTCGTTCATGTCGGCGACGATGACGACTGCGGCGCCGAGGAATTGTGCGCTGACGGCAGTAGCGAGGCCGACGGGGCCGGCGCCGGCGATGTAGACCGTGGAACCGGCTCCGACGCCGGCAGTGACGGCCCCGTGGAATCCGGTCGGGAAGATGTCGGTGAGCATCGTCAGATCGAGGATCTTCTCCATGCCCTGATCGGCGTCAGGAAATTTCAGCAGATTGAAGTCGGCGTAGGGCGCCATCACGTATTCGGCCTGGCCGCCGACCCAGCCGCCCATGTCGACGTATCCGTAAGCCGATCCGGGCCGGTCCGGATTGACGTTGAGACAGATGCCGGTCTTGCGTTCTTTACAGTTGACGCAGCGACCACAGGCAATGTTGAAGGGGACCGAGACCAGGTCGCCGACGGAGATGAATTCAACATCGCGGCCCACTTCGATCACTTCACCGGTGATCTCGTGGCCAAGGACCAGCCCCTCAGGGGCGGTTGTGCGTCCGCGAACCATGTGCTGATCGCTGCCGCAGATGTTGGTGCTGACAACTTTCAGGATGACGCCATGCTGGCATTGACGGCCGATGTTCGCCTTGGGGACACCCGGCCCGTCCTGGACCTCCAGCTTGGGGTATTGGATTTCCTGGACGGCGACCTTTCCGGGGCCCAGGTAGGTCACTGCTCGGTTTGACGTCATCGTCATCTCCCACTGTGGTGCGCACTGATCCCCTAGCCTCGCGCTTCGGAACATCAATTGTCGTTACCGCCAACCCCAATTGGGGCCTGCTACTGACGGGTAGGACCGATTCCAGCTAGCGGGGGGGGGCATGCATGGGTGGCAGCGGCGACGACACGGGCCCACTCGTGCGCAATCCTCGATCTCACCCCAGCTGGGCCGACCCTTGCTGCCCTAACCGCCCATTGCCATTGAAAGACGTTGATGAGTTGGTCACTTAATTCTCGCGAATTGCCTTGGCCAACGCCGTCGGCAGCGGCATTCAGCCCTTGTGGGCGATACCGTTAACGTCTTGTGCGGCTCAGTTGTCTTGTCGTTCAGGCTTAACTGCAGCAGGCTCGCAGGGTGACAGCCAACGGAACGCTTCGCCGGGTGGCGATCAGCATTCCAACTAGACACCATGCGGGACAGGGCTCACATGCCGTCGAGCGGAATCCTGGCCTCCAGCGACGTTCCCCTTCCGGCTGGGCTCTTGATGCGCATCCGCCCGCCGAGGGCCTCGACCCGGTCTGCGAGCCCGACGAGCCCTGAGCCGTTGCCGATGTCGGCACCCCCGATTCCGTCGTCGTGAATCGACAGCCAGAGCGTGCGATCCTTCGTTTGCCCGGATACGACCACTTGGGTCGCACGAGAGTGCTTGGCGGCGTTGGTCAGTGCTTCGGACACAACGTAATACACGCCGACTTCGACTGAGTCCTGTAGGCGTTGGTCAATCGTGAGGTCGAGGGTGACCGGGATGGCCGATCGGCGGGCCAGTGCCTTTAGCGCGGGACCGAGTCCTCCCTTCGACAGGATGGCGGGGTGAATCCCGCGTGAGATCTCTTGCAGATCTGCGGAGACACCGGTTAATCCGGACCCAATGTCCCCAAGCTGCTCTCCGAGCGCCTGTAGGCCGGGTGGCACTGACGCCTCTGCCAGTCGCACCTGCAGCCCTAGCGCGACCAGCCGTTGTTGGGCGCCGTCGTGCAGGTCGCGCTCCAGGCGGCGGCGACCTTCGTCGGCGGCCGCGACGATGCGGGCGCGTGAGGCGATCAGTTCGGCGCGGGTGGCGGCGTTCGCGATCGCGGTCGCGGTCAGATCGGCGAAGTCGCTCATGCGCGCCTCCGTGTCCGGTGACAACGGCTCAGGTCGTAACCAACCGAGCGCCACCATCCCCCATACCCGTTCGTCGACAATGATCGGGACTCCCACCGTGGAACATAGGCCAAATCTCCGTAGCCCTTCGGCGACGAAGCCGGGAGCATTCTGAAACTCGACGCCTTCTAAGCGTGCGGGCCGGCCGGAGTGAAACACCCTCGTCGCGATGTTGTCTCCGTCCAGTACGGGATAGCGTTCGCCGACAAGTGGTGCGCCCTTGATCGCGGGCGCGACGGCAGCCACGGCGACCACGGTCACCATGTCATCGTCAAAGGTGCTCACCGACGCGTTGCCGGCGTGCAGACAGCGGGCCATCTCGTCCGCGACCGCGGAGTACACCTCCGAGGGGGGCGTCCCGCGCGCCACCAGGGTTGCCACCCGCCGCAACGCGGCCTGCTGCTCGGCGAGCACACTCAGCTCGTCGCGGCTGGCCTGCAATTCCGCGCGGGTGGCGGCATTGGCGATTGCGGTCGCGACCAGATCGGCAAAGTCGGCTATGCGCTCCTCGGTATCTGGTGGGAGCGGCTCGGGTGCCGACGAGCCAACGATCGCCGCACCCCACACGGATCCGTCGACGATGATCGGGACTCCTACCGCCGAACGGATGCCGAGCTCACGAATGCGTGCCGCGTGGTCACCGGGAGCGTTGTCGTGGTTGTCCATCCGCGCGGTGCGGCCGGTGCGAAACACCCTGGCCGCGACGTTGTCGCCCGCCAACGGCAGGCGCAGGCCCTCGGGCAGCTTCCGCAGTCGGTTCTCGTGGCAGATGGCGTCGGGGATGCATGCGTCGGCGTCGTAATGGGATACCGTCGCATGGCTCACATGCACGCAGCGGGCCAACTCGTCGGCCACCGCTTCGAACACCTCCGACGGGCTGACCCCACGCGCTACCAACGTTGCGACCCGCCGCAACGCGGCCTGCTGCTCGGCGAGCACACTCAGCTCGTCGCGGCTGGCCTGCAACTCCGCGCGGGCGGCGGCATTGGCGATCGCGGTGGCCACCAGATCGGCGAAATCGGCGAGACGTGCCTCGGTGTCCGCGGGCAGGGGCTCGGGTCGCAATGAGGCGACCGCGGCAACCCCCCACAGGTGGCCGTCGACGATGATCGGCGCACCCACCGCCGCGCGGATGCCCAGCTCCCGTATCCGCGCCGCGGCAGAACCGGCCGCCTCGTCGAGGCTGTCCATCCGGGCGGGGCGGCCGGTATGCAACACCGTCGCCGCGACGTTGTCGCCCTCGAGCGCAAACCGCTCGCCCACCGGCATCTTCTTCGCACCCGGCTCGTCGGAGGCCGCAAGCAGGGTGGCCGCGCCATCGGGCTCGTAGCGCCACACCGACGCATGCTGCACACCGAGAACCCGGGCCAACTCCGCCGCCACGGCGGAGAACACCTCCGAGGGGCTGGCCCCGCGCGCGACCAGTGTCGCCACCCGCCGCAGCGCCGCCTGCACGTCCGCGAGCCGTCCCAGAGCCTCGCGTGACTCGGCATTCCCGATGGCGGTGGCGAGCAGCTCGGTGAAACTGGCCAGCCGCGCCTCGGTGCCCACGGGCAGCGGGTCGGGATTCTTGGTGAACGCCATCATCGCGCCCCACACGCGTCCCGCCACGACGATCGGGACTCCGACCGCCGAACGAATCCCTAGTCGACGGGCGGTGGCCGCCAGCTCACCGTCCAGCCGTGAATAGTCATCGATGCGGGCCGCCTCCCAGCTCGTCCGCACCCGTGCAAGCACGTTCGCACCGTCCGGTGACCATCGGTGGCCGGCGGGAAACGGCGCATCATCCGGGGGGAAGCTGGCGCACTCCGTTGCCGTGCCATCGACCTCGTAGCGTGCAACGATCAGGAACGGGAGGTTGACGACGCGGGCGACCTCCTCGGCGACCAGAGCGAACAAGTCACGAGGCTCCGCTTCCTCCGCAACCAGGGTCGCCACGCGGCGCAGAGCGCTCAACTCGGCATTGGCCATCCGGCGGTCGGTGACGTCGCGGGCCACCCCGTACACGACGCCCAATTCTGGCCGGCTGCTCGTGCTCCACTCGAACCACCGCACCGATCCGTCCACGCACACTTCGCGACACTCGAACCCGACGACGTCGTTACCGGCGGCGAGTGCCTCCAGAACCGTCTCCACCGACTCGACATCGTCGGGATAGACGTTATCCATGAACGGCCTGTCCAAAAGCTCCTCAAGGGTGTAGCCCAGGCTGCGGGCGAACGCCGGATTGGCACGCCTCAGGTAGCCATCGAAACCGGCGATGCAGAACGCATCGTGCGAGAGCTCGAAGAGCCCTACCAATTCGTCGTCGAACGACCGGCTC
>NZ_JAVHWM010000159.1:0-12102 GCF_032159765.1 Mycobacterium sp. | reverse complement strand
GGTCCAGCCACAGGTAGGCGAGCACCACGACGGTCATCGCCACGCTGGACAAGACGAACCCGACGGCAGTTCCGAGCGGGTTGAGCGCGGTCAGCAGGATCACTATCAGCCCGGCGACGGTGCCGAGCAGGATGACCACTGCCAGTGGCGCGCCGACCTTGCGGATTCGCCGCTCAAGGGGCGGGTAAAACGGACGCGGTTGCTGAGGTGCCCAGGGATTCGACACGACAGCAGGTTAATCGGTGGACCCTGGGAGTGCCCGAGGCGTTCGCTCTGCTCAGCAACGCACCGCGTCGGCGCGCACATCTGCCCGCGCGATAACCTCTACGGGCTCGTGTTCGCGTCGATGGAATCCCCACGCCAGCGAAACCGAGTTTGTCCAGCGTGTACACAGTCGAGTAGCCTCGACAGTGACTCGCGACCAGATCGCGGGTAGCGCCATGCCAACTGTCCCTACGAACTTCATTGTCCGGAGCAACCCAACAATATGCCCAGTCCCTCCGTCACCTCGCCGCAAGTAGCTGTCAACGACATCGGCTCCAGCGAGGACTTTCTCGCCGCCATCGACAAGACCATCAAATATTTCAACGATGGCGACATCGTCGAAGGGACGATCGTCAAGGTCGACCGGGATGAAGTCCTACTCGACATCGGCTACAAGACCGAAGGCGTCATCCCCTCCCGCGAGTTGTCCATCAAGCACGACGTCGACCCCAATGAGGTTGTGTCCGTCGGCGACGAGGTCGAGGCACTTGTTCTCACCAAGGAGGACAAAGAGGGCCGGCTGATCCTGTCCAAGAAGCGCGCGCAGTACGAGCGGGCGTGGGGCACGATCGAGGAGCTGAAGGAGAAGGACGAGGCCGTCAAGGGCACCGTCTTCGAGGTGGTCAAGGGCGGCCTGATCCTGGACATCGGATTGCGCGGCTTCCTTCCGGCTTCGCTGGTCGAGATGCGCCGCGTACGTGACCTGCAGCCCTACATCGGCAAGGAGCTCGAGGCCAAGATCATCGAGCTCGACAAGAACCGCAACAACGTCGTGCTGTCGCGTCGCGCCTGGCTCGAGCAGACGCAGTCCGAGGTGCGCAGCGAGTTCCTCAATCAGCTGCAGAAGGGCGCGATTCGCAAGGGTGTCGTCAGCTCCATCGTCAACTTTGGCGCGTTCGTCGACCTCGGCGGTGTTGACGGCCTGGTGCACGTCTCCGAGCTGTCCTGGAAGCACATCGATCATCCGTCCGAAGTCGTCCAGGTGGGCGACGAGGTCACCGTCGAGGTGCTCGACGTCGATATGGATCGCGAGCGGGTTTCGTTGTCGCTCAAGGCGACTCAGGAAGATCCGTGGCGTCACTTCGCCCGTACCCATGCGATCGGCCAGATCGTGCCCGGCAAGGTCACCAAGCTGGTCCCGTTCGGTGCGTTTGTCCGCGTCGAGGAGGGCATCGAGGGCCTGGTGCACATCTCCGAGCTGGCCGAGCGTCACGTCGAGGTGCCCGACCAGGTGGTGCAGGTCGGCGACGACGCGATGGTCAAGGTCATCGACATCGACCTGGAGCGCCGCCGTATCTCGCTGAGTCTCAAGCAGGCCAACGAGGACTACACCGAGGAGTTCGATCCCTCGAAGTACGGCATGGCCGACAGCTACGACGAGCAGGGCAACTACATCTTCCCCGAAGGCTTCGACCCCGACACCAACGAGTGGCTCGAGGGCTTCGACAAGCAGCGTGCCGAGTGGGAGGCCCGCTACGCCGAGGCGGAACGCCGGCACAAGATGCACACGGCGCAGATGGAGAAGTTCGCCGCCGCCGAGGCAGCCGCGGCCGAGAAGCAGCCCTCAGCCAACGGATCGTCGCGCTCCGATGACGCGCCGTCGGGTGGCTCACTGGCGAGCGACGAGCAGCTGGCCGCGCTGCGGGAGAAGCTGGCCGGCAGCGCATAGCGCATGCTTCGGATCGGCCTGACCGGCGGTATCGGGGCCGGAAAGTCCACAGTTTCAGCAACTTTCGCTGAGTGCGGCGGCGTGATCGTCGACGGCGACGTGATCGCCCGGGAAGTTGTCGAGCCCGGCACCGAAGGCCTGGCCATGCTCGTCGACGCATTCGGTGACGACATTCTGCTGCCCGATGGCGCTTTGAACCGTCCGGCATTGGCCACCAAGGCATTTGCCGACGACGAGAAGCGCCAGACGCTCAACGGCATCGTCCATCCGCTGGTGGCGCGGCGGCGATCCGAGATCATCGCCAGTGTCTCGGAAGACAAAGTGGTGGTCGAGGACATCCCTCTACTTGTGGAAAGCGGCATGGCGCCGTTGTTCCCGCTGGTCGTCATCGTGAACGCCGACCCGGAGGTGCGGGTCAAGAGACTGATCAAACGCGGTATGACCGAATCCGATGCCCGCGCCAGGATCGCAGCGCAAGCCACCGAGGAACAGCGACGCGCGGTGGCCGACGTTTGGCTGGACAACTCGGGGTCAGAGGGCGAACTAGTGGAACGCGCACGCGATCTCTGGTGCCGGCGCATACTGCCGTTCGCGCACAACCTGCAGAACCACCGCACAGTCAGGGCTCCTTACGTGTTGGTGGCGTACGACCCCACGTGGCCCGAGCAGGCGGCGCGGATCGTCGCCCGGCTGCGTACGGCATGCGGACACAACGCGTTCCGGGTGGACCACATCGGCTCGACGGCAGTGCCGGGGTTGGACGCGAAGGATGTCGTCGACGTGCAGGTGACCGTGAGGTCGATCGAAGTCGCCGACGAGATCGCCGACGCGCTCACCACCGCCGGCTACCCGCGCATCGCGGAGATAACCACGGACTCCGTCCACGATGACGCGCGCAGCACCGTCGCCGAATTCGACCATGACAACGATCCGGCGTTGTGGCAGAAGCGAATTCACGCTGCGAGCGATCCTGGCAGGCCGGCTAATGTCCATGTCCGGGTGGACGGCTGGCCCGGCCAGCAGTTCGCATTGCTGTTCACCGATTGGCTGAGGGAACACCCCGCAGTGCACAGCGAATACCTGTCCGTCAAGCGCGATGTCGAAGGTTCGCCGCACTACCCGGAAGCAAAGGAGCCGTGGTTTCTGGACAGCTACCGGCGCGCGTGGGAGTGGGCCGACGCGGTCGGCTGGCGTCCGTGAGCTACGGGGGTGGAGCGGGCGGCGGAGCGGATTGGGACGGCGGCGCGGTGGCGGGGTTGCCGCCGGCGGCTTGGTTGCCGGCGTTGATCGCAGCGGCGTTGGCCAGTTCCGAACCGCAGGGCATGACGCCGTAGCCCGGGTCACTGCTTTGCGGAAGCAGCGTCGGCTTGATGAAGTCATCGGCCTGGGCGGTGATCTGGTCGTCCACCAGGATCTCGCAGTGCAGATTGGCGGTGTACGGCCACCTGACCGAGATCTCCATGCCGGCCTTTTTCGGGTCACTCAGCACGGCGTTCGCCTCGAATATCTGGCCAGGCAGCACCGTCGGGGTCGCCGTCTCGACCTCCGTGTCAGAGACGTTGTATGTGATCGTCAGGCCGCGAGAAACACCGCCGACGCTAGCGCGATAGGTGACGTTGTGCTTGTCACCGCCTGAGGGGTTATCGGCGAATGCCACCGGGAAGGTCACTTGGCTCCCGGCCCCGATCACTGCGGCTGCGGTAATCGCCAACCATGCGTGCATGGCCTGAGACTATCGAACCTGGCTGGACGCGTAGTTCCTGACGTCATTTGTGCTGGCAACGAGGGCACCACAGTGTGGTTCGTCCGCCAGCCCGACCGCGAACCAGCCTGGTGCCGCAGCGCGGGCAGGTCGGATCGGGATCGTCACGCACACCGGTCAGCCACCGCCGCGGTCGGGGAATGCGGCGATGCCGGACCGACGTGCGCAGTACGCGCCGCATGGTGGCATGCAGCCGTTTCATTTCGTCGCTGTCCACACTCGAGACCTGGCGAGTGGGATGCAGGCGTGCCTGCCAGCAGATCTCGTCGGTCAGGAGGTTTCCCAACCCGGCGATCACGGACTGATCCATCAATGTGGCCTTCAGACCTCCGCGGCGGCCGTCCAACGCCTGGGTGAACTCCGGAAGGCCGATATCGAATGCGTCGGGGCCCAGTCGGCCGGTGATGCGATCGACTTCACTGTCATCAACCGCAACCCACACGCCGCGCAGCTTGCGCAAATCGGTGTACCGGAGTTCGCCGCGGTCCAGCGTGAACACCAGTCGTTCCTGGCCCTCATCGGGTGTTCCGGCCGGCGCGTAATACGGTCGCCCGGTCATCCCGCTGTGCACCAACACAGTTGGTCCGTCGGTGGGCAAAATGAGCCACTTTCCGTGCCTGCGCGGAACGCCAAAACGTTGGCCGGTCAACTCGCGTTTGACATCTTGGGCGGTTCTGTTGCGCAGCACGCCGGCGTCCCGCACCTCCACGTCACGAATCTTGCGGCCCGGCAGCGAATCTGCGAGCTCGGTACGGAATCCTTCGACGTCAGGTAGCTCTGGCACGAGATTTGGAGAGGCGTTGTGCCGGACGGGACAGAGAGCAGGTGCGCGCGCACGCGTCTCGTGTGATGTGGCCTTTGGTGATCCCGCCTACTGGGAAGAGCACTCGGTCGGTGTATGTCACCCCAACGCTGGTGTGGGCAGTCAATGCGTCTCCCTCACAACGTTTGCGTTGACCAGAAGCCATCGTTGACTCTGCGCTCACGGCGCAAAACTGCGAGTAGCGGTCGGCCTCAGCGCAGAGTCAACGCAAATCTCGCCCTTGTCACCCTCGAAGGAGGTGCGTTGCGCCAGCCGCTTGTCGCGGTACTTCTTCAGTGTCATGCCTGCGCATACCCGACTCCCAAGGTGGCCGAACCCGCCTAAGCGCCCCTCCAGGTCAGCGGCATGCCGGTTGCGCTCAGCCATTGATTGAGGTCGTACCGATGCTGGGCCAGGCCGTCGACTGCAGCGACCGCGAACACAATCGCCTCCTCGCCGATTTCCGGCGTGAGCAGGCCGAGGCGCACGGCATCAAGAAGCTCGTCGACATCGGTCAGCTCGACCCCCGCACCGGCGCGGACCAGGAGATCGAGGTAGTGATCCTCGGAGTGCCATGCCGTCCGACCGGCTGTGTATCGGCCGACGTCGAGGTAGTAGTCGTAATCCTGTTCGTGCCCGGGGTTGAAGTGAAACACCGTCGCGCGCAAGCCCAGCGGCGGCAGAAGCCACGACTCCAGGTAGTGGAACTGCGGCCGGCCGGGTGTCGGGCGGGCCATGTAAAGGCCCCACGGCGTGACGGTGTACTCGTCAACCGCGCGCACGATGCCCTTCGGATCGGTGTTGGTGCGCCCGGCGATGTCGAATTTTTCGTGTTTGGGGGGGTGGATAGCGCAAGCATAAAGAGTGCCTTCGCTCTTCGCGCAAGCGGTCATCGGTGGGGAACAAGAACCTGTCGGTGGTCGGTTCTAACCTGTGACTATGGCATTCGCTACCGAACACCCCGTGCTGGCGCACTCGGAGTATCGCGCCGTCGATGACGTGGTGCGCACCGGTGCGCGTTTCGAGGTGGTCAGCCAGCATGAGCCCGCCGGGGACCAGCCCGCCGCGATCAAGGAGCTCGAGCGCCGGATTTCCTCAGGTGAGCGCGACGTGGTGCTGCTCGGCGCCACGGGCACGGGCAAGTCGGCCACCACGGCGTGGCTGATCGAGCGGCTTCAGCGGCCAACGCTCGTGATGGCGCCCAACAAGACGCTGGCCGCGCAGCTGGCTAACGAGCTGCGAGAGATGTTGCCGCACAACGCTGTCGAGTACTTCGTCTCGTACTACGACTATTACCAGCCAGAGGCCTACATCGCGCAGACGGACACGTACATCGAGAAAGACAGCTCCATCAACGACGATGTCGAGCGGCTGCGGCACTCGGCGACGTCCAGCCTGTTGTCGCGGCGGGATGTGGTCGTGGTGGCGTCGGTGTCGTGCATCTACGGCCTCGGGACCCCGCAGTCGTATCTTGACCGGTCGGTCGAGCTGCAGGTCGGCGCCGAAGTGCCCCGGGACGGGTTGCTGCGGTTGCTCGTCGATGTCCAGTACACGCGCAACGACCTGTCGTTCACCCGGGGCTCGTTCCGAGTTCGCGGCGACACCGTCGAGATCATTCCGTCCTACGAGGAGCTGGCGGTTCGCATCGAGTTCTTCGGCGACGAGATCGAGGCGCTGTACTACCTGCACCCGCTGACTGGCGACGTGGTCCGCCAGGTCGACTCGTTGCGGATCTTCCCCGCGACGCACTACGTGGCAGGTCCTGAGCGGATGGCGCACGCGATCTCGACGATCGAGGCAGAGCTGGCCGAGCGGCTGGCCGAACTGGAGCGTCAAGGCAAGCTGCTCGAAGCGCAGCGGCTGCGGATGCGGACCAACTACGACGTCGAGATGATGCGGCAAGTCGGCTTCTGCTCGGGGATCGAGAACTACTCGCGGCATATAGATGCCCGGCCGGCGGGGTCGGCGCCGGCGACGCTTCTCGACTACTTCCCGGAGGATTTCCTCCTCGTCATCGACGAGTCGCACGTGACCGTTCCGCAGATCGGCGGCATGTACGAGGGCGACATCTCCCGCAAGCGCAACCTGGTGGATTACGGCTTCCGGCTGCCGTCGGCCATCGACAACCGCCCGCTCACGTGGGAGGAGTTCGCCGACCGGATCGGCCAGACGGTGTATCTGTCGGCCACGCCGGGCCCGTACGAGCTGAGCCAGACGCAGGGCGAGTTCGTCGAGCAGGTGATCCGCCCCACCGGACTGGTCGATCCGAAGATCGTCGTGAAGCCGACGAAGGGCCAGATCGATGACTTGATCGGAGAGATCCGGAAACGGGCGGACGCCGACGAGCGGGTGCTGGTCACGACGCTGACGAAGAAGATGGCCGAGGATCTCACCGACTATCTGCTGGAGATGGGCATCCGGGTGCGCTACCTGCACTCGGAGGTGGACACGTTGCGACGGGTCGAGCTATTGCGGCAATTGCGGCTCGGCGATTTCGACGTGCTCGTCGGGATCAACCTGCTTCGCGAAGGCCTCGACCTGCCGGAGGTGTCCTTGGTCGCGATCCTGGATGCGGATAAGGAAGGGTTCCTGCGATCGGCGCGGAGCCTGATCCAGACCATCGGCCGAGCCGCCCGCAACGTATCGGGCGAGGTGCATATGTACGCCGACAAAATCACCGACTCGATGCGCGAGGCCATCGACGAGACGGATCGCCGGCGCGCGAAACAGGTCGCGTACAACCAGGCGAACGGCATCGACCCGAAGCCGCTGCGGAAGAAGATCGCCGACATCCTCGACCAGGTGTACCGCGAGGCCGAAGACTCGGACAGAGTCGAAGTCGGTGGCTCAGGCCGCAACGTGTCGCGAGGCCGCCGTGCTCAGGGCGAGCCAGGCCGCGCCGTCAGCGCCGGGATCTACGAGGGACGCGACACGTCGAACATGCCGCGCGCAGAACTCGCCGACCTGATCAAGGACCTCACGGCGCAGATGATGGCTGCGGCGCGCGACCTCCAGTTCGAACTTGCCGCGAGGATTCGCGACGAGATCGCCGACCTGAAGAAGGAACTGCGCGGAATGGACGCGGCCGGGCTGAAATAGTGCGCGCTTGATCTAAACCATGGTTGAGGCCTTAGCGTGGGCCGGGTGAGCCAGACACCGACGACGATCGCGGGAAGCTGGCGCGAGCTGCTGGGCCGCGACCGGCTCGGCACGGTCACTGTGCTCGCCGGCGGTGTCGCGCTGTACGCCACGAACGAGTTCCTCACCATCAGCCTGCTGCCTAGCGCCGTCGCCGACATCGGTGGGCAACGGTTCTACGCCTGGGTTGTGACCGTGTATCTCGTCGGCTCGGTGATCGCGGCCGCGGCGGTGAACCCGCTGCTCATGAGATTCGGCCCGCGAACGTCATATCTGCTGATCCTCACGCTGTTCGGCGCGGGCACCGCGGGTTGCGCCCTCGCGCCAACCATGGAATTGCTTCTTGTCGCCCGGACCGTGCAGGGCGCAGCGGGCGGAATGCTCGCGGGTCTGGGCTACGCGGTGATCAACGCGGCGCTGCCGAGTTCGTTGTGGACTCGGGCATCAGCCTTGGTGTCGGCGATGTGGGGAGTCAGCGTCATCATCGGCCCAGCGATGGGCGGTGTGTTCGCCCAATTTCATATCTGGCGTTGGGCTTTCGGCTCGCTGGTAGTCGCGACGCTGGCGATGGCCGCGCTCGTGCCTGGCGCGCTGCCCGCGAGGGCGCAGAGTGCTCCCGCGCCAGCCAGTCTCAGCCGGATCCCCGTGTGGTCACTGGCGCTGCTGGGCGGTGCGGCCCTGGCGATCAGCGTCGCCGGCGTGCAACGGGATGCCGTCGCAACGGCGGGGCTCCTCGTCCTGGGCGTCGCGCTGGTGGGAGGCTTCCTCCTGGTCGACCGACGGGCACGGGCAACCGTGTTGCCCCGAGCCGCGTTCGGCCCGGGCCCGCTGAAGTGGATGTATGTGACCGTCGGCGTGCTGATGGCCGCAACCATGGTCGACATGTACGTGCCGTTTTTCGCTCAGCGGCTGGCGGGCATGGCCCCGGTGGCGGCCGGCTTTGTCGGCGCAGTGCTGGCCGTCGGGTGGACGACGTCGGAGATCGTCAGCGCGTCGGTGGAAAAGAAGGCGGTGTCAGCCCGATTGGTGGCGGCGTCGCCCGCGGTCATGGCCGTCGGGTTGGGGCTGGCGGCACTGATCCTGGTCGATCGGCCGGGATGGTCGGTGATCGCGATGTGGCTGGTCGGACTGTTCGTGGCTGGGTGCGGCGTCGGGATCGCGTGGCCCCACCTCTCGGCCTGGATCATGGGCGCGTTGGACGATCCCGTCGAAAGTGGTGCGGCCGCGGCTGCGATCAACACGGTGCAATTGATCTCCGGTGCCTTCGGCGCAGGCCTCGCCGGTGTGGTAGCGAATGCCGCCTCGGAATCCGAAATAATCAGTGCCCGTGTGCTTTTCGGCGTGTTCGCCGCACTTGCGGCGCTGGGGACCGTCGCCGCAATCAAGGCGAGCCCGGCAGCGAAGTAGTGCGCGCCCGCGAAATCACGGTGACGGAAATGCTGGAATGTCGGCTGGAGAAATGGCACCCTTCTCGACACGCGGGTGTGGCTGAGTGGCTAGGCACCGGCCTGCAAAGCCGTCTACACGGGTTCGAATCCCGTCACTCGCTCGCGTAAGTCTTGCCTTGTCTTGCACAGTGCGTGTAACCCGCCTGCGTATCCAAATATGCAGCGCTACAGCCCATGTGATGTACACGTGAGCCAAAGAACCCGCGCTCGTCAACTGATAGGGAAAGCCATGAGTCTCAAGGGATTTACGATCAGCTCCGTATTCGCCGGAGCAGCCGTGGCTGCGGCCATTGCGGTCGCGCCGACCGCCGCGGCCGCTGCCAGCAACCCGACCACGCCGTCGCCCCAGCCGTCGAGCGCGTCAGCCGACGGTCCTGTGGCGCTGCCTCCGGGCGGTCCCGTTGCCGTCTACCCCGAGCCGCAGGTCATCGGCGGAGCCGACCCCTTCGTCCCCTTCGGTACCGATCCCTATGTGCCGTGGGGTGTGTGGACCCAGTGACCCTTGGGACACATCGACGTGGACGCGTCCGGGCACATCCTGGCTCGGGCGCGTTCGCCTGTCAGCTATCCGAGCAGACGCGCCGCGGCCCGCAGATCGTCGACGAGCGCGTCGAACGCCTTCTCCCGATCCTGCGGTGGCCCGCGCAGCACGGATGACGGGTGAACCGTGGCGACCACATGTGGGTCGATGCCTGGCTGGATACCGCTGTCGTCTTCGGGCAGTCGAAGCGGTTCCCCCCGGTGCGCGGTGATCCGAAAGTCGTTGCCCATCAACGATTTGGCGGCGGTAGCACCAAGCAGAACAATGAGCTCCGGCTGTATGGTCGTCAACTCCGCGATCAGCCACGGCCGGCAGGCCACCACTTCGGTGCGGCTCGGCGTCTTGTGGATGCGTCGTTTCCCGCGTTCTGGCTGAGTGAATTTGAAATGTTTCACCGCGTTCGTGACATATGTCTCGCCCCGTCGAATGCCTGCCGCCGCGAGCGCCTTGTCCAGAAGTTTCCCTGCCGGCCCGACAAAGGGCGTGCCGTCGCGGTCCTCCTGGTCACCTGGCTGCTCACCCACGAGCGCGACCCGGGCGGTGTCAAGACCGGCGCCGAAAACCGTTTGGTTGGCCGCCCGGTACAGGTCGCAGCCGCGGCACGTGCGGGCCGCGGCGGCGAGGTCGTCGAGATTGCGGGAATCCGGCAGGAACTCCTGCGCTCCCTGCGTCGAGACGCGAGCCATTGGTCAGGTGTTCCCGTGAAGGAGCTGACGTGAAACCAGCAGGGGCGCCGCTCCTCACACACCGTCCCTCGAGTGAGCATTGACCCCCCCGAGCGCAACTGTGTCGTCAATCTCTCCCGTTTTTGCTGGCCATGCCGCTAAGGTCAGGGGTTGGCATAGCAAACCGAGGACTGGGAGGATCAATGAGCGCCTATCAGACCGTGGTGGTCGGGACCGACGGATCGGACTCATCACTGCGTGCGGTCGACCGGGCAGCCAGCATCGCCGCCGGCTCGGACGCGAAACTGATCATTGCGACGGCATATTTCCCTCAGCACGACGATCCACGCGCAGCCGACATGCTCAAGGACGAGGGATACAAGACGACGGGCGCGGCCCCGATCTACGCGATCCTGAAGGAAGCCCACGAACGGGCCTCTGCGGCAGGAGCCAAGAACGTCGAGGAGAAGCCGATCGTCGGCGCACCCGTCGACGCGCTCGTGGAACTCGCCGAGGAGGTCAACGCCGACCTGCTCGTGGTCGGCAATGTCGGGCTCAGCACCATCACCGGCCGGATCCTCGGCTCGGTGCCCGCCAACGTCTCACGTCGGGCCAAAACCGACGTGTTGATCGTTCACACCACGAACTGAGCGCAGGGCTACCAGCCGCGTTCTCTCCACTCGCCGAGATTCGGTCGCTCGGCACCTAGCGTCGTGTCGTCGCCGTGGCCGGGATAGATGACGGTCGAATCGTCGTACACGTCGAACACCCGTGACGTGACGTCGGACAACAACTGGTCGAAGTCGCCTGGTTGCCAGGTTTTTCCGACGCCGCCGGGGAACAGGCAGTCGCCGGTGAACAGCTGAGTCGCGTCCCCGGCCGCCGTGCCGCTGAGCGCCAGCGCGACCGAGCCGGGCGTGTGTCCGCGCAGGTGGATGACATCGAAGGTCAGCTTGCCCACCTGCACGGTGTCGCCGTGAGAAAGCAGCCGGTCTGGCTTCACCGGCAGGGGATCGGCGTCGATCGCGTTCACCGCGGTCGGGGCGCCTGTCGCGCCAGCCACCGCCTCCAGCGCCTGCCAGTGGTCGAAATGCTGGTGGCTGGTGACGATCAGCGTCACATTCGGCGCGTTCTCCCGGATGAGGGCGACGAGGTCGTCGGCGTCATTGGCGGCGTCGATGAGCAGTGTTTCGCCGGTTTCGGAACAGGTCACCAGGTAGGCGTTGTTATCCATGGGGCCCACCGACGCTTTGATGATCGTTGCGCCGGGAAGGGCCCGCCGGGCAGCAGTTCCCGGGTCGACGTGGCCGGTGTAGTTGTCTGTGACGGCGGTCATGACGCCACGGTAGCGCTGTCGGTGGGGGCACCTAGCATGGGCAGGGATTGCGTCTAATTGGAAGGCGCCCGGGAAAGGGCACAGTGTCTGATCGCCTCATCGTCAAGGGTGCGCGGGAGCACAACCTGCGAAGTGTCGACCTCGACCTGCCGCGCGACGCCCTGATCGTGTTCACCGGTCTGTCCGGATCAGGCAAGTCGTCATTGGCGTTCGACACGATCTTCGCGGAGGGCCAGCGCCGCTACGTCGAGTCGCTGTCGGCGTATGCGCGGCAGTTCCTCGGCCAAATGGACAAGCCTGACGTCGATTTCATCGAGGGGCTGTCGCCGGCGGTGTCGATCGACCAGAAATCCACCAACCGCAACCCGCGGTCGACGGTCGGCACCATCACCGAGGTGTACGACTACCTCCGTCTCCTCTACGCCAGGGCAGGCACCCCGCACTGCCCCGTATGCGGTGAGCGGATCGCCCGCCAGA
>NZ_JAVHWM010000135.1:0-30931 GCF_032159765.1 Mycobacterium sp. | reverse complement strand
ATCGCCATTACGGCTTGAGCAGCGCGACGAACTTGTCCTCGGGCGTCACCGGCTCGGCGTCGGGATCCGGTCCTTCGGTCTTCGGCAGCGTGGCGCCGGGATCGGCGAAGTCGCTGTAGGCCTTATCTCCGGCGAGTTCATAGAGCAGGTATCCGGTCAGCAGCGCCCGCGCGGCCTTCTGCGTGTTCTTGTCGGCGCCAGGAAGGCCGAGGAGGCGGCCCCATCTGCGACCGTCGGGCAGGCCCCCGGGCTTCGCCTTACTCACGATGCGCAACACCGCGCCGTCCCACACGTCGTTCAGTTCCTCTGCAATCGTGTGGATCGTCCGCGGACCATCCGGCGCCGTGAGCACCAGGCCGGGCAGCTTGAGCGACGCCGCGGCCTCTTCGGCGCGCGGGCTGGTCACGCTCGGGAACAGGGCAGCCACTGCCTTCGGGACGAAGCGCGATCGGCGCCCCGACAGCGTCGCCGCCGCCAGCACCGCGGCAGACCCGCCGAAGCCGTGCCCAGCGACGCAGAGCTTGGTGGGATGCACGCTGATCTGTCCGGGTCCCAACCGCACGCCTGCCACGATCTCGAGTGTGGTGCCGAGGTCGTAAGCAAGGTTCGAAGCCGACGGCGCCAGTCCGCGCTCAGTGCCCGGGGCCGCTGCGACGATGCCCCACGACGCCAGATGCTCCAACGTGCCGTGGTAGCGCTCGGCCGCGGTCATCCAGTCGTGGCCAAACACGACGGCAGGCAGATTGAAGCCGGTCTCCGGTGTGTAGACGGCACCGGGGACACCGGCAAAGGCCAGGTCACCCCGCAGAACGCGGTGCGGCCCCTTGCGGGTCAGCGCGCGGAAGAGCTTGCCGGTGGAGGCCATGGATGAACCGTAGCCGACGGCCCCGATCAGGGGGCTCCACTACCCTGATGACCTATGTGCGGCATTGTCGGTTACGTCGGAGGGCGCCCTGCCTGCGACGTCGTCGTGCAAGCGTTGCGCCGGATGGAGTACCGCGGATACGACTCGGCGGGCATCGCGGTAATGGATGGCACTGGCGGAATGACCGTTCATCGGCGTGCCGGGCGGCTTGCCAACCTCGACGCAGCGCTGGCGTCCGCGGACCCGGCCACGCTGCAGGGACACTCCGGCGTCGGCCACACCCGCTGGGCAACACACGGCCGTCCCACCGACCGCAACGCCCATCCCCACCGCGACAGCACAGGCAAGCTCGCGGTCGTCCACAACGGCATCATCGAGAACTACGCCATCCTGCGCCGCGAACTGGAAGCCGCGGGCGTGGAGTTCGCCAGCGACACCGACACCGAGGTCGCCGTGCATCTGGTCAGCCGGCAGTACCGGTCAGGCGACACGGCCGGCGACTTCGTGGCGTCGGCGCTGGCAGTGCTGCGACGGCTCGAGGGGCACTTCACTCTGGTATTCGCCAACGCGGACGAACCCGGAACCATCGTGGCTGCCCGACGGTCGACGCCGCTGGTGGTGGGCGTCGGTGACGGGGAGATGTTCGTCGCCTCCGACGTCGCGGCGTTCATCGAATACACCCGCGACGCCGTCGAACTCGGCCAGGATCAGGCCGTCGTGATCACCGCCGAGGACTATCGCGTCACGAACTTCTCCGGAGAGGACGTCGGCGGCTATCGCACGTTCCACATCGACTGGGACCTGTCCGCCGCCGAAAAGGGCGGCTACGAGTACTTCATGCTCAAGGAGATCGCCGAGCAGCCGACCGCCGTCGCCGACACGCTGGTCGGGCACTTCGTCGACGGGCGCATCGTGCTCGACGAGCAGCGGATGTCCGATCAGGAGCTGCGCGAGATCGACAAGGTGTTCGTCGTCGCGTGCGGCACCGCCTACCACTCGGGGTTGCTCGCCAAATACGCGATCGAGCACTGGACGCGGTTGCCCGTCGAAGTCGAGCTGGCCAGCGAGTTCCGCTATCGCGACCCGGTCCTGGACCGCAGCACGCTGGTCGTGGCGATTTCGCAGTCCGGCGAGACCGCCGACACGCTGGAGGCGGTGCGCCACGCCAAGGAGCAGAAGGCCAAGGTGCTGGCGATCTGCAACACCAACGGCAGCCAGATCCCGCGCGAATGCGACGCGGTGCTCTACACACGCGCCGGGCCGGAGATCGGCGTCGCGTCTACGAAGACGTTCCTTGCGCAGATCGCGGCCAACTACCTCGTCGGGCTAGCGCTCGCGCAGGCCCGCGGCACGAAATACCCCGACGAGGTGGAGCGCGAGTACCAAGAGCTCGAGTCGATGCCGCCGCTGGTGTCGCGGGTGCTCGCGGAGGTCGAGCCGTTCGCCGACGTGGCGCGGCGGTTCGCGTCGTCGTCGACGGTGCTGTTCGTGGGCCGCCACGTCGGCTACCCGGTGGCGCTGGAGGGCGCGCTCAAGCTCAAGGAGCTGGCGTACATGCACGCCGAGGGCTTCGCCGCCGGCGAACTCAAGCACGGGCCGATCGCGCTGATTGAGGACGGCCTGCCCGTGATCGTGGTGATGCCCTCGCCGAAGGGCTCGGCGATGTTGCACTCGAAGCTGCTGTCCAACATCCGCGAGATCCAGGCGCGCGGCGCGGTCACGATCGTCATCGCCGAGGAAGGCGACGACACCGTGCGCCCCTACGCCGATCATTTGTTCGAAATCCCGGCGGTGTCAACGCTTTACCAGCCGTTGCTCTCGACGATCCCGCTGCAGGTGTTCGCCGCGGCGGTGGCGCAGGCCCGCGGCTACGACGTCGACAAGCCGCGCAACCTCGCGAAGTCTGTCACCGTCGAATAGCTCTCCGCGTAGGGGTTAGAGCGTTACGATCCCCTGGTGGGGAGTCGTTTAGGGGTTATTTTGGCGTGCGCTTGTCTGCTGCTGACGGGTTGTGACGTGTTCACGGCCCCTGGTCGATTGGGACCGTCGCCCGAAAGGCTGGTCACCGTGCCGACGGTGCTGATTCTGGACGCGTCTGCATCGATGAACACCGCCGACGCACCCGGGCCCAGGATCGACGCGGCCAAGAAGGCGGCCCAGGGACTCGTCGACAAGTTGCCCGACGACTCGGTGATCGGACTGACCACCTACGGCACAGGCACAGGTATCGCTGAAGCCGAGCAGGTGGCTGGCTGCCAGGACGTCAAAACACTGATTCCCCTGGGGCGCTTGGATCGTGAGCACATGCGCCAGCAGATCGCGGGCTTGACTCCCTCTGGCTACACCCCGATCAGCCTGGCTTTGCAACGAGCCGCTGATCAGTTGCCCACCGACGCTTCACCGCAGGCGATCGTGTTGGTGTCCGACGGTGAAGACACGTGCGGCACGCCTCCGTGCGATACCGCGATTGCCGCAAAGCAGAATCACCCCGGCTTGACGATCTCGACGGTCGGGTTCAAGACAGAGGGGCCGGCCAGCGAGCAGCTCGCGTGCATCGCGCGGGTGACGGGCGGATTGTTCGTGGAGGCGACGAACGCCGATCAACTCGCAAGTCGGCTCATCGCGGTGCAAAATGTCGGCCTGGCGAAGAAATCGCTCACCGGCGACGGCATCGACGACATTCGGCTCGGCCAGTCGTTCACCGATATTCGCAAGGCGCACCCCGCGTTCCCCGCCGTCGCCGATGGCAAGGTCGTCGTCTCGTATGCCGACTGCGACTTCGGGTTTGTCGACGGCGTCCTCGATTCCATCGCACCGCACGGCGGCGGCCGCACTATCGACGGCATCACCGCTGGATCATCCGTCAGCAAAGCCACCGAGCTTTACGGCACACCTACCGACAAACAGATCAGCGGCACCGGCAGCGTTCTCACTTACACCATCGACGCCAACGCGTCCACCGCATACAAAATGACCGTGGAGGACTACGCCGAACTCGGCGGGATCGTCTCAGGCACAATCAAAGCCATCACGCTGTGCAGGTGCGCCCCGCATTCGAGTGCGAATCCGACGAAGCCGTCCGGCGTCACCGACGACACTATCCGCAATATGACATTCCCGGCCGGGACATGCGGAAACGATTCCCTCGGATGGAACAACACAGTCCCGATCACTGTGCGGGACGGCGAGGGCGAAGCACGCACCCCCTCCGGTGACTTCGGGGGCGCGTCGATCACCGATGCCAAAATGGTCGGATGGCTCGACGCCGACGCAGACGGGACCGAGGACGCGTTAGTCTCCTTCACCTGCTTCGGCTCCCCGAAAGCGATGTGCTGCGCTGGCCGGACATCGATGATGAAATTTATTCGCGTGTTCGACTTTTCGGATCCGACGTCTCCCCGGTCGATTGGCGAAACCATCATGCCGGGATCGTCACCCCTTCGCGGTAAGACATATGGCGAGACTCGCGGCATCGATCAGATACGAGTCGACGGCTCGGCGATCATCACTGAGGAAAAGCTGATATATCCCGAATCGGCAACAAGCGCTGACCTCGGTTACTCGCCCTATGCGACCATCGAAGTCACGCATCGGTTCACCAACGGTCAATGGACCTCGAGTGAGCGGGTCGTGCGCTAGTAGTCTATCGCCGCGCTCAACTCGTCTCGCGAGCGAATCTGCAGCTTCTGGTAGACGTGGCGCAGATGGTATTCGACGGTTTTCGGGCTCAAGAACAGCGCCGCCGCAGTCTCTTTCGTCGTTCTCCCGTCGGCGAGCATCCTGGCGATCCGGATCTCCTGTGACGTGAGGACGCCGAGATAGCCTTCACCTGAACGTCGAACTTTCTCTCCGGTCGCATCGAACTCGTTGGCGGCGAGATCGGCCCAGGGGCGGGCGCCGAGCCGTTCGAATGCGTCAAGCGCGATCCGGAGTTGAGGCCGTGCGGCCACCCGGCTGCGGCTACGACGCAAAGCGGAGCCGTAAGCGAGACGAGTTCTGGCTTCCTCGAACAAGTCTGGGCTGTCGGCGTGCAGTGCAATGGCCCGCTCGAATAACGCGGTCCGCTCGGCGGCGTCTGAACAGGTCAGCGCGACAGCACGGTGCGCTCGGGCCAGCGCCCACGGCTGGCCCTTCTTCCTCGCCTGCAGTAGGTACTCGTGGGCGGTTGCCGCCGACGCCGATGCATCACCGTTGCGCAGTTGCGCTTCGGCGAGTTCAGGGCCCGGCGCCAGATCGACGTCGAGGACATCCATCCGGTGCAGCATCGTCTGCAATCGCTGAAACCACCCAGCGGCCGCCGCGGAGTCACCGCAGGCGAGATGCAAATCGCCGAGCGCGTACAGCGCCCACAGCCGGGCCAACACGATGCCGTGACGTTCGGCCAGGGCGATTGCTTCATCTGCGTGTGCCTTGCACTCTTCGACGCGTCCCATCCTTGCCTGCAGCCACGCCAGTCCGGCCAGTGACGCCGCGAGGTCGGTGGTCTGGCCCGTTTCCCTTGCGAGCGTGATGCTTTCGTCGTAGCCCGCCAGGCCGGCGGCCCACTGGTCGGTGGTCGCATCATCGCGGGCAGTGTGGAACAACAGAGCAGGCAAGGCGCCCAACGCCGTTCGCACTCGGTCATCGTTGACGGCTCGACTGACGAGATCACGTCCCGAGGCGGTTTCGCGGAGGAACAGCGTGCCGATCACCGGCCAATGCGGTCGTCGGGTGTCCTCCGGGAGATCCGGATGAATTGCGAGCGCGTCCATGGCAGTGCGAATCCATTGCACACCCGCGCCGCCGGCGACCACCCGCGCCATGCCGATCCCCATCTGGCCGCGGATACGCGCACTGTCGGTTCCGCATGCACCGATGAGGCTCTCCACGCGATCCGCAGCGGCGAGCGCGTTCGCCGTATCGCAGCGGTAAAAGCACAGATGGATCACGTCGCATAGCCGCATCACGGCGGCGTCGGGATCGGATGAAGAACCGAGCTGTGCTGCCCGAAGCAGCAATTCGAGACCCTTGTCGAGCGATCCGGTGCGAAACGCCAGGTTTCCTCGAAGATCGTCGATGTCGGCGACGATTGCCTCGTCCGTCGACACTCTCGCCGCTTTCTCGAGAAGGAGATCTGCCCGCCGGGGCTGACCGGCGTGCCAGGCCGACTCCCCGGCACCGAGCATCCGCACCGCCCGTCGGGAGTGTTCTGTCGTGAGTTCGGCGGCTCTCTCGAGCGCGGCACTTGCCACGGCGTGGGCTCCGCGCGCGCGGGCACCGTCGGCCACAGCGGTCAGGGCGTCTGCGACGTCGTCGTTCGGGCCGACGCATGCCTGGCTGAGATGCCAGGCGCGCAAATCGGCCGACGAGTCAGGCAACGCCGCGGCGACCGCGCGGTGCGCGTCTCGACGCAGCGCTCCAGGCGCGGTCGAATAGATCGCCGGACGAACGAGGGGGTGGCGGAACACGGCGCGATCGCCGGCGAGCCGCAGCAGACCGATCGCTTCTGCGTCTTCGAGTTCGTCAACCGTGCACCCCAACCCGGCGGCGGCCTGGGCCGTCGTGGCGAGGTCGCCGTCCGCGATCGCAGCGATCAGCAACGCGCACCGCGCCGAGGGCGCCAGCGACGACACCCGCCCGCCGAAGGCCTGCGCGATCGCTTCGGGGACAGGCACGGGTAGTTCGGGCGGCATGCGCGCGACACTGTCGAGATCCCGGGACAGTTCCAGCAGCGCGAGCGGATTGCCCGCGGTTACCCGATAGAGCGCGGCCGCCTTCTCGGGGTCGGCCGGCCGGCCGGGCTGCTGTTGTGTGATCAACGCCGTCGCGGCCTGCGTATCCAGGCCGGTCAGCTTCAGCGCCGGAAGATCAGCCGCGTTGAGGATGGCATCGGGCTCGGGGCGCAGCGAGATCAGCAGGGCAATCGGGTCGGCCACCAGGCGGCGCGCGACGAAGCGAACAGTCTCGGCGGTCGCGGGATCGAAAAGGTGCGCGTCATCCAGGAGCAGCAAGAGCGGCCGTTCCTCGGCCAGTCGGCTCAGCAGGCTCAATGCCGCCACCCCGACCGCGAACCGCTCCGGGGCGGGACCGCTGCGAAGCATGAGGGCAACCGCGAGCGCGTCGCGCAGCTGTTCGGGTAGATGGTCCAGCAGACCCAGAGCCGGCACCAGCAACTGGTGCAAGCCCGAGAAGCCCAGCCCGCCTTCGAATTCGCTTCCCGACGCCCTCAACACAGCCATCTCACCAGCAGCGCGCGCGGTGTCGTCAAGCAGCGATGTCTTACCGATTCCCGCCTCACCGCTGATGACGAGCACGCCGCTTTGCCGTACCCGCGCACCAGCAACCAGCGTCGCGATCCGCTGCTGCTCGGGTTCGCGGCCGACCAGCATCGGTTGATCCTAGGACGCAAAGACCAGGGGGGGCACCGGATTCGGCAGGGGTGACCGCGGTGCCAGGGTGACAGCGTCGAGAAAGGACACCTCATGACACACACCACGTCCGCACCTGCGGTCAACCCGGACAAGCTGATGGCGTTCGTCTTCAAGGCGGTCGAGGAGGTCGGCGCAGTCCTCAACGGCGCCCTGGTGGTGATGGGTGACCGCCTGGGCTACTACCGCAGCCTGGCGGAAAACGGACCCAGCACCGCCGCAGAACTGGCCGAACGCACGGGCACCGATCAGCACTACGCCCGCGAATGGCTCAACGCACAGGCCGCGGGATCGTTCGTCACCTACGACGCGTCGACCGCCCGCTACGAGTTGCCGGCCGAACACGCCGTCGCGTTGACGGACGAGGCCAGCCCCGCGTTCGTCACCGGCTTGTTCCAGACCGCGCACGGAACGGTGTGCGACTCCGGGCGCATCATGGACGCAGCGCGCACCGGTGACGGGGTGAGCTGGGGCGACCACAACTCCGACGTGCACATGGGGTGCGAACGGTTCTTCGCGCCCTCCTACAACGCACACCTGATCTCCGAGTGGCTGCCCGCGCTCGACGGTGTCGTCGAGAAGCTCGCCAACGGTGCCGCGGTCGCCGATGTCGGTTGCGGCCACGGTGCGTCGACAATCCTTATGGCCCAAGCCTTCCCGAAGGCGCGCGTGCGTGGCACCGATTGTCATTCAGGGTCGATTGCGACGGCGCGCACCCGCGCGGACCAGTCGGGATGGACATCGCGCATCGAATTCGAAACTGCGGACGCAGACGCCTTCGGCGGCGGCCCGTACGACCTGGTGACGATGTTCGACTGCCTGCACGACATGGGCGACCCGGTCGGTGCCGCCCGTCACGTCCGCGAGGTGATCGCCGAGGACGGCACGTGGATGATCGTCGAGCCCGCCGCCGGCGACCACGTCCAGGACAATCTCAACCCGGTCGGCCGGACCTTCTACGGATTCTCGACGCTGTTGTGCACGCCGTCGTCACTGTCGCAGCCCGTCGGTCTGGCGCTCGGAACGCAAGCGGGCCCCGCGCGCATCCGCGACGTCGTGTCGACGGCCGGGTTCACCCGTTTCCGGATCGCGGCCCAGACCCCGTTCAACAATGTGTTTGAAGTCCGCCCTTGATGGACGACGATGAGTGGGTGACGGCCGAACAGCGGCCCGCCCGGAAACCGGACAGGTCGGGTGCAGCGAGTCGCGACGGCGTCTCGCTGCACTTTGACGTCTACTACAACGGGGACGTGTACGGCGACGCTGATACGACGGTGATGTTGTTGCCGACGTGGTCGGTGGTGCCGTCCCGATTCTGGAAAGCCCAAGTGGCCTTCCTGGCCCGCCACTACCGCGTCGTCACCTTCGATGGTCGCGGCGCCGGCCGATCCAGCCGACCACGGGGCGCCGCGGCCTTTGCCGATCGCGAGTTCGCCGACGACGCGCTCGCCGTTCTCGATGCCACCGACACGGACCGGGCGGTAGTGGTCGGGTTTTCCTGCGGGGCAACGTGGGCGGTGCACTTGGCCGCAGCCCATCCCGAGCGGGTTGACGGGGTAATGGCGATCGCGCCCGCATGCGGGCTGGAGATCACCCGGCCGGATGTCGAACTTGCCCGCTGGCAAAACGTTTTCGACACCCCGCGCGGTTGGCAGAAGTACACCCGGCACAACTGGCTGCACGGCGATCTCGAGGATTTCCGCAGGTTCTACTTCACCGAGATGTTCTCGGAGCCGCACTCCACCAAGCAGATCGAAGACGCCATGGCGTGGTCGGCCGAGACCGACGCGCAAACGTTCGTCGACACCACGGCCGCGCGCCTTGGCGCCGAGCAGCCCATCGAGCTCCTCGACGACATCGCGCCGAAGGTGCAATGCCCGGTTCACGTGGTCCACGGGACTGAGGATCGGTTGCGCGCGTTTAGCATTGGGGAACGTCTCGCCGAGCTCACCGGCGGACAGCTGACACTGCTCGAGCACGCCGGCCACGGGCTCCCGGCCCGTGACCCGGTGCGTATCAACGGTCTGATCCGCGAGTTCGTCGATGCGGTGGATCCGCCGCCGGCGCAACGGGTCACCTGGACCCGCGCGCTGCGACGACGACGGCGCGTCCTCTACCTGAGCTCGCCGATCGGTTTGGGACACGCGCGCCGCGACGTCGCGATCGCACAGGAATTACGAAGCGCACAACCGGATCTGGAGATCCAGTGGCTCGCGCAGGACCCTGTCACGCGGGTGCTCGAAGCCGCAGGCGAATGCGTTCATCCGGCGTCGCGTCATCTGCTCAACGAGTCCGGGCACATCGAGGCCGAGGCGGGGGAGCACGACTTGCACGCCTTTCAGGCGCTGCGCCGAATGGACGAGATTCTGATCGCCAACTTCATGCTGTTCGACGAGGTGATTCGCACCGACATGCCTGATCTGGTGATCGGCGACGAGGCGTGGGAGGTCGACTATTACCTGCATGAGAACCCCGAACTGAAACGCTTCATGTTCGCCTGGATGACCGACTTCGTCGGCTACCTCCCGATGCCCGACGGCGGAGACGCCGAGGCCGCCCTCGCCGCCGACTACAACACCGAGATGATCGAGCACCGAGCCCGTTTCCCACGAATGCGGGACCGCTCCATCTTCGTCGGCAACCCTGATGACGTCGTGTCCGACGGATTCGGTCCGGGGCTGCCGGGCATCCGTGAGTGGACCGAGCGGAACTTCGAGTTCGCGGGTTATGTCGTCGGCGGGTTGCCGCCGTCTGCACCCGAACGCCAGGTGCTGCGGAAAAGACTTGGCGTGCAATCGGATCACCGACTTTGCGTGGTCACCGTCGGAGGGACGTCCGTTGGCGAGTCGCTACTACGCCGAATACTTGATGCGGTGCCGATCGCTCGTCGGCTGGTACCCGAGCTGCATTTCCTGATCGTCACGGGGCCACGGATCGCCCCGGCGTCACTGCCGCGACGAGCTGGAGTCCGGGTGCGCGGCTTCGTCCCCGACCTCGACCAGTACCTTGCCGCGTGCGATGTCGCCGTGGTCCAGGGCGGCCTGAGTACGTGTATGGAGCTCACCGCGGCCGGCACGCCGTTCATCTTCGTGCCGCTTGAACATCACTTCGAGCAGAACTTCCACGTCCGGCACCGGCTGCAACGGTACGGCGCCGGGCACGCGATGAGCTACGCCGAGGCCGCCGATCCCGATCGGCTGGCACAGGCCGTCGCCGCGCAGATCTCGGGACGGTCGTCGTTCAAGCCGGTCGAAACGGACGGGGCCGCACGCGCCGCGGCCATGCTCGCCGAACTCCTCTGAAGTCAGCTCTGCGTTGCGTAGACGACTGCCGTTGCTATCGCAGTGATTCCAAGTGCACCACGCAGCATTCGTTCTGGCAGGTGAGGTTGGAGGTAGGCCCCGAGGTAGCCTCCGCACAAACCTCCCAGTCCGGCCATGAGACCGATCATCCAGTAGGGGGCGATGTGATCTCCGGCCGTCGTGATGGCCAGGACGAGGTAGGTGGCTGCGCCGGCGACGGAAGTGAGCAATGTCGAGGTGAGTGCGGCCGGCGCCACCGTGGAGAGCGAGAACCCGCGCCCAACGAGGATCGGGCTGAGCAATGAACCGCCGCCTATGCCGTAGATGCCGCCCACCACCCCGACACCGAAGGCGAGTGTCACGATGCACGAATTCGATAGTTGAGTCTGCGGTCGCGGTGACGGTGTCTGAAAGGTGCGCAGGCACAGCCAGATACCCAGTGGAAGGAGCAGGCCGGCCACCAACAACCGAAAGAGTTGCGGACCGGGGATGACCAGCACCCGGACGATGGCTCCGAGAATGACGCCGGGCAGCGTTCCGATCAGCAGAACAGTTGTCAGGGTGCTGCGTAATGGCGCATGCCGACGATAACGCGCCAGCGCGCCCGGGATTGAGACCACGTTGAACAACAGATTGGTGGGTGTTACGGCGGGACTTGGAACGCCGAGCAGGCTGAGTTGTATCGGCAGCAGAAAGACCGCACCTGATATCCCGACTGGTGTGGTGAGGGTGGCCACTGCCATGCCCGCGGCGAAGCTGAGCAATCCCGTTCCCACGGTGGTCACGCGCGCGACTGCTCCGAAGTCCGCCACCGCGCCTGCTTGGCCGAATCCGGTGTTTCGGCAAGGAGTGCCGGTTGCTCGGTCATTGGCACCTCCGCGTCCGTCCTCCACGCTGATGTTGTCACACAGGAGATCCCAGAGCCGGGCCTACTACCCAAGGCTTACGCCCGACGAGCTGCGAGCCGCGTCAGTGGTGTCGAACGAAGTTCTTCGCGCTGGCCAACCACGGCGGCGGTCTGATCGTCGTGTCAGCGTGCCCGAGCTAGCCCGCTGAGATTCATCGACGTTCGCGCCAATAACTAGGTGGGCCACCGGATTCGCGGCCAGCTGCCTCAGTGCGACGCTGGGGGCGTAATGAAGGCAACGGAATCACAATTGGAGCGGGATCATGCCATCCTCATACAAACTCTTGCAGGTCGCACTCGTGGTGTCAGGCTTGGCGTGTATATGCCTGTATCCGTTGGCTCTGGTTTGGCCGTCGGGCTGGGCATGGCATCACGGTGCGCCGCACGACTCCATGTACTTCATGATGATCGTCGGCGTGTACGCGACGCTGGGCGTATTTCTACTGAACGCGGCGCGAAAGCCCGAGGCGAATCTGAGTCTTATCTGGTTCGCCATCGTGTCCAGCGTCGTGCATGCGGCAATCATGGCAGTGCAGTCCTTCGCACCCGGGCACCACATGGGACATCTTGCAGGTGACGTCCCGGCCCTTTTGCTGGTGGCCCTCGCGCTGGCCGTGCTCGTGGTCTCGGCGGGCGTCAACAAGCCCGTGAAGGCCGCGGCTTGATTCTCATCCCGGGGTTTCCACGATGACCGTGGTGGCCTTGACAACCGCGACAGCAATGACGCCGGGTTCGAGATTCAGTTCACGAACGGCGTCGGCGCTCATCAGGGATACGACAGTGAAAGGCCCGCACTGCATTTCGACCTGGGCCATCACCTTGTCGGTCACCACCCTGGTGACGAGCCCGACGAACCGGTTGCGTGCCGAGCTGGCGACACCGAGGGGATTCTCCGCCACCGGCCCCGCCTTGCTGCGGGCGAATTCCGCGAGCGCCTTGCCTGCGATCACTTTCCGGCCCGCGTCGTCGTGATCGACCGGCAACGAGCCCTGATCAATCCAACGCCGGACCGTGTCATCGCTGACCCCCAGCAGCTGGGCTGCCTCGCGGATTCGAAAGCTTGACACAGCACGATCCTGCCATCCATGCCTGCCCGATCGGGCAGCCAAGTCTGCCTCAGGAGTCGGCCGCGACGAACTGGTTCAACGGTCACGATGCCCGCAGGCTCGGAGCATGGCCGCGGATCAGTTGCCGCCCGGCCGCCCTCGGCGGCGGCCGCCACGGCCCAGGCCGCGTCAGCCCAAGAAGGGCGGCGACTCCGTCCAAGAACAGGAGAATGGCGCACCGTCGTCGACCTTCTCGGTGGGCGTGACCGCGCTCGCACCCGATGCGGTGCGTCCAGTGCTGAACAATGCCGAGCCTGGCGCACGGGCCAGGCTGATGACCGACCTTCAGACCGCAACCGGCAACCGCTCGGTGCAGCGGCTGCTCGACCCGGTGGTGCAGCGCGACCGGCCGATCAAAGTTTTCCCGCCCGACATCGTCGACACCAAGAGCGGAGAGACACGACAAAAGGTCGCGGCGCTCAAGAAGATCACAGACGGGGGGGATCTGGTACGCGGAATGATGGAGGTAGTCCGCAGCGACGCCTACAAAGAGGCCACCCACGAAGAGCGCGTCTGGATGATCCGTGTGATGAGCATGGCCAATGTGCGCGGGGCGCCACGGGGATTCGACCCGGCCCTGATCACGGTCCTATGGGAAAGCTTTGGCACCGAACTCATCCCGATTGCTTCGGACAATATGGACGTCTTCAAGTACGGCTACAGCCATGTCCCGGGCCTCGCCGCACTTCCACAGCTGGAAGCGATCCGCACATCTTGGGAGTCCGACGTCAAAGCGACTGCCAATTCGCATCTTTCGAAGAATGCCAGCCTGGTGCGCGACGAAATGGCACGGGTTGGACTAACAGGCCCTGCTGCGGCTCCGGGGGCAGCCAAGGGATCTGCCAGCGACGCCGCACCGCAGGCTGAATTCGAGCTCGCCGCGATGATCGACGCGGCGAAGAAAACGGTCCAGGCGGAAAAGGCTCTTGAGGAGCTGACGACCGTGCCGGTCGGCTGGATAACCGACGAAAAGACCGAGGGATACCGCCGTCCGGACGCCTTCAATCCCAATGAGAAGCCCGCGCACCCGCTGACCGGTGATGTCCGCATCATGCTGTACATGGGCAGCGATCCGATCGTCGCCTACATCCCGGGAACCGATCCGCAGTCGGCGGACTCGCCCCAATACCAGCCCTTCACCATGCAGAGCTACGCCGCGGTCAAGGAAACCTACGACGCGCTGTCGACTCAGGTGGCGAAATTCATGAACGACTATCCCGCCGTGTACGCGGCCAAGCAGGCGGGCAACCTCGAGGCGTTGTCCAACGCGGACGTCCGGCAGGCCAAAGCGATCGTCGGCAGCACGCTGCAGGAAGTACAGAACAACATCGTCAAGACGATCCCCAAGCTGCGGGACGACGACGAGTTCTGGTTGAAGCTCAAGCCAATTCACGACCAGCTGGTCAAGGGGATGCACAAGGGTCCCAGCGGGATGCCGTGGACCAACCCCGTGCACACGCACGTCGCCAAGCAAGTAGTTGAGCACTACGAAAGCGCCGAGTTTTGGAAGGATATCGGCTTGTCGACGCTCGCGGCCGCAGCCTTCCTCGTCGCCGAGCTGGCCACCGCCGGCGGCGCCACCTTCTTCCTCGCGGCAACAGTCGGCGCAGGCCTCACCGGATATCAGACCTACAAGGCGTGGGACGAGTACTACACGCTGGCCGCAGCTGCGGGCAGTGAGATGAGCGAAGAGACCGAGCTGGTGTATCCGGGCCAGGTGGAAGCGGCGAAGCTTGCCGCAATTCTTCAGACCGCCTTCGCATTCGTGGATGTCGCAGGCCCCGTCAAGCACTGGGTCAAGGCCGCCAGGGCCGGACTAGTGCCCGAGATGGCACTGAAGGGTGCCGCGGCAGCGGACATTGTCGGGCTGGAAGCCCTTGTGCGCCGGGTCGGTTCAGGTGAAGTGAGCCACGCCGAGGCGGCCAAGGTGGTCGAGCGCGCAGTGGGGGAACTGGGCGTGGAAGGCGCGGCTCGGCGCGCCGGCGTCCAGCCGCACTCGCTGCTGATCTACGTCGGCGAGGACTCGGCGACGGGCCGGCGCATCACCGAGCACATGCGGTCCAAGCCGTCTGCCGGTGCCGCATCGGTCAAGGGCAGACCGCCGCGTGGCTACACACCGCGCGTGGCGCGCAAGGTCGTCAAGGAGGCCACTGACGACTATCCGGAAGGCCTCGTGCACTACGGGCTCGGTCCCGAGGACGCGAAAAAGAGTTACGAGAAATCCCTTTTCGAGGACCCGACCCGAGAGGCCGGGGTGTGGCGCGATCTCGACAACGGCGAGCACGTTGTCGTGCAGGGCGATCGGGGCTTCGTGGGGACCGACTGGAAGGCCGACCCCGAATTCGCCGGCAGACGATGGCATTCGGTAGAGCACTATCACCCGTCGTCCGGCGTCGACTGGCAGCTCAACCGCTACGCCTCACCAGAGGACTGGGATGTGCTGATGGAACCCCATACCCGCCACGGTGCGCTTCCGTCGACCGAGGTCTCGTCGACGATCAGGTGGGCCGACCCGGGAACCGGCAAACCGCGATACAGCACGTTCGGCTACGACCCGAAGGCCGATCAGCCGTTCTGGCTGGAGTTCGAGGACCCGATCACCAAGAAGCCGCGGAGGGTGCATTTCGACGCGCTGGAGCCGCCGGGCAGCGGCCCGGACTACCGCAAGTTCCTCGACGCCGAGGCTGACCGCTTCGGCATCAAGGTGGACTGGTCGCAACATGTCGGCGGCGGCGTCTCCCGACCGGTGGGCACGGCCGTCACGTCGACAGCCACCACTGAACTCGCGCAACAGCTTTCGAAGCTCGCCTCGCTTGCCCCCGCCGAGGCGGAGAAATTGATGTCGCGTGCGATCGAGGAGATGGGCCCAGCCGAGGCATTGAAGGCGGCCAACATGGACTGGAAGACACTGGCCGCCACTTTGCCCAAGCCGTCGGGCGCCGGCCAGAAGCTGTTGTATTGGCGAGATACCGTGCTCGGCGGCGAGATTCGAGGGCTGGTGTCCGAGAGCGAGGCGATCCGCACGGGAACCATTGGATCGTTCGACAACGACTTCGACTGGAACTTCCTGGGCAGCAACGCCACCGCCAACCGGGCAAAGGTGATCTCGTTTCTCTCCGGCCGCACCGGGATGTCGGTAGACCAGTTGCATTCCCTGCTCTACGCGGATTTCTTCACCGATCCCCGGCGCATGTTCCTCTACGAGAAGTTGCCGGAAACGTTGCGTACCAAGGTGGCTCGTCGCCAGGCCGGCGTCGAGCGCCAGTTGATCTGGAACAACGAACTGTCCCAGGCGGTGGCCAGCGGAAACAAGCAGCTCGAGGCCTCGGTCCGGGCACGGATGGAGCGGCTCGGTGTTCCCGAGATCAAAGGCGGAGTCAAGCTGCTCTCGCCCGAGGACATCCGAGTGGCGGAGGCCGAAATCGATCGCCTGCATAAGGGCTTCGAAAAGGCTTTAGCGCGCAAAGATTACGAATCCAGCGAGCGGATCGCGTCGGCGATTGCCGACCGGCAGGCGCAAATCAACGCTGCGTCGCCCGGCGCGTACGCGTCATACGGTGCGGTGCGCAAGTACGCGGTGGAGCGCGAGGCGACGCTTGCCATCGAGCTGGAGGGCCAGATGCTGTCCCCGGGATGGCACAGCGCGGTGATCGACCAGATGCCCCATCTGCGTCGCGCGGTGGAGGATCTGGAAGCTGCCACGACCGCGGGTGACATCGCCGCGGCCATGCGCAGCATCGGCAAGTACGGCGACCGAATGACGTCGATGGCCAACATGGGGTTGGCGGAGATGAAGGTCACGGTCGGTGCCTTCGAGAACCTGGAGTGGGATTTCAAATTGCTTTACGCCAGGGCCAAGGTTGCGGGCAACGATGCGGCATCTCTGCAGGCCAAGATCGCCGCCGACGCCGAAGGCATGATCACCAAGGTGAAGGGGCTTACCGATGAGCTGGAGAAGTCTTCCGAACAGGTGCTGGCCACCCTGCAGAAGACCGCCGATCTCGACGTGATGTTCGAGCAGGTGCAGCTGCTCACCCACATCCACATCAAGTTCCTCAAGGCGCGCGATGCCACCTACTGGCAACTGACGACGCTGCTGAAGACGTTCCAGGCCGGCAAGATCCCGCAGAGCTGGATCACCGGACCTGCCGGGCCGTGGGACTGACGGCAGACGCGGCGACGCCGGCCGATACGCCGACCAATAAAATGGGTCCCTCATCGGGATCGAAACTGCGTGTGAGGAGATCCAGCGTGCGATCGGTTGCCTTGGTCGTCGCGGCCGCAGCCATCGCGGCCGGCGTACTCCAGGTGCCTGATCCGCCGGAACCACACATCATGCTCGCCGACAAAATCGTCCCGGCGGACCCTCCCGCCGCCCAAGGCGACGGTTCCGTGCCCGACGGAGTCACCCTGACCCCGTTCGACGTCCAAAACCCGGCGGTCGGGCGCCTCGACCCGGCTCTGTTGAGGGCCGTCCAGAACGCTGCGACCCAGGCCAAGGCGGCCGGCATCACGTTGACCATCAACTCGGGCTGGCGCTCGCCGGAGTTCCAGCAGCGGCTGCTCGACCAGGCCGTGCAGACCTACGGCAGCCTCGCCGCAGCACGAAAGTACGTGCAAACCCCGGACATGTCCAAGCATGTCACCGGTGAGGCCGTCGATGTCGGCGGTGCGGGCGCCGATCGATGGCTCATCAACAACGGGTCCCGCTTCGGGCTCTGCCGGATCTATGCGAACGAGCTATGGCACTTCGAACTCGCCGCAGATGCGCAGGGAAACTGCCCGGCGCTGCTACCCAACGCCGCCGGCTAGGACGAAACGGCCGTCTGCTGATAAAGCGCCAGGCGCCTGACCGAGTGCGTTCACGACCGCCTCACGGTCCATGATTGAACCGTTCGCGAGCACCACCAGCCCGTCGTCGGTCATGACGCTGCCGTAGAACTTGTCGCCGGTGGCGTTGCTAAGTGCCTCCCAGCCGCCGCGTTCAATGTTGAGAAGCTCGTCGAGCAGATCGTGTGAGGACATGCTCGGCCTGTACCCGCTACTGGCCCGCCAAACCGGAAAGTCCCGACAGCCCCGGAAGGAAGCCAAGACTGTTGAGGATGCCGGCGCCCTGGGAGAAGTCGCCGTTGGCGAAGTTGCCCATCATCTGTGGGCAGTACTGGGAGATCGCGATGCTGGTGAACAACCCGGCAATGTCGGCCTGGATGCCATCGTGGCCGGCGACCGTCGACGCGGTTTTCGCGAAGGACCCACCGGGCTCAGAGAGCATCGGGCAGACCTGCTGGCCGAGGTCGACGGCACTTGCCGGGTCGCCGTAGCCGACCCCTGCGCTGTTCAGCGCTGACAGGAACGCGTCGCTGGTGCTGTCGGCGTGTGCCGGGACCGCGAACAGCGCAGCCGCGGCCGTCACGCCGACGGAGGCCGTGAGCGCACGCGCCGACATTGCCCACTTAGACCTGTTACGTTCCGCCATTCCCATCCCCACTCTCAGAAGTGCGCTTATTGCGCTTACGTCACTTTGAGAACACTGCTTTACAACAGTCACGTTTACAACACGGTCGGATAAAGGTTCGGACCCTATGCGCGTGCTACCCGCCCACTGTGCGCGACGGATGCGACGATCTCAAGTTTTCCCGGCGGGGGCGCTTACCGCATCTGCCGGTCCGGTCGACGTAACGTGTTGGCGTGCGGAGGTACTACACGGTCGACGCGATCCGTGACGCGGAAGCTCCGCTCCTTGCCAGGTTGCCCGACGGTGCGTTGATGCGCCGAGCGGCGTACCCCCTGTCGGTCGCCGTCGCCCGGGAACTCACCGCACGCACCGGCGGGGTTGCCGGACGCCGGGTCTGCGCGGTGGTGGGGTCCGGCGACAACGGCGGCGACGCGCTGTGGGCGTCGACGTTTCTGCTGCGCCGCGGCGCGGATGCCGCGGCCGTCCTGCTGAACCCGGAGAAAGCGCACAAGAAGGGCCTTGCTGCGTTCACCCGATCGGGCGGTCGCATCCTCGAATCTGTTCCGCCCGCAACCGATCTGGTGATCGACGGTGTCGTCGGGATCTCCGGATCCGGCCCCTTGCGTCCGGCCGCGGCCGAGATCTTCGCCGCCGTCGACGAAGCGGGCATCCCTGTCGTGGCCGTTGACATCCCCAGCGGCATCGACGTATACACCGGCGCGGCCCCCGGCCCGCACGTGCACGCCGCGCTGACCGTGACATTCGGCGGCCTCAAGCCCGTGCATGCGCTCGGCGACTGCGGACGGGTCGAGCTCGTCGACATCGGGTTGGACCTTCCTGCGACCGACCTTCTCGGTTTCGACGCCGACGACGTCTCCACGCGATGGCCGAGGCCCGGACCGAAAGACGACAAGTACACCCAGGGCGTTACGGGCGTCCTCGCAGGTTCCGCGACATACCCCGGGGCCGCGGTGCTGTGCACGGGAGCCGCGGTAGCCGCCACATCCGGGATGGTTCGTTACGCGGGAAGCGCTGCAGCACAGGTGCTTTCGCACTGGCCCGAGGTCATCGCGTCGCCGACGCCCGAGTCTGCGGGCAGGGTGCAAGCCTGGGTCGTCGGCCCGGGCCTGGGCACCGATGAAGCGGGCGCCGCAGCGCTCTGGTTCGCGCTGGGCACAGACCTTCCCGTGGTCGTCGACGCCGACGCGCTCACCATCCTCGCGGCCCATCCCGACTCACTCAGTTCGCGGTCGGCGCCGACGGTGCTGACCCCGCACGCAGGCGAATTCGCGAGGCTCGCCGGAGCGCCGCCGGGCGATGACAGGATCGACGCCACCCGCAGGCTCGCCGAGGAGTTCGGCGCGACAGTCCTTCTCAAAGGCAACGTCACCGTCATCGCCGACCGCGACGGTCCGGTCTACCTGAATCCGGCGGGCCAATCATGGGCGGCGACAGCGGGATCCGGTGACGTGCTGTCTGGCGTGATCGGTGCGCTGCTCGCCGCCGGACTGCCTGCCGTGGAGGCCGCTGCTGCGGCCGCGTTCGTCCACGCCAGGGCTGCGTACCTGTCCGCCGCCGATCCCGGCCCACATCCGGCGCCGACGTCGGCGTCGCGCATTCTCGCCCACATCCGCTCGGCGATCGCCGCTCTGTAATCGAAAGGACTTGTTATGCCCCGCGTTTCATATACGTCATCTGCGATCACTCCGGCCTACACGGGCAGGCTCGCGTGTACGCCGATTCCGTCTCTGCGGCTTCCCGACGAGGCATCGGATCCAGAGGCCATCTACCAATTCATCCATGACGAACTGATGCTCGACGGCAGCTCGCGGCTGAACCTCGCGACGTTCGTCTCGACGTGGATGGACCCGCAGGCCGAGAGGCTGATGGCCGAGACGTTCGACAAGAACATGATCGACAAGGACGAATACCCGGCCACCGCGGCTATCGAGCAACGCTGCGTGTGCATGGTGGCCGATCTGTTCCACGCCGAGAACCTGCGCGACGACGATCCCGACAGCGCGATCGGGGTGTCGACGATCGGTTCCAGCGAGGCGGTGATGCTCGCCGGTCTGGCACTGAAGTGGCGGTGGAAGAAGCGCGTCGGGGACGGGTGGAAGACGCGCACCCCCAACCTCGTGATGGGGTCCAACGTCCAGGTGGTCTGGGAGAAGTTCTGCCGGTATTTCGAGGTCGAGCCGCGGTATCTGCCCATGGCCGAGGACCGGTATGTGATCACGCCCGAGCAGGTGCTCGACGCGGTCGACGAGGACACCATCGGGGTCGTCGCCATCCTCGGCACCACGTTCACCGGGGAGCTGGAGCCCGTCAAGGAGATCTGTGCTGCGCTGGACAAGCTGGCCAGCGGCCAGGGCGAGCGAAGCGACGGGACAAAGATCGGAGTGCACGACGTTCCGGTGCACGTCGACGCCGCCAGCGGCGGGTTCGTCGTCCCCTTCCTGCACCCAGAGATCGAGTGGGACTTTAGGCTGCCGCGGGTGGCGTCGATCAACGTCAGCGGCCACAAGTACGGCCTCACGTATCCCGGCATCGGGTTCGTGGTGTGGCGCAACAGTGACTGGCTGCCCGAGGAGCTCGTCTTCCGCGTCAACTACCTCGGCGGCAACATGCCGACGTTCACCCTGAACTTCTCCCGCCCCGGTAATCAGGTCGTCGGGCAGTACTACAACTTCCTGAGGCTGGGCCGCGGCGGGTACACCCAGGTGATGGAGTGCCTGTCGAACACCGCTCGTTGGGTGGCCGATCGGCTGGATGAAAGTAAGCACTTCGAGGTGATCTCCGACGGATCGGCCATCCCGGTGGTGGCCTTCCGACTCGCCGGCGATTTCGGCTACACCGAGTTCGACGTGTCGGCAGGGCTGCGGCCGTTCGGCTGGCAGGTGCCGGCGTACACGATGCCCGAAGGTGCTGAACACATCTCGGTGCTGAGAATCGTTGTCCGCGAAGGGTTTTCCGCCGACCTGGCCAGATCGCTCTGCGAGGACCTGAGGAAGGTGATGGAGCAGCTCGACGAGCTCAAGCCCGGCGGGCACTTCAACTACCTGCACCACTTCGCGCACTGAGCGTCCTGCACGAGCGCCACATCAGTCACGTCGTCACATCAGTCACTCCCGTGACTGGCGAAGACGCTGCCTCGGTGTCCACCTCGCTGCGAGGTGGGCGCGGGCAACACCGTGTTTTTCAGTGACCAGAGTTGTGGTTGAGGCGCGAGAGGCGGCCCATCCGTGAATGAGGATCGTCCCCATCAATCTTTGGCCGAAAGCGCAACACCGAGGCGTTCTGGGAGAATCGCTGGGTTATGTCTTCGATACCGCTCGCGACGTCGCTGACGCCCGCTGCCGAGGCAGTGATCGATCTCGGCGCGATCGCCAATAACGTCCGCGTGCTGCGCGAACACGCGGGTTCGGCGGCCGTGATGGTGGTGGTCAAGGCCGACGGCTACGGGCACGGCGCCACCCGCGTTGCGCAGGCTTCGCTGGCCGCCGGCGCCTCCGAGCTCGGCGTGGCAACGGTCGACGAGGGGCTGGCATTGCGCCGCGACGGGATCACCGCACCGATCCTGGCCTGGCTGCACCCGCCAGGCACCGATTTCGCACCCGCGCTGAGGGCCGATGTGCAGATCGCGGTGTCGTCGGTGCGTCAGCTGTCCGAGCTGATCGACGCCGCGCGCCAGACCGGCGTGGCTGCCGCCGTGACGGTGAAGATCGACACCGGCCTCAACCGCAACGGCGTCAGCGCGGCCGATTACCCGGGGATGCTTGACGCTCTGGTGCGCGCGCAGGCCGACGAGGCGGTCACGGTGCGAGGGCTGATGACGCACATGGTCTATGCCGACAAGCCGGACCACCCGACCAACAATCTTCAGGCGCAACGCTTCTCGGATGCGATTGCTCAGGCGCGGTCAGCAGGGGTGCGCTACGAGGTTGCCCACCTTGCCAATTCGTCGTCGGCGATGTCACGGCCCGACCTCGCTTACGACATGATCAGGCCGGGCATCGCGGTCTACGGCCTCAGCCCGATCCCGCAGCGCGGCCAGATGGGCCTCATCCCGGCGATGACGCTGCGATGCCCTGTGACCCTGGTGAAGCGGATTCGTGCGGGTGAAGGCGTGTCATATGGACACATCTGGACGGCCGAGCACGACACCACGCTCGCGCTGATGCCGATCGGATACGCCGACGGCGTGCAGCGGATATTGAGCGGCAGATTTGACGTGCTGATCAATGGCAAGCGCCGACCGAGCGTCGGCCGGATCTGCATGGATCAGTTCCTCGTCGACCTCGGCCCCGGCGAAACCGATGTGCGAGAAGGTGATACCGCGATTCTCTTCGGGCCCGGCTCCGACGGCGAGCCGACCGCGCAGGAGTGGGCCGATCTGCTCGACACCATCCACTACGAGGTGGTGACCTTGCCACGCGGTCGCGTCGTCCGTGTCTACCGTGGGGGCGGTGCCGGTGAGTGAGCGCTCGTCCAGACGCCGCGCCAAACGTGCGGAGCGCATCGATGAAAGGCTCGCGCGCTCCGCAGTCACGAACGCGGAGAAACTCGCGCGACTGGCCAGCGGCGAACAGCCGCGGCGGCGACGAGCCAAGGATCCGCGCTGGATGGCCGGTGTTGCGGGCCTAGCCGCCGTCGGTGCGGTCGCCGGTGTCTCGGCCGCGCGCTCGATACGCGCCCACCACATCGTCGACGATCCTCATGCCGCAGAGGACTTCACGCTTCTCGACTATGACCGTGCCAGTGTGGTGACCGCCGCCGACGGGGTTCCGCTGGCCGTTCGCGAAGTCGGCCCTGCCGATGCCGGACTGACTGTCGTGTTCGCGCACGGCTTCTGTATGTCCATGGGCGCGTTCCACTTTCAACGCGTACGTCTCGAGCAAGAATGGGGCGACCAGGTCCGGATGGTGTTCTACGACCAGCGCGGCCACGGCCAGTCCGGCCGCGCGCCGATCGAGACGTACACCGTAGAGCAACTCGCCCGCGATCTGGAAAGCGTTCTGAACACCATGGTTCCGCGCGGTCCTGTGGTCCTCGTCGGCCATTCGATGGGCGGGATGACCGTGCTCTCGCACGCGCGACAGTTCCCTGAACACTACGGCTCTCGCGTGGTGGGCGCGGGCTTGATTTCGACGGCGGCAGAAGGCGTCGCACGCTCGCCGCTGGGCGAGATCCTGAAGAACCCCGCGTTGGAGGCCGTTCGGTTCGCCACGCGACACTCGCCTAAGCTGGTTCATGGGGCGCGCGGCTCCGCGCGCGCCGTGATCGGGCCTGTCTTGCGAGCGGCGGCCTATGGTGATGCCGATGTCAGCCCGTCCGTTGTGGCGTTCTCGGAGAGGATGATTCACGACACGCCGGTCGAGACGATGGTGGAGTTCCTGCACGCACTCGAGGTGCATGAGGAGCGGGCGGGACTCGCTGTGCTGGCGAAGATCCCGACGATGGTCGTCTGCGGTGACAGGGATCTGCTGACATTGGTGAGCGGCTCGCGGGACATGGCCGTGGCGCTGCCCAAGGGCGAGCTGGTGATTGTTGCGGGCGCCGGGCACCTCGTCGAACTGGAGCGCCCGGACGTTGTCAACGACGCGCTCGTCAGTCTGGTGGAGCGGGCGACTCCGTCCAAGCTGATCGCGCTGACACGACGGCTGAAGGACAAGGTCCGCCGCAGTGGATAGCGCCCGGTTGCCCACCGCCGACGACACACTCGCGTTGGGCGCCAAGCTGGGCTCCGACTTGCGAGCCGGCGACGTCGTGGTTCTCACGGGCCCGCTCGGTGTGGGAAAGACAGTGCTGGCCAAGGGAATTGCGCAAGCGATGGACGTCGACGGCGCGGTGATCTCTCCGACGTTCGTGCTGGCGCGCGTGCATCCCGCGCGGCGGACTGGCGCCCCAGCGATGGTGCACGTCGACATGTACCGGCTGCTCGACGACGCCGATCTGCTCGCCGAGTTGGACTCACTCGACCTCGACACCGAGCTGGCCGACGCCGTCGTCGTCGTCGAGTGGGGCGAGGGCCTGGCCGAGCGGCTCTCCGAGCGCCACCTTGATGTGCGACTGCGCTACGACGACGATTCCGAGGTGCGCACCGCGACATGGGAGTGGAGCACGTGACCGATGAGCCGCTTGCGCGAAGAGGAAAGCGCACAGTGTTGGCGCTGGACACGGCGACGCCAGCGGTGACGGCCGGCGTGGTCCGCCGCGACGATGCAGGCATCCGTGAGCTGGCGCGACACGTCACCGTCGATGCGCGAGGCCACGCGGAGACGCTCACGCCGAATATCCTTGCGGCGCTTGGTGACGCGGAGCTGACGATGAGCGACGTGGACGCCGTGGTGGTGGGCTGCGGGCCGGGGCCGTTCACAGGTCTGCGGGTCGGCATGGCCACCGCGGCGGCCCTTGGACACGCGCTGGACATCCCGGTGTACGGCGTGTGCAGCCTCGATGCGATCGGAGTAGTCACAAGTGGCGACGTGCTGGTCGTCACCGACGCGCGCCGACGCGAGGTGTACTGGGCGCGCTACCACGACGGCGTCCGCACCGACGGTCCGGCGGTCAGCGCGCCGACAGACGTTCCGCACGAGGGCGCCAACGCGATCGCCGGCTGGCGGGAGCAAGCGGAGAAGTTTCCGGTGCCGCGCCTGGATGCGGAGTCGCCGACTCCGATCGGGCTGGTGCGCGCCGTCGACGACTGGGTAGTCGCACCGGAGCCGCTGGTACCGCTGTATCTGCGGCGCCCAGACGCGAAGACGCTTGCCGAACGGAACGCGGGGGTAGAGCGAAGCGACGGGGGAATTAGGGGCGCGTCGTGATCGTCATCGACAAGCTCACCCGTGCCGATGCGAACCGGTGCGAGGACCTGGAGGCGCGGCTCTTCGAAGGCGACGACCCGTGGCCCGCGTCGGCATTCCTGTCTGCACTGGCGGCACGGAGCACGCTCTATGTGGCGGCGCGCAACGAGCAAGCGTTGGTGGGCTACGCAGGCATCGCTCGCCTCGGGCTGCTCCCGCCACACGAATACGAGATCCACACCATCGGCGTGGATCCAGAGTTCCAGGGTCAAGGAATCGGGCGCCAGCTGCTCGACCGGCTGCTCGAGTTCGCCCACGGCGGAACGGTTTTCCTCGAGGTGCGCACTGACAACGCCGCCGCGATCGGGCTGTACGAAAGCGTTGGATTCGTCCAGATCGGCCTGCGCAAAAGGTACTATCGCATCAGCGGCGCCGACGCCTATACGATGCGGCGGAGCGCATCATGAAAATCCTGGCCATCGAAAGTTCCTGCGACGAAACCGGAATCGGGGTCGCCGAGCTCAGCGACACGGGCGAGGTGCGGCTGCTCGCCGATGAGGTGGCGTCCAGCGTCGACGAGCACGCCCGCTTCGGCGGTGTGGTCCCCGAGATTGCGTCCCGCGCCCACCTTGAGGCACTCGGGCCTGCGATGCGTCGCGCGTTACACGCGGCAGGGATCGATCGCCCGGATGCGGTCGCCGCGACGATTGGGCCGGGCCTGGCGGGCGCACTGCTGGTGGGTGTCGCCGCGGCGAAGGCGTACGCGGCCGCCTGGGATGTGCCGTTCTACGCGGTCAACCATCTGGGCGGTCATCTGGCTGCCGACGTCTACGAGCACGGCCCGCTGCCAGAGTGCGTCGGGCTGCTGGTGTCCGGTGGGCACACCAGCCTTCTGCACGTGCGATCGCTGGGTGAGCCTGTCGTCGAGCTGGGGAGCACCGTCGACGACGCCGCGGGGGAGGCGTACGACAAGGTGGCTCGGCTGCTGGGTCTGGGCTACCCCGGCGGCAAAGCGCTCGACGAGCTCGCCCGCACGGGTGACGCCAGCGCGGTGACGTTCCCGCGCGGCATGACCGGTCCGCGTGACGACCCATATGCGTTCAGCTTCTCCGGGCTGAAGACGGCCGTCGCGCGCTACCTTCATCGCCACCCCGACGCCGACCCCGCAGATGTGGCGGCGGGTTTTCAGGAGGCGGTCGCCGACGTCCTGACCGCGAAGGCGGTGCGCGCCGCCGAGGCGCTGAACGTGAAGACGTTGCTCGTCGCCGGCGGGGTGGCTGCGAACTCGCGGTTGCGGGAGCTGGCTGAGCACCGATGCGCAGCGGCCGGGCTCACGTTGCGGGTGCCACGCCCGCGGCTGTGCACCGACAACGGGGCGATGATCGCATCGCTGGCGGCGCATCTGATCGCGGCCGGGGCGCGCCCGTCGTCGCTGAACGCCGCCGCCGATCCGGGGCTTCCGGTTGTTCGCTCTCAGGTGTCCTAGGCCGTGCTTGAGTGCTAGCACTCGCATGTATAGAGTGCTAGGTGGCAGGCGCGCTGTTTCTTGGGTCGGCACCCGCGACGACGACGCAAACGGCGGTAGCGCATGCCGAAACCTGTAATGCCGAACAACGAGCCGGCTCGGGAAAGACCCGGCCGGCACCCAGAAATAAGTGGAGGGCTCACATCGTGGCGAAGGTGAACATCAAGCCACTCGAGGACAAGATCCTCGTACAGGCCAACGAGGCCGAGACCACGACCGCATCCGGTCTGGTCATTCCTGACACCGCCAAGGAGAAGCCGCAGGAAGGCACCGTCGTCGCAGTTGGCCCCGGCCGCTGGGACGAGGACGGCGACAAGCGGATTCCGCTGGACGTGTCAGAGGGCGACGTCGTGATCTACAGCAAGTACGGCGGCACCGAGATCAAGTACGGGGGCGAGGAGTACTTGATCCTGTCGGCCCGCGACGTGCTGGCAGTCGTCAACAAGTAAGCACAGTGATTCCGCCCCGGCGATCCACGGCGTAACAGCGGCGGATTGCCGGGGCGGTTCACGTCTAGACGAAAGATTCATATGAGCAAGCAGATTGAGTTCAGCGAGACCGCGCGGCGCGCGATGGAGGCCGGCGTCGACAAGCTGGCCGACGCGGTGCGTGTGACGCTTGGGCCACGCGGCAGGCACGTGGTGCTGGCCAAGGCCTTCGGCGGCCCGACGGTGACCAACGACGGCGTGACGATCGCCCGCGAGATCGACCTGGAGGACCCGTTCGAGAACCTGGGTGCTCAGCTGGTGAAGTCAGTGGCCACCAAGACCAACGACGTCGCAGGCGACGGCACCACCACCGCCACCGTGCTGGCGCAAGCGATCGTCAAGGGTGGGCTGCGCAACGTCGCGGCGGGTGCGAACCCGATCGCGCTGGGCGCGGGTATCGGCAAGGCGGCGGACGCGGTGTCCGACGCGTTGCTGGCCGCGGCGACGCCGGTGACCGACAAGAAGTCGATCGCTCAGGTGGCGACGGTGTCGTCGCGCGACGAAGAGGTCGGGGAGATGGTCGCAGAGGCCATGACCGTGGTCGGCCACGACGGCGTCGTCACGGTCGAGGAGTCGTCGACGTTGAACACCGAGTTGGAGATCACCGACGGCGTCCAGTTCGACAAGGGCTTCCTGTCGGCGTACTTCATCACCGACTTCGACGCGATGGAGGCGGTGCTCGAGGACGCGCTGGTGCTGTTGCATCGCGAGAAGATCAGCTCGCTGCCCGACGTGCTGCCTCTCTTGGAGAAGGTTGCGCAGTCAGGCAAGCCGCTGCTGATTATCGCCGAAGATGTTGAGGGCGAAGCGCTTTCGACACTCGTCGTCAACGCGATCCGCAAGACGCTGAAGGCTGTCGCCGTGAAAGCGCCGTTCTTCGGTGACCGCCGCAAGGCGTTCCTCGACGACCTGGCCATCGTCACCGGCGGCCAGGTGGTCAACCCGGACGTCGGCCTGCTGTTGCGCGAGGTCGACCTCGACGTTCTTGGCTCGGCCCGGCGCGTCGTCGTCACCAAGGACACCACGACGATCGTCGAGGGTGGTGGCAGCGACGAGGCCATCAAGGCCCGCGCGTCGCAGCTGCGAGCCGAGATCGAGACCACCGACTCCGATTGGGATCGCGAGAAGCTCGAGGAGCGGCTGGCCAAACTTTCCGGCGGCGTCGCGGTGATCAAGGTGGGTGCTGCCACCGAGACCGCGCTGAAGGAACGCAAGGAAAGCGTCGAGGACGCGGTCGCGGCGGCAAAGGCCGCTGTTGAGGAGGGCATCGTCGCCGGAGGCGGCTCCGCTCTCGTCCAGGCCCGCAGTGCGCTCGACACGCTTCGCGGCACGCTAAAGGGCGACGAAGCGCTCGGCGTTGATGTGTTCTCGGCGGCGCTGAGCGCACCGCTGTTCTGGATCGCGACGAATGCCGGGCTGGACGGCGCCGTGGCAGTCAACAAGGTCGCCGACCTGCCGAAGGGCCAGGGCCTCAACGCGGCGACGCTGACCTACGGCGATCTGGTGGCCGACGGCATCGTCGACCCCGTGAAGGTGACCCGCTCCGCGGTGCTCAACGCGGCGTCGGTGGCGCGGATGATCCTCACCACCGAGACGGCGATCGTCGACAAGCCGGCCGAGGAGGAAGACGACCACCACGGCCATCACCACCACTAGAGATCCACACAAAACACCGCCGGTTACGGAGCCGGCGGTGTTTTGGTCAGTCAGTGCTTCGGTCCTTTTTTCTTGCCGTTCCCGTTCCCGTTTCCGTTGCCGTTGCCGGGTGTCTCCTGAATGGTGGCCGGCTCGATTACGGGCGACGACGGCGCAGGTTGAACAACCGGCGCCGCCGCGGTGACGGGCGCGGGTCCTGCTGTGCTGACGCTGACAGGCTCCGATTTCCTGGGCGGTGTTGTCGATGAGTCGAACGCGAAGGCCAGCGTCGCGACCGCAATGGCAGCGAGTACGGCGGCGGCGCCCAACGCCTTTCGGGCGGGTCCTCGTGCCCATCTGCGGGTGGAGGATGGGACCGCGAATGCGCCTGACGAAGCAAGCGGGGTACTGAGCATCCTGGTTGATGGCCGTGATGGCGAAATGACCGGAACAGTGCTGGCCGCCATTCGCCCACCGCCGCTTGTCAATTGAGCCCGCATTGCGTCCGCGTTGGGGAACCGATGCGATAGATCTCGCGACATCGCTCGCTCGATCACGAGGGCCAGGTTCGGCTCGACGTCGGGACGTAGGCGCGCGAGGGGCGGGGCCTGCTTCTCGATAATCGCGCGGGCTAGCGGCGCTACGTCCTCTTCAGGGAACGGTTTGCGGCCTGTGAGTGCCTCGTACCCGACGACCGCCGCGGCATAGAGGTCGTCAGCGATAGATGCGGGTTCGCCCGCCAGACGTTCTGGACTCAAGTACGCCAGGGTGCCGACAAGTTCACCCGTTGTCGTGTTCCGGGCGCCAGGCGTCTTGGCGATCCCAAAGTCGGCGACCTTCACGGTGTCCGAGGCGAGCAATATGTTGCTTGGCTTGATGTCCCTGTGCAGCATCCCGGCGTCATGCGCAGCTGAAAGTGCCGAAAGCACACTTTCTAGCGCCGCGTACACCTGCGCCTGCGGCAGCGGTCCCCGCGCGACCTGGTCTCCAAGCGTGTCGCCGGCCAACCGCTCCATCACGATGTAGGACGTCGCGCCCTGCTCGCCGTAGTCATACACCGCAACGATGTTCGAGTGGTTCAGAGCCGCGGCGGCACGCGCCTCGACCCTGAAGCGCTCGCGGATCGCGGGCTCAGAGGCTAGACCGGGATGCAGAAGCTTGACAGCAACTGCGCGGTTCAAGCGGGTGTCCCAGCCGTCACGTACTTCGGCCATCCCGCCAAAACCAAGGACGTCTCGCAGTTCGTAGCGGCCACCGAGAAGCTCGGGACCCTCCATCGTCTGTGGATTGCCCGGTCCTTTCCCGCCCAAACCCTCACCAAACGTTTAGGACTTGCTTATTTGACGAGGCCGTCGACGATGTTGCTGCCCGGCCGAGCTTTTCGACTCCGCCCATGTCGCCGCGGAGCCACTGGCTGAGCGTCTGGTATCGGTAATGGAGCCTGGCGAGGCGGAACAACTGGCCGATCTGCTCATCCGATTCACCTCTTCTGCCGAGGAGTAGGTGCGTTGGTACTGTGAGGTACCGCTTGGTACGGTGACGTACCACGACCAGAACGGAGCCCTCATGCCGAAGGATCATCCCAACAGCTCCCCAGGAGTGCCGATGCTGTTCCCTGCCTGGGTGGACCGCCTACAGATTAAGTACATGAACCCCGCGGTTCGGCGGATCGCCCGGTTTCTGCCAACGTTCGCGGTCGTGAAACACCGCGGTCGCAAGACGGGCAAGAGCTATGAAACGGTCGTGAACGCCTACCGCAAGAAGGGTGTGCTGGCGATCCTCTTGGGTCACGGCAATGCCAATTGGGTGAAGAACGTGGTGTCCGCGGGCGAGGCCGATGTGCGCCTCTCCGGGCAGGACCTGCGAATCACCAATCCGCGGATCGTGCCCGCCGGTGCCGGCACCGATGAGCTGCCGTGGATCGCGCGGATGGGTTCGCGGCGGATGGGTGTGCTCGTCGCAGACCTCGCCTAAGTATCGACGCTCGACTCCGGGGATGTTTGTCAGCGGGAGAGCCGGTCCGCAGCCGCTGTCGCGAGACCGAACGCGAGCCGCTTTGTGCGCCGAGCGGCGTCGTCAAGCAATTGACGTGGGCGCGACAAGTCGACAGCACGGACTGTCACGCGGTCACCGACTCCGACGGTGCCGGCGCGCTCGACGCCGCAGTACACACCTAGGCACCTCTGCGCCTTTGCGGCCACCGCCCGGGTGATCTCCCGGTTGACTTCCAGTCCGGGCTGGGCGCGACTCGGAACCACACAGCGCACGGTCTGCATCGAGACTTTCAACGTGACTTCGCCGAACGCGAGGTAAGCGCCGTCCCATTGGGTCTCGGGAAGTTCTCCGTCCGGATTGTCCAGCGCTACAGCGATATTCGGCCGGAAGCGGCGAACGTCGAGTTCGTCGCCGACCTCCGTGCCAATGGTCGCCAGGCT
>NZ_JAVHWM010000134.1:0-101956 GCF_032159765.1 Mycobacterium sp. | reverse complement strand
TTCGTCGGTCCCACGGCGATCGCATTTGTCACCGGCGAGCCGGTCGATGTCGCGAAGGCGCTGAAGAAGTTCGCCAAGGACCACAAGGCACTGGTGATCAAGGGCGGCTACATGGACGGCCGCGCGCTGACGGTCGCCGAGGTCGAGAAGATCGCCGACCTGGAGTCGCGCGAGGTGCTGCTGGCGAAGCTGGCAGGCGCGATGAAGGGCAATCTGAGCAAGGCCGCCGGCCTGTTCAACGCTCCGGCGTCGCAGGTGGCACGGCTGCTCGCCGCGCTGCAGGAGAAGAAGGAAAGCGAGTCACCCGCGGCTGCCGCATCCGACTCCGCACCCGAATCCACCGAGACAGAACCGGCTGCCGAGCCCGAACCGGCCGCCGCCGAATAACCACAAAAACCCCGTTAAGAAAGGACCACCACCATGGCCAAGATGTCCACTGACCAGTTGCTCGACACGTTCAAAGAGATGACGCTGCTGGAGCTCTCCGACTTCGTGAAGGCGTTCGAGGAGACCTTCGAGGTCACCGCCGCGGCGCCAGTCGCGGTCGCCGCCGCCCCCGGTGCCGCCGCGGGTGCGCCCGCTGAGGCCGCCGAAGAGCAGACCGAGTTCGACGTCGTTCTCGAGGCCGCCGGCGAAAAGAAGATCGGCGTGATCAAGGTCGTCCGCGAGATCGTCTCGGGCCTGGGCCTCAAGGAGGCAAAGGATCTCGTCGACAGCGCTCCGAAGGCGATCCTCGAAAACGCGCCCAAGGAAGCCGCCGAGGAGGCCAAGACGAAGCTCGAGGCCGCCGGCGCGACAGTCACCGTCAAGTAAGTCCCGCAGAGAGGGCCGCCCCCGCCCCGGAGCGGTCCTTTCGCATGTCACAACCTGGCCCGATAAGTGTTGGCTCCTGCGCTCGTAAGCTACAGTGACTCAAGCCACAAGCGGGAGGGCCGTGGCGAGAAGACTGGAAGGATCGCGCGTGACGGGCATCGGCATTCAGGTTCAGGGGCTGACCAAGTCCTTCGGTTCCCAGCGAATCTGGGAAGACGTCACGTTCGACCTACCGCCGGGTGAGGTCAGCGTACTCCTGGGCCCCTCGGGTACCGGCAAATCCGTCTTCTTGAAGTCGCTGATCGGGTTGCTGCGCCCGGAGCGCGGCAGCATCGTCATCGACGGCACCAACATCATCGAGAGCTCTTCCAAGGAGCTCTACGAGATCCGCAAGCTATTCGGCGTGATGTTCCAGGACGGCGCGCTGTTCGGATCCATGAGCCTGTATGACAACACCGCTTTCCCACTGCGTGAGCACACGAAGAAGAAGGAAAGCGAAATCCGCAACGTCGTCATGGAGAAGCTCGACATGGTGGGCCTCACCGGCGACGAGAAGAAGTTCCCCGGTGAAATCTCCGGCGGTATGCGCAAGCGTGCCGGCCTGGCCCGCTCCCTGGTGCTCGACCCTCAGATCATCCTTTGCGACGAGCCCGACTCCGGCCTTGACCCGGTCCGCACGGCCTACCTGAGCCAGCTGTTGATCGACATCAACGCCCAGATCGACTGCACCATCCTGATCGTCACGCACAACATCAACATCGCCCGGACGGTGCCGGACAACATGGGCATGCTGTTCCGCAAGCATCTCGTCATGTTCGGCCCGCGCGAGGTGCTGCTGACCAGCGACGAGCCCGTCGTGCGTCAGTTCCTCAACGGCCGCCGGCTCGGTCCGATCGGCATGTCCGAGGAGAAGGACGAGTCGACGATGGCCGAGGAACAGGCGATGGCCGACGCCGGTCACCACGACGGCGGCGTCGAAGAGATCGAGGGCGTGCCGCCCCAGATCATGGCGACGCCGGGCATGCCGGAGCGGCAAGCCGTCAACCGCAGACGCGAGCGCGTCGCGCAGATTCTGCCCACCCTGCCGCCTGCCGCGCAGGAAGCGATCCGCGACGACCTCGAGGGCACGCACAAGTACCACGCGAGCGAGTTCGGTGACAGCGATGCCACGGAGGGCCGCCACTACGGCGACGACGCACCCACCGCGCGCTATAGCGACGATGCACCGACCGGACGCATCCCGGCGGTCGAGGAACGCTAGGCGCCATTCGGGGCACCGAATGACGACCGACCGGGCACGGCTCGGTGTCATTCTCGCGGCCGCAGCCGGGTTCTTCGACATTCTGCTTGTCACACTGGTCAACACGCTGACGGGCCCGTTGGGCGCGGCACAGAACTAGAGGCGCACGGCCAACTCGGTCAGGCCCGCCGCCACGACGGCCACGTTGTAGCCCGTGGTGAACAACATCTCTCGGCCGTCCAGGCTGAACGACCGGGGGTATCCCGCGTGCCCGGACGCGCCGTCCCTGCGCACACCGTCGGCCGTCGTCGCGGCAGCGGTGGACAACCGAGTGAAGGCGCCGGCGGCGGGATCGCCCCCGAACAGGCCGAGCTGGGCCGGGAACCGGATCCAGTCGTCCGGGGCGAGCATGACGAACACTCGGCCCGGTTCCATCCCGAGCTGGGCCTCGTCGCGGGCGTAGAAACCCGCCGATCCGTAGGCGACATAGTCGTCGACGACGGCGCCGGCGCCGTCATGCAACGCCAGGCCGGCGACCAGCGATCCGTACGAATGACCGACCAGCGTCAGGTGCAGGCGCGGGTGTACGGATGTCTCGCGCACGGCACGCAGGTACTTGGCCAAGGCCGGTGCCGCGCGGAAAGCGCGCCCGCGAAGCGCCGCCGATCCCTGCCAGGGTGGCGTGTCGTACCAGATCCAGGCCACGGCGGCGACGGTCTCGCCGCCGCGACCAACGCGCTCGAGCTGCGCGAGCGCCTCGTCGCGCACCGAGGCCGTCTCCCTGGCCATGCCCTCGACGGTGCACGCGAAGTCCACCTGCGCGCCCATACCGGGAACCGACACCACCACATGATCGGCAATTTCTGGATTACCGTGCGCCACAATCGCTTTGACGTTCTTGCCCGAGCAGTCGAAGGCGATCAAGCGAATGTCGGTGTAGGTGTCCAAGCTCATCTGCAACCCGTCGAGCGCGCGCAGCCTCGAGCGCAGCCGATCACCGCGAGTCCTGCGCGGCAACCGCAGACGCCGCCGGGTCGGCGGGTGCGCGGCGTCCCACCGGCCGAGCTCCGCCTCTAGGCGTGCGCGCTCGCCGTGCAGCCACGCTCGGTTCGCTCTGTCACGAACGTCGACCGGCGCCCCATCGCGGTTGCGCAGCGGCATCAGCAGGGCGTCACCGGTCAGCCTGACGCGGCCCGTCCAGCGCCGGGGCAGCCGGGAGCGCCATGCGGGGCTTCTGGTCAACACCTTCGCGGCTCCCTCGTGCGTTCCGGTAGACGAACACAGCTACAACGTTCGGACCACGCGCCGGCATCCCCGATATGCACAGATTTTTTACGGCGCCGAGGCCATCATCATGGCGTTTCCTCTTGACTGGGCGCGTTGGACGCGTCAGTCTGTTGGGCAGCATGTGGATTGTTCGCAGTACAGGACGCCAGCCAGCGCCTTTAGTTCCGCATGCCCGCGGTTGAGGAATACGCCGTCCTGCGGTATGGTTGGACGTTGCGCTGGCTGCCTCCTGCCCACCTCACCTGCACCTGACACCGTGGTCCACGCCTGAGCCCTCGACGGGCGTGCTGTGCGTGCTCTCGTGAACCGGACAGGTCGTCAGCCGGTGTGAACCGACGCAGATGAGCGACGAAGCCGGATCAGCCAGGCTGTATGTCGCATGAGGTGCTGGAAGGACGCATCTTGGCAGTCTCCCGCCAGAGCAAGTCAGTAGCTACAGCCAACAGCTCCGTACCCGGAGCCCCCGATCGAATCTCTTTCGCAAAGTTGCGTGAACCGCTTGAGGTTCCCGGTCTGCTCGACGTGCAGACCGACTCGTTCGAGTGGCTCATCGGCTCCGAGCGCTGGCGTGATATGGCCACCGCGCGCGGGGACGTGGCGCCGGTAGGCGGCTTGGAAGAGGTTCTCACAGAGCTGTCCCCGATCGAGGACTTCTCGGGACAGATGTCGCTGTCATTCTCCGATCCGCGCTTCGACGAGGTGAAGGCGCCGGTCAACGAGTGCAAGGAGAAGGACCAGACCTACGCCGCGCCGCTGTTCGTGACGGCGGAGTTCATCAACAACAACACCGGCGAGATCAAGAGCCAGACGGTGTTCATGGGTGACTTCCCGATGATGACGGAGAAGGGCACCTTCATCATCAACGGCACCGAGCGCGTCGTCGTGTCCCAGCTCGTCCGGTCGCCGGGCGTGTACTTCGACCACTCCGTCGACAAGGGCACTGAGAAAGACCTGCACTCCGTCAAGGTGATCCCCGGTCGCGGTGCATGGTTGGAGTTCGACATCGACAAGCGCGACACCGTCGGCGTCCGGATCGACCGCAAGCGCCGCCAGCCCGTCACCGTTCTGCTCAAGGCGTTGGGCTGGACCAACGAGCGGATCCGCGAGCGCTTCGGCTTCTCCGAGATCATGATGGGGACGCTGGAGAAGGACAACACCGCAGGCACCGACGAGGCGTTGCTGGACATCTACCGCAAGCTGCGTCCGGGCGAGCCGCCCACCAAGGAGTCGGCGCAGACGCTGCTGGAGAACCTGTTCTTCAAGGAGAAGCGTTATGACCTGGCCCGGGTGGGCCGCTACAAGGTCAACAAAAAGCTGGGCCTGCACGCAGGCGAGCCGATCACCACGTCGACGCTGACCGAAGAGGACATCGTCGCCACCATCGAGTACCTGGTGCGCCTGCACGAGGGCCAGACCTTGATGACGGCGCCCGGCGGCGTCGAGGTGCCCGTCGAGGTCGACGACATCGACCACTTCGGAAACCGCCGCCTGCGCACGGTCGGGGAGCTGATCCAGAACCAGATCCGGGTCGGCCTGTCCCGCATGGAGCGCGTGGTCCGCGAGCGGATGACCACCCAGGACGTCGAGGCGATCACGCCGCAGACGCTGATCAACATCCGTCCGGTCGTTGCCGCGATCAAGGAGTTCTTCGGCACCAGCCAGCTGTCGCAGTTCATGGACCAGAACAACCCGCTGTCCGGCCTCACCCACAAGCGCCGCCTGTCGGCGCTCGGCCCCGGCGGCCTGTCCCGTGAGCGCGCCGGCCTCGAGGTCCGCGACGTGCACTCCAGCCACTACGGCCGGATGTGTCCGATCGAGACCCCGGAGGGTCCGAACATCGGCCTGATCGGGTCGCTGTCGGTGTACGCGCGGGTGAACCCGTTCGGCTTCATCGAGACGCCCTACCGCAGGGTCGTCGACGGCGTGGTCACCGACGAGATCCAGTACCTGACCGCCGACGAGGAGGACCGCCACGTCGTGGCGCAGGCCAACTCGCCGATCGACCCCGAGGGCCGGTTCACCGAATCCCGGGTTCTGGTGCGACGCAAGGGCGGCGAGGTCGAGTACGTCAGCTCCGCTGAAGTCGACTACATGGACGTGTCGCCGCGCCAGATGGTGTCGGTGGCCACGGCCATGATCCCGTTCCTCGAGCACGACGACGCCAACCGCGCGCTGATGGGCGCGAACATGCAGCGTCAGGCGGTGCCGCTGGTACGCAGCGAGGCCCCGCTCGTCGGCACCGGCATGGAGCTGCGTGCCGCGATCGACGCCGGCGACGTCGTCGTCGCCGAGAAGAGCGGCGTGGTCGAGGAGGTGTCGGCCGACTACATCACCGTGATGGCCGACGACGGCACCCGGCGCAGCTACCAGCTGCGCAAGTTCGCCCGGTCCAACCACGGCACGTGCGCCAACCAGCGCCCGATCGTGGACGCCGGGCAGCGGGTGGAGACCGGTCAGGTGATCGCCGACGGTCCGTGTACCGATCAGGGCGAGATGGCCCTGGGCAAGAACCTGCTCGTCGCCGTCATGCCGTGGGAGGGGCACAACTACGAGGACGCGATCATCCTGTCCAACCGGCTCGTCGAAGAGGACGTTCTCACCTCGATCCACATCGAGGAGCATGAGATCGACGCCCGAGACACCAAGCTGGGCGCCGAGGAGATCACCCGCGACATCCCGAACGTGTCCGACGAGGTGCTCGCTGACCTCGACGAGCGCGGCATCGTCCGCATCGGTGCAGAGGTCCGCGACGGCGACATCCTTGTTGGCAAGGTCACCCCGAAGGGCGAGACCGAGCTGACCCCCGAGGAGCGGCTGCTGCGCGCGATCTTCGGCGAGAAGGCGCGCGAGGTGCGCGACACGTCGCTGAAGGTGCCGCACGGTGAGTCCGGCAAGGTGATCGGCGTGCGGATGTTCAGCCGCGACGAGGACGACGAGCTGCCAGCCGGCGTCAACGAGCTGGTCCGGGTCTACGTCGCGCAGAAGCGCAAGATCTCCGACGGCGACAAGCTCGCCGGCCGGCACGGCAACAAGGGCGTGATCGGCAAGATCCTTGCGGTCGAGGACATGCCGTTCCTGCCCGACGGCACCCCTGTCGACATCATCCTGAACACACACGGTGTGCCGCGACGGATGAACATCGGTCAGATCCTGGAGACCCACCTGGGGTGGGTGGCCAAGAGCGGCTGGAAGGTCGACGGGTCGCCGGACTGGGCGGCCAATCTGCCCGAAGCGATGCTGGAGGCGGTGCCGGAGACGATCGTCGCGACGCCGGTGTTCGACGGCGCCCGCGAGGAGGAGCTGCAGGGTCTGCTGTCGTCGACACTGCCAAGCCGCGACGGCGACGTCCTGGTGGACTCCGACGGCAAGGCCGTGCTCTACGACGGCCGCAGCGGCGAACCGTTCCCGTACCCGGTGACGGTCGGCTACATGTACATCCTCAAGCTGCACCACCTGGTGGACGACAAGATCCACGCGCGCTCCACTGGCCCGTACTCGATGATCACCCAGCAGCCGCTGGGCGGTAAGGCGCAGTTCGGTGGTCAGCGGTTCGGCGAGATGGAGTGCTGGGCCATGCAGGCCTACGGCGCGGCGTACACGCTGCAGGAGCTGTTGACCATCAAGTCCGACGACACGGTCGGCCGGGTCAAGGTGTACGAGGCGATCGTCAAGGGCGAGAACATCCCCGAGCCGGGCATTCCCGAGTCGTTCAAGGTGCTGCTCAAAGAGCTGCAGTCGCTGTGCCTCAACGTCGAGGTGTTGTCTTCGGACGGCGCCGCGATCGAGATGCGCGACGGCGACGACGAGGACCTGGAGCGCGCTGCGGCGAACCTGGGAATCAACTTGTCCCGCAACGAATCTGCTTCTGTCGAAGACCTTGCTTAGGTATTTGTTTTTGATTTCTAGTCCCGAAAGGGGAAAGGGAGTTACGTGCTAGACGTCAACTTCTTCGATGAACTCCGCATCGGCCTTGCCACTGCGGAGGACATCCGTAACTGGTCCTTCGGTGAGGTCAAGAAGCCGGAGACCATCAACTACCGCACGCTGAAGCCGGAGAAGGACGGCCTGTTCTGCGAGAAGATCTTCGGACCCACTCGCGACTGGGAGTGCTACTGCGGCAAGTACAAGCGCGTCCGCTTCAAGGGCATCATCTGCGAGCGCTGCGGCGTCGAGGTGACGCGCGCCAAGGTGCGTCGTGAGCGGATGGGCCACATCGAGCTGGCCGCGCCGGTCACGCACATCTGGTACTTCAAGGGCGTCCCGTCGCGGCTGGGCTACCTGTTGGACCTCGCGCCAAAGGATCTCGAGAAGATCATCTACTTCGCGGCCTACGTCATCACGGCCGTCGACGACGAGATGCGTCACAACGAAATGTCGACTCTGTCCGCCGAGATGGAGGTCGAGAAGAAGGCCATCGAGGATCAGCGTGACATCGACCTGGCCGAGCGTGCCCAGAAGCTCGAGGCCGACCTCGCCGAGCTGGAGAAGGAAGGCGCCAAGTCCGACGTGCGCCGCAAGGTGCGCGACGGTGGCGAGCGCGAGATGCGCCAGTTGCGCGATCGGTCTCAGCGCGAGCTGGCCCGGCTCGAGGAGATCTGGACGACGTTCACCAAGCTGGCTCCCAAGCAGCTGATCGTCGACGAGGTGCTCTACCGCGAGCTCGTCGACCGCTACGGGGAGTACTTCATCGGCTCGATGGGTGCCGAGGCGATCCAGAAGCTGATCGAGAACTTCGACATCGACGCCGAGGCGGAGATCCTGCGTGAGGTCATCCGAAGTGGCAAGGGGCAGAAGAAGCTTCGCGCCCTCAAGCGCCTGAAGGTGGTCGCGGCGTTCCAGCAGTCGGGCAACTCGCCGATGGGGATGGTGCTCGACGCGGTGCCGGTGATCCCGCCGGAACTGCGCCCGATGGTGCAGCTCGACGGTGGCCGGTTCGCCACGAGCGACCTCAACGACCTGTACCGCCGCGTGATCAACCGCAACAACCGCCTCAAGAGGCTGATCGATCTCGGCGCGCCCGAGATCATCGTCAACAACGAGAAGCGGATGCTGCAGGAGTCGGTGGACGCGCTGTTCGACAACGGCCGGCGCGGCCGCCCTGTCACCGGGCCGGGCAACCGTCCGCTGAAGTCGCTGTCGGATCTGTTGAAGGGCAAGCAGGGCCGGTTCCGTCAGAACCTGCTCGGCAAGCGCGTCGACTACTCCGGCCGTTCGGTCATCGTGGTCGGCCCGCAGCTCAAGCTGCATCAGTGCGGTCTGCCCAAGCTGATGGCGCTGGAGCTGTTCAAGCCGTTCGTGATGAAGCGGCTCGTCGACCTCAACCACGCGCAGAACATCAAGAGCGCCAAGCGAATGGTGGAGCGTCAGCGTCCGCAGGTGTGGGACGTTCTCGAAGAGGTCATCGGCGAGCACCCCGTCCTACTGAACCGCGCACCTACGCTGCACCGCCTCGGCATTCAGGCGTTCGAGCCGATGCTGGTGGAAGGCAAGGCGATTCAGCTTCACCCGCTGGTGTGTGAGGCCTTCAACGCCGACTTCGACGGCGACCAGATGGCCGTGCATCTGCCGCTGTCGGCGGAGGCGCAGGCCGAGGCCCGCATCCTGATGCTGTCCTCCAACAACATCCTGTCGCCGGCATCGGGCAAGCCGCTGGCCATGCCGCGTCTGGACATGGTGACCGGCCTGTACTTCCTGACCACCGAGGTTCCCGGCGACACAGGCCAATACCAGCCTGCCGCCAAGGATCGACCGGAGTCGGGTGTGTACAGCTCACCGGCCGAAGCCATCATGGCGATGGACCGCGGTGCACTGTCCGTGCGTGCCCGGATCAGGGTGCGTCTGACGCAGCTGCGGCCGCCTGCCGAACTCGAAGCCGAGCTGTTCGGCGACGAGGGCTGGAAGTTGGGCGATCCGTGGATGATCGAGACCACGCTCGGTCGGGTGATGTTCAACGAGCTGATGCCTCGGGGCTATGCGTTCATCAACGAGCAGATGCACAAGAAGGTCCAGGCCCGGATCATCAACGACCTGGCCGAGCGCTACCCAATGATCGTCGTCGCGCAGACCGTCGACAAGCTCAAGGACGCCGGCTTCTACTGGGCCACCCGCTCGGGTGTCACCGTGTCGATGGCCGACGTGCTGGTGCCACCGGAGAAGGGCGAGATCCTCGAGCGCTACGAGAAGGAAGCCGACGGGATCGAGAAGAAGTACCAGCGCGGCGCGCTCAACCACGACGAGCGCAACGAGGCGTTGGTGAAGATCTGGCAGGACGCCACTGAGGAGGTCGGCCAGGCGCTGCGGTCGCACTACCCGCCGGACAACCCGATCATCACGATCGTGGAGTCGGGCGCGACGGGTAACTTCACCCAGACGCGGACGTTGGCAGGCATGAAGGGCTTGGTGACCAACCCGAAGGGTGAGTTCATCCCGCGGCCGATCAAGTCGTCTTTCCGTGAGGGCCTCACCGTGCTGGAGTACTTCATCAACACGCACGGTGCACGAAAGGGCTTGGCCGACACCGCGTTGCGTACCGCCGACTCGGGCTATCTGACCCGTCGTCTGGTGGACGTGTCGCAGGACGTGATCGTTCGCGAGCACGACTGCGGCACCGAGCGCGGCGTCAACGTCCGGCTCGCGGAGCGCCAAGGCGGCGAGTTGGTCAAGGACCAGTACGTCGAAACCTCGGCGTACGCACGGACTTTGGCCGAAGACGCGACCGATGCGAAGGGCAACGTGCTCGTCGAGAAGGGTCACGATCTCGGCGACCCCGCGATCGACCTGTTGTTGGCCAACGACATTTCGCAGGTGCGGGTCCGGTCGGTGCTGACGTGCGCGAGCGCCAATGGTGTGTGTGCGATGTGCTACGGCCGCTCGATGGCCACCGGCAAGCTCGTCGACATCGGCGAGGCGGTCGGCATCGTCGCCGCGCAGTCGATCGGTGAGCCCGGCACGCAGCTGACCATGCGGACGTTCCACCAGGGTGGCGTTTCCGGCGGCGCTGACATCGTCGGTGGTCTGCCTCGGGTGCAGGAGCTGTTCGAGGCCCGCATCCCGCGGGACAAGGCGCCCATCGCCGAGGTCGCCGGACGGATCCGGATCGAAGAGGGCGAGAAGTTCTACAAGATCACCATCATTCCGGACGACGGTAGCGAAGAAATCGTGTACGACAAGCTGTCTCGTCGTCAGCGGCTGAAGGTCGTTGTGCACGAGGACGGTACCGAAGGCCTCGTGCGTGACGGCGACCACGTCGACGTCGGCGACCAGCTGATGGAGGGCTCGGCCGATCCGCACGAAGTGCTGCGCGTACAGGGCCCGCGTGAGGTGCAACTGCACCTGGTCCACGAGGTCCAAGAGGTCTACCGCGCGCAGGGTGTGTCGATCCACGACAAGCACATCGAAGTGATTGTCCGGCAGATGCTTCGGCGCGTGACGATAATCGACTCGGGCAGCACGGAGTTCCTGCCCGGTTCGCTGACCGAACGCTCGGAGTTCGAGTCCGCCAACCGTCGGGTGGTGGCCGAGGGTGGCGAGCCCGCGGCCGGTCGCCCGGTGCTGATGGGTATCACAAAGGCGTCGCTGGCCACCGACTCGTGGCTGAGCGCGGCCTCGTTCCAGGAGACCACACGTGTGCTTACCGATGCGGCCATCAACTGTCGCAGCGACAAGCTCCAGGGTCTGAAGGAGAACGTGATCATCGGCAAGCTGATCCCGGCAGGCACCGGCATCAACCGGTACCGCAACATCCAGGTGCAGCCGACCGAAGAGGCCAGGGCCGCCGCGTACACGATCCCCAGCTACGAGGATCAGTACTACAGCCCCGACTTCGGCCAGGCCACCGGTGCCGCAGTGCCGTTGGACGACTACGGCTACAGCGACTACCGCTAGTCAATTACGAAGGGGCCCCCGCGATTTCGGTCGCGGGGGCTTTTTCGTGCTCGGCGTCAGGGTCTGGCCACAGCGGCTTCAATCTCGGCAACCCGGGCAGCGGGCAGACCCCACGGCTTGTCGACCCCGACATGTTCGTCGAGATCCCACAGCACGCACTTTTCACCGGGCCTTGCGACCAGGGTCCACGCGAGGACCGTCCGGCGAAGCTGCTCATCGGGCGGATCGTTAACTCCTGAAACGCTTTTAGGCGCGCCGCCGTCGGGATGATGGTGAAGAAACCGGCCGTACGCCGCTTCGCAGAACGCCGAATACCTTGCGGTGCACAGGATCAGACCGTGCCACGCCTCGTCCACCGCATGCGAAGGCATTCCGATCACCTGGTCGTCGGCGAGCGCGGGCGCGCAGCAACGAAGCCACTGCCGCAATCCCACATCGACGAGTTCGCGGGGCTGCCATGGGCACGTCTTGAACACGGCCTCGGGAAGCTCGAGGTCCGTCACTGCGGTGAACACTCGGTCGAACCGATCCCGACGGCTGCGCCGCACCTTTGCACTCTATGTGCAAAGCAACCCCCGGCGTAGTCTTTGCCCATGAGCGACACCACTCTGACGGTGATCGTCGTCGCGGCGTTTGTGGCTTTATGTCTTACGGCGTTGGTGATGGCTACCCGCCGGAGTGCCAGGAGAAGTCGCAAGTACTGGGCGACCGGAGCTGGTGCCGGCGAAGCGGGCAGCTACTACGCGGGCGGAAGTTGTGGTGGCGGGTCAAGCGACGGCGGCCACGGCGGCCACGGCGGCCACGGCGGGCATGGGCACAGCGGGTGCGGGGGTGGGCATAGCGGCTGCGGTGGCGGCTCTAGCTGCGGCGGTGGCGGCTGCGGAGGAGGAAGCAGCTAAGCGTCAGCCGTGCGGCATCGACGACTCGTTGCCCTCCGCGGGTCCGCAGTCCTTCCATTGGCCGTCTTTCTTTGACGAATGACTCGCGGTGAATGTTGTTGTGCGGTGTGGACTTCGAGACGACGAACGTTAAAGTGGCGGTGGCGTGTTCGCCCGAAACCACGATGTTGTCCACGCCAGTTTTGACTGGCCCGCTCACGTCGAGGTTCTTGCGTATTTCGTTGCTCGTCTGCAGCGTCGCCCGGTATGCCTTGCAGAACTGCTCTGCAAATGCGGTGGCGTCACCGCGGTTCCAGGCCGCGTCGGCCGCCGCTACGTTCGCCCTGATCTGGTCTTCCGGCGAACTCGGGGGTTCTTATTCATGACGACGAGAACGATGACCACCGCGGCCACACCGACGACGCCGACCAACGCGGCGATCACAAGCCCTAGCTTCGCTCGCTTCGGCGGCTGCGACTGCGACGGCGGCTGCGGCGCCGGTCCCCACGTCGGATCTTCCACGTACCCTCCCGAGTGACCCGGTGGCTTCGTGCCCGGATGCTATCAGCGCTTGCGGTGGGCACCCTCCGTCCTCGCGCCGAACCAATGCTTTTCACCCGTACTGTGAAATTGTGTCGGTCCGAATCGTCGCGCTGCTCGCGACGGTCGTGGTGCTCGCCGGATGCTCGTCAAGCCCGCGCGGCACCGCGGAGCCCGGAGCCAACATCCCCGACGGCAACACCAGCCGTGTCATTAACGTCGGCGGGCTGGACCGCACCTACCGAGTGCATAAACCAGCCGGCCTGCCGGCGTCGGCGCCACTTGTGGTCATGCTCCACGGCGGCTTCGGTAGTGGCGAGCAAGCCGAAAGAGCCTACGGGTGGGACCAATTGGCAGACACCGCGAAATTCGTCGTGGCCTATCCCGACGGGATCGCGCGGGCCTGGAACGTCAACGGCTGCTGTGGCCGGCCCGGCCGCGACGGGATCGACGACGTCGGTTTCATCACGGCGATGATCGACCAGATCTCCAGCGGCGCAGGCATCGACCGATCGCGGATCTATGCCACCGGCATCAGCAACGGCGGCATGATGAGCTACACGCTGGCCTGCAACACCAATGTGTTGGCCGCGATAGGTCCGGATTCGGCGACGCAACTGGACCCGTGTCGTACGCCGCACCCCACGTCCGTGATGCACATCCACGGCACCGCCGACCGGCTGATTCGCCCCGCGAGGGCGGCCCAGGCGCCGGGGTCGCTCACATCAACGGGCCGCCGGTGCCCGACCTCAACACGTTCTGGCGCAACGTCGACCAGTGCGGCGCGCCCGTCGTCTCGACGCGCGGACCCGTCACCACCTCGACCGCCGGCTGCGCCGATGGCCGCAGCGTCGCCTTGATCACCGTCGACGGCGGCGGGCACCAGTGGCCCGCATTCGCGACGCAACGGCTCTGGGATTTCTTCGCCGCCCACCACGCATAGAGTGGCGCGGTGTGCGACTGATTGCGATACTCGCCAGCCTCAGCCTTGTAATCGGCTGCAGCGTTATCGAGGATTTCCTCGTCCCGTCGCACAGGTACACCTTTTCCTACGACGGCATGGAGCGCACCTACCGCCTCTACGAGCCCAAAGGCCTGCCCCAGAATGCGCCGCTGGTCGTGATGCTGCACGGCCTGTACGGACGATCGGCCCCGGTCGAGGGATCGATGAAATGGGACAAGCAGGCCGACGCCTACAAGTTCAAGGTCGCCTACCCGGACGGGGTAGGTCATAGCTGGAACGCCCACGGGTGCTGCGGTGAAGCGGCTGAGAAGAATATCAACGACATCGGCTTCCTCACCGCGATGGTCAACCGTATCCCGGGTGTCGACAGGACCCGCGTGTATGCCGCCGGAATGAGCAACGGCGGGATGATGGCCTACACGCTGGCCTGCACCACGGACGTGTTCGCGGCGATCGGCCCCGTCGCCTCAACCCAGGTGGACACGTGCCGGAATCCGCACCCCACCTCGGTGCTGGCGTATCACAACCTCGACGACGCGACTGTGCCCTTCAGTGGCACGCCCAAAGGCGGGGAGTTTCGGGTCGATGCCCCTCCGGTGAATGACGTCATCGAGGGCTGGCGCCGCGTCGACGCGTGCGGTCCGCCCGTGGTGACCGTGGTGGCGCCGCGAACAACGTCGACGGCGACGTGTGCCGACAATCGCGAGATCGAGCTGATCACCAACGCCGACGGCGGGCATGCGTGGCCAACCGATTTCGAGGCAGGGCTGTGGACATTCTTCGCCCAGCACTCCAAATAGCGCCCCTTCTCAACGCCGAAATTCACGTTATGCAGCGGAAGTGCGAGTGGACGTCTGCATAGCGTGAATCTCTACGATGCGGGCAGTGGCTACGCGTTCCCCGCTCCGGGAAGTATTACGCTTTGTTGTCCGGCTGTCGGGAAAATGTAATACTGCGGGTATGCCCGACACGCACATCGTCACCAACCAAGCTCCGCCGCTGGAGAACTACAACCCTGCCGCCTCTCCGGTCCTCATCGAGGCGGTCATCCGGGAAGGCGGCCAGTGGGGCCTCGACGAGATCACCGAGCTCGGCGCGTTGTCCGGCTCCGCGCAGGCGCAAAGGTGGGGCGAGCTCGCCGACCGCCACCGCCCGGTGCTGCGCACCCACGACCGATACGGCCACCGCATCGACGAGGTGGAGTACGACCCTGCCTACCACGAGCTGATGCGCGTCGCGATCGGTCACGGACTGCACGCGGCTCCGTGGGAGGACGACCGGCCAGGCTCTCATGTGGTCCGCGCCGCGAAGACGTCGGTGTGGACGGCGGAGCCCGGCCATATGTGCCCGATCTCGATGACGTACGCCGTTATCCCTGCGCTGCGCTTCAACCCCGAGCTCGCGGCCGTTTACGAGCCGCTGCTGACCAGCCGCGAGTACGACCCGGAACTCAAGGTTCCGGCCACGAAGGTCGGCATCACCGCCGGCATGTCGATGACCGAGAAGCAGGGTGGCTCCGACGTGCGTGCGGGCACCACCCAGGCGACGCCGAATGCCGATGGCACCTACAGCATTACGGGACACAAGTGGTTCACGTCCGCGCCGATGTGCGATGTATTCCTCGTGCTCGCGCAGGCGCCAGGAGGGCTGTCGTGCTTCTTTCTCCCGCGCGTGCTGCCCGACGGCACCCGCAATCGAATGTTCTTGCAGCGCCTCAAGGATAAGCTCGGCAACCACGCGAACGCCTCCAGCGAGGTCGAGTACGACGGTGCGACCGCGTGGTTGGTGGGCGAAGAGGGCCGCGGTGTTCCCACGATCATCGAGATGGTCAACCTCACCCGGCTGGATTGCACACTCGGCAGTGCCACGAGCATGCGCAGTGGGCTCACCAGGGCGATCCACCACGCCCAGCATCGGAAAGCCTTCGGCGAGTACCTGATTGACCAGCCGTTGATGCGAAACGTGCTTGCTGACCTCGCCGTCGAGGCGGAGGCCGCGACGATGATCGCGATCCGGATGGCGGGCGCGACGGACAACGCTACGCGGGGTGACGAGACTGAGGCACTGCTGCGCCGGATCGGGCTTGCCGCCGCCAAGTACTGGGTGTGCAAGCGAGCCACCCCGCATGCCGGCGAGGCGATGGAGTGCCTTGGTGGCAACGGGTACGTCGAGGAGTCCGGCATGCCGCGGCTGTACCGCGAGGCTCCGCTGATGGGCATCTGGGAAGGCTCCGGCAATGTCAGCGCCCTGGATACGTTGCGCGCCATGGCAACTCGGCCCGAGAGCATCGAGGTCCTCTTCAAGGAACTCGCGCTGAGCTCCGGGCAGGACCCACGCCTGGACGCACACGTCGACGGACTGCGGCCCCAGCTCGAGGATCTCGAGACGATTCAGTACCGGGCCCGCAAGGTCGCTGAGGACATCTGCCTCGCTCTTCAAGGCTCGTTGCTGGTCCGGCACGGCCATCCCGCGGTGGCGGAGGCATTCCTCGCGACAAGGCTCGGCGGCCAGTGGGGCGGCGCGTTCGGCACCATGCCCGTGGGCGTCGACGTCGCGCCGATCCTCGAGCGCGCACTGGTCAAGGGATAAGGGCGGATCGCACATGACACACGCGATCAGGCCCGTCGACTTCGACAACCTCAAGACGATGACCTATGAGGTCACCGACCGGGTGGCCCGAATCACGTTCAACCGTCCCGAAAAGGGCAATGCGATCGTCGCCGACACTCCGCTGGAACTCTCGGCCCTCGTCGAGCAGGCGGATCTCGATCCGAACGTGCACGTGATTCTGGTGTCCGGCCGCGGGGGAGGGTTCTGCGCCGGTTTCGATCTCAGTGCCTACGCCGAGGGGTCGTCATCGGCGGGCGGGGGCAGTCCGTACAAGGGCACCGTGCTCGACGGCAAAACGCAGGCGATCAACCACATGGCGGACAAGCCATGGGACCCGATGATCGACTATCAGATGATGAGCCGCTTCGTGCGGGGATTTTCCAGCCTGATGCGCGCCGACAAGCCGACGGTCGTGAAGATTCACGGCTACTGCGTGGCCGGTGGCACCGACATCGCGCTGCATGCCGACCAGGTGATCGCCGCCGCTGACGCCAAGATCGGCTATCCGCCGACACGTGTGTGGGGTGTGCCGGCCGCGGGCATGTGGGCGCACCGCCTCGGCGATCAACGCGCGAAACGTCTTCTGCTGACCGGGGATTGCATCACCGGCGCACAGGCTGCCGAGTGGGGACTGGCCGTCGAGGCGCCGGATCCCGCCGAACTCGACGAGCGCACTGAGCGATTGGTGGAACGCATCGCCGCGGTGCCGGTGAACCAGCTGATCATGGTGAAGCTTGCGATGAACACGGCGCTGTACAGCCAGGGCGTCGCGAACAGCGCGATGGTCTCCACGGTCTTCGACGGGATCGCGCGGCACACACCCGAGGGCCACGACTTCGTCGCCGATGCGCGCCAGCACGGTTTCCGTGAGGCCGTGCGTCACCGTGACGAGCCGTTCGGCGACTACGGCCGCCGCGCGTCGCAGGTTTAGCATCGTGGCGCGCACGCTGACCCGGATGACCGCCCGCTCCGTCGTCCTCAGCGTCCTGCTCGGCGCCCACCCGGCGTGGGCAACCGCGGCCGAGTTGATCAGGCTCACCGCAGATTTCGATATCAAGGAGGCCACCCTCCGGGTGGCGCTCACGCGAATGGTCAGTGCAGGCGATCTCGTCCGCTCCGACGACGGCTACCGGTTGTCCGACCGACTTCTCGCACGCCAGCGGCGCCAGGACGACGCGATCAACCCACAGCTGAGGTCGTGGGACGGGACGTGGACGACCCTGATCATCACCTCTGTGGGAGTCGACGCGCGCACTCGGTCGGCATTACGAAACAGTCTGCAGCAGAGCAGATTTGCCGAACTTCGTGAAGGTGTCTGGTTGCGGCCGGACAACCTCAAGGTCGAGCTGCCCCGAGATGTTCTGCGTCGGGTCCGGGTGTTGCACGGCTACGACGACAGCCCCGAGGAGCTCGTCGGCCAGTTGTGGAACCTCAAGCGCTGGGCGAGCACTGGCCAGCAGCTGCTCGACGAAAGCACCTCAGCCGCAGACATTCCCAGCCGATTCATCGCGGCCGCCGCGATCGTGCGCCACCTGCTCACTGATCCAGTGCTGCCCGATGAACTGCTGCCGGACAGCTGGCCGGGTGCGGCCTTGCGCCAGTACTACGCAGAATTCGCCGCCGAGTTGGTGGCACGACGGAACGCATCAGAGTTGATGGAGGCGACATCATGAGCGACGAGGTACGCGTCGAGCGACGGGGCCATGTCACCACAGTGATCATCAACCGGCCGACGGCACGAAACGCCGTCAACGGCCCGACGGCTGCGAAGCTGGTGGCCGCTTTCGAGGAGTTCGATGCCGATGACGACGCACGAGTCGCGGTGTTGTGGGGAGACAACGGAACGTTTTGCGCCGGTGCCGATCTCAAGGCATTCGGTACACCGGAGACCAACCAGACGCACCGCACCGGTCCCGGTCCGATGGGCCCGACGCGCATGGTGCTGTCGAAGCCGGTGATCGCTGCGGTGAGCGGGTACGCCGTGGCGGGTGGCATCGAGCTGGCGTTGTGGTGCGACATGCGGGTCGCCGAGGAGGACGCAGTGTTCGGGGTGTTCTGCCGGCGGTGGGGCGTGCCCCTGATCGACGGCGGGACGGTCAGGCTGCCAAGGCTGATAGGGCACAGCCGCGCGATGGACATGATCCTCACCGGACGAGGGGTCGGTGCGGCGGAGGCGCACGCGATGGGGCTGGCCAACCGTGTCGTGCCGAAAGGCCAAGCGCGGCAAGCTGCCGAGGAGCTGGCGGCCGAGCTGGCCGCTCTGCCCCAGCAGTGCCTGCGGGCAGACCGGCTGTCGGCGCTCAATCAGTGGGGAATGTCGGAGGCCGACGCGATCGACTTCGAGTTCGGCAACTTGACCCGGGTGGCAGCTGAGGCGCTGGAAGGTGCGGGACGCTTCGCGGCGGGTGCCGGTCGGCACGGCACGCCGGCGTAGCGCTCAGGCCGGCGTGCGGTCGATGTGGTTGGTCATCCCGAGTTCGCGGCCCCGGTCCAGGATGTAGGGATCGCCGTTGTGGAACATCACCGTCTGGTTGAACCCGTACACGGTGATGTCGTCGGTGACGGTGTCGGCGATGATGATGTTGTCAGAGCCCTGGACCGTCACCGCATAGCAGGTGCCGGCGGCGTTGATCAGGTTGCTCGATCCGTTGACGAACAGCGTTCCGCCGTTGCAGTCGAACGTCAGCTCCTGGCCGACGCCGATGATGTGGGTGTCGCCTTCGCCTCGGGCATGCGCCGTCGGTATCGATAGCAGCGGAAGGATCAGGCAGGTGGCGGCTGCACCACATGCAACGGTTCGCTTCAACGTCGCCCCCTGGTCTCAGGTGTCCCTGACGGGCAAAGCCTACGTCGCAACCGGTCCGGGCGGAATCAGTTGGGCCGATCCGGCCAGGTCGCGGATGCCTGTGGCCGTCGGTACCGTCGAGCAATGAGCTGGCGTGCGCTGACAGCTGCCGTCGCGGCCCTGTCTCTGGTCGTGGCCGTCGACGGCTGCTCCCGCACGGTCTCCGGTGAGCCTCAGCGTGCCACCGAGAAAGCCAACGTCGCCGACCACGGATACGGATACACCGACGATCGGTGCGGGCTGTTGGCGGACATCACCGTTCAGCAACTGGTTGGGGCCGACCACCTGGTCCGTCCGTATAGCGGCGCCGTCTGTCAATACATACTCATGCACACGTCCACCGTCATCGATCTCACGTATTCGTGGTTCGAGACCGGCACCCTGGATCGTGAGCGGGCCCTTGCCCAAGCGAACCAAGCGCAGATCAGCGACGCCCTCGTCGAACGCCATCAGGCTTTCACTGCCCGTCGGGCGGTCACCGGGAACGCGTGCTCTGCGACCGCGGCCACCAATCCGGGGGTGGCCAGCTGGTGGGTCCAGATCCGCGGCGACGCCGCGATCGATCCGTGCCAAAAGGCGCAAGAGCTGTTGGCGAAGACCCTTGCGTCGGATCTCTGAGATGACCGATCTGCGCACGACGAGACGCGTGATGGCCGCTGTCGCGATTGCCGCCGGTGTTGCCGGCTGCGGCGCCCCCACGCAAGCGCCGTCGGCGTCGCCGACCCCCAAGCCGGAAGGGTTCCGCAGCGGTCAGTGCAACCTCGTCTCCGACGAGGAGGTCGCCAGCCTCGGCGGACCGGGACGTTTCGACAAGGTCGTCGTCAACGAGGCCGGCTGTTTCTGGCAGGAGAACACGATGATCGCCACCGTCGGCGCCGGCATGGGAATCTCGACGTGGTGGTACCGAGGCAGTGATCTCGACGTCGAGCGGTCCCTGGAACAAAAAGCCGGCCGCGAGATCAAGGAACTCACGGTGCACGGCAACGGCGGCTTTCAGGCCGCCGACCCGAACGTCTGCAGCGTGTACGTCGCCAAGGGCTCCGACGTGATCACCTGGTCGGTCCAGACATTGAACCCGTCGAGCCTTCCTGAGCTGTGCTCGATCGTCGACCGGCTGGCCCAGCTGTCACAGGACCGCGTCAACTGATCCTCGCGCGACGGCTACAGTTGCTCGTCTACTGGCGAAAAGAGGATAGGACGTGCCAACGGCTCGCGGGTCGGGACGAACGACCAAGCTGAGCCGCGACGTCATCGTCAATGCCGCACTGACGTTCCTCGACCGCGAGGGCTGGGACGCGTTGACGATCAACGCTCTGGCGGCTCAGTTGGGAACCAAGGGCCCGTCACTGTACAACCACGTCAACAGCCTCGATGACCTGCGCCGATCCGTACGCAAACGAGTGGTCGGCGACATCATCGCGATGTTGGGCACGGTCGGGCAGGGCCGCACCCGCGACGACGCCGTGCTGGTGATGGCCGGCGCGTACCGCAGCTATGCGCATCACCACCCGGGTCGGTACTCCGCGTTCACCCGGATGCCGCTCGCAGGTGGTGACGACCCGGAGTTCACGGCCGTTGCGCGTGGTGCCGCTGAGCCGATCCTCGCGGTGCTGGCCTCCTACGGTCTCGACGGCGAGGACGCGTTCTACGCCGCGTTGGAGTTCTGGGCCGCGCTCCACGGCTTCGTCCTTCTGGAGATGACCGGGGTGATGGCGGGTATCGACGTGGACGCGGTGTTCTCCGATATGGTCCTGCGCCTAGCAGCGGGAATGCAGACTCGCTAGGTAGCCCCAAGGCTGTCGGCGGCGACAAACTGCGTCGTGACCTGCGTCGACGGTCGGCACAACGAGTTTGTTTGGTCGGTATCCGCCCTGGTATCGTGGTGGTCCGTGCCTGGCTGTTAGGCGCCTGCGGTTGACGCATGCCTGTACGCCGGGCCCATTCGCATGTCCACGAAGCCACGGTCGAGACCACGGCGGACGCATGCGACACGCCCGGCCTCGGGGTGACCGAGCGGGGCGAAACCGCAGTACAGAGAAGTTTGAAGAGACCTGAAGCAAGAGACCTGAAGATCGAAAGAGAAAGCCGGTAGATGCCAACCATCCAGCAGCTGGTCCGCAAAGGGCGCCGCGACAAGATCGCCAAGGTGAAGACCGCGGCGCTTAAGGGCAGCCCGCAGCGCCGCGGCGTGTGCACCCGCGTGTACACCACCACCCCGAAGAAGCCGAACTCGGCACTTCGGAAGGTCGCGCGCGTCAAGCTGACCAGCCAGGTCGAGGTGACCGCCTACATCCCGGGCGAGGGCCACAACCTGCAGGAGCACTCGATGGTGCTGGTGCGCGGCGGTCGTGTGAAGGACTTGCCCGGCGTGCGGTACAAGATCATCCGCGGGTCGCTGGACACGCAAGGCGTGAAGAACCGCAAGCAAGCCCGCAGCCGTTACGGCGCCAAGAAGGAGAAGAGCTGATGCCGCGCAAGGGCCCCGCACCCAAGCGTCCGCTGGTCAACGACCCGGTCTACGGGTCGCAGCTGGTCACCCAGTTGGTGAACAAAATTCTGCTCAAAGGGAAGAAATCGCTGGCCGAACGCATTGTTTATGATGCGCTCGAACAGGCCCGCGACAAGACGGGCACCGACCCGGTGGTCACCCTCAAGCGCGCTCTCGACAACGTCAAGCCCGCCCTCGAGGTCCGCAGCCGCCGCGTCGGCGGTGCGACTTATCAGGTTCCCGTCGAGGTGCGCCCCGACCGCTCTACCACGCTGGCGCTGCGCTGGCTGGTGGGCTACTCGCGGCAACGGCGCGAGAAGACGATGGTCGAACGACTGGCCAACGAGATTCTCGATGCGAGCAACGGGCTGGGTGCCGCCGTGAAACGTCGCGAGGACACCCACAAGATGGCCGAGGCGAACCGGGCCTTCGCGCACTACCGCTGGTGACCGCCGGCGGCAGTGCGGCCGCGCGATCTGATGTCGCCGCCGTCGCGGCTCCGAGCGCAACGACAACACCAACCAAGCAACCGAAAGAGTGAAATTCCCGTGGCACAGGACGTGCTGACCGATCTCACGAAGGTCCGCAATATCGGCATCATGGCGCACATCGATGCCGGCAAGACGACGACCACCGAGCGCATCCTCTACTACACCGGTATCAGCTACAAGATCGGTGAGGTGCACGACGGTGCCGCCACCATGGACTGGATGGAGCAGGAGCAGGAGCGGGGTATCACGATCACCTCGGCTGCCACCACCTGCTTCTGGGACGGCAACCAGATCAACATCATCGACACCCCCGGGCACGTCGACTTCACCGTCGAGGTGGAGCGCAGTTTGCGTGTGCTCGATGGTGCCGTCGCCGTGTTCGACGGCAAGGAGGGCGTGGAGCCGCAGTCCGAGCAGGTGTGGCGCCAGGCCGACAAGTACAACGTCCCGCGGATCTGCTTCGTCAACAAGATGGACAAGATCGGCGCCGACTTCTATTTCTCCGTGAAGACGATGGAAGATCGTCTGGGCGCCAACGTGATTCCGATCCAGCTCCCGGTCGGGTCCGAGGGTGACTTCGAGGGCGTCGTCGACCTTGTCGAGATGAGGGCCAAGGTCTGGCGCGGCGAGACGAAGCTCGGCGAGAAGTACGACGTCGTCGACATCCCGGCCGAGCTCCAGGACAAGGCCGACGAGTACCGGACGAAGCTCCTCGAGGCGGTCGCCGAGACCGACGAGGCGCTGCTGGAGAAGTACCTGGGTGGCGACGAGTTGTCGGTCGAAGAGATCAAGGGTGCGCTGCGCAAGCTCACCATCAACTCCGACGCCTACCTCGTGCTGTGCGGCAGCGCGTTCAAGAACAAGGGCGTGCAGCCCATGCTCGACGCGGTGATCGACTACCTGCCGTCGCCGCTAGACGTGCCGCCCGCGGTTGGCCATGCACCCGGCAAAGAGGACGAGGAGGTCGTGCGCAAGCCGTCGACCGACGAGCCGTTCTCGGCGCTGGCGTTCAAGGTCGCCACGCACCCGTTCTTCGGCAAGCTCACCTATGTCCGCGTCTACTCGGGCAAGGTCGATTCCGGCTCACAGGTCATCAACGCCACCAAGGGTAAGAAGGAGCGTCTAGGCAAGCTGTTCCAGATGCACTCCAATAAGGAGAACCCGGTGGAGACGGCGTCGGCGGGCCACATCTACGCGGTGATCGGACTGAAGGACACCACCACCGGCGACACCCTGAGCGATCCGAACCACCAGGTCGTGCTGGAGTCGATGACGTTCCCCGATCCGGTGATCGAGGTGGCCATCGAGCCCAAGACCAAGAGTGATCAGGAGAAGCTGAGCCTGTCGATCCAGAAGCTCGCCGAGGAGGATCCGACCTTCAAGGTGCACCAGGACGTCGAGACCGGTCAGACGGTCATCGGCGGCATGGGTGAGCTACACCTGGACATCCTGGTGGACCGGATGCGTCGCGAGTTCAGGGTCGAGGCCAACGTCGGCAAGCCGCAGGTGGCCTACAAGGAGACCATCAAGCGCGTCGTGGACAAGGTCGAGTTCACCCACAAGAAGCAGACGGGTGGGTCGGGTCAGTTCGCGAAGGTGATCATCTCCATCGAGCCGTTCACCGGTGAGGATGGGGCGACCTACGAGTTCGAGAACAAGGTCACCGGTGGCCGGATACCGCGCGAGTACATCCCTTCGGTGGACGCCGGCGCGCAGGATGCGATGCAGTACGGCGTGTTGGCCGGCTATCCGCTGGTGAACCTGAAGGTGACGTTGCTCGACGGTGCCTACCACGACGTCGACTCGTCGGAAATGGCGTTCAAGATTGCCGGCTCGCAGGTCCTGAAAAAGGCTGCGCAGCAAGCGCAACCGGTGATCCTGGAGCCGATCATGGCCGTCGAGGTCACGACGCCCGAGGATTACATGGGCGACGTGATCGGCGACCTGAACTCCCGCCGTGGTCAGATCCAGGCCATGGAGGAGCGGGCAGGTGCACGTGTGGTGAAAGCCCATGTGCCACTGTCGGAGATGTTCGGCTACGTCGGCGACCTTCGGTCGAAGACCCAGGGCCGGGCGAACTACTCCATGGTGTTCGACAGCTACGCCGAGGTTCCGGCGCAGGTGTCGAAGGAGATCATCGCGAAGGCGACGGGGCAGTGAGCATCGAGGCCGTAGGCCGAGGAGCGGAGCTGGCCCGGAGTCGAGCAATCGGCATCGCGAAGGCGACGGGGCAGTAATCTGACCTGTCGCCCGGGCGGCGAACTACAAGTGCAAAGATCAACCCTGCTTTACAAGAAGCACCAACAGAAGTCCAGGAGGACAACACAGTGGCGAAGGCGAAGTTCGAGCGGACGAAGCCGCACGTCAACATCGGGACCATTGGTCACGTTGACCACGGCAAGACGACGCTGACCGCAGCAATCACCAAGGTTCTGCATGACAAGTACCCGGCGTTGAACGAGTCGCGCGCATTCGACCAGATCGACAATGCGCCCGAGGAGCGTCAGCGCGGTATTACCATCAACATCTCGCATGTTGAGTACCAGACCGAGAAGCGTCACTATGCGCACGTCGACGCCCCGGGCCACGCCGACTACATCAAGAACATGATCACCGGCGCCGCCCAGATGGACGGCGCGATCCTCGTGGTCGCCGCCACTGACGGCCCGATGCCGCAGACGCGTGAGCACGTGCTGCTCGCTCGTCAGGTCGGCGTGCCCTACATCCTGGTCGCGCTGAACAAGGCCGACGCAGTCGACGACGAGGAGCTGCTCGAGCTCGTCGAGCTGGAGGTCCGCGAATTGCTGGCCGCCCAGGAGTTCGACGAGGACGCCCCCGTCGTGCGGGTATCGGCGCTCAAAGCCCTTGAGGGCGACGCGAAGTGGGTCGAGTCGATCGAAGAGCTGATGGCCGCGGTCGACGAGTCGATCCCGGATCCGGTGCGCGAGACGGACAAGCCATTCCTGATGCCCGTCGAGGACGTCTTCACGATCACCGGCCGCGGCACCGTGGTCACCGGTCGTGTGGAGCGTGGCGTGGTCAACGTGAATGAGGAAGTCGAGATCGTCGGCATCAAGCCGTCCAGCACCAAGACCACCGTCACCGGAGTCGAGATGTTCCGCAAGCTGCTCGACCAGGGCCAGGCCGGCGACAACGTCGGTCTGCTGCTGCGCGGCATCAAGCGCGAGGACGTCGAGCGCGGTCAGGTCGTGGTCAAGCCCGGCACCACCACGCCGCACACCGAGTTCGAAGGCCAGGTCTACATCCTGTCCAAGGACGAGGGCGGCCGGCACACGCCGTTCTTCAACAACTACCGTCCGCAGTTCTACTTCCGCACCACCGACGTGACCGGTGTGGTGACGCTGCCCGAGGGCACGGAGATGGTGATGCCCGGTGACAACACCAACATCTCGGTGAAGCTGATCCAGCCCGTCGCCATGGACGAGGGTCTGCGGTTCGCGATCCGCGAGGGCGGCCGCACCGTCGGCGCCGGCCGGGTCGTCAAGATCAACAAGTAAATTCAGCACGCCGCAAGTGGCGCTCATCCGAAAGGGTGGGCGCCGCTTGTGTTTTCCCCCGGGCCCTTTTGTCGCCGAGATCGACGCCAGGGTCGTTGATCGACGAGAATCACAGCCCTGGTGCAGATTTCGGCGCTTCTGCGGGGCGTCGCGCGATGAACAGCACGGCCAACCCCGCCGGCAGCAGCACGGCCGCCAAGGCGCCGATGATCACGTTGATGCCCGAGGCCGTCGACCAGCCGCCGCCCGTCAGAATCTCCAGCACTGTACCGGCGACCGCCACACCCACACCGGCGAGCGTGACGATCGACGTGAGCGTCACCCCCGCCGCCTCGCCCGCGCGCTCCGGACGCACGACCGCCTGCGTGGCCACTGTCGTGAACGCATACACCAGTCCAAGCGTCGTGCCCGCCGCCGTCAGCGCGATCAGATACGGCACCCAGCCCGTCGCGGCCGCTAACGCCGCCAGCGACACCGCCGCGGCCGCACACCCGGCTCCCATCACAGCGACCGGCGGTTTTCGTGCGGCCAGCCACCCGGACAACGCACCTCCGAGCGCTGCTCCGGCTGACGGGCCAAGAAACGCAAGGCCAGCCGACAATGGGTCCAGCCCGCGCACCTGCTGCAGGTTCATCGTGGAGAGATAGATCGTTACGGCATAGGCAATGTTGGCAATGGTTCCCGCGATCACCAGAATCGCGAATTTCGTGTTGCGGACCAGAGAGAGATCGACGAGGGGCCAGCGCACGCGCCGCTCGACGATCACGAAGGTCACCATGAGAAGGACCGAGCCGACGAACGCTGCGATCGTCGCCGGCGACGTCCACCCCCACGCCGACCCGCGGTCAAAGGTCAGCGTGAACAACCCGACGCCGAATACGATCAGCGCCAGGCCACCGACGTCGATTCGCCGCGGAACTGTGGTGTCGGAGGACTCGTCGATGCTGATCGCGCCGATCACCAGTGAGAGCACGGTGAAGGGGACGTTGAGCCAGAAGATGGCGCGCCAACCGAACGATTCTGTCAGCAGACCGCCGATCAGTGGGCCGGCGGCATTACCCAATCCTGCTATCCCGTAAGCCATTCCGATCGCCTGACTTGCGCGTTGCGGCGGGAACGCGTTGGTCAGCACGCTGACCGACACCGGGAAAATCAGCGCGGCACCGAGGCCTTGCAGTGCGCGGAACGCGATGATCATCCCCGCCGACGGCGCGAGCGCGCACAGCACCGACGCGATGCCGAACACCGCGACCCCGGTGAGCAGTGCCCGCCGGCGCCCGAAGATGTCGCCGATACGGCCGGCCGGCGTCATGAATGCGCCCAGCGCGAGCATGTAGACGCTGATCACCCACTGCAGGTCCGTGGTGTCGGTGTGGAGATCCTGCGCCATCCGCGGCAACGCCAGATTCATCGCGAAATAGTCGATCTGGACACAGAACAACGCTGTTGACACCGCGGCGAACGTCCAGCGCGAACGCACAGCCTCCTGCGACGATCTCACGCGGTGACCTTACGCCGACGTCAACGCTTTACCGGTCGGCAAGACAGATGACTCCAAGCAGACTGCAAGAGGCAGCGATCAACAATGTTCGACGTTACTCTGACACGCGACGGGGGTCGCCAAGGCGAGGAGATTGACCGATGTTCGCGCGATACCTGAAGGCACAGTTGGTCGTCCTGTTGTGCGGCGGCCTCGTCGGGCCGATCTTTTTGATCGTGTACTTCGCGATGAGCAAGACCTTCGGCTCGAGTTCGATGATGTGGATGTTCTACACCGGCCTGTTCATCACCGCTCTCGACGTGCTGATCGCGTTGTGGTTGGCGAACTTCAGCGCCAAGTCCGCTGCGTCGAATGCGGTGCTCGAACAGAACGGGGTGCTGGCACTGGCCCGGATCACGGGGATGGGTGAGACAGGCACACGCATCAACGATCAGCCGATGATCTCACTCAACCTGCACATCGAAGGGCCGGGCATCACCCCGTTCGATGCGCAGGACCGCGTCATCGCGCAGGTGACCCGGATGGGGAACTTCAACAAGGGCAAGGTCGTCGTGCTCGTCGACCCAACGACGCACAAGTTCAAGATCGACTGGGAGCGAAGCGCTTTGGTGAACGGCCTGGTGCCAGCGCAGTTCACTGTCGCCGAGGACAACAAGACATACGACCTGACGGGCCAGGCCGAGCCGTTGATGGACATCCTGCGGCTGCTGCAGACCAACGGCATCCCGCTGAACCGGATGGTCGACGTGCGCTCCAACCCGGCGGTCCGAGGTCAGCTCCAAGCGATCGTGCGCAGGGCTGCTGTACAGCCCTCGGGCGCCTCGCCAGCGAGCCCGGCCCCCTCGGTGGCGCCGGCGCCGGGTGCGATCGCACCGTCGATCGCGCAACGACTGCAGGAATTGGAAACGCTTCGCGCCTCGGGGGCGCTGAGCGACGAGGAGTACAAGGCCAAGAGGACGCAGATCATCTCCGAGATCTGAACCCGGGGCGATTAGAACACGTTCCAGTTCCGCTGCTAGCCTGACCGCAATCGGCGGAAGGGACGTCCATGGGATCACTTGAAGGACGCGTCGCATTCGTCACCGGCGCCGCCCGGGGCCAAGGACGCGCACACGCGATTCGGCTCGCCCAGGAGGGCGCCGACATCATCGCCATCGACGTCTGCGCGCCGGTGGCGCCGATCACGTATCCGCTGGCGACGCCGGAAGAACTGGAAGAGACAGTCCGCGGCGTCGAGGCGGCGGGCCGAAAGGTGCTTGCCCGTCATGTCGACGTGCGCGACGGCGCTGCCGTGCAACAGGTTGTCGCCGACGGCATGGAGCAATTCGGGCGGCTAGACATCCTTGTCGCCAATGCGGGTGTGCTCGGCTGGGGCCGACTGTGGGAGCTGACAGAAGATCAGTGGAACACCGTGATCGACGTCAACCTCACGGGTACGTGGCAGACCATCCGCGCTACCGTCCCGGCCATGATCGAAGCCGGAAACGGCGGGTCGATCATCATCGTCAGCTCCGCCGCCGGCCTGAAGGCCACCCCCGGCAACGGGCACTACTCTGCGTCCAAGCATGGGCTGACTGCGTTGACGAATACGCTCGCCCTCGAGGCCGGCGAGTTCGGTATCCGGGTGAATTCTATTCACCCGTACTCGATTAACACGCCGATGATCGAACACGACGCGATGATGGAGCTGTTCAAGAAGTTCCCGACCTACCTGCACAGCTTCGTGCCGATGCCCTATCACCCCGGCGATGTCGGTGGCAGGCGGCACCGCAACGAGTTCATGGCGCCGGAAGAAGTTTCCGACGTGGTGGTGTGGCTTGCCGGCGACGGCTCCGCGACGTTGTCGGGTGTGCAGGTGCCCGTCGACCGCGGCGCGCTGAAGTACTGACGACGTCAGGCTGGCACGAGCGCGCGGGATTCGGCCAGTACCGCCGCGAATTCGCTTACCGCCCAGTCGATCTCTTGTGCGGTGATCACCAATGGCGGTGCGAACCGCACAGTTGAGCCGTGCGTGTCCTTGACGAGCACCCGACGTTCGGCCAGGCGCAGGCTGATGTCTTTGCCCGTGCCGTACCGCGGGTCGATGTCGACCCCTGCCCACAGGCCGAGGCCGCGCACAGCCACCACACCGCGGCCAACGAGGTCATGCAGTCGGTGGTGCAGCACATCACCCAATTGTTGTGACCGGCGCTGGAATTCACCGCTGCCGAGCAATCTGATGACCGTCGATCCGATGGCGGTGGCCAGCGGATTGCCGCCGAACGTCGAGCCATGCTCGCCGGGGTGCAAGACGCCAAGGATGTCCTCGTCGGCCACCACCGCCGACAGTGGCACGATCCCGCCGCCCAGTGCCTTTCCCAAGAGGTAGACGTCCGGCACCACGTTCCAGTGCTCACACGCGAACGTGTAACCGGTACGGCCCAGACCGGATTGGATCTCATCGGCGATCAACAGCACGTCGTGTTCGGTGCACAGCGCGCGCACCGAGGGAAGGTAGTCATCGGGTGGCACGATGATGCCCGCCTCGCCTTGAATGGGTTCGAGCAGCACCGCGACGGTGTCGTCGTCGATGGCGCGCGCAAGAGCGGCGGTGTCACCGAACGGGACCGAGCGGAATCCAGGGGTGAACGGGCCGAAGCCGCCGCGGGCGGCCGGATCGGTGGAGAAGCTGACGATGCTGATCGTGCGGCCGTGAAAGTTGTTGTCCGCGACAATGATATTGGCGCGCTCGGCCGGTATGTCCTTGACGTCGGCGCCCCACTTTCGCGCCACTTTGAGACCGCTCTCGACCGCCTCGGCGCCGCTGTTCATCGGCAGCACCAGGTCCTTGCCGCACAAGTCGGCCAGCGCCGCGCAAAACGGGCCCAGGCTCTCGGTATGAAACGCACGGCTCACCAGGGTGACCCGGTCGAGCTGGGCATGCGCCGTCGCGACGATCTCGGGATGGCGGTGGCCGAAGTTGACCGCCGAGTAGGCCGCCAGGCAATCGAGGTACCGTCGCCCGTCGACGTCGGTGATCCACGCGCCCTCGGCGCTCGCGGCGACCACGGGCAGCGGGGCGTAGTTGCGGGCGGCGTGGGCGTTCTCCAGCCCGATTGCCGCGGCCGTCGTCGTCATGGGTGCACCTCCAACGTGCAGCACTTCACGGCCCCTCCGCCCTTCAGCAACTCCGACAGGTCGACGCCGATGGGCTCGAAGCCCGCGCTGCGCAGCTGTGCGGCGAATCCGGTTGCCCCGCATGGGTGTACAACATGCAGGCCGTCAGACACCGCGTTGAGTCCGAACGCGTACGCGTCGGCACTTGCGACAACGATCGCGTCGGGAAACATGGTGCTTAAAACCTGTTGAGCCGCCGCACTGAACGCGGGCGGGTAGTACGCGATGGTGGTGTCGTCGAGGACGGCGAGCGCGGTGTCGAGGTGATAGAAGCGGGGATCGACGAGCTCGAGTGAGATCACCGGCATCCGCAGGATCTCGGCGACCTCTGCGTGGGCACGGACGTCGGTCCGAAAACCATGACCTGCCAACAGCATCCCGCCAATACGCAGGAAGTCGCCCTGTCCCTCGCTGACATGGCGGGTCGATACGATGCGATATCCGCGGCGCGCCATCCAGGTGGCGTACGCGATCGATTCGGCCTTGCGCTGCGTGAACTTGAAGTGCGCGACGACAGCGGTGTTCCCGGCGATGAACCCGCCGTTTGCGGCGTAGACCATGTCGGGCAGGCCAGGTGCCGGCGCGAGGACGTCGACGGCGTGGCCGAGCCGGATGAAGGTGTCGCGCAGGGTCTGCCACTGCGTCAGGACTGTGTCGCGGTCCACGGGCGTGCCGAGATGCATCCACGGGTTGATCTCGTACTCGATGGCGAAGTATTGGGGCGGAGTCATTAGAAACTGGCGCGGACGTGCGGTGCGCGAGGCGTTTGCTCGCGCTGCGGGGGCGATCAGCTGGTCCGTCATGAACTGACGGTATCCGCAGTGCTTTGCGCAATCAAACGTTATATATTGCGTATCTACGCTAGATCTGTTGCGTAAGGCTGGCATATTTGGCTATTCATTGCGTGAGGGAGGTGAGCGCCGTGAATCGGTTCGACGACATCGACGAGCGCATCCTTGCCGAGCTCGGCGAGCACGCGCGGGCCACGTTCGCCGAGATCGGTGAGAAAGTGAGCCTGTCGGCGCCAGCGGTCAAGAGGCGAGTGGACCGGATGCTGGACAGCGGTGTGATCAAAGGTTTTACCGCCGTCATCAACCGGAACGCGCTGGGCTGGCACACCGAGGCCTACGTCCAGGTGTTCTGTCACGGCACGATCGCCCCCGAGCGGCTTCGTGCGGCGTGGGTCGACATTCCCGAGGTCGTCAGCGCCGCAACGGTTACCGGCACGTCCGACGCGATCCTGCGCGTCCTCGCCCGCGACATGCAGCATCTCGAGGAGGCGCTGGAACGCATCCGCTCCAGCGCGGACGTCGAACGCAGCGAGAGCATCGTCGTGTTGTCGAATCTCATCGAGCGGAGCCTGCCCTAGCGAGGGGACTAACACCGAGGCTGCGCGATCGTGTATGAACCGTTAGATGACCAAGCGGATAGTCATCGTCGGTGGGGGACTGGCGGCGGCGCGCACAGCAGAGCAGCTTCGGCGATCCGAGTTCGACGGCTCGATCACGATCGTCAGCGACGAGGTGCACCTCCCTTACGACCGGCCGCCCCTGTCCAAGCAGGTGCTGCAGGGCGAGCTCGACGACACCGTGCTCAAGCCGCGCGAGTTCTACGACGAGAACGACATCACCCTGCTGCTGGGGTCAGCGGTGGTCACGCTCGACACCGTCGCCCGGACGGTGGCGGTGGAGAATGGCGCGACGCTCGAATACGACGAGTTGGTGATCGCGACGGGCCTTGTACCGCGGCGGATTCCGTCGTTTCCCGATCTGCCAGGCATCCATGTCCTGCGGTCGTTCGACGAAAGCATGGCGCTGCGGGAGGAGGCCGGTTCGGCGCGGCGCGCGGTCGTGGTCGGCGCCGGCTTCATCGGGTGCGAGGTCGCGGCGAGCTTGCGCGGCCTTGGCGTCGACGTGGTGATGGTCGAACCGCAGCCCGAGCCGTTGGCGTCGGTGCTCGGCGAGCAGATCGGTGCGCTGATCTCGCGACTGCACCGCGCCCAGGGCGTGGACCTGCGCACGGCGGTGGGTGTCGACGCCGTGGTGGGTGAGGGGCGAGTCGAGAAGGTGGTACTGACAGACGGCTCCGAGGTGGAGACGGACCTGGTGGTGGTGGGCATCGGCTCACGGCCCGCCACCGACTGGCTCGAAGGCAGCGGCGTGGAGGTCGACAACGGCGTGGTGTGCGATCGCGTCGGCAAAACCAACGTCCAGCACGTCTGGGCGCTCGGCGACGTGGCATCGTGGCAAGACGCCACGGGACATCAAGCGCGCGTGGAACATTGGAGCAACGTTGCCGAACAGGCACGCGTGATGGTGCCTGCGATGCTCGGCCAGGAGGTACCGACGAACCTCGTCGTGGTGCCGTATTTCTGGAGCGACCAGTACGACGTGAAGATCCAATGCCTCGGTGAACCCGAGGCTGACGACGTCGTGCATCTGGTGAGCGACGACGGCCGCAGGTTCCTGGCGTACTACGAGCGCGACGGCGTGGTCGCAGGGGTGGTCGGTGGCGGCATGGCAGGCGCCGTGATGAAGACCCGCGGCAAGATCGCCGCGGGCGCGCCGATCGCCGACGTCCTGCCGTAACCCCGTCGCGAATGGAATTCCATGTAGTAGATCCCGCGAGATCACTACATGGAATTCCATTTCGCGGAGCAGCTGCCTAGAAGCCGCTGCCGAGATAGAAGCGGGTGCCCTGGTCGTCGCGGCACTCGGCCATCACGCCGTAGGGCTGGCGAGCGGGTTCCTGCAGTACAGTGCCGCCGGCCTCCAGCACGCGAGCGACGGCGTCGTCGATGTCGGCGACGGTCCACATCGGCACCGTCGTCGCCTGGGGACTACCGCCGGCCGCCCCCGCCATCGGATGCGTGTCGGTGATCTGCCATCCGTCATCAACGTGGCCCGGTTCGAAGGTCCAACCCAGCACCCGTCCGTAGAAGTCGCGGAAGGCCGCCGAGTCGGTCACTTCGTAAGTGACATAGGACAATTCGCCAGGCCCGGCGCCGTTGAGCTGCGGTCGTGGATTGCCGGGGCGCGGCACGTAGACAGCGAACGCCATGCCGGCCGGATCGGTGGCTTCGAGGATGGTGCCGTGGCTTTCCTCCTGCTCCTCGCCGGGCTGGCCGCCGGCACTCAGGATCGCCTCGCGCGCTGCCTGAATGTCTGAAACCGCATAGGCGCAGAACAACGTCGGGGGTGCGTCGACGGAGAACATGCCGACGGGCTGCTCGGTGCTGGTGACCCGGTGAGTGACGGGGTCATAGCTCCAGCCCAGCACATGGCTGTAGAACGCCGCGGCGCGGGCGGCGTCGGGTGTCCAGACAGAGACGTAGCCAATGTCGCCCGCTCGGATGAGTTCAGCCGTGCGCACCGGGCCGCTGAGCATCCAGCGGTGACCGAACGGGTCGGTGATCGTCGCGCGCCGGCTTCCGTAGTTCTCATTGATCTCGCCACGCACGACAGCCCCGTGGGTACGCGCCCGCTCCAGCGCGGCGTCGGTATCAGGCACATGCAACATCAGGCTGACTGAAACTGCCTCCGGTGCAGGAGCTTTCAGCCCGAGCTCTGGGTACTCGTCAGCGAGATAGAGAACGCCGCCTTCGAGTGCGAGCTCCGCGTGGCCGATGCGACCGTCGTCCATGACGATTGGTTCGCCGACAACCACGGCGCCCAGCGCGTCGGCGTACCAGGCGAGCGCGGCTCGGGCGTCGGCCACGGCAAGGTAGGGCACCGCTGCCGGGCGGGGTGGTTGTGCCGGTTCGACGGTCTCGTTGAGTTCGGCGATCACTTGCGCGGTTCCGCTCATGTCAACTCCTTCAGTTCCTGCGGGCAGAGACAGGGCGGATTCCAGCCGGGCCCGCAGGGCTGCCGCGAAGGCCGGATCCGGTTGTACCGGAAGGTCATCGGCGCGCAATACGGTCAGTGGATCGGGCTGGGTCATCGCACACCTCCGTCCTCGTAGTGATGTCGAAACGCCCGCTTGGCCCGGACCAACAGCGCCTCGGTGGCGTGGACCGTGCGGCCGATGAGCTGCGCGCACTCGTTCACCGAACAGTCGTCCATGTAGCGCAGCGTCAGGACCGCTCGATGCGCATCCGACATCCGCGCCAGGGTGCTCTCGGCGACGATGCGGTCCAACTCCGCGTCCCACGAGTCCACCGGCTCCTGCGGCTCCGGCACGTCGTCAACCGGAATCGCACGCCGGCGCCGGTAGTGGTCGGCCAGTTTGTGTCTGGCCACTCCGATCAGCCAGGGCACCGTGATATCCGGCGGGTCGTGGCGGCGCGCCGTGTCCATCGCGGCAAGGAAGGTCTCCGACGCGAGGTCTTCGGCCGTCCCACGGTCAGGACAGCGGCGCACGAAGTACCCGTACACCGCGGGCAACGCCTGGTCGTACAGCGTGAGGAGCGCGCGCGGAGCGTCGGGATGGCGAGGTTCGGCGCTCACATCTGTATCGTCGTCGCCCGACGCCGAAATCCGACGCCCTGATCGCAAGAATTTTTTGCGACGTCGCCCGCCGAGCGCGCGCTCGCGGATTAGCCGCCCAGATCGAGGCCGGGGCGGGCCACGTCGAAGGCGTCGCCGAGCGCCTGCGTCAGCGACACCGACTCGTCGTCAAGCCAGTGCTCGTACGCCGACAACGCGACGCCGAGCATCACCCACGCGATTGTCTGCGGCACCAGGTCCGCCGCCTTGACCCCGCATCGCACGGCGACGAATTCCGCGATGACTTCCCGCCAGCCGGCGTACATGGTCAGCGAGTACGCCTGCAGCTCGGTGGTGCGCAGGATCACCTGCATCCGACGACGGTGTCGGACGAACTCGGATGAGCCAAAGGTGTTGAACGCCAACAGCGCATCCCGAAGGGCTTGATCGATGGGCACTGCGGGGTCGACGGCCGCGAGCAGCGTACGAAGCTGCTGCAGGTGTTGGTCGAATTCCCCCCATGGAATGGCGTTCTTCGAGGGGTAGTAGCGGAACAGCGTCCGCCGGGCGATTCCTGCCGCTTCGGCGACGTCGTCAACGCTGACCTCGTCGAATCCGCGGTTGGCGAAGAGCTCAACGGCCACGTCGGCGATCTGATGGCGCGTGGTCGACCGACGCCGGCCCACCCGTGACTCGACCACACCCCGCCCTTCCATTTCGGCACTCGATGCCATATTCTGACGACTCAACTGCAATCTGTCGAGACCCACACACCAGAAAGGCGGCTTTCGATGGAACCCAATGACCAGGTGCACGCCGAGACGGCGACATCGAGCACCGGAGCCGGAAGGCCGGCGACATCACGCGACGCGCTCGTCACCGAGACACTCGTCGAGGAAGTGTCGATCGACGGGATGTGCGGGGTCTACTGAGCGTGCCTCGCTCCTTGCTGGATGGTCGCTCGGACAAGCCTCGCTCCTTCGACCCGGCGCTCGGCTGGCGACTGCATCCGCAGGTGTCCGTACGGCCTGAACCGTTCGGTGCGCTGCTGTACCACTTCGGCACGCGCAAGCTCTCGTTCCTGAAGGACCGGACGATCCTGACGATCGTCCAGTCGCTGGACGAGCACGCCGACGCTCGAACCGCTTGTCGCGCAGCCGGAGTCGACGCCGAAGGGGAGCGACCGTACCTGCATGCGCTCGGCGTTCTCGCCGACTCCAACATGCTCGTGACGAAGGGTTGAGATGACCGTGCCCAAGCTCGTCGACCAGTTCGAGCGCGGATTGGACGCGCCGATCTGCTTGACCTGGGAACTGACCTACGCCTGCAATCTTGCGTGTGTGCACTGCCTGTCCTCGTCGGGCAGGCGTGACCCGCGCGAGCTCACGACGCGCCAATGCAAGGACGTGATCGACGAGCTCGAACGCATGCAAGTGTTCTACGTCAACATCGGCGGCGGCGAACCAACTGTGCGGCCGGACTTTTGGGAACTCGTCGAGTATGCGACCGCCCACCACGTCGGCGTCAAGTTCTCCACCAACGGTGTCCGCATCACTCCCGAGAGGGCGCGGTGGCTTGCGGCGAGTGATTACGTCGACGTGCAGATCTCGCTGGACGGGGCGACCGCGGAGGTCAACGATGCCGTGCGCGGACCCGGCTCCTACGACATGGCGCTACGCGCCTTGGACAACCTGGCAGACGCGGGCTTCAAGGACGCCAAGATCTCGGTCGTCGTCACCCGCCACAATGTCGATCAGCTCGACGACTTCGCCTCCCTTGCGAGCCGGTACGGTGCGACGCTGCGGATCACCCGACTGAGGCCCTCCGGCCGCGGCGCCGATGTGTGGGATGACCTGCATCCCACGGCCAATCAGCAAGTGCAGCTGTACAACTGGCTTGTCGAGCATGGTGACCGAGTGCTCACCGGCGACTCGTTCTTTCACCTCTCGCCGCTCGGGCAGCCGGGTGCGCTGGCCGGGCTCAACCTGTGCGGGGCAGGCCGGGTGGTCTGTCTGATCGATCCGGTCGGTGACGTCTACGCCTGCCCGTTTGCCATCCACGATCGGTTCCTGGCCGGCAATGTGTTGGCGGACAGCGGGTTTGACGCTGTGTGGAAGAATGCCCCACTGTTTCGCGAACTCCGCGAGCCCCAGTCGGCAGGCGCCTGCAGCAGCTGCGGCCACTACGACAGCTGTCGCGGGGGCTGCATGGCGGCAAAGTTCTTCACCGGCCTCCCGATGGACGGACCCGACCCCGAATGCGTCCAGGGTTTCGGAGCCTCGGCGCTGGCCGCGGACCGCCACGTGCCCCGGCCCAGCGTCGACCATTCCCGACGGGGTCCGGTGGCGCTGACGCTGACGCGACGGCCACCGGCCCGGCTGTGCAACGAGAGCCCCGGGTAGCGATGGCCGAGTGGTTTGAGACAGTCGGCTTCGCGCAGCAGAAGGCCAAGAAGCGACTCCCGAAGCCGGTGTATTCCTCCTTGATCGCTGGAAGCGAGAAGGGTACGACGGTCGCCGACAACGTGGAGGCCTTCGGCGAGCTCGGCTTCGCGCCACACGTGATCGGCTCGACCGACAAGCGGGAGTTGTCGACCACCGTTCTGGGCCAGGAGATTTCGTTGCCGGTACTGATCTCGCCCACCGGGGTGCAGGCAGTGCACCCCGAAGGTGAGGTTGCTGTTGCCCGCGCGGCTGCGGCCCGCGGAACCGCGATGGGACTGTCGTCATTCGCCAGCAAGCCCATCGAGGACGTCGTCGCGGTCAACCGGAAGATCTTCTTCCAGATCTACTGGCTGGGTGACCGCGACGCGATCGCAGCGCGCGTTGAGCGTGCGCGGGCAGCCGGGGCGGTCGGCCTGATCTTGACCACCGACTGGAGCTTCTCCCACGGCCGCGACTGGGGCAGCCCCAAGGTTCCCGAACAGATGAATCTGCCCACCGCGCTGCGGATGTCGCCCGCGGCGATCACCAAGCCGCGGTGGCTCTGGCAGTGGGCCAAGACACTGCGGCCGCCGGACCTGACGGTGCCCAACCAGGTGCCGCGAGGCCAGCCCGGGCCGCCGTTCTTTGCCGCGTACGGCGAATGGATGAACACGCCGCCAGCGACGTGGGACGACGTCAACTGGTTGCGAGAACTGTGGGGCGGCCCCTTCATGCTCAAGGGTGTGATCCGCGTCGATGACGCCAAACGCGCTGTCGACGCGGGGGTTTCGGCAATCTCGGTGTCAAACCATGGCGGAAACAACCTCGATGGCACGCCCGCTACCATCCGGGCGCTTCCTGCGGTCGCGGCCGCCGTCGGCGACGAGGTCGAGGTGCTTCTCGACGGCGGCGTGCGGCGGGGCAGCGACGTCGTCAAGGCATTGGCACTCGGTGCCAGGGCGGTCATGATCGGCCGGGCGTATCTGTGGGGTCTCGCCGCGGGCGGACAGGCCGGGGTCGAGAATGTGCTCGACATCCTCCAGGGTGGCATCGACTCTGCGCTGAGGGGCATCAGCAAAGCGTCGATCCACGACCTGACGCCCGACGACATCGTCATCCCCGCGAGCTTCACGAGGGCACTCGGCATCACCACCGACCGGGGTTCCTGACCCGGCTGCGGGTGTGGTGCCCGCGGGGCTGACGGTGCTGACGTGATTCTTGTGGGGCCTTTCGGCAAAAAATTTGCAAGTTCTGGCTTACTCATTCACCAACATCTGGCGTATCCCAGATGAATTCGGCTTACGATCGCAACGTGATCGCCCCGACGGAGCTAGGGAAGTCGAGGTCGAAGCAGCTAGAAGGTACGTCGCCCGCCGTAGTGGTCGCGGTCGGTTCCACCGAGCAACACGGCCCGCACCTGCCACTGGACACCGACACCCGCATTGCCGCAGCTGTTGCCAATGCTGTCGTCGTGGATCTCCAGACCACCGGTTACCCAGAACCGTTGGTGGTTGCTCCAGCGGTCGCCTACGGGTCCAGCGGCGAACACCAGAGCTTCGCCGGCACGGTGTCGATTGGCACGTTCGCGCTGGAGCAGGTACTACTGGAGTTCGGGCGCTCGGCCTGTGAATGGGCGCAGCGCCTCCTCTTCATCAACGGACACGGTGGCAATGTCGCCGCTCTGAGGGCTGCTGTGGCGTGTTTGAGAGCGGAAGGCCGGGACGTCGGGTGGTACTCGTGCGTGGTGACGGGAGGCGACGCCCACGCCGGACACACCGAAACGTCGATACTGCTGCATCTTTCACCCGAAGAAGTCTGTATTGATCAACGGTGTGCGGGTAACGTGACTCCGCTAGCGGAAATAATGCCGGCCATGCGTCGTGGCGGCGTCGCCGCAGTGAGCGAGGTAGGCGTGCTGGGTGACCCCACGACCGCGTCGGCGGCCGAGGGTGCGCGCCTGTTCACCGAGATAGTTGACACGTGCGTCAGCCGGGTCAGGCGCTGGGCTCCTAACCGGTACGGGATGCTTGAATGACCCAACCTCGTCTGCCGGACGGGTTTGCTGTCCAGGTCGATCGTCGCGTTCGCGTGCTGGGCGCAGGCGAGGCGTTGCTCGGTGGATCGCCCACGCGGTTGCTTCGGCTGGCTCCCGACGCGCAGACGTTGCTCGACAACGGCAGGCTCGAGGTGAACGACGCTGTCAGCGCCCAGCTCGCGCGTACGTTACTCGACGCAACGGTTGCGCACCCACGGCCATCCGGCGGCCCGTCGCACCGCGACGTGACTGTCGTTATCCCGGTGCGTGACAATGTATTCGGGCTTCGGCGCGTGCTATCGACGCTGCGCGGGCTGCGGGTGGTCGTAGTTGACGACGGGTCGGCGGTCCCTGTGCGGCAACATGAGTTCGAGAGCGCCCGGTGTCAGGTCGAGGTGATCCGGCACGCGCGTAGCAAGGGCCCCGCCGCGGCGCGCAACACGGGCCTTGCCGCATGCAACACCGACTACGTCGCCTTCCTGGACTCCGACGTCGTGCCCCGCAGGGGCTGGCTGGAGGCCCTGCTGGGTCATTTCGCCGATCCGGCGGTGGCTCTTGTGGCGCCGCGGATCGTCGGACTTTCCCACAGCGACAACATGATTGCGCGTTATGAGGCGGTGCGCTCGTCGCTGGACCTCGGTCGCCGCGAGGCGCCGGTGGTGCCTTATGGGCCCGTCTCGTACGTTCCGAGCGCGGCGATCATCTGCCGGAGATCGGCGATGGCGGCCGCAGGCGGTTTTGACGAGACATTGCGGTCCGGCGAGGACGTCGACCTGTGCTGGCGCCTCGTGGAATCCGGTGCAAGGCTGCGCTACGAGCCGATCGCACTGGTGGCCCACGATCACCGGGTCGGAATGCGAACATGGTTGGCGCGCAAGGTGTTCTACGGCCAGTCGGCCGCGCCGCTGTCGGTCCGGCACCCAGACAAGACGGCGCCACTGGTGATCTCCGGATGGACATTGCTGCTGTGGCTGCTGATGGCGATGGGCTCAGGGTTGGGATACCTGGCGTCGATCGTGATCGCGGCGTTCACTGCGCGGCGCATCGCCAACACGCTCAACGGCGTGGAGTCCAAACCCAAAGACGTGGCCGAGCTAGCGGCGCGCGGAATGGGCTCGGCGGCGCTGCAATTGGCATCCGCTGTGTGTCGGCACTACTGGCCGATCGCGCTGATCGCCGCGATTCTGTTCCGGCGGTTCCGTCACATCGTGTTGATCGCGGCGGTCATCGACGGGGTGGCTGACTGGGTGAGCAGGCACAAGAACGTCGACGTGGAGACCAAGCAGCTGGGCATCGTGCCGTATCTGGTGCTCAAGCGCCTCGACGACCTCGCGTACGGGGCCGGCATGTGGACGGGAATGGTCCAGGAACGACATCCCGGGCCGTTGAAACCGCAGATTCGGACATAACCATCGCGTTGCACAGCGATGTTCTTGTCGTAGGGGCCGGTAGCGCCGGAAGCGTTGTAGCAGAACGGTTGTCCGCTGACGACCGGTGCCGCGTCACTGTGGTCGAGGCGGGCCCGGCCCTGACGGACGCGGGCGTCGGCGCGGTGACTTCCGACGCTAGCGTGCTGCCGATCGGATCGGCCAGCCCCCTGGTGCGACGCTATGAGACAGTGCTGACCGAGCAGCCCCGTCGGACGCGCGAGATCGTCCGGGGTGCGTTGGTGGGCGGTTCCGGGGCGGTCAACGGCGGATATTTCTGCAGGGGCCTGCCCTCCGACTTCGACGGGTGGAAGCTGCCGGGTTGGGCGTGGGCCGACGTGCTTGCACACTTCCGGCAGATCGAGACCGACTTCGACTTCGCCGGCCCGCTGCATGGGAACGCAGGGCCGATACCGGTCCATCGTCCCGACGAAATCACGGAATGCACAGATGATTTCGTTCAACGATCACGGCGCGCGGGCTTCACCTGGATACCGGATCTCAACGGCGCCGCCGACGCCGGTGACGACATGGTCGGCATTGGCCTGCTCCCGCTGAACATCGCCGACGGCGTTCGTGTGGGCCCTGGTACCGCCTTCCTGCAACGCGCTCTCGGGCGGCCCAACCTCACCGTGCTCACCCGGACGGCGGTGAGGCGGCTGCGGATATCGTCGAACCGGGTCACCGGCGCGGAAGTGACAGGGCCAGGCGGGTCAGTTCTACTGACAGCCGATCGAATTGTGTTGTGCGCCGGTGCAATCGATACCGCGCAAATCCTTATGCTCTCGGGCATCGGCGACGAAGCGGTGTTACGGACGTCGGGGATACCGCGCACAGCCGTCGCGCCCGTCGGGATGAACAGCATCGACCACCCCGAGTGGGTCATGCCCACGACCTGGGTGACAGCAGCCGGACGGCCGCCGCTCGAAACCGTTCTGCGCACCGACTTCGACGTCGAAATCCGGCCGTACACAGGAGGGTTCATCGCTATGGTCGGTGACGGCGGCGCGGGTGCGCCTGACTGGCCGCACGTCGGCGTCGCATTGATGCAGCCGCGATCACGTGGTCGTGTCACCGTCGTCTCAGACGACCCGGGAGTTGCTCCGCTCATCGAACACCGCTACGACAGCTCTCCAACGGACACGTCCGATCTTGAGCGGGGAAGCGAGCTCGCCCGCGAAGTGTGCGCTGTGGCAAGCCCGGCGTCCGAACCGCTTTGGTCCACGTCGCAACATCTGTGCGCGACTGCGCCGATGGGCGCAGACAGCGACGATCGTGCGGTGCTGGATTCGCAGTGCCGCGTGCGGGGTGTCGACGGCCTCTGGGTGATCGACGGAGCGGCGCTGCCTGCCATCACCCGTCGGGGGCCCCATGCGTCCATCGTGATGCTGGCCCACCGGGCTGCGGGGTTCGTCGCCGCCGGCTGACCGACGCGGCCAGCTTCGATAGGTAGTTTGGCTTTCGTGCGTATCGTCCGGTCGCTGCTCGTCACGGTCATGTGCGCGGGGCTCTTGACGGCCTCGGCGTGCGGGCAGAAGCCCGAGGTCCCCAAGGCTGCGGGCCCCGAGGTCGCAACGACCGCGGGCACCGTGCGCGGAGTGGCCGCCGATAAGCATCTGCTGTATGCGGGCATCCCGTACGCCGCGCCGCCGGAGGGCCCGCTTCGCTTTCAGCCGCCGCAGCCGCCGAAGCCATGGGACGGCGTGCGCGACGCGACGAGTTTCGGCAACCGCTGTCTACAGGACACGAAAAGCGACCCGGCCGGCGGCCAAAAGGTCAGCGAGGACTGCTTAACCCTCAACGTGTGGGCGCCCGCAGCGCGGGCGGACGCCCCACGTCCGGTGATGGTGTGGATCCACGGCGGCGCGTTCGCAAACGGCAGTAGCGACGTCTTCGATTCCCGATGGCTCGTCGAGCGCGGCGACATCATCGTCGTCACGATCAACTATCGCCTTGGCGCACTGGGGTTTCTGGCACACCCGGCACTGGCCGCCGGCGACGACGTCGGCAATTACGGCTTCCAAGATCAGCAGGCGGCATTGCGATGGGTACGCGACAACATCGCCAACTTCGGTGGCGATCCCGCCAAGGTCACGATCGCCGGCGAATCGGCGGGAGGCATGTCGGTCTGCGATCACCTCGTCGCGCCCGGGTCGGAGGGTCTGTTCCGCGCGGCCATCGTGCAGAGCGGGCCCTGCCAGGCGGCGGTGGACCGGGCCACCGCCGAACAGGCGAGTCTCGCGTACGCCGCCGCTGTCGGATGTGCCGATCCCGCCAGCGCGCCGGCGTGCCTTCGTGGGTTGCCGCGGGAGAAGCTGACCGATCCGCCGGGCTACTACCCCATCGGCCCCGGCAGGTTGACTGGCCCGATCACCGGGACCGCGTCGCTGCCGACTGATCCGATGACAGCTGTCTCTCAAGGGAATTGGGCCAAGGTTCCTGTTCTGATCGGCACCAATCATGACGAGTGGACGCTCTTCGCTGCCCAGAAGTGGCTGGCGGATCACCGAACGCCCGACTATTCGCAACAGCTTGCCGACACGTTCCATGCTGACGCCGCCCGGGTAGGCCAGCAGTACCCAAGCGAGCGGTATGCGAATGCGCAGCTGGCGTACTCGGCGGTGATGACCGATCGCCTATTCGCCTGCCCCGCAAACCAAATGCAGTCCGACCTCGCGCGCAGCGCGCCGGTGTACGGCTACGAGTTCAGGGACCGCAATGCCCCGCTGCCGGAGCTGCTGTACACCGTGCCGTTTGCGATTGGGGCCGGTCACGCGCTGGAGCTGCGCTACCTGTTCGATATCGGCAACGCCAGACCGCTGACTGGGGAGCAACAGAAGCTGTCTGACCAGATGATCGACTACTGGTCAGGTTTCGTCGCCGACGGTGCGCCGCGCGGCGGCCCGTCGTGGCCGGCTTTCGCGGGTGGCGGCGGACCGTGGATGTTCTTGGACACTCCCGAGGTCGACGCTTCGACCACATACGCCGACGAGCATCAGTGCGCGTTTTGGGCGACGGTCCCGCCGCCGTCGCTGGGCTGACCGCGAATCTGAAATTTCTGCGAACGTCATCGGCGTGTCGTCGCAGTAGCTTCAGATTCGCGAGTGCAGGAGCTGACGACGGTTCCGCCGCGCGATCACGAACGCGGCGTCACCCAGGTGGTGATGTCGGCATGCACGACCTCGGTTCCCGTCCGGTCGAAGACGCTGACTGGGACGACGATCTCGGCACCTTCGGTGATCGTGGTGAAGTCTGGTGGGTCGAGCCGAGCCTGGGCCCGCAACGACGTCGTCGCCTTTTCGAGGTAGGCCACGGTCATCGACTTCGGGATCCAGCGATGACTGGTCGGAACGGTTGCCTCCATCAGCATTCCCATGGCCAGTTCGGCAGCATTACAGGACGCGATCGCGTGAACGGTGCCCAAGTGGTTGTGGACGTAAAACCACTTCGGCACGCTCACCTCGGCGAATCCGGGCTCCATCCGGCGCACATGCGGCACGATCGACGCAAAATAAGGCACTCGGACCATGGTCGCGACCGAGAAAACGCGGGAACCGCCCGGCCGTGAAGCCAGGGACTTCCACAGCCGGTAGGTCGGGGTGGTGTTGGTCATGACGACGCATACTATGGCCAGCTGAAATGCCCCTGAAGAGGGATTTGGCGAAGCCATCGATCTAGGGCATACTGTTCGGGTTGCCTTGCGCAGGGCGGTGCCTTTTCGGGCTGCCTGGCCGGGGCATACCGGCGCCCACACGGGCGCGTCCGGTCCACTCCTCGATTGTGGCGATTATTTCGCTGCGAACGAGACTGCGTGCGGGCGACACACCCGACCGCGGGGGCCGGAGCACCACGACAGGTGAACAGAGGCGGCGACACCCCGCGCGTGCGCGGGATGACGACACGGAGCGCAAGAGCGCTTGCGACGGCGCGAGCAGGAGTGAGGAAGAAGCGTGGCGGGACAGAAGATCCGCATCAGGCTCAAGGCCTATGACCACGAGGCCATAGACGCCTCGGCGCGCAAGATCGTCGAGACGGTCACCCGCACGGGCGCCAGCGTGGTCGGCCCGGTGCCGCTGCCTACCGAAAAGAACGTGTATTGCGTCATCAGGTCCCCGCATAAGTACAAGGACTCGCGGGAGCACTTCGAGATGCGCACCCACAAGCGGTTGATCGACATCCTCGACCCGACGCCCAAGACGGTTGATGCGCTGATGCGCATCGACCTGCCCGCCAGCGTCGACGTGAACATCCAGTAGGAGCCTGCAGAAATCATGGCTAGGAGAGGCATTCTCGGCACCAAGCTGGGCATGACACAGGTGTTCGACGAGAACAACCGCGTCGTGCCGGTGACGGTGGTCAAGGCGGGGCCGAACGTCGTCACACGCATCCGCACCCCGGAGCGCGACGGCTACAGCGCAGTCCAGCTGGCGTACGGCGAAATCAGCCCCCGCAAGGTGAACAAGCCGGTCACCGGTCAATACGCCGCAGCGGGTGTCAATCCACGCCGGCATCTGGCGGAGCTGCGGCTCGACGACCCCGAGGCAGCTGCGGAGTACGCGGTGGGTCAGGAATTGACCGCCGAGATCTTCGCCGACGGCAGCTATGTCGATGTGACCGGCACCTCGAAGGGTAAGGGCTTCGCGGGCACTATGAAGCGCCACGGGTTCCGTGGCCAGGGTGCCAGCCACGGCGCCCAGGCGGTGCACCGCAGGCCGGGTTCGATCGGCGGATGTGCAACTCCCGCACGCGTTTTCAAGGGAACCCGGATGGCAGGCCGGATGGGCAACGAGCGTGTGACGATGCAGAACCTGTTGGTGCACAAAGTGGATGCCGAGAACGGCGTGCTGCTGATCAAGGGCGCGATCCCTGGCCGCAACGGCGGACTGGTGATGGTCCGCAGTGCCATCAAAAGAGGTGACAAATAATGGCTACGAAGGCGCTCAAGATCGACGTGCATGCGCCAGGCGGCAAGAAGGACGGCACCGTCGAGCTGCCCGCCGAATTGTTCGACGCGCCGACCAACATCGCGTTGATGCACCAGGTGGTCACCGCGCAACGTGCGGCCGCGCGTCAGGGCACGCACTCGACGAAGACGCGAGGCGAGGTGCGGGGCGGCGGCCGGAAACCGTACCGCCAGAAGGGCACCGGCCGCGCACGTCAGGGTTCGACGCGTGCCCCGCAGTTCACCGGCGGCGGCGTTGTTCACGGTCCGAAGCCGCGTGACTACAGCCAGCGGACACCGAAGAAGATGATTGCAGCCGCGCTGCGCAGTGCGCTTTCGGACCGCGCTCGCAACGGCCGTATTCACGCGGTGACCGAAGTTGTTGCAGGCCAGACCCCGTCGACGAAGACGGCGAGAACATTTCTCGCCGAGCTGACCGACCGCAGGCGGGTGCTGATCGTCATTGAACGCACCGACGAGACCGGCACCAAGAGCGTGCGCAATCTGCCCGGCGTGCATGTGCTTTCGCCGGACCAGCTCAACACCTACGACGTGCTGCTGTCTGACGACGTGGTGTTCAGCGTCGAGGCGCTGAACGCGTTTATCGAGGCCCACACAACTAAGGAGGTGTCGGCCTGATGGCGACCGTGACTGACCCTCGCGACATCATCCTGTCCCCGGTCATCTCCGAGAAGTCCTACGGGCTGATCGAGGACAACGTGTACACGTTCGTCGTGCACCCGGATTCCAACAAGACGCAGATCAAGATCGCAATCGAGAAGATCTTCAACGTCAAAGTGGCGTCGGTGAATACCGCCAATCGGCAGGGTAAGCGCAAGCGCACCCGGACGGGGTACGGCAAGCGCAAGGACACCAAGCGCGCGATCGTGACCCTCGCCCCTGGCAGCAAGCCGATCGACCTTTTCGGAGCACCGGCCTAGCCGGCGATGAGCGCTCGCGCGAAGAGCAGATAACACAGAGGACTAGAGACATGGCAATCCGCAAGTACAAGCCGACGACGCCAGGCCGTCGCGGTGGGAGCGTCGCCGACTTCGCCGAGCTGACCCGTTCGGAGCCGGAGAAGTCGCTGGTGCGTCCGCTGCACGGTCGTGGCGGCCGGAATGCGCACGGCCGCATCACCACCCGGCACAAGGGCGGCGGCCACAAGCGTGCGTACCGGATTATCGACTTCCGGCGCAACGACAAGGACGGCGTGAACGCGAAGGTCGCGCACATCGAGTACGACCCGAACCGCACCGCCCGAATCGCGCTGCTGCACTACCTGGACGGCGAGAAGCGCTACATTATCGCGCCGCAGGGCCTGAGCCAGGGCGATGTGGTCGAGTCCGGCGCCAACGCCGACATCAAGCCCGGTAACAACCTGCCGCTGCGAAACATCCCGGCGGGCACACTGATTCACGCGGTCGAGCTGCGTCCGGGCGGTGGCGCGAAACTCGCGCGCTCCGCAGGCTCGAGCATTCAGCTGCTCGGCAAGGAAGGCACCTATGCATCATTGCGCATGCCCAGCGGCGAGATCCGGCGCGTCGATGCGCGCTGCCGGGCCACGGTCGGCGAGGTGGGCAACGCCGAGCAGGCGAACATCAACTGGGGCAAGGCCGGTCGCATGCGCTGGAAAGGCAAGCGGCCCACCGTCCGCGGTGTCGTCATGAACCCGGTCGACCACCCGCACGGCGGCGGCGAGGGCAAGACCTCCGGTGGCCGCCACCCGGTGAGCCCGTGGGGCCAGCCTGAGGGCCGTACCCGCAAGCCACACAAGACCAGCGACAAACTCATCGTCAGACGCCGGCGCACCGGCAAGAAGCACCACCGGTAGGAGCTAGCTGATGCCACGCAGCCTCAAGAAGGGTCCGTTCGTCGACGGCCATCTGCTCAAGAAGGTCGACGTACAGAACGACAAGAACACGAAGCAGGTCATCAAGACCTGGTCGCGCCGGTCGACGATCATTCCCGATTTCATCGGGCACACCTTCGCGGTGCATGACGGCCGCAAGCATGTCCCGGTGTTCGTCACCGAGGCGATGGTGGGGCACAAGCTCGGCGAGTTCGCACCGACGCGGACGTTCAGGGGACACATCAAGGACGACCGGAAAGCCAAAAGGCGATGACGATCAGTACTGAGTATCCAAGCGCGACAGCCAAGGCCCGCTTTGTGCGGGTCTCGGCGAGCAAGGCGCGCCGGGTCATTGACCTGGTTCGCGGCAAGCCGGTGGCCGAGGCGCTCGACATCCTGCGGTGGGCTCCGCAGCAGGCGAGCGAGCCGGTGGCCAAGGTGATCGCCAGCGCGGCTGCGAACGCGCAGAACAACGACGGCCTCGATCCGGCGACGCTGGTCGTCGCCACGCTGACCGCCGACGAGGGCCCGACCGCAAAGCGGATCCGTCCGCGCGCGCAGGGCCGGGCCTTCCGGATCCGCAGGCGCACAAGCCATATCACGGTAGTGGTGGAGAGCCGCCCGAGCCGCGAGCAGCGTGGCGGCGGTCGCTCTGCGAGTGCCGCTCGCGCGCGTCGTGCCGAGGGCAGCAAGGCTGCGGCGAAGAAGGCGCCGGCAACGAAGGGCGCCGCGGAAACGGCACCCGCGAAGAAGGCGCCGGCAACGAAGGGTGCTGCCGAAAAGGCACCCGCGAAGAAAGCGCCGGCAAAGAAAGCATCTGCCGAGAAGGCTACTGCTGAAAAGGCAACCGCCAAGAAGGCGCCGGCGAAGAAGGCTTCCGGGGCCCCTGGGCCGGCCACATCAAGTACCGCCAAGAAAGCCTCTGAAGAGGCGAAGGAGGGCTCAGAGTAGTGGGCCAGAAGATCAACCCCCACGGCTTCCGCCTCGGTATCACCACCGACTGGAAGTCCCGGTGGTACGCCGACAAGCAGTACGCGGACTACATCAAGGAAGATGTGGCGATCCGGCGGCTGCTGGCAACGGGACTGGAACGCGCCGGCATCGCCGACGTGGAGATCGAACGTACCCGCGACCGGGTGCGCGTCGACATCCACACCGCGCGCCCCGGCATCGTGATCGGCCGTCGTGGCACCGAGGCCGACCGCATCCGCGCCGACTTGGAGAAGCTGACCGGCAAGCAGGTCCAGCTGAATATCCTCGAGGTGAAAAACCCTGAGTCGCAAGCACAGTTGGTGGCTCAGGGCGTGGCGGAGCAGCTGTCCAACCGTGTGGCGTTTCGTCGTGCGATGCGCAAGGCGATCCAGTCGGCGATGCGGCAGCCCAACGTGAAGGGCATCCGGGTGCAGTGCTCGGGCCGCCTCGGCGGTGCGGAAATGAGCCGCTCGGAGTTCTACCGCGAGGGCCGCGTGCCGCTGCACACCCTGCGTGCGGACATTGACTACGGCCTCTATGAAGCCAAGACCACATTCGGCCGCATCGGCGTGAAGGTGTGGATCTACAAGGGCGACATCGTCGGCGGCAAGCGCGAAGCGACCGCCGCCGCACCCGCGGGCGCCGAGCGTCCGCGCCGGGAGCGTCCGTCGGGCACCCGCCCCCGCCGCAGCGGCGCGTCGGGCACGACGGCGACGAGCACCGAGGCCGGCCGTGCTGCCGCCGAGGATCCTGGCACCACAGCCGCGGACACGGCTGAGGCGCCCGCCGCGACTGAGAGCACTGAGAGCACTGAGAGCTGAGCCATGTTGATTCCCCGTAAAGTCAAGCACCGCAAACAACATCACCCGAAGCAGCGCGGCATCGCCAGTGGCGGTACGACCGTGAGCTTCGGTGACTATGGCATCCAGGCGCTTGGGCACGCGTACCTTACGAACCGCCAGATCGAGGCCGCGCGTATCGCGATCAACCGGCACATCAAGCGTGGCGGCAAGGTGTGGATCAATGTCTTCCCCGACCGCCCGTTGACCAAGAAGCCGGCTGAAACCCGCATGGGTTCGGGCAAAGGCTCGCCGGAGTGGTGGGTGGCCAACGTCAAGCCGGGCCGAATCCTGTTCGAGCTCAGCTATCCCGACGATCAGGTCGCGCGCGAAGCATTGACCCGCGCGATTCACAAGTTGCCGATCAAGGCGCGCATTGTGACCCGAGAGGAGCACTTCTGATGGCAGTGGGAGTGTCCGCCGGCGAGCTGCGAGAGCTCACCGACGAGGAGTTGACCGAGCGTCTGCGTGAATCAAAGGAAGAGTTGTTCAACCTTCGCTTCCAGATGGCCACCGGTCAGCTGAACAACAACCGCCGGCTGCGCACGGTGCGGCAGGAGATCGCCCGCGTGTACACGGTGTTGCGTGAACGTGAGCTGGGGCTGGCCGCCGGTCCCGGTAGTAGTGAGGATCAGTGATGGCAGAGAAGAAGACCGCTGAGGCTGCTAAAGCCAAGGGGCCCAAGCGCACTCCTCGCACCGAGAAGCCGCGCGGGCGCCGCAAGACCCGCATCGGCTACGTCGTGTCCGACAAAATGCAGAAGACGATCGTCGTCGAATTGGAGGACCGGGTGAAACACCCCCTCTACGGCAAGATCATCCGGACCACCACGAAGGTCAAGGCACACGACGAGAACGGTGACGCCGGCATCGGTGATCGCGTCTCCCTGATGGAGACTCGCCCGCTGTCTGCCACCAAGCGCTGGCGGCTGGTCGAGGTCCTCGAACGCGCGAAATAACGGTCACCGCGCGGCGGTGCCATCAAGGCATCAAACGGTAGCCGACACCCCTGATCGTCTCAATCGTGTTGGTGCCGAAAGGTGCGTCGATCTTGCGCCGGAGGTATCCCACGTATACCTCGACGACGTTGTCGGAGCATTCTTGATCCGCATCCCACACGGTTTGGAGAATGTTTGCCTTCGTCACAACCGTGTCACTGTTGCGCATGAGAAACTCCAACACGCCGTACTCCCTGGGGGTCAACGTGATTGGCGTGTCTTCGCGGTGGACGGTGTGACGATTGGGATCCAGGGATAGCGACCCGGCTGTCAGCACCATTGAAGGTACGGGCCGTCCGCGCCGCACCAGTGCCCGTAGTCGGGCAATGAAAACGCGGAACGCGAACGGCTTCGTCAGATAGTCATCGGCACCGAGGTCGAAGGCCTCGGTTTGGTCGCGCTCGCCGTCCTTGGCGTCGAGCACGAGCACCGGGGTCCACACCCCCCTTGCGCGCATCCTTCGCAGAACTTCGTACCCGCTACGCCCGGGCAGCATGACGTCGAGTACGACGACATCGTAGGAGCGCTCAGTGGCCTCTTGGAGACCCGCGACACCGTTGTCGCACAAAACGACGACGCATCCCTCCGCCTGCAGACCCGTCGTGATCTCCCCGGCAAGGCGCGTCTCGTGCTCCACGAGCAGAACCCTCACGTCGTCACCCAATAGCTCCATCCGCATACAGGACCCGACGACCTGTCGGTCACCACGGCTGGCATCTTGGCATTCGCGCCCTGTGAGCACGCTGAGGAATGCCGGCATGAAGGACAACGGCGATCACGTGAAGGCTCAGCGTCTCCTCAGGAAAGGCGACTTACCGTTGTTAGGTGATGCTGCACATTCGAGATGACTTGGCCGAGTCGTCGACACCTCGTGCTGTGGCTGCGCGTGGACCACTGCGACCCAGCGAAATGGCTCAGGCCGCGGTGATGGCTGCGTTGTGCGCAGCAACGTCGATCCTGTCGGCGCTGATCCCGCCAATCGCTGGGTTGTCCCTAGTGGGAGCCGTCCCGATGGGCTTGCTCGCCTATCGCTACCGGTTTCGTGCGCTTGTTCTCGGCACAGTGGCAGGCAGCGTGATCGCATTTGTGGTGGCCGGAAACGGCGGCTTGAGTACGGTCTTGGGCTGCGCGTACATCGGGGGCATCACGGGTGTGGTCAAGCGTCGGGGACGGGGTTTCGTGACCGTGCTTTTCGTGTCACTGGGCGCGGGCGTTTTGGCGGGCGTCGCCTCGGTGGCAGCACTGATGGTGCTATCCAGGTTGCGCGAGCTCGGTTTCGCTTCGATGCGGGCCAATGTTGACGGTGTCACGGCGGTAATGGTCCACGTTCCCGTCTTGCACGGCCTTGCAGGTTGGATCAAGCGGACTTTCGAAGCGTCCCTTCACTACTGGCCGTGGCTCGTCGGCGGCGCGTCAGTCCTGGGTGTGGTAGCGACCACGGTCGTCGGGTGGTGGGCCCTGTCGCGGGTGTTACGGCGGCTAGGTGAGATCCCGGATGTGCACAAGCTGGACTCCCCAGTGGAGTCCGGGCCGATCGCACCCGTTCCGGTGCTGCTGCGCGAGGTCACGTTCCGCTACCCCGGGATGTACCACGACGCCGTGGGTCCGTTGACTATGAGCGTCGGTCCCGGCGAGCACGTCGCGGTCACCGGTTCGAACGGCGCAGGCAAGACGACGTTGATGCTGGTTCTCGCGGGCCGCGATCCCGCCGGAGGCACGGTCGAACGCCCGGGGGCAGTCGGATTGGGTCAGTTCGGCGGAACGGCGGTGATCTTGCAGCATCCGGAGAGTCAGGTGCTCGGAAGTCGAGTCGCGGATGACGTGGTGTGGGGGTTGCCGCCCGGCCACAGCACGGAGGTCGGGCGGCTGCTTGCCGAAGTCGGTCTGGCCGGTTTTGCCGATCGGGACACCGGCGGCCTGTCCGGGGGAGAACTGCAACGGCTGGCCGTGGCCGCCGCTCTGGCGCGTGAACCATCACTGCTGGTCGCCGACGAAGTGACGTCGATGATCGACCAGCAAAGCAGAGATGACCTGCTGTCGGTACTCTCGCGCCTCGCTGACCGGCGGCGGATGGCAATGGTGCAGATCACCCACTACACGTCCGAGGCTGAATCCGCTGACCGCACGATCGCCCTCACCGGACGTGAATCGACTCACGCGGCCGACATGATCGAGACGGTGCTGCCGCCAGCAGCTGACCCCGTGATAGGGCACACCGTCACTGGTCCAGTGCTCGAAATCGCTGGTGTCGGCCACGAATACGGCCGTGGAACCCCATGGGCCACGACGGCGTTACGCGGTGTCAACCTCGCAATAGACGAGGGTGACGGTGTTCTGATCCACGGTGGCAACGGGTCGGGAAAGTCGACGCTGGCATGGATCATGGCCGGGCTGACCGTTCCGACCGAGGGAATCTGCTTGCTCGACGGCAAACCGGTCTCGAACCAAGTTGGTGCGGTGGCGATCTCGTTCCAGGCTGCGCGCCTGCAGCTCATGCGCGGCCGAGTGGGCCACGAGATCGCCTCGGCCGCCGGGTTTCCACCCGAGGACACCGACAGAGTGGCGTCGGCGCTCACCGACGTGGGTTTGGACGCCGAGTTGGCGCGGCGGCGAGTGGACCAACTCAGCGGCGGGCAGATGCGTCGAGTAGTCCTGGCGGGACTGCTTTCTCGCTCGCCGCGCGCATTGATACTTGACGAACCCCTCGCCGGCTTGGACGCCGCGGGCCAGCGCGCTTTGGTGCGGCTGCTGCAACGGTTGCGCCGCTCCGGGCTGACCGTGGTCGTCATCTCGCACGACTTCTCGGGGTTGGACGACCTGTGTCCGCGGGTATTGCATTTGCGTGCTGGCGAATTGGAATCCACGCTCGCGGTGGGTAAGGCGAACTCATGACGTCGGCGGATGTGCGTCAGACCCGGCCCCTGGTGCTGTTGCGCCCGGTGCCGGGGCCCTCTGTAATTCACGACCTCTGGGCGGGAACCAAACTCATTACGGCATTGGCCATTTCGGTGTTGCTGGCAACCTATCCGGGATGGGGACCCATCGCGCTGACGGCCGCGTTGCTGATCATCACCGCACGGTTGGCACATATTCCGCGCGGAGTGCTGCCGTCGGTGCCGCGCTGGATGTGGCTTGTCACCGTACTTGCCGCCGCGACGTCCGTGTTGGCCGGCGGGAGTCCGTATGTCGGCGTGGGCGCGGTGACCGTTGGGCTCGGCGGGTTGTTGGACGTTGCGCGGTTCGCGGCACTCACCGGCGTGCTGGTCGGTGTTGGCGCCTTGGTCTCCTGGACCACCAACGTGGCTGATGTCGCGCCTGCCGTCGCTGTTCTCGGCCGCCCACTGCGATGGGTGCGGATTCCCGTCGACGAGTGGGCAGTGGGAATCGCATTGGCGATGCGGGCATTCCCGATGCTGCTCGAAGAATTCCGTATTCTCTACGCTGCCCGGCGCCTGCGCCCGAAGCCAAGCCTGCCCGCTACGTGGCGCGGGCGCCTTCGTCATTGGGCAGGCAGCGTCATCGACGTGCTGACTGCTGCGATCACTGTGGCGTTGCGACGCGCTGACGAGATGGGCGACGCAATAACTGCGCGAGGCGGCACCGGCCAGATTTCGGCGACTCCGTCGCGGCCGAAACCCCGCGATTGGGTTGCTCTTTCCGTGGTAACCCTGGTGTGCGGTGCGGCGTTGACCTGTGAACTCATGTTCTTTCCCACCACGATGCACTGATCAACCGAAGGATTGCCTTGCAGGTAATAATCGCTAAAGGCGCGCCACGGCCCGACACGGACACGATGAAGGACGAAGGAGGTGGGGTTGAGTGAGCGGCTCAGCTCTCTTCATCACCGTCTTTCTCGCGTGTCTGGTCGAGGCAGTCGAGGCGCTGACCATCGTCCTTGCCGCAGGAACCGCGCGCGATTGGCGCTCGGCGATTATCGGGGCGGTCGCCGGTGTACTCGTCCTGGTCGTTGTGATCGCAGCGCTGGGCCCTGCGATCTCAGCAATTCCGGTCGATGCATTGCGCCTCTTCGTTGGCGGGCTGCTGTTGATCTTCGGTCTTCAGTGGCTGCGCAAGGCAATTCTGCGGGCGAGCGGCAACAAAGCCCTGCACGATGAGGAACTGGCGTATCAGGCCACGCTCGCTGAGGCCCGAACCCGACCGAAGGCGAGTCGAGCCCTGGTCGACGACTGGTACGCATTCACGCTGTCGTTCAAGGGCGTCGCGCTAGAAGGCGTGGAGGTCGCGTTCATTGCGCTGACGTTCGGGGCCAACCAGGGCAGCATTCCGTTAGCCGCGCTGGCAGCGACTGCAGCGGTATTACTCGTCGCAATCGCGGGCTGGGCAATCCGTGCACCGTTGGCGCGCGTTCCGGAGAACAGCATGAAGTTCGCGGTAGGGGTGATGCTCACGGCCTTCGGGATCTTCTGGGGTGCGGAGGGCGCCGGTGCCCACTGGCCCGGCGAGGATCTCGCTCTGCTTGTCCTGATTCCGGGCACGGCGCTCTACGCATTGGCATTGGCGGTCATCTTCAGACGTCGCGCGCGCGTCGCCGACGACGCTGAAACAACTGGCGTTCAAGGGAGTTGACAAATGCGTAGGATCCGCGCGTTCGGTGCGTTCTGGTACAACTTCGTCATCGGTGACGATTGGCAGGTGGCACTTATCGTTGCGCTGGCACTCGCCGGCACGTTCGCAGTGAATCATGTGACCGGGGCGTCAACGTGGTGGATCGTGGTCGTCGCCGTTGCTGCGGCGCTGCCCCTGAGCATCTACCGCGCGACCCGGGCGAAAACGTGAGGCTCAGCTAGCGCGTCACTGCGCTGGACGTACAGATGACGGCACCCCGTGCGTGAGCAGGTGCCCCGCCATCCAGGGGAGTGCAGTCGCGAACGACGAGGCCGCGAAGATCCAGTCGTGCTTACCGGCGCCGGGTACTACGGCGCACCGGATGCCTTGCCGACTACCGAGTGCGCACAGCGTGCGGGCGGCGTCACCGGCGGCGGCATCACCTGAGGCGACCGTCGCGAACCATCCCGAAACTCCTGAGTACGGGCCGTGGTTGACCATCACCGTTCCCGGGTCAAAGGCGGCCCACGCATTGGGGTCCCCACCGAACAGCCTTGCGATCGTCTGTGCCTTGGTGCCGGTGTTCGGACTGAGGTCGCCTGCGATGTCGAGGAAGACGCTGAACAATTCGGGATGCATGACCGTGAGGTCTACCGCGCATGTGCCGCCCGCTGAGAAGCCCGCCACTCCCCAGTTGGCGCGGTCGACGCTCACTCCGAAGTCCGAGACCATATAGGGCACAATGTCTTTCGTCAGATGGTCGGCGGCATTGCCGCGGCTGCCGTTGACGCATTCTGTGTCGACGTTGAATGCGCCGCCGGAATCGGCAAACACCAGCACTGGCGAATTGCCGCCATGTGCGGCAGCGAAGTCGTCCATCGTGCGGGCCGCTTGGCCGACGCGCAACCAGTCCGCAGGGGTGTTGAACTCTCCGCCGATCATCATGATCACCGGCAGTCGCGGTGCCGGAGTGGTGGCGAACCACGCTGGCGGCAAGTACACCAATTCGTCGCGGTGCTTGAACTTCGATGCGTCCGCGGGAATGGCCACCGATACCACGACGCCCCTGGAGGGGACGGCGCCGTTGCGCTGCATCGCGACGACGGTGGCGCGATCGGCCTGATCGGGGAGCGGGCCGGCTGTCAACTGGCTCCAGGCGCCATACACCGTCGGGAAGTAGCTGACCCATTGATTGACGGTCAGGGCACAACTCAACAGACAGAGCGGTATCGCCAGTAGCGACGCGATGCGCCGCCACCATCGGGCGCTCCGCCAGCCCAACACGGCAATTGCCGCACCAGCGCCGGTCAGGCCGATCCAGATCCACAGAGTGCGCGGAGGCCCGTCGCCCGTGATGCCTGTCGCTGTGATGTACCAATGTGCCCACGCTGCCAGCGTCACGCCGACAACCAGTGCTAACGGCACCAGCAGAACCCGCCAGCGGCGCGATCGCCAGCCGACTGCACATACGAAAGCAATGACCGTCAAGGCCTGTGTCACCGGGGGAAGCCAGCCATCTATCAGTGACATGGCCCCGATGCGATGGCGCACGGACTCGTAGTTCGTGGCGGCGACGATCGCAGTCGTGATCCCCGCGGCCAGAGCGCCCCTGCACAGCACCTTCGTCGCCAACCCGGACGGACGGCGCGCAAACGCATCGCGCAGGCGATTTCGCACCGCGGCGGACCTCGGCGCCGATAATCGCACACCAACAGTCATCACCGACACCTCTGTCATCTGGCTACTGCTTTGCTGCCGAAACTTCCGCGCAGCCGCATCCTAAGATTGCGGCCCTGTGTCAACGCTGAGAAGCACACGCGTACAGACCTACTCGGCCTAGCGACGTGAACGGCTCCTGGCCTCTCGTTCTCAGTGTCTGCTCAGCACGTTCGGAGCATCGTCATCTCATGGATGGGCGTTGCCGCCCTCAAAGATCCCGGCTGAAAGCGTTGTGTACGGCGGCATGAGGTGTTCTCCGATCGCGAACGCGGCCCCCTCACCGAAACGATGACCCTACGGAGCCTTCTTCGAGTTGATGTCACCCTTGCCGGTTGCAACCGACATGTCGGGACCGCCGCTGGCCCGGTAACAGCTCAACGTCAACATCACCCGTCCCGGGACAGGAATGTCCCCGAAGCCTGGACCGGGGTACAACGTGGGTTGATCGCCGCCGATGAAGTCACCGTTCACTGTCTGCGAGGTCGACCACGCCGACGGAAACCCCGTGGACATGTCCTGTTGGTGGATGACGCGGCAATCCCCTGCGCCGTCTTGTCGCCGACAGTGCTGCGCGCCACGGCCGTCAAGCCGTCTTGCTTCAGCGCCACCGCGGCCTCGGCGTAGGTCTTGCCGGTCATGTCGGGCGACGCATTTGCGACGCCGGCACTGAACAGAGTCATTACCGTCGCGGCAGCAGTGATGGCGCCGGTCCATACCATCCGCTTGTCAGAGAACGTCCGGTCCATGTCACGCACCAGCCTTCGTGTGCGTCGATGCCGTGCAGTCGGCAGTCACGTAGACCGTCGTGTACAGCGTCTTCTGAGTGGGGCTGTTCCGATCTTATTGAGGATGACCCGGTAGCCGCTGGATTGCATCCTGGTCACTAGGACGTCGGCTTTCTCGGTGGAGGGTGCCGATCCGGGGAATGGATTGGTTGGCGGAGTTGGTTCCCAAGCATCAGCGCGCGCTGTGCCGGCGAACCCCGTTGCCGCCGTCGCCAATCCCGAGGCGACAACGACTACCCCTGCTAAAAGTTTCAATGGATGCCTCTCGGTCGTGTGGAGCTCAATGACCGCACGGTGTCAGAATCACGCTGAGGGACGGCTGAAACCCACTGACAAATCGCTGAATCTTGCTGTTGTGTGGCTATGCATTTGCTTGAAAACGGTTGAGAACAGCGCGATTTCTGGGGGTGGCGCGAGCCAAGGGCGCCGCAAACGCGGAATCCAACCACGAAAATCATTAAGACGCAGTGAGACTCGCATCACAGTAACGCGATGCCGGTACAGCGTCATACTTTGCTTTAAGCGCCACAGCGGGCCCACAGGGGTCCTCAGCGGCTTCTTAGCGGTTGGTGTTAAGACTGGCGACGTGTTGGAAACCGCCGCAGTGCGGCAGTGGGAGCACCGAATATCTTGTCGCCGTGGTCGATTGCAGATCGCCGGAGGCTCGGTGGGCATCGAGCCCGAATCGGCGATAGCGGTCGTTTTATCGCACGCGGGCGAACGACCCTCCCCCACAACGTGATTGAGAACCCAGATGGGAGAAAAATGTCTTCAACCAAAATCTGACACGGCGCGCGCCGGGCTGTCCGATGCATCGGCACGTTACGTGATGCGCAAACTTCCGCATGTCACCGTCTTGTTCTGGGTGCTCAAGATCGCCGCGACTACCCTGGGCGAAACCGGCGGCGACCTTCTCGCCCAGACGTTGCACGTCGGCTACCTGGTCAGCACATTGATTTTCTTCGGGCTGTTCTTGGTCGCGGTGGTGTGTCAGCTCAGGGCCCGCCGCTTTCACCCGGCGATCTTTTGGACCGTGGTTGCACTCACGAGCACCGCAGGCACCACATTGTCAGACCTGATGAATCGCACCGGTGGCATCGGCTACACGCGAGGCGCGTTGTCACTTACGACCGGTCTAGCGATCGTGTTTGTCATCTGGTGGCGCAGCGGCCAAACCCTCGACGTGGAATCCGTCGCAACATTCAAGAGCGAGGGGCTCTACTGGATCGCGATCTTGTTCTCCAACAGCCTGGGTACCTCCAGTGGCGATTTCCTCGCGGACAGCCTGGGGTTGGGTTTCCGGGACAGCGCACTACTCCTGTTCGGGATCATGCTGGCCCTGCTGGCAGGCCACTACCTCACTCCGATCAACGGAATGCTGTTGTTCTGGACGGCGTTCGTGCTCACCCGCCCACTGGGTGCGACTGGAGGGGATTTCCTGAGCAAACCCCTCGACCACGGTGGCCTGGCTTGGGGGACCCTTTGGACCTCAGCGGCGCTTCTAGCCGTTCTCATCGGGCTGATCGTGTATCAAACCATTCACGTGCGTCGCCATCCCTTGGACCCAATCCTTGCCCCCGTGCACCGACGCACAGGCGAACCGCAAAGGCCCAATGGCGAACTGGTCACTGCGCAACGGACTAGCTGAGAGTCGGGCGGTGCCGGGTGATTCCGGCACCGTCCGCAGCAGCGCTGGCCGCGCAGACCCGGTGATGGCGCTGAGTCAGACTGAGCCTGCCGGCTTCACAACTCGCAGCTCGGGGAACCGGCGGCTCTGAGATCTGGGCAATGTGCTCGTCGATCGAGGCAAGTAGGACCCTCGCCTGGTCCAACGCAACACCTTCGATCTTGTCCTCTGGGGGACAGCGATGACGTGACGGTCCGCACGCGCGGACCGAAGTCCGACCGCGTTCTCTCAGCGTCCACTCAGCGAACACTGGTCAGACTGGGCTCGTGGTGCTTTCCAGAACAAACGGGGCGTTTGGCATCGCAGATGACGGCATAGCGTTGGAGGTGCTGCCCACTCCGATCACGTTGACGCTGAAAGGAATCCAATGAAGCGCGTCATTGCTGCATTGTGTGTAGGTGTGGCCCTGGTCGCGGCGCTTGCGCTGTCAGCGTGCGGGTCGCGGGATTTGTCCGTGCCGGCAGTCGGCGAAAGCTCTACGAAATCTGGCGAGCCCGAGAGTAGCCAGGTGGGAGACATCCCGGACACACAGGTCTACGTGCCATTCAGTTCGTCCACCGGGCTGTTCACCGTGTCTGTGCCCGAAGGGTGGGCTCAGTCGGCTCAGGGCGCGGCAACCGTCTTCACCGACAAACTCAACACTGTGCGTATCGAGCTGCAAATTGCCTCGGTCGCACCGACACCCGAGTCGGCTCAGCGCGATGAGGTACCGGCAATTCAATCATCCACCGGCGGGTACCAGTTCGGTCCGGTCAGGATCGTTCAACGCAAGGCCGGTGAGGCCGTGATGATCACCTATCAGGCGACCTCAGGGCCGAATGCCGTGACTGGCAAGGTCGGAGTTGACGCCGTCGAGCGGTATGAATTCTGGCGTGACGGTCACGAGGTGATCCTGACCCTGTCCGGCCCACTCGGCGCTGACAACGTCGATCCGTGGCGCACAATCACCGATTCGCTGCAGTGGCAGTAGGCGAAGCGCCACCGGCGTACGCGTTGGAGGCGCGTTCGCTATACAGGTTCTACCGCGCTGGCGACGAGGAAACACTTGCACTGCAGGGGGTTTCCTTGGCTGTCAGGCCGGGTGAATTCGTTGAAGTGTCCGGACCGTCTGGATCGGGTAAGTCAACGCTGTTGTCGTGTCTGGCCGGGATGGACAACCCAGACGGCGGCAGAGTGTGCGTAGGGGGGCAACGAATAAGTCATCGGCCAGAGCCGGAACGCGCGCGAATCCGCGGCCGCCATATCGGGATGCTGTTCCAGACCGCCAACCTGATCCAGCATCTCAACCTGGCACAGAACGTCTCACTGGTGCAGTCGCTTTCGAAGCGATCGCGCACCGATCGACCCGACGTGCTCAGGCTGGTCGGGCTGCAACACCGCAGACGCGCTTACCCAGGTCAGCTTTCGGGAGGAGAGCTCGCACTCGCCGGACTCGCGGTTGCACTGGCGAACCAGCCCACAGTGCTGCTCGCCGATGAGCCCACCGCTGAAGTGGACAGCACCGCCGAGACGCGCGTGATCGACCTGATAGTCGACGCAGCCCAACGAGGGACAGCGGTCGTCGTCGCCTGCCACAGTACGGCTGTCGCCGCTGCAGCGACCCGCACTCTCCGCCTCGATGACGGGCGGTTATCCGCGTGAGGCCCCGGGACTACGGGCCCGCACATCGCCCGGTGGTGGCTGAATGCCAAAGTGTCGGACGCACTTTCGGTTCTGGCGTCACGGAGGTGCATGCTGTCTCGGGGGTCAGCTGCCGCGTACCAGCCTCAGCGCGCATCGCGTTGACTGGGCCGTCCGGCTCCGGGAAATCTACGTTGCTGCACCTGATCTCTGGAATCGACGCGCCGACAACGGGTAGCGTGCGCTGGCCGGCGCTGACCTCTCACCCGTCACACCCCCCCAGCGGGATCGGTCTGGTGTTTCAAGGCCCGAGCCTGTTGCCCACCTTTGACGTCGTCGAGAACGTGGCACTGCCCATGTTGTTCGCCGGGTTCGTCGAGGAAACCGCTACGCAACGGGCACTGGAAGCCCTCCAGCTTGTGGGATTGCGCGACTTGGCCGCGAAACTGCCCGACGAGTTGTCCGGCGGTCAATCCCAACGGGTCGCGATAGCACGCGTCCTCGCCGCCCGGCCAGCGCTAATTCTCGCTGACGAACCTACCGGGCAGCTCGACCATGAGACCGCCCATCGAGTCCTCGTAGCCATACTGGATGCCGCGACCGCCATCGAGGCGGCGGTGATCGTCTCCACCCACGATCCATTCGTTGCCAACTTCTTCGCTGAGCGATGGACGATGTGTGACGGACGGCTTGGGCTCTCTTCGGGTGCTGGGCCGGCTGCGTCGTGATTTCGCTCTGGACCTTCGGACTCCTGCGTAGACGCTTTGGCCGGCTGGCCGCGACCGCAGCCGGAGTGGCTGCAGCCGTGGCGCTGCTCGCGTGCCTGGGCAGTTTCCTCGATAGCGCGCAGAACACCATGACTGAACGCGCAACCCGGACAGTCGTCGTCGACTGGCAGGTGGAGGTCCAACCGGGCGCCTCACTCGCGACGGTGCTCGACACTGTGCAACGGGCGCCTCATGTGCGGGCCGCGCTGCCGGTCGGTTTCGCTCGGTCGTCAGGACTCACCGCTGCGAATGATGGCATGAGCCGGATGACGGGCGCAGCAATGATTTTGGGGATTCCCCCCGACTACAACAGCGTATTCCCCGGTTCCGTTCGCACGCTGGTGGGTGCCGACCGTGGTGTTCTCGTGGCCCAACAGACGGCCGCGAACCTTGGTGTCGTGCCGGGGGACACCGTCCAGATCCAGCGAGCAGGTATGGCACCTGCGTCGGTGGTTGTCGACGGGGTCGTGGAGTTGCGTCAAGCAGACTCGCTTTTCCAGAAGGTCGGCGCACCGCGTGGCGCCCAACCGGCGGCCCCGCCCGACAATGTGCTGATCCTCGACGAAGCACAGTGGCACAACGTGTTCGACCCGTTGGCGGCACCGCACCCGGATCTCGTCAACGCCCAGATACACACGAGGATCGATCACAACCTTCCACCCGACCCGGCCGCGGCCTACACCCAAGTCACGGCCGCCGCACACAACCTAGAGGCGCAAAGCGCGGGAGCCGCACTCGTGGGTGACAACCTCGGCGCCGCGCTCGACGCCGCGCGTGGTGATGCCGCCTACGCCCGGATACTGTTCCTCTTTCTCGGGCTGCCCGCCGCAGCTTTGGCCGCCTTATTGACGGCAACCATCGTTAGCGCAGGGGCACCCAGGCGACGATTCGAGCAAGCACTGCTACGCGCGCGCGGCGCCAGCTCAGCCCAGTTGATCCGCCTCGCCACAGTCGAAGCGGCCATAGTCGGGATCCTTGGCAGCGCAGTCGGTTTGATCGCTGCCGCCGCGATCGGCTCGCTGAGTTTCGGCTCCACCAGCTTCGGAGCAAATGCCGGTGCCGCCATCGGGTGGGCAGCGGGTTCCGCCGCTGCCGGACTCGCGATCGCCGCGGCAGTCGTTTTACTGCCCGCGTGGCACGACATTCATCGCGCCACGGTCACTGAGGGGCGTGTCAGCGTTCGGAGAGATCTACCTCCGATATGGTCGCGATTCGGCCTGGACATCATTCTCTTGTGCGCCGCAGGTGTGCTGTTCTGGTCGGGTGGGCGCTCTGGGTATCAGATCGTGCTGGCTCCCGAGGGTGTCCCGTCGATATCAGTGTCCTACTGGGCATTCGCTGCACCGGCGCTACTCTGGGTCGGCGGGACGCTGTTCATCTGGCGACTTGCCGAATTGCTCCTCAGGCGCGGCCGTCCCGGCGTCGCAGTCCTGATTCGCCCCGTCGCCGGGCGGCTGTCGCGCATCCTGTCGCGCTCGCTGTCCAGGCAGCGGGCACCGCTGGCCACCGCAATCGTGCTTCTGGCCCTGGCAGCGGCGTTCGCTGCCTCCACTGCCGCCTTCACCGAAACCTACCAAGCTCAGGCCGAGGCGGACGCCAAGCTGACCAACGGTGCGGACGTGGCGGTCACCGTGAGCCCGGGGGCGCAGCTTCCGGCAGACACGATCAAACGTCTTGCTGCGCTGCCAGGTGTGCGTGCGGTCGAGCCGATCCAGCACCGGTTCGCGTACATCGGAAGTGATGTGCAGGATTTGTATGGCATCGATCCGGCGAGCATCGGCTCGGTTACCGCACTGCAGGACAGCTACTTCCAGGGAGGCTCCGCCAGCTCGTTGATGAATCGACTTGAGAACCAGCCAGATTCGATTCTGGTCAGCGCAGAAACCGTCAGCGACTTTCAGCTCGCGGTCGGTGACATGATCAATTTGCGGTTGCAGAACAGCGAGACAGGCCAGCTCGTTACGGTGCCGTTTCGCTACGTCGGAGTTGTCACCGAGTTCCCCACCGCTCCCAAGGACAGCTTCTTCGTCGCCAATGCCGGCTTCGTAGAACGACAGACACGCAGCGACGCTATCGGAACGTTCCTTGTCGACACCGGGGGACGCGATACGACCGCAGTCGCTGTTCGGGTCCGAGCTCTCCTAGGTACCTCGGCGACGGTGACGGACATCGCCGCCACCCGGGACAGAGTCGGCTCCAGCCTGACTGCGGTAAATCTTGCTGGTCTTGCCCGTGTTGAACTCGGATTCGGGCTGTGCCTGGCCGTGGCCGGAGGCGGACTGGTCCTTGGACTTGGACTTGCCGAACGCCGTCGTACCTTCGCCCTCGCCCGCGCGCTCGGCGCCACGCGCCGACAAGTACGCGCTTTCGTGGCAGCGGAGGCGTTGACGCTGATCGTGTGTGGGTTGATCGCCGGCGCAGCATTGAGTTGGGGGTTGTCGCGGATGCTCGTCGCCGTCCTCACCGGAGTTTTCGACCCGCCGCCGACCAGCCTTTCGGTCCCGTGGGGCTACCTCGTGCGAATCGGGCTCACCGCTATTGCGGCGATTGCGGGCGCATCGGCAATCACCCTTTGGCTGGCACGGCGATCGCCACCCTCTGTCTTCGGCGAACGATAACGGGGCAAAGTAATTCTCAGCGTCGCCTCAGCGTTCTGTCCCTAGGGTCGCGGCGTGACTAACACAACGACATCCGAGACCGCCGAGACCGCGCGCCTGCTACTGAGCAAGGTGCCTGAGGTCACGTTGTGGTTCTGGGTCATAAAGATCCTCTGCACGACCGTGGGTGAGAGTTTCGCCGACTGGATCAACATGAGGCTGGGCGTCGGCCTGAACCTGACAGCCGTGATTTTCACGGTTATTCTCGCCGCGGTTCTGGGATGGCAATTGAGTCTCAAACGCTACGTTCCTTTCGTCTACTGGCTGACGGTTGTCGTAGTCAGCGTGACGGGGACGCTGTACACCGACATCCTCACTGACGACCTGGGCGTGCCGCTGGCAGTGAGTACAGGCGTCTTTGCGGCGGGTCTGGCCGTCGTCTTCGGTGTCTGGTACGCCCGCGAGAAGACCCTTTCGATCCACAGCATCGTCACGCTGCCGCGAGAGTTGTTCTATTGGCTCGCAGTGTTGGTCACCTTCGCGCTGGGCACAGCGGCGGGCGACTGGACGCTGGTCCTGACGGGCTGGAGCCCTGGCATCGCAGTCTTGCTCCCAGCTGCGCTGATTGCCGCGATCGTGGTCGGCTGGCGGCTCGGCGCGAACGCCGTGCTGTCCTTCTGGCTGGCGTACATCCTTACCCGCCCGCTGGGCGCGAATCTTGGTGACTGGCTGGGGTTCTCGACGGATCAGCACGGTCTAGGCTTGGGTACCGCTCTGACGAGCGTGATCTTCCTCACCGCGATCCTCGCCACGGTGCTCTACCTGACGCGAACACGCGTCGACGTCATTGACGAACCCGAACACGCTCCAGCGCCCACGGTTGCACGGAACCTGACCCGCGAGCGGATCATGCTCGGTTACTACGCAGTGGTCGCCGCGCTTGCAGGCGCACTGCTCGTGTGGTCTTCCGGCCAGGAGCATGCGGCCCCGGCGGCTGCGGAGGAATCCGAGACGACGTCCGTCACCGGGACGGTTCCACCAGGACAGGCGACGACGAAGTTCCCGGCCGGCGAGGTCGCGAAATTCCGGACTGTCGTTCAGGACACGCTCGGGAAGGTCCAGGCGGGAGATCAAGCGGGCGCAAAGGCTCGCATCAAGGACCTCGAAACCGCCTGGGACGACGACGAGCCCACCCTCAAACCCATGGATGACGCCACCTGGACGGCCCTCGACGGTCAGATCGACACCGCACTCGAGGCTGTGCGGAAAAGCTCACCCGATCCCAATGCGCAGATACAAGCTCTCACTACACTATTGAACTCGCTGACATAGCCACTACGCCGAAGGCGCCGCGGAAACTCGGCGCCTTCGGCCATTCTCAAAGCACCGAGATCTCGTGGCCGCGGGTTCTCAGCATTTCTCAGCGTCCCTCAGCGGCTGCTCAGCGTGTTCATGCGACGATGCGCACGCAAGTCAGCAGGAGTGAAGTTCTCAATCGGCGATCGGCCGGATGTCGACATCGAAAGGCGCCGTTCGACGTCCACGGAACCCACTCCTATACGCCCGACGCGAGCGCGGGTCGGAGGGGAAGGCCGAGCATGAAGAAATACGCTGTGTTGCTTGCTGTCGTAGCAGCGATGCGCATATGGACTGCCGGCGCGGCCGGTGCAACGCCATCTCCGAATGAATGGGGCAAGAAGTATTCCGATGCGCAGTCTGACCTCTCGAAAGCGGGTTTCACGGCCGAGGTTGGCCCCGTGGTCGGCGATAGGCTTGCGCAGGCCGATTGTATCGTCGTCAATCAACGAGACGAGCCGTCAATGAGTTTCGGTACCAAGAAATATCAGACCAGTGAAGGTAAAGGTGTTGTGCTGTCGCTGAATTGCTACGGCCCCGCGTCGGTGAAATCCCCAGGCTTCTCGGGTGCGGATCGCTTCGCCCCTCCAAAGCCGTAAGTGGCGTCGATCAACCCGGGAACCGCGCGGTCGAGGCTCAGCGATTTCTCAGCGATCGGCGTGCACTCTTGGTCGCATGACCGATTCCTCGGACCAACCGCCCGATTTAGAAACCGCACCCCAGCCGCGCCCTGCCGATCCGGCACAGCCGGCCACCGATCCTCCACCGCGCGCCGCTGACACACCGCCGCCAGCGGCCGTTCAGAGTCGCACCAACCGAAAAGCAGTACTGATCGTGGGCGCAGCGGCGGCGGTCCTCGGAGCGGTGATCTTCGCGGCCGGCCTGGCGCTCGGCGTCCTCCTCGGAGGCGATGGCGAAGGGCACGGCGGCTACGAACACCACGGGGAATATTCGAGCCATGATCAGGGCGGCGAGGGCGGCGATCGCGCGGATGCCCCGGACAATCCCGATCAGCCTGCGCCGGAGAAGACGCGCGACATCGAACGTCAGCCTGGTCGGTAACCGCCGTCGTCACAGAATGGGCGTAGCTTCCTCAAAGTGCTTCAGCCGCGCTGCTGTTCGATCTCGTCAATCCCCCCGCGGAGGTGTCCTGTCTCAATTTCGGAGAGGTGATGAATTCGTAGTGGTGGGCTGGTCAAAAGTTCAGGTTTCGCAAAGCCCGCCGGTGTAATCTCCGGATCGACTGCCTTCGGCTCTTCGCGCAGGCGCTCATCGGGCCTTGTGCTCTTCGCGCAAGCGCTCATCGACGTCGGGGACGAGACACCACCAGGAAACGGAGCCGGCCATGGCGGCGGAATTTCAGGGCAAGATCGAAGTCGACATCAGGGATTCCGAGCCGGACTGGGGGCCCTTCGCAGCTCCGACCGCCCCCGACGGCGCGCCCAATGTGCTCTACATCGTCTGGGACGACACCGGCATCGCCACATGGGATTGCTTCGGGGGACTCGTCGAGATGCCGACGATGAGCCGGATCGCCGAGCGGGGGGTGCGGCTTTCCCAGTTCCACACCACGGCACTGTGTTCGCCGACGCGGGCGTCGCTGCTGACCGGGCGCAACGCGACGACCGTCGGCATGGCCACGATCGAAGAGTTCACTGACGGATTTCCGAACTGCAGCGGCCGGATACCGTCCGACACCGCGCTGCTGTCGGAGGTGCTCGCCGAGCAGGGGTGGAACACCTACTGCGTCGGCAAGTGGCATCTCACGCCGTTGGAGGAGTCCAACCTCGCCGCCACCAAACGGCACTGGCCGCTGTCACGCGGGTTCGAGCGGTTCTACGGGTTCATGGGCGGCGAGACGGACCAGTGGTATCCGGACCTCGTTTACGACAACCATCCCGTGACGCCGCCGGCAACGCCTGAGGACGGCTATCACCTCTCCAAGGACATCGCCGACAAGGCGATCGAGTTCATCCGCGACGCGAAGGTGATCGCCCCGGACAAGCCGTGGTTCTCCTACGTCTGCCCGGGCGCTGGCCACGCGCCGCATCACGTCTTCAAAGAGTGGGCCGACAAATACGCAGGCCGCTTCGACATGGGCTACGAGCGCTATCGCGAGATCGTCCTGGAGAACCAGAAGAAGCTTGGCATCGTGCCGCCCGACACCGAGTTGTCGCCCGTCAACCCGTATCTGGACGTGAAGGGCCCCAACGGCGAGCCATGGCCGCTGCAAGACACTGTGCGGCCGTGGGATTCGCTGAATGACGAGGAGAAGCGCCTTTTCGCGCGGATGGCCGAAGTGTTCGCCGGGTTCCTCAGCTACACCGACGCCCAGCTTGGCCGCGTCCTCGACTATCTCGAGGAGTCGGGCCAACTCGACAACACGATCATCGTCGTGATCTCCGACAACGGTGCCAGCGGTGAGGGTGGCCCGAACGGCTCGGTCAACGAGGTGAAATTCTTCAACGGTTACATCGACACGGTCGAAGACAGCCTGCGGTTCTACGACAATCTGGGTGGCACCGAGACTTACAACCACTACCCGATCGGCTGGGCGATGGCGTTCAACACGCCCTACAAGCTCTACAAGAGGTACGCCTCGCATGAGGGCGGGATCGCTGACACCGCAATCATCAGCTGGCCCAACGGAATTTCCGCACACGGCGAGGTGCGCGACAACTATGTCAGCGTCAGCGACATCACACCGACGGTTTACGACCTGCTGGGCATCACCCCGCCGGACGCCGTCAAAGGCATCCCGCAGAATTCCCTTGACGGCGTGAGTTTCAAAGCGGCCCTTGAGGATCCGACCGCTAACACCGGCAAGGAGACGCAGTTCTACACAATGCTGGGCACCCGAGGTATCTGGCACCAGGGCTGGTTCGCCAACACCGTCCACGCCGCGACGCCATCGGGCTGGTCGCATTTCGACAAGGACCGCTGGGAGCTCTTCCACATCGAGGCCGACCGAAGCCAGTGCCACGACCTGGCCGAGCAGGAACCCGGCAGGCTCGACGAGATGAAGAAGCTCTGGTTCTCAGAGGCGGCCAAGTACAACGGGCTTCCGTTGGCCGACTTGAACATCCTCGAAACGCTCACCCGGTTCCGGCCCTATCTCGTCGGCGAGCGGAAGTCGTTCGTCTACTACCCGGACACCGCCGAGGTGGGCATCGGTGCGGCCGTCGAGCCTCGCGGACAGACATTTTCGGTGCTGGGCGAGCTCACCCTCGACACCACTGGCGCCGAGGGCGTGATCTTCAAGCAGGGCGGCGCCCACGGCGGGCATGTGCTGTTCGTCCAGGACGGGCGGCTGCATTACGTCTACAACTTCATGGGCGAGGACGAGCAGAAGGTGTCATCGTCCGGCGCCGTCCCGTTGGGCCAGCACGTCCTGGGAGTACGGTTCACCAACACCGGAACCGTCGAGGGCAGCCACACCCCACTCGGGGATGTGACGCTGTACATCGACGACGCCGCCGTCGGCACCGCGTCGGGCGTGAAAACGCACCCAGGAACATTCGGGCTCGCGGGTGCGAGCCTGTCCGTCGGGCGCAACGCCGGTTCTGCCGTATCGAGCTCGTTCAAGGCGCCGTACGCCTTCACCGGCGGCACGATCAAGCAGGTGGTCGTCGACATCTCGGGGCAGCCGTACCAGGATGTCGAAAAGGAGCTAGCGCTGGCCTTCGCGAAGGATTGATCGATAGGGTTGTATGCAATGAGTCATCGACGCATGGCGATCGGAATTGCTTGCGCGCTAGTAGGTTTGGTGTCTGGATGCGGTGAGTCGAACGACGGTGCGGCCGCCCGGTCGAAAGACTCGACGACGACGCCATCGACGAGCGCGTCGACGACGTCCACCACCGCAACAGCGAGCATGTCGACGATCGGCGTCGTCGAGACAACGCGCAAACCCCTTGAGCCGAAGGCGAAGACGTGTGATCCACTGCCGCTCGGGCCGGCGGCTGGCACACAACATGTTTCGTTCGTCCAAGGCGGGAGCCCGGGTACGCCAATCGTCGACATCGTCGCGCGTGACACGTGGAAGTTCGCTGTCGCGCAAGGCAACCCGGTGATGGCGGGCACCGGGCCCGACGGATTGACCGGCTCGTTGACGGTGACGCCGACCGATCTTGGGCCCGCGGAAGCGTTCGACAAGTACGCCGATGACATCGCCAAGAAGGCCCCTATCTCGGCCATCAACCTCCGCCCGGCCGAACTCTGCGGCTACAGCGGCCAGGAGTTGTTCGGCACCCTGTCGGGCGGGGCGGAACCACCCGTCGAATTCTCGGATCGCATCGCCCACATCTGGACGAACACCGCGACGTACCTTGCGGCGATTCATGTGCAGGGCCCGAAGGACGCACCGGGATTCGACGTTGCCAAAGACACGATGATGAGTGACTTCGCGGTCGTCATACCCTGAAGTTGTGCTGACGGAGCTGGTCGAACTGCCGGGCGGGGCCTTCCGCATGGGGTCGACGAGCTTCTACCCGGAAGAGGCGCCGATCCACACGGCCACCGTTGCCGGTTTCTCGATCGAGCAGCATCCGGTGACCAACGCGCAGTTCGCCGAGTTCCTCGCTGCCACACGATATGTCACGGTGGCGGAGCAGCCGATGGACCCGGCGCTGTATCCGGGCGTGGCGCCCGAAGACCTGCAACCCGGCGCGATGGTCTTTCGCCCGTCCCGCGGCCCGGTTAACCTGCGCGACTGGCGTCAGTGGTGGGACTGGGCCCCGGGGGCGTGCTGGCGGCATCCGTTCGGGGCTGACAGCGACGTGGCTGACAAACCCGACCACCCAGTCGTGCAGGTGGCCTATCCGGATGCGTGGGCGTACGCGGCGTGGGCCGGCCGCCGGTTGCCGACCGAGGCGGAGTGGGAGTACGCGGCGAGGGCGGGCTCGACGTCGGTGTACCCGTGGGGCGACGACCCGAGACCCGACGGGCAGCTGATGGCCAACACGTGGCAGGGGCGTTTCCCGTATCGCAACGACGGCGCGCGCGGCTGGGTGGGGACGTCGCCCGTTGGTACGTTCGCGCCGAACGACTTTGGGCTCGTCGACATGATCGGCAATGTCTGGGAGTGGACGACGACCGGGTACTCGGCCCATCACCGCGTGGCGCACGAGGCATCGCTACATGGTCGCTCGGACAAGCCTCGCTCCGAGTGCTGCGGGCCCCCGTCGGCCGACCCGGCCGTCAACCAGACCCTCAAGGGCGGGTCACACCTCTGCGCCCCGGAGTACTGCCACCGCTACCGGGCGGCGGCGCGTTCTCCGCAGTCGCGCGACACCGCGACGACGCACATCGGGTTTCGTTGTGCCGCAAGCATGCCCTAACGGCCCTCGAACCTGAGCTTGTGCGCGAGATTTTGCGGATTTCTCGCACACAAGCTCAGGTTCGGCGGGCGGGCGGCCCGACTTCACCGCGTCGGGCGCGAATCGACAAGCTATGTTGATCTCCACGGCTGGACCCTGACTGTTGACGACGGCCGCACGACAAGGGGAGAAATCTTCGTGGCCCGTTCCGATGCTGATACCGACGCGGCGGCGTCTGGCTTCCGGGGCGAGCGTAGCGACGGGAAAAGGACCGTCGAGCACGTCGAAGACGCTCCCGAGCCGCACCGTCGCGCCGGGGTGATGGTCGGCGTTCTGGTCTGCATCGCATCGCTGGGCGGGCTGCTCTTCGGTTACGAGACCGGTCTGTCGGCGGCGGTGCTGCAAGCGGCGAAGTTCCCCTGGTCAGGCGACGACCAGATGCTGCTCACAACAGCAACCTTGTTGAGCGCCTTGATCGGTGCTCTGTTCGCCGGCAGAGTCGCCGACCTTGTGGGGCGCCGCGACGTCATCATGACCACCACCGCCTTGTTCACCATGGGCTCGTTCCTGAGCGCGATCGCCCCGTCGGTGCTTGTATTGGTCGGCGGTCGGATCATCACCGGCCTGGCCGTCGGCGCCATTTCTCTGGCGGCTCCGTTGTACATCGCCGAGATTGCGCCCACCGCGCGGCGCGGGGCATTGATCTGCGTCTTCCAGCTGATGATCACGGTCGGCATCCTGTTGGCCTACATCGGCCACGAGACCGTCGGACTGACGACGGACGGCTGGCGAATCCTGATGGCCGCCGGTGCGGTACCGGGCCTGATCCTCAGCGCATTGGCGCTGCTGTTGATCGAATCGCCGGTGTGGCTGGCGCTCAAAGGCGATCAGGAGGCAGCGTTGGCGGTGCTGGACCGCTTGGGCCGCCGCGACAGCGCGCTCGATATCGAGGCGATCGAAGCCCCGGCCGATGACCCGCGGTCCAGCGGGCTGGCGGAGGTGTTTTCCCTAGCCGGACGAGCTGCGATCGCCGTCGGCATCGGGTTGTTCTTCGTGCAACAGTTCGTCGGGATCAACGCGATCATCTACTACCCCTCCAGCCTCGAACTGTCCAACGCGCTGCACTTCGGTCTCAGCGAGGGGCCCAGCTTGGTGTTCGCGTTGTGCAACGTGCTGGCGACGGTGGTGGCGATCGTCTTGATCGATCGCCTCGGTCGCCGACGGCTGCTTCTGATCAGCCTGGCCGGCATCGCTTCGGGCCTCGTGGCAATGGCCGTGGCGGCGAGCGGGCACGTGAACCCCGCTGACGCCCAAACCCTTTCGACTGCCGGCCTGTACGTCTTCATCACCTCGTTTGCGATCGGATTGGGTCCGATTCCGTGGGTGATCGCTGCGGAGATCCTGCCGCTGCACGTGCGCGGGCTGGCCATGGGCATCGTGGTCGGATCGCACTGGCTGTTCGACAGCCTGGCGTCGCCGACCGGCCGGCTGCTTGACCACGCTTTCGGGCGACCGGTCGTGCTGATGGTCTACGCCTGCTTCGCGCTTGCCGGTCTGGTGATCGTGCTGCGCAGGCTGCCCGAGACGAAGGGGCTATCGCTGGCGGCCATCAACCGCACGTTCACCGCATGGGCGTTGCGGGTCAGGGAAAGCCGCTTCATTCACTATTCGGTCGCGGGTCTGGCCACCCTCGGCGGCGTTTTGACCGGATACAACTTCGGCGTCACCGCCGTCACGCTTCTGCTCATCGACGACGACTGGCCCCTGACCGCATTCGACAAGGGAGCCCTGGCCAGCGCCATATTGGTGGGCCTGGCAATCGGCTCGTTCTTCGCGGGTCCGCTGTCGGATCGTTTCGGACGCCGGTACTTCCTGATGTCCATCGCGGCGTTGTTCGTGGCGAGCGCTTTCGGCGCCGCGCTCGCGCCTTCTCTTAGCTGGCTGTTGGCCGCTCGCGTGGCCGCTGGCGTTGCGATCGGCCTCACCGGGCCGACGGCCGCCCTTTACGTCTCGGAAGTGGCACCCGCCGCGATCCGGGGCCGACTCGTGTCGTTCAACGAGTTCTCGTACGGGCTGGGTGTCATCGTGGCCTACTGCGTCGGCCTCCTGCTGCACGACGACCACGACGGATGGCGCTTGATGTTCGGCCTCATCGCGGTGCCGAGCACGATCTACGGCTTGGCCCTGCTGCCACTGCCTGAGTCGCCGCGCTGGTTGGCGGCCGCCGGCCGGTTGAGCGAGGCGCGTCGCTCGCTGCTGAGGTTGGTGGGGGTCGAAACCGACCGCGATGGCGAAGCGGATCGCCAGTTGGCGGCGATCACCGCGGACCGATCAACATCGGAGGCCGATGATGTCGGCGAACGCCGTGGTTGGGCGCGGCTATGGCAGCCGACGTATCGGCCGGCGATCGTGGTGGGGCTGGCCCTGATGTTTCTGCTCGTGTTCTCGGGCCAGGGCATGGTGGCGTTCTACGCGCCGACGATTCTGGAGGACATCGGCTTCTCCAACACGACCGTTTCTCTCACCGCGACGCTCGGGCTTGCAGTGGTGAGTTTGATCATGATCGGGGTGTCGGTGGCCATCATCGACCGGGTGGGACGCAAGCCGCTGATGGTCACCGGGTTGCTGGTGATGGCCGCGTGCCTGATCGCGCTCGCCGTGCTGTCCCTCTCGCACAGTTCCGATCCGGTGGCGCGGTGGGGCCAGGTCGCCTGCCTGGTGGTGTACGCCGGTACGTTCTCGCTGACGCTCGCGATGGTGGCCGAAGTCGTTATCGCCGAGCTGTTTCCGCAATCGATCCGTGGCCCGGCCTCGAGCCTGTCGCACGGCATGCGCAGCCTGTTCTCCATCGCATTCGCCGTGACGTTCCCACTGCTGCTCGACTGGCCCGGGCTTTCGGTCACCGTCCTTGTCTACGCGGCGATCAGCGTCGTCGGCGCGTTCTACCTCCTTCGGACGCTTCCAGAAACTAAAGGCAGAAGCCTCGAGGACATCGGCGACTACTGGAGCCGCCGCGTTCAGGACCCGTCAGTGGAAGCCGCGAAGTCAGCGCAATGACTCCAGCGGTGCCGATCCGGCCAGCGCCAGAGCGGTGTCGACCATTGTCGCCAGCAGCGTCGGGTAGTCCACGCCTGAGGCGTCCCACAGCTTTGGGTACATCGTGTCCGGCATCATGGCCGGGATCGGGTTGATCTCGTTGACCATCGGACCGTCCTCGGTGAGGAAGAACTCCACCCGGGCGAAGCCCCTGCATTCGATGGCGTGGAAAGCCCGGATCGCGAGTTGACGTACCTCTGCGGCGACGTCGTCGTCGATCTTGGCCGGCACGTCCCGATCAGCGTGCGACACGTACTTCGCGGCGAAATCGAAGAACCGGCCCTCTGCCCGGCCTTCGACACGGATCTCCCCGACGGTGCTGGCTTCGACTGTGCCATCAGGGTATTCGAGGAGACCGCACGCGAGCTCACGCCCACGCACGGCGGCTTCGACGAGCACCTTCCGGTCATATCGACGGGCTGCGGCGATCGCGTCAGGCAGCTGGTCGGCATCCGTGACCCGGGAGACGCCGAGCGATGACCCACTGCGGGCCGGTTTGACGAACACCGGCAGCCCCAAGCGCTCGAGCTGCCCGGGCGCCACGGTCTCTTGGCGAGGGCGCAGGACCACGTAGTCGCAGACCGGCACCCCGTCGGCGGCCATCAACTTTTTGATGAACTCTTTGTCGACCCCGGCGGCGATCGCGAACACTTCGCCACCCACGTAGGGCACACCGGCCAGATCGAGCAACCCCTGAATCTTGGCGTCCTCGGTGTACGGAAAGGCGACGTCAACCGACGCCAGCGCCTCTTCGCTGGTGACCGCCGCGCCCCACGACGCGTCGACCCGCGGCAGCCGGCCAGGCCTGATCTCCAAACGGTCGGGATCGGCCTCGGCGCGCACCCAGGTGCCCTCGGGGGTGATGCCGATGCCGACCACGTCGAACCGCCGTGGATCCAGGTTGCGCATGATGGCCCCAGCCGACGCGCACGAGATCGCGTGCTCGGTGCTGCGCCCGCCGTACACGATCCCGACACGGACCCGGGGTTTATTCATCGACTCGCTGACGCTCACAAGCCTGAGACGCTACCGTCTTTGGCATCGATGGCTGTGCATGTTAGTTCGCCAGGGGGATACGAAAATAACCCAATCACAAGGTGTGACGCCCTGATGCCGTTCCCCACCCAGCCGATGGATCCCGAATCGGTCGCGGCGGCCCTGGAGGCCATGCGCGACGAAGACGTCGACTGGCGCCATGGACGCGCGTGGAGCCTGGTGTACTCCGCCGGCCTGGAGCACGACGCCGTCATCGCCGACGCCTACCGGCGCTACGCGAACGAAAATGGCCTCAGTCCAACGGCTTTCCCCAGCCTGGCCAGGATGGAGCGCGAGGTGGTGCACGCCCTCCTCGATCTCCTCGGTGGCGACCCGCAACGGTCCGGCGGCACGATGGCCTCTGGCGGCACCGAGTCGATCATCTTGGCCGTCAAAGCCCACCGCGACGCCTCCGGTGTCGGTCGGCCGTCGATGGTCGTCCCGTCGACCGCTCACCCTGCCTTCGCCAAGGCCGGCCAGCTGCTCGGGGTCGAGACCGTGATCGTCCCCGTCGGCGGCGACCTGATGGCCGATGTCCGTGCGATGGCCGCGGCGATCACCCCGCGCACGATCCTGCTCGCCGCCTCGGCGCCGTGTTTCCCCTACGGCCTGGTGGACCCGATCCCCGCCCTTGGCGCGGTGGCGCTGGAGCGGGGCATCGGCCTGCACATCGACGCCTGTCTGGGCGGTGTCATGCTGCCGGTTCTCGCGTCGCTCGGGCTCGACGTCCCACCCTTCGACCTGTCGGTCCCCGGCGTCACCTCGCTGTCGGCCGACCTGCACAAGTACGGCTACGGCCCCAAGGGCAGCTCGACGATCCTCTACGCCGACCGGCGCCTACGCCGGGCGCAGCTGACGGCACACATCGGCTGGCCAGGTGGCGCCCTGGCGTCACCCACCCTGCTCGGCACGCGGCCCGGAGGGGCCATCGCCGGGGCCTGGGCGGCGATCCACCACCTCGGGCTTGCTGGCTATCAGGAGTTGTTCGCGACGGTGACGGCAACCGCGGACGCCCTGAGGCAGGGCATCGCGGCCGTTGGCGACCTCGCCGTGGTCGGCGATCCGCCGGGGCCTGTGTTCGCTTTTGGGTCGGCGACGCGTGACATCTTCGCGGTGGCCGACGCGATGGAATCCCGGGGCTGGCGAATGGACCGCCAGGTCGATCCGGATTGCCTGCACCTCATCGTCAACCCGGTGCACGCCAGCGTGGTTGAGCCGTTCCTAGCCGACCTTGCCGCGTCCTACGACACGGCCTCGCCGCGGCCCGAGCACCGCAGCGAGGCCGTCGTCTACGGCGTCACCGCCCACGTCGTCGATGACGGCGACCTCGTCGGCAGCCTGCTCGACTCGGTGGAGGCACGCTACGACCTGCGGGCCGTGTCGATGGGAGAGGAGCGATGACCGACGGATCGCTGGCCGCCACAGTCCTGTCGTACCCCGCCGCGACGCCTGCTCCGACGGCGCTGATCGAGGCCTGCGGCCTGCCTGAGGTGGGTAGCCGGCTGGCCGACCTGTCGGTGCGCATCGACGACGAGCTCGGGTGCCCGTTCGTACTCGACGGCACCACGATCTCGGTTCCTCCCGACGTCGCCGGCGATCTGCTGTCGGTGGCGATGGTTCTGCGTGAGGCGATCGAGCTGGACTTCGTGCGACGGGGCCCGGTCTCCTGGCCCGACCGAATCGTGGCCCACGCCACCGCCGTTCGGTGCGGGGCGACCGTGTTGCGGCGACGGGTCCGGCCCGGTGCCGTCCCGCTCCCGGGCGTCGCCGTCCCCGGCGGGTTCGAGCTCCTCGCTGGTGATGCGCGCGTCGCGGCCGCGGGCATCGCCGCCTTCCTGCAGCAGCGCGACGGGACTGGGGTCTGCCCGAGCGCGGCGCTGGACGCAGCCGCGCGGGCATTGCCGCTGGCGTGCCCGACGGATGTCCTGCTGACGTCGGGCGGTGACGACCGCCAGATCGTCGACTGGAACACCGGCCTGAACTCCTACGGCATCGACACCCGGCCCACCCCGTGGCGGGCGGCGTTCGGCTCGTGCACCGCGTCGGCGCCCACGTTCCGGGCGTTCGACGCGGCGCGACGGCTGCGCCTGCGGCTGCTGCACGCCGCCCTCGACGGGCGCCTCGACGAAGCCGTCGCGTCCAGTACCCGCGATATGCGGGCGACGCTGCTCGCCTCGCTGGGTATTGACGCGGAACCGGGGACCGAGGTGGTGCTGACACCGTCAGGCACGGACGCCGAAATCATCGCGCTGGCAGTCGCTTTGGCGGGCGGAGGCCCGGTGCACACGATCATCGTCGGACCTGTCGAGATCGGGCGGGGGAGTTCGTCCGCCGCGACCGGGCGTCACTTTTCGCACACGGTGCCGAGCGGGCGGGCCGTCACCGCTGGAGCCCCGATCGACGGGGTGCTGTCCGGCGACGTCACCGCAGCCGAGGTGCCGATCCGCGACGACGACGGCTTCGTCCTCGCGCCCGAGGTGATCGCCGGCTACGTCGATAGCGCCCTCGACGCGGCGCCGCCGGGACGGGTCCTGCTCCACGTCGTCGAGGGTGCAAAGACCGGGATCAGGGCACCGCTGCCCGAGTACGTCGACGAGTGGGAGGACCGGTTGGGCGGGCGGCTCGACGTGGTGGTCGACGCCGCGCAGATGCGCATCGACCAGCCCACCGTCGCCGCTCACTTGGCCGCAGGCCGCATGATCATCGTCACCGGATCCAAACTCTTTGGCGGCCCGCCGTTTTCGGGGGCGGTGCTGCTGCCGCCCTCGCTCGCTGACCGGGTCCGCACGACGCCGCCGCCCGTGACCGGGCTGGCCGATTATCTCGCCGAGGCCGATGTGCCGCCGGGCCTCGCCGGGTTGCGGTCGGTGGCCAGGCCCGGCGCCAACGTCGGCCTGCTCGCGCGCTGGGCTGCGGCGCTGGCCGAGATGCGGTCGTTCCACAGCGCGTCGTGGGAGATCCGCGACGAGGTGCTGCGGCGGCTCGCGGCGGGCTTGCGCGGCATCCTCGATGCCGCAGATCACGTGCAGATCGTCGAGAGCCCGTACTCGGTGATCCCGGCCGAAGACCAGCGTGGCCTGCGCGACCTGCCGACGATCTTCACGTTCGTGGTCCGGGGCTCCGGGGGTGCGCTACTCGACATGGACCAGGCCAAGGTCGCCCAGACGCTGCTCGGCAGGGACCTCACCTCCGAGCTTGCCGCGGTGCCCGGTGCGCATCAGGTCAAAGCGCGTTCGTTCCATGTGGGCCAACCGGTGAAGGTGTGGCGTGAACAGCGTGATTCGTCCGCGCCCGCGCGGTCCGGCCGCTGGATAGGGGCTTTGCGGCTGGCCATCGGTGCGCCGACGGTGTCGCAGGTGGTGTTCGACCATACGCGCGGCGCGACGTGGACAGACCGGATCGCGCTGGAGCTGTCCGACGTCCGCGACGCGCTCGACAAGCTGAGGCTTGTGGTCGATCACCTGCCGCTCGGTTGAGCAGCGTCAGGGCTTGATCAGCAGTCCCTGACCGGTCGGCAGTGTCAGGATCTCGCAGCCCTGGGAGGCCGCGAACTCGTCGTGCGTCTCTTTCTGCTCGTGCATGCCGTTCCAGCCGTAGTCATCCAGAACGACGATCGCGCCGCTGGTGAGCTTGGGCCAGAAATGCTCCATGGCCGCACGCTCAGGCAGCGCGATGTTCATGTCGATGGAAAGGTATGCCACACGGTCGATTTCGACGGAGTCGAGAGTTTCGGGAACCTTGCCGCGAACCAGCTTGGCCCGGGGAAAGGGTGCGAAGTTTGCCTTGGCGACCTCGTAGCACTCCGGATAGAGCTGCTCGTTGATGTCGGGCCGGGCCCCTCCGAGGCGGCGGAGATCAAAGACGCGTTCCCCCGCCGACATCTGCTCTTCCGGCATGCCGCAGAAGGTGTCGAACAACCAGAAGTCCTTGTCGAGGCTGTTGAAGTCGACGTACTCGCAGATGGCCAGTGAATGCCATCCGGTATTAACCCCGCATTCGACGAAATCGCCTGGGAGCTTTGCGCAGTGGCTAGCGGCCCACGTGGTCACAGCCACCGCCCAGCGGATGTCGAACTGTGGGCCGCCGCTCACTTCCCGCATGGCGTGCTCGGAGCTCTCCCCGCGCTTGTACGCCGAAATGAAACGCGGATCGGTGAGAAAGCTGATGTCCTTGCGCCAGGTGGCCAGCGTATCGCCGTCGTCGTAGGAGGCATCGGGGCGGTCGCTGCCCAATCTCGCGCGCAAAGAATCGTTTTCGCGCTGGAGATCTGCAAGCTGGGCGCGCAGAGGTTGCTCTTCGCGCAAGCGGCTCATCGGAGATCCTGCTCTTCGCGCAAGCGGCTCATCGGAGATCCGCGGTTTCTGTGTCTAACATGCACCCTCCTGAATGATTTAGAACCCACCCGGGCCCGGAGCTGAAGCGCCCTGCAACGCTCCTTGACCGAACGACCCATACTTGACGGCACCGTCCGGTAGGTGCAGTTCGCCGCGTTCGAGACGAGCGCGCAGGTAGGCGAATGACTGCACCGTCTGGGCCCACAGATGCTCACCCGCACGCATTGCCCGGCGCGTTCGGCCATCGCGAGAGGCCAAGCGCGGCAACGGTTCGATCACCGTGTCGTAGTCCACGCTGAAGAAGACGGGGAATGCATAGCGGTCTTCGGACACGTTGCGGACCCGGTGGGTGGTGGCGATGAACTCGCCGTTGGTCCACAGCTCCAGCATGTCGCCGATGTTCACGATGAAGGTGCCGGGAATCGGCGGCGCATCGATCCACTCACCGGCGCCGTTGAGCACCTCCAGGCCCGGCGCGGTGGGCCTGAGCAGCGTGACGCATTCGTAGTCGCTGTGCGGGCCGACCACTGGGCGGGCGTCGTCGTAGTCCGGGTCGTAGGGGTAGTGGAGCAGCCCGAACTGGCTGGGTGTCTTGGTGGCGTTGCGTGTGAAGTAATCGGGGTCTTCCCCGAGTGCCACCGCGAAAGACCGCAGCAGCAGCCGGCCGACGTCGAGCACCGCGTGGTAGTAGGCGGTCACCGTGTCGGCGAACCCGGGAATGTCCGGCCAGACGTTGGGTCCCAGCAGCGGGTTGCCTGCCAGGTGATCCGGGTCGTCGAGCGGCAGGTCCAGCGCGCAGGTGAACGCCTCCTTCAGCCGGGGCTTTTCGTCGACGAGGCTTTCTTCACCTCCCGGCGCGTAGCCGCGGTGGTTTTTCGACAGAGCGACATGGATACGCATCTTTTCTTCCAGCGGCAGCGCGAAGAACTGCTTCGCGACCGTGAGCAGCCGCTCGAACAATTTCTCAGGCACGCCGGCACCGGCAATGTAAAAGAACCCGACTTCGCGTGCGGCCTTGCCGATTTCGGCGGCCACTGCCACCGAGCCGGCGGCGTCGGTCGATCTCAATGCACTGATATCGACCACCGGGATTGACGTGAACGATGTTGCGCGACTCACCACGTCGTCATTCTCGTATCTCCTCGGCCAGCTCGCGGGCGTAATCGGGAATGCCGGGTCGCGCGCGCAGTAGGTTGTCGTGTAGCTCCTCGAGGACCTCCACGGAAAAGTCGGTGTCTCGCCACCGGTCCACGGAGATACCGAATCCCAGTCGTTCCCAGAGTTCGGCATTTTGTGCTTCGTGTTCGCCGAACGGTTCGAGCAACACAAGAGGCGTGGCCGACCAGATCGAATCGAGCATGGTTCCGCCGCCGGGCTTACTGACCATCGCAAACGCCGACCTCGCCAGCTCGAACGATCCGTGGCATTCGGTGCCCTGAACGTAGTCCGGGTCTGTGCGCCCATCGACCCTCGCGAAGGGTGGGTAACCGTCGTCCAACCACGGATGCCAGCTCGGGTCGATCATGAAGTAGCGGATGCCTGCGTCCTGCGTGGAGACGTCGTCAGCTTCGTATGCGACGATATCCAACTCAAACCTATTCTCGCGCAGCTCATCTGACTGCTGCCGATAGGTGCCCATGCCCCAGCCGCCACCGTGGAGAAGCAGCCGGCGGTCCCGATCGCTCCACCGCATGGGCGGTCTGGCGCTCACGGGGATGGTGTGCGGCACAGTCGAATGCTCCCAGTCCGACAGCCACACCTGTCGCACCTGAGGCGGGAGTGGGCCCGCGGCACGGAACGACGGTGATGGCACCGAGTCGACATGGCAGACGTCGACGTCGGGCGTGTGTCCCGACAGTTCGGCGCACTGCGTGACGATGGGCAGCCAGAAGCCGGACAGCACGACGACACGCTGCGGGCGCCGCTCTTGCCAACGTTGCGCCAACTCACGCAGTGCCGACTCTGGCACTGCTGTGGACGGGTCGACGGCCAACCGCTGCCCGGCGAGCGCCATGCGAAAGTCGCGGTGGAAGGCGAACTTCATCTTCGCGGTGGTCGCGCGTTTGGAGTCAGGCAGAAGCCGTTCGAGCACAACAACTTCCGCGTCCGCGCCCAGTTCCCGCGCCCGCTGGGCCAGCAGCAGTCCCGGCACGTGCACACCCAGGGCCACGCCTGAGGTCAGGACATCGATCACCCGGCCGCCTTACCCAGCCGGCTGCGGGCGTCCGCGTGGATGGCCGCCATCACGCGAATCCGCTCGGCGGCCGCGGACTCGCCATCCCGATCATCCGTCCCGCTCGTCAGCATGTCCCGGATGCGCCCGAACTGGACGTCGTAGTACGCGACCGGCGCGAAGCGCAACACTTCGCGCGGCGAGTCGTCGCCTGTGACAACCAGATTCAACGGCGCGCGACCGGCTACGGGAAGAAGGAACTGTCGCAGCCGCGCGCCGGCACGCTCGAAGACGAACTCGTGTTCGGCCGCATGCTTGGCGTCGAAGCAACAGTCGAGGGTCCACTCCCGTCCGTCCGGCCAGACGAGCCGGGAACGGAAGGAGCTGTCGACCCCGTTGGGCCCGCTGAAGTCGGAGTGGCCCGTTCCAGTGGCGTCGGCCAGACCCCAGACTGCCTGCACCGCCTGCAACCAGTAGCTCGAGGCGTCGAAGAAGATCCCGCCCCCGAGCTCAGGTCGGCACCGATAGCCGTCGGGCGCCGGCACAGCGAATTGAAGTGTCGTGCGCACGGATTTCAGCGCGCCGTACCGGCGGTCGGCCACCATCGCGCGCAGGCTCGCCTGCCATTCGTGCCCCACGGTGGGGATGGCCTCAATGAACCGGACTCCGGTGTCAGCCGCCGCCGCCTGCACCGCGGCAACTTCGTCGCCGTTGAGGCACAGGGGTTTCTCGACGACCACGTGCTTGCCCGCGCGCGCCGCGCGCTGCGCCCATTCGTAATGCGCGGAATTGTGCAAGGAGATGTACACCGTGTTGATCGACGGATCTTCGATCAAGGCCGAATAGTCAGGATGCACGACCGAAATGTTGTGCTGTGCAGCAAAACTGGCCGCGCGATCGGGGTCGCTCGCGCTGATGGCGTGGATCGTTGCGTCGTCGTAGCGGGCGCTCGGACCCACCATCGCACGCTCTGCGATCTTGGTGGCGCCGATCAGGCCGATGTCAAGTGGCATGTCCACGTGGTTTCATCCCCGCAGCCCTGACCGCGGCCACCACCTTGTCCTGCCACTGCGGCGCATCGTCGTACGCGCAGTAGGACATGCCGTACAGCCGACCGTCCTTCTCCGACAGGGATCCCCCTCCCAGGACGAGCACACCGGGCCGTGCCCCGCCGAGGTAGAGCAGGCGGGCTTCGCGCAGCGCCGAGATGACGTCGTCCACGCTCTCGTTGGGCTCGAGCGTGAGCCCGAGTTGCCACAGATGACAAGTCAGCCCGGTGTGGGCAACCCGATTGCCGGCGACCAACGCGAGGAGTCCTAGCGAGCGGCGGGCGTTGACCTCCAAGACCGGCACCAGCGTGTCGTCGTCGAGCACCATCGAATCAACACCCACCGGGCCGTGGTAACCCTCGTCGGCGAGCGCTGCACCGACGTCCTCGAGGACGTCCCGGTATCCGTTCCGGTCGAGCAGAGACATCAGGTCAGGACCCGCCGGACCCGAACCGAGGTGGCGGAAGCCATGATTGACCATCATCTGGATCCCGAGGAAATGCGTCGTGCCGTCACGTTTCACGTCCAGATGACCGGAGAAGTCACATTTCTTGGCGAACTCCTGCTGAACCAGCAGCTCGATCCGGCGACCCTCGGCTTCCTGGCGTCTCAACACCCGCTCGATCGCTTTCATCACCCCGGCAGAATTGACCCGCAGTGCGCCACGACCGGATACCCCGTAGGGATCTTTGACCACGACCGGCAACGCGGATTCACTTGCCGCAGAAAACAGCTCGTCGACGGATCGCGACACCCGAGCGCAACCGGGCAGGCCCAGTTTGCCTACCAGCGTGTTGGACCAGGTTTTCGAGTTGACCCTGGCAACGACGTCGACCGACGGCACGTGTGCCGCGCGCCCCCACTGCGTGAGCAGCGACACCGTGTCCGGCAACACCGCGTACGGCTTCACGTTATCGTGCGGTGCGGCCACCTCGGTCATCGGCTGTGCGCCGAGAAGGCGCTCCACCGGGTGTCCGTCGACTTCGTTGTCGGACGCCATGTTCTCGGCCGCCAGGTGGTCGAATTCGATTCCCGCGTCGCCGAGGCATTCCCGCACCGCGGGAGACAACGCGCGTCGCGTGATGAGGAGGTCGCCGGGCGAACACCCTGCGGCGAGCAGCTCGTCCAGCGTCGACACCACATCTGACCCGGTGCGCACGGCAGGCAGCTCAGCTAGATCTGGTGGGCGCCACCACCGCTCGGCATCGAACGTTCCGAAGTGGACAGCGCTCACAGAGCTGGAGCGTTGGCACGCAGGCCGGCCACGAAGCCGGCGAACTCGCGCACCGAACGCAGATGGTCCAACTCGAGATTGTCGTAATCCAGCTCGATATCGAAGGTGTCCTCGATGTTCAGCAGGAACGAGATCATCTGCAGCGAGTCGATACCGTACTCGGTGACAATGTCGGCGTCAGGAGAGAGCTGGTCGCCCGTCATGCCGTTGTCCAACACGGCGGCCAGCGCGTCCTGAATCGCGTCGATGTCGTTATCCATATAGTTCATACCCCATTTAAATAGAGCAATATGCACTTAGAACAAACCGGCATCATGCCTTTGGTGGCCAGTATCGTGCGGACCTTCCGAAATGACGGGCTCTGCCACAACTCGACCATGTCAGTCTCATAGAGATTGCCCACGACGAATTCCGGAAAGAACTTGCACGAGCTGACATTTCCGTCGGCATGGACTTCCAGCCGATTGGACACCGCGAGGCATTTACTCCGCCGCTGCGCCGGCCGGGAAGTGCCGAGGATGAAGTCGTCCACCTCGTCCTCCTCCAGCTGCGGCTGGTAGCGCACCCGGATTTTCCACTTGCGGGCGGCGAGCCGGCGCATTGAATCGCGCAGCACCGGAAGTTGTTCTGGCGGGAGGCGATACGTGTACGAATGCCAGGTGGGCCGTGCGGTCTCCGTGTGCGGCTGCAGCCAGGAGAAGCTCTCCTGATAGACATCATCCATCGCATTGGCGACGTCTTCGCTTATGTACCAAGGGAATTGGAAGTAGACCGTGTTGACCCCGAGATTCTCGGCCCACTCCATGAACTCGTACATCTTGCCCACGTTGACGTGCGAGACCATGCACGACAGCGACAATTCGCCATTGAATCCGCCGGAACGTTTGATGTCCAGCATCATTTCGATGTTCTTGACCGTCCGGGCGAAAGTACCCTTGCCCCGCAGCTCGTCGTGATCGTCGCCGAAACCGTCGAGGCTGACGAGCAGGTTGAGATTCTCACCGATTGTCAGCAGGTCATCGACTTTGCGTCCGAACAGCAGGCCGTTGGTGCACATGTTGACGGTGCGGGGATAGCGCTGCAAGAGCTTGGCGACTTCGCCAAACTTGGTGTGCATCAACGGCTCACCGCCCCAGAGGAACAGTTTCGCCCGGTTTTCAGCTGTGGCAGCTAGCACCCGCTCCACGATCTCGAGGTCCAGCTCGGTCCGTTGCCGGCTCGGACTCCAGTCGCGGAAGAAGCCCTGCTCATTCCACTGGTAGCAGTGCGAGCACCGCAGATTGCAACGGAAGGTGAGCTGAAGGCTGATCTCGTCGGGAATGGGCGCGGCGTATCCCGGATCAGCGAGCTGATTTCGTCTCGCTTTGGACCTGATCGCGACCGTGTGCTTGATATCGGCAAATTCTCTAGCGTTCAACGTCTTTACGGTCTTGGGATGCAAATGAAACCCCCATGTAGTGAGCGAACGCTTCCGCAGGCGAAGTTACACGCGCAGCTAAGTTGCGTCTAGGAAATCGGGGAAAAATTGACGGTCGCGATTTCGGCCGGTCACGGATGGACTCGATCCAGTCGGACGGTCTCCCCGAAGCGGCCTGCGAGTCGCCTGTAGGTCGACGGCGCGACCGCGCGGAACGTCGACGCGATGCGAAGCCATTTCGGCACCCATGCCTCGGTGCGGCCGGTGACGACCGCGACGATGGCATCGGCCACCGCGTCGGCGGACACCGGCTTGGGGCGGCTTCGTTCATTGGGCCGCCCGCGCTTCTCGAAGAACCCGGTGGCCACGACGCCCGGTACGACGACACCGACGTGCACACCGGTGCCAGCGGCCTCGAAGCCCAGGCTCTCGGCGAACGTGTCGAGCCCGCCCTTGGTGGCGGAGTACACCGACTCTCCCGCCACACCGGCCCGGCCGGCCACTGAGGACACGAAACATACTGCACCACGATGTCTTTCGAGCATGCCGGGCAATACCGCGTGGGTGAGCTCGACCGCGGCCAGCAGGTCCACCTCGATGATGTGCCGGATCTGGTCGACCGTCATGTGCGTGAACGGACCCGAATAGCCGATCCCGGCGTTGTTCACGAGGATGTCGATCCGCCCGAACGGCTGCATCGCCTCCGCGACGAGTTCGCGGCGTCCGTCCGGCGTCGCGATGTCCGCGATCACCGCCGCGCCGCCGACAGCGGCGGCCACGCCCGCGGTCCGGTCGGGGTCACGGCCGTGAACCACCACACGGGCGCCGCGCGCCGCCAACTTCCTGGCCGCGCAAGCGCCGATTCCGTCGGAGGAACCTGTCACCAGCGCGACGGCGCCATCTAGATGCATACCCACGCCCCTCACCACCCTCGAGACTGCTGGGAGATCGAGTTTCGGTCGCATTTTGCGATCTGACAGCAGTCTCGGCGATCGCGGGCGCTGTGACCAGGGGCGATTTGGTTTCGCAGCGGTCCTCACCTAGTATCTAGGGGTTGCCTTGGGCAGACCTCGGTTTTCGCGCGCGTAAACCCTGCGTGCCCTTCGGCTCCAGCAAGACCACGCACGTCGGGTTTCTGGTGGGCTGTGCCCACCAGAGAGACACCGCCGTCGTGCATACAGATAACCAGGTCAGGAGTTTCGGTGATTCAGCAGGAATCGCGGCTCAAGGTCGCCGACAACACGGGCGCCAAGGAGATCTTGTGCATCCGCGTGCTCGGCGGATCGGGACGGCGCTACGCCGGCATCGGTGACGTGATCGTGGCGACGGTCAAAGAAGCCATCCCGGGCGGCAACATCAAGCGCGGTGAAGTGGTGAAGGCCGTGATCGTGCGCACCGTCAAGGAGCGCAGGCGGCCCGACGGCAGCTATATCAAGTTCGACGAGAACGCGGCAGTGATCATCAAGCCCGACAACGACCCGCGCGGCACGCGCATCTTCGGGCCCGTCGGCAGGGAGCTGCGCGAGAAGCGGTTCATGAAGATCGTCTCGCTGGCCCCGGAGGTGCTGTAGATGAAAGTCCACAAGGGCGACACCGTGCTGGTGATCTCAGGCAAGGACAAGGGCGCTAAGGGCAAGGTCCTCAAGGCCTACCCGACCAGAAACAAGGTGCTTGTCGAGGGCGTCAACCGGATCAAGAAGCACACGCCGATAGCCACCAATCAGCGCGGCTCGCAGTCCGGCGGAATCGTCACCCAGGAGGCCCCGATCCACGTCAGCAACGTGATGATCGTCGACTCCGACGGCAAGCCCGCCCGCGTGGGCTACCGCGTCGACGACGAGACCGGTAAGCGAGTGCGCGTCTCCCGCCGCAACGGCAAGGACATCTCATGACGACTACAGAGACACAGAGGGCCCTGCCTCGCCTCAAGCAGCGCTACCGCGAGGAGATCAAGGACGCGCTGAACAAGGAGTTCAACTACGCGAACGTGATGCAGATCCCGGGCATCGTCAAGGTCGTCGTCAACATGGGCGTCGGTGACGCCGCTCGCGACGCGAAGTTGATCAACGGCGCCGTCAATGACCTGGCGCTGATCACCGGGCAGAAGCCCGAGATACGCAAGGCCACGAAATCGATCGCTCAGTTCAAGCTGCGTGAGGGCATGCCGATCGGGGCCCGCGTGACATTGCGTGGCGACCGGATGTGGGAGTTCCTGGACCGACTGATCACGATCGCGCTGCCGCGTATCCGCGACTTCCGCGGATTGTCGCCCAAGCAATTCGACGGCCGCGGCAACTACACCTTCGGGCTGAACGAGCAGTCGGTGTTCCACGAGATCGACGTGGACTCCATCGACCGGCCCCGTGGCATGGACATCACCGTCGTCACCTCGGCGACGAACGACGAAGAAGGAAGAGCGTTGTTGCGGCAACTCGGCTTTCCGTTCAAGGAGAACTGATGGCGAAAAAGGCTCTGGTCAATAAGGCCAACCGTAAGCCGAAATTCAAGGTGCGCGCCTACTCGCGGTGCAACCGGTGCGGCCGTCCGCACGCGGTGTATCGCAAGTTCGGCCTGTGCCGGATCTGCCTGCGGGAATTGGCGCACGCCGGCCAGTTGCCTGGTGTGCAGAAGAGCAGTTGGTGACCTCATGACGATGACTGATCCGATCGCGGACTTTCTGACGCGTATTCGCAACGCCAACTCGGCATATCACGACGAAGTGGCGTTGCCACACAGCAAGATCAAGGCCAACATCGCCGAGATCCTGAAGAAGGAGGGGTACATCTCGGACTACCACACCGAGGATGCCCGCGTCGGCAAATCGCTTGTGGTACAGCTGAAGTACGGTCCGAGTCGCGAGCGCAGCATCGCGGGCCTTCGCCGGATCAGCAAGCCGGGTCTGCGGGTGTACGCGAAATCGACCAACCTTCCGCGCGTGCTGGGAGGTCTTGGCGTGGCCATCATCTCCACGTCGTCCGGTCTGCTCACCGACCGCCAGGCCGCCCGGCAGGGCGTCGGCGGCGAAGTCCTCGCGTACGTGTGGTGAGGGAGGACTAGACATGTCGCGTATTGGCAAGCAACCGATTCCGGTGCCGTCGGGAGTCGACGTCACGATCGAAGGGCAGACCATCTCGGTCAAGGGTCCCAAGGGCACCTTGGCACTCGACGTCGCCGAGCCGATCGTGGTGTCCCGCGACGACGACGGGGCCATCGTGGTCACCCGGCCCGACGACGAGCGGCGCAACCGCTCGCTGCACGGGCTGTCGCGCACGCTGGTGAGCAACCTGGTCACCGGTGTGACGCAGGGCTACACCACGAAGATGGAGATCTTCGGCGTCGGCTACCGCGTTGTGTTGAAGGGCTCCAACCTCGAATTCGCGCTTGGGTACAGCCATCCCGTGGTTATCGAAGCGCCAGAGGGAATCACGTTCGCGGTGGAGACACCGACCAAGTTCTCGATCACAGGTATCGACAAGCAAAAAGTCGGCCAGATCTCGGCGAACATTCGGCGGCTGCGTCGTCCTGATCCCTACAAGGGCAAGGGCGTGCGGTACGAGGGTGAGCAGGTCCGCCGCAAGGTCGGAAAGACAGGCAAGTAGCGATGGCGAGCACAGACACGAATCACAAGCAGGTTGGCCAGAGCGTTTCCGCAATGCGCAGGGCTGCACGGCTGCGCCGCCACGCGAGGCTGCGCAAGAAGGTGTCGGGTACCCCCGAGCGGCCGCGGCTCGTGGTCAACCGGTCGTCGCGGCACATCCACGTGCAGCTGGTCAACGATGTCACCGGCACCACGCTGGCCGCAGCGTCGTCGATCGAGGCGGATGTTCGCGCGGTCGAGGGAGACAAGAAGGCCCACAGCGTGCGCGTGGGGCAGCTGATCGCCGAGCGGGCGAAGGCGGCAGGCATCGACACCGTGGTCTTCGACCGTGGCGGGTACACCTACGGCGGACGGATCGCTGCGCTCGCCGACGCTGCGCGCGAGAGCGGGCTGAAGTTCTGATGACTTTCAATAGAAGGGTTGCATGATGGCCGAGCAGGCGAATAGTCCTGACGCCGCGCCAGTGGCATCGGCGGAGAGCCGATCCGACGGGCGCGAGTCGCGCGGCGGGCGTGACGGCCGCGACGGCCGCGGGCGCCGTGACGACCGCGGTGGCCGTGGTGGCCGCGACGGCGGGGAGAAGAGTAACTACCTCGAGCGGGTCGTCACGATCAACCGCGTCTCGAAGGTGGTCAAGGGTGGTCGCCGGTTCAGCTTCACCGCGTTGGTGATCGTCGGCGACGGCAACGGGATGGTCGGCGTCGGCTACGGCAAGGCCAAAGAGGTCCCGGCTGCGATCGCCAAGGGTGTGGAGGAGGCGCGCAAGAACTTCTTCCGTGTCCCGCTGATCGGCGGAACGATCACTCACCCCGTCCAGGGTGAGAGGGCAGCGGGTGTGGTGATGCTGCGTCCGGCCAGCCCGGGTACCGGCGTGATCGCCGGCGGTGCCTGCCGCGCGGTCCTGGAATGCGCTGGCGTGCATGACATTCTCGCCAAATCGCTGGGCAGTGACAATGCGATCAACGTGGTGCACGCGACTGTGGCCGCGCTCAAGCTGCTGCAGCGTCCGGAGGAAGTGGCGGCCCGTCGCGGTCTGGCGATCGAGGACGTTGCGCCGCCAAGCATGCTGCGCGCGCGCCGGGAGGCCGCGGCGCTGGCTGCCGCGACCCCGCGGGAGGGAACGGCATAATTATGGCGGATATTCGGATTACCCAGGTGCGCAGCACTATCGGCGCCCGGTGGAAGCAGCGCGAGAGCTTGCGGACGTTGGGGTTGCGGCGGATTCGCCATTCCGTTGTCCGTGAGGACAATTCGCAGACCCGCGGGTTGATCGCGGCCGTGCGCCACCTCGTCCAGGTGGAGGAAGTCTCATGAGCGTAATCAAGCTGCACGATCTGCAGCCGGCACCGGGATCGAAGACCAAGCGCACGCGCGTCGGTCGCGGCGAAGGCTCCAAGGGCAAGACAGCCGGCCGCGGCACGAAGGGCACGAAGGCGCGCAAGAACGTGCCAGTGACCTTTGAGGGCGGGCAGATGCCGATCCACATGCGGCTGCCCAAGTTGAAGGGCTTCCGCAACCGGTTCCGCACCGAGTACGAGGTCGTCAACGTCGGCGACCTCAACCGGCTGTTCCCCGACGGCGGCGAGATCGGTGTCGATGAGCTGGTGGCCAAGGGCGCGGTGCGTAAGAACTCGCTCGTCAAGGTTCTGGGCGACGGGAAGCTGGCGGTCAAGCTGTCGGTGAGCGCACACAAGTTCAGCGGCGCCGCGAAGGAAAAGATCACCGCCGCAGGCGGATCCGTCACCGAGCTCTCGTAACTCGGTTCGGCTGGCGCAACAGGAGTCACTCCAGCCTCTCGCCGCGGCGACGCAACTATGCCTTCGGCCCGTGACGCGTGTGGCGTAAGTGAACAAGCCGACTCACGTCAGCTGGGGAATCACCTCTGCGGCCAACCGCTCCATCTGCTCGCGGTCTTCACCCACGTCGGCGCCGACCGGGTTGAGTAACACCATCTCGGCACCGGCGTCGATCACCTCGCGCAGCCCGCGCACGACGTCGTCGGGCGGCCCGTACACCGGAAAAGTTTCAAGACCGGGCATCTTCGGCCCGTAGATCCGCCGCAGCCCGGCCAGCGCGCGTTCGCGGGCGCGGGCAGCGTCGTCGTCGATCATCAGGTACACGCGCTTGCCGATGGTGAAGTTCGCCTTCCCGCGCTCGGCGATCTCACGACGCACCACCTTCGCCACCCCGGCGAACGTTTCGGTGCTTGACGACCCCGCGCCGAGGAACGCATCGCCGAGCCGGACCGCGCGGGCCAACGCCGGGGGAGCAGTGCCACCGAACCAGATCGGCGGATGCGGTCGCTGCACGGGCTTGGGCTGAAAGGGCAGATCGTCGACGTCGCGGAACGAGCCGTGGAACGTCACCCGCGGTTCGTCGGACCAAGCGGCCTTCATCAATTCCAAGCCTTCTGTGAAGCTGCGGATGAAGGTCTGGCGCTCGACTCCAAACGCCGCGAACGGCCGGAAGCCGCCACCGGGTGCCACTCCGAGATCGAGCCGGCCATGGCTGAGCTGGTCGACAGCCGTTGCCGCAGAGGCCAATTGCAGCGGATCGTGCAGCGACGTAATGAGCACAGCAACCCCCAGCCGCAGCCGCGTCGTGCACGACGCCGCCCATGAGAGCAGCTCCAAAGGCGCGATAAGGGGCGCTTCGCTGACCGTGCCTTCCAGCGTCCACCCACCTTCGAACCCGAGCTCTTCGGCCCGTTGAAGATAGCTTCGCGTGCCCTCGGCGTCGAAACCGCCGACGCGATTTTCTCTTCGCGCAAGCGGCTCATCGCCGGCCATTTGGGGAATCGCAATCGAGAACCGCACGCATTCAACCTAGGCGCTGGCCGACGGGGGGTGGGCGGGGGTGTCGTAGCCTCAGGTATATGCCGGACTCACCGAACCCCGTCCCTACCGTCGACGAGGCGATTGACCGCCTGAACATGCCTCTTGTCGACGCGATGATGACGCAGCGAGCGGTACGCCGCGTCCTTCCCGATCCGGTCGACGACGCCGTCGTGCTGAAGTGCATCGAGTTAGCGCTGCGGGCACCCACCGGATCGAACGGGCAGAACTGGGAGTTCATCGTCGTCAAGGACGCCACTGTGAAGGCGCAATTCGCCAAGCGCTACCGGCAGCCTTGGTTGCTGTACGGGGCGATCGCCCGACGCGTGGCCGCCAACGACGAAACGAACAAGAAGATCCTGCGCGCCGTCCAATGGCAGATCGACCACTTCGAGGAGATTCCGGTGCTTGTCGTGCCCTGCCTGCGCGGAGGTATGCGATTGCCCTACATGCCAACACCTTTTGTGGGAGAGACGTCGTATTTCGGATCGATCTACCCGAGCGTGCAGAACTTGTTGCTTGCGGCGCGGGCGATGGGGCTGGGTGCCTCGCTGATCACCATGCCGCTGTGGAGCGTGACGTCGGCGCGCAGAATCCTTGGCCTGCCGCTGACAGTCACACCGGTGTGCATGGTGCCGCTCGGTTGGCCACGCGGCCGCTACGGCCCGACCACTCGCAAGCCCGTCGAAGAGGTGGCCCACCTCGACAGCTACGGCAACCGCGCCTGGCTGTCGCGTGGCGATCGAGTCACCGGATGACCCGGTAGCGAAGGTGGGCTACGCCAGGAGCCTCCAGCACCCGGACGAGCTCCAAAGCGGGCGTGCCGGCCTCGAACCCGTCGAACAGGCGCTCACCCGCGCCTAGGATCACCGGATTCACCTGGAGGTCGATCTCATCGACCAGCCCGGCTTCGATCGCCTGACGTGCACACGAGGCCCCTCCCGCGATGGAGATCGCCTGACCCCCTGCGGCCGCCTGCGCTTGTTCATACGCGGCTTCGATCCCGTCGGTCACGAAGTGAAACGTGGTGCCGCCGGCCATGGAGATCTGCTCGCGTGCGTAATGCGTGAGTACAAAGACAGGGCAATGGTAGGGAGGATCCTCACCCCACCAACCCTTCCATTCCACGTCCCACTCACCACGAATCGGGCCGAACATATTGCGGCCCATAATCGTTGCCCCCATTCCGTCCATCATGTCCGAGACCACCTGGAGGTTGACCGGATGGTTCTTGGCCGCGCCGAGGTGCCATTGGTGCAGTGCCTCGCCGCCGATACCAAGTGGGTGTTGCTCGGATTGGCCGGGACCTGCGACATAGCCATCCGCGGAGATCGACATTGAGAGATTGGTTCTGGTCACGTCACTGCAGACCTCTGAGGTAGGGAAAACTCATCGGAAGCCTAGCTGCGCGGGCTGATCTGTAGGCTCGGCCCATGTTCGATTTCCTGCCCGGCATTCCCAGCCTCGACGACCTGCGGTCAGTCGGTCGCAAAGTCGACACCGTCCGTCATCACGGCGTACCGAACGGCTGCGTGCTGGAACTGGACCTTCTCGCCGCACCCCCGGAAACCAGCAGCTTCGACCCGTTCGCACTGATCTCCGGCGGCGGCAGACCGTTGCTGCTGCGCGACGCCGTCGCCGCGATTCATCGCGCCGCCGAGGACCCGCGGGTCAGCGGACTGATTGCCCGCGTGCAGATTCCGGCCGCACCCGCCGCGCCGGTGGAGGAACTGCGCGAGGCGATCGCGGTATTCGCCGCGGCGAAGCCGGCACTGGCCTGGGCCGAGACCTATCCGGGCACGCTGTCGTACTATCTCGCGTCCGCATTCAGCGAGGTGTGGATGCAGCCGTCGGGCACCGTCGGCCTGGTCGGGTTCGCCGCGCACGCAATGTTCCTCCGCGGTGCCCTCGACAAGGCAGGTGTCGAGGCGCAATTCGTCGCGCGTGGTGAATACAAGTCTGCGGCAAACCTTTTCACGCAGGAGAGCTACACAGACGCTCATCGCGAGGCTGACAGCCGACTGCTGGAAAGCCTGCACGGCCAGGTGTGGGAGGCCGTGGCCGAGTCACGCAAGCTCGACGCGGCCGAGCTTGACGCTCTCGCCGACCGCGCGCCGCTGCTACGCGACGACGCCGTCGCCGGCAAGCTTGTCGACCGGATCGGGTATCGCGACGAGGCCTACGAGCGGATCGCCGAACTGGTCGATGAGCGCTCGCGCGAAGAGCGTCGGGGCGGTGCCGACGAGGACCCGCCTCGGCTGTACCTCGCCCGCTATGCCCGTGCCACGTCGCACCGGAGTTCCCTTCCCGCCCCGAAAGTGCCTGGGCGCAAAGCCAAGCCGACAATCGCGGTGGTCACCGTAGCCGGGCCGATCGTCAGCGGCCGCGGCGGCTCGCGCCCATTGCCCTTGGTGTCCAACAGCTCTGGCGGTGACACGATCGCCGCGGCGCTGCGCGAAGCCGCCGCCGACGACGACATCGCCGCCGTGGTACTGCGCGTCGACAGTCCCGGCGGCTCGGTCACCGGTTCGGAGACCATCTGGCGGGAGGTTGCCCGGGTGCGCGGCGAGGGCAAGCCCGTCGTCGCGTCGATGGGCGCGGTCGCGGCATCCGGCGGCTACTACGTGTCGATGGGAGCCGACGCGATCGTCGCGAACGCAGGCACGATCACCGGCTCGATCGGTGTGGTGACAGGCAAGCTGGTGGCGCGCGGCCTGAAAGAACGATTGGGTGTCGGCTCGGATGTGGTGCGTACCAACGCGAATGCCGATGCGTGGTCGACGGATGCGCCCTTCACCTCCGAACAGCACGCCCAGGTCGAAGCCGAAGCCGATTTGTTCTACCGCGACTTCGTGGCGCGGGTCGCCGACGGACGCAACATGCCGGTGGCCGATGTGGAGGAGGTGGCACGCGGCCGAGTGTGGACAGGCGCCGACGCACTCGAACACGGGTTGGTCGACGAGCTCGGAGGTCTGCGCACCGCAATCGCACGGGCGAAGATCCTCGCCGGACTCGACGTCGACGAGGACGTGCCCATCGTCGACTACCCCGGTTCTTCGCTGATGGACATGCTGCGCCCGCGGCCGTCGTCACAACCGGCCGCCGCGTCGCTGCCGGACGCGGTCGCGGCCGTATTGACGCGTTCGGTGGCTGGCATCGTCGAGCAGGCCGAGCGTTCGCTGTCCGGAGCCAGCGTGCTCTGGCTCGGCGATCACCGGTTCTGATGCCATGGCGTTGTCGGCCGCCGGCCAGCGGGTACTGATCACCGGCGCCTCCTCCGGGATTGGCGCCGCGCTGGCCCGTCAGCTCGCCGACCAGGGCGCGATCGTCGGCCTGATCGCGCGCCGACGTGACCGCCTGGCCGAGGTGCTGGCCGACTGCGCTACGCCCGGGTCGGCGATGTGGGTCGCCGACCTCGCAGACACGTCGGCGATAAGTGAACTGGCACAGCAGGCCTGGGACACGCTCGGCGGGATCGACGTGCTGATCAACAACGCCGCCGTCCCTAAACGCCGCCGCGTCACCGAGCTGGATGCAGACGACGTCGAGGACGTCATGCGCGTCAACTTCTTCGGCCCGATGCGCCTCACTCTCGCGGTCCTGCCGCGGATGCTTGCCCGTGATGCGGGGATGATCGTCAACGTGTCGAGCGTCGGCGGCCGGCTCGGGATCATCCACGAAGCCGCCTACTGCGCAAGCAAATTCGCGTTGTGCGGCTGGAGCGAATCCATGGCTGTCGACCTGCACGGCACGGGCGTCACGGTGAAGCTGATCCAGCCGGGGCCCGTCGACACCGAGATCTGGGACCAGCCGGGCAGCGAACGGCCCTTGTACGAGGGGCCGAAGTTCCCGGCCGACGAGGTGGCGCGCGACATCATCGCGGCGCTGGGCACCGACCGGTTCGAGCACTACGTCCCGGACATGAAGGTGGTCGTCGACATGAAGAACACGGACATCGACACCTACATCACCGGCGCTGCGGGCATGGCCCGGCCATGAAGGCCCTCGTCTACGGGGTGGCGCCCCAGCCGTACGACGTTCCCGACGACGCGAACATCCTCACCCAGAACCTCGCCCGGTCGCCGGTCGCGCTGCAGGATGTGCCGGATCCACAACCGCTGCACGATGATTGGGTGGTCACCCGGCCGCGCCTGACAGGAATCTGCGGATCGGACTCCAAGCAGATCCTGCTCGATTTCGGCGAGGGCGATGTCGACAACGCGATGGCGGCGTTCTGCTCGTTTCCTCAGGTGATGGGCCACGAGGTGGTGGCCGACGTAGTAGCGCTCGGGCCGAGAGCCCGCGGCCTGGACGCGGGGCAACGGGTGGTGCTCAACCCTCCCCCGCGAGCGGGAGGTGCCCCCAGGCTGTCGTGCGGGCCCAGGGGTATCGAACCTCGTTGCCCTGCATGTGAAATCGGCGACTACAGCCTGTGCTGGAGCTTCACCGACGGCGATATCAAGCCGGGCATTCACACCGGGGTGTCCGCCGACGTCACCGGGGGTTACGCACAGCTAATGCCCGCGCACGACTCGATGTTGTTTCCAGTGCCGGACTCAGTGCCCGACGAAATCGCGGTGTTCGCCGATCCGTTCTCGGTGTCACTGCACGCCGTCACCCGCCACCCGCCGCCCGCGTCGGGACGGGTGCTCGTCTACGGCGCGGGTTCGTTGGGACTGTGCGCGGTCGCGCTGTTGCGTGCGTTGTACCCAGATGTGGCAGTGGCGGTGGTCGCGCGCTTCGACGCCCAGGCTGAACTGGCCCGCCGGTTCGGTGCCACCGTCGTGCTCGCGCACGAGCCACGCTTGACGGTCATTGAGGAGATCGTGGCCTGGGGTGGTGGCAAGTTGTGGCAGCCGCTGCAGGGCCTCCCGATGGCGCACCCGGGGGCGGTTGACGTGGTCTACGACACCGTGGGCAAGCCCGAGACGTTCGAAGTCGGTGTGCGCGTGCTGAAGTCGCGGGGAACTCTGGTGAAAGCGGGCGTCCATGCGCCCGGCCGGTGGGAGTGGAGCCCGCTGTATTTCAAGGAGATCAGCTGGGTCGGCTCGAACGCGTTCGGCGTCGAGGAGGTCGAGGGGGAGCGCAAGCACGCGATCGCACACTATCTCGATCTGGCCGCTGACGGCCGAATCGACCTGCGGCCCATGCTTACTCACACATTCGCGCTGGACCAGTGGCGGGATGCGTTCCTCGCGATTGCCAACCAGGGGGAGTCAGGAGCCGTCAAGGTCGCGATCGATCAGCGCTGACCTCGGCGACAACCGAATTGAGCAGATTTGCAACGAGATCGGGCCGGGAAAGCATCGGCGAGTGGCTCGTCGGCATGGACAACCCGGTACCTACATGGGCGCGCGCCGCGGTCATGTACTCCTGCGTGAAGACGTTATCCAATTCGCACTGCACGTACGTCGTCGGCACCTCACGCCACGCCGGCCGCTCCATCACGAACTTCATGCCCTCGGCCGACGACGAACACAACTTGGCGATCGCCCACTCGGCGTCGGCAGTGGTGCAGTCCCCGTAGAACAGCTCGGTCGCACGCTCGGGTTTGGGCGTCATGACGCCAGCGGCATCGGTGGCCACCATCTCGAAAAAGTGCGATGTCGTCGGCAGGGTGGGGAACCATTCCCAGTCGTCGAGCACATACGCGGCGAGCAGCACCATCCGCGTGATCTTCTCCGGAGTCAGCGCTGTGGCGGCATAACCGCCAAATGAGTGGCCGCACACGATGACTGGGCCGCGCTCGGCAGCCGCGTCAACCGCCTGCTGGGCGGGTCCCGGGTCCATGGGGTTGCGCGAGAGATCCGGCGTCGCGACCACGACGTCGCCACCCCGCAGAAGTGGAACCAGCCTGTCCCAGCACCAGGGGCCGTGAAACATGCCGTGAACCAGAACGATGGTGATCATCCTGTATCGATAACACGCTCCCGCCGACGTGATATGGCTAATCGCGCATGAGCAGCGGACTCCTCCGTTAAATTCGACTTCACGCCGTGCGCGGATGTCCCGCATCCGATCAACGAGGGGTGATGGCGATGGCGAAGCAGCACGATGTGCGAACCGACGCCGTTGTGCAGGAACGACTCCTGCCGATGTTCCAGGGCGCGGCAGCGATCACCCTGCCGTTCGTAGTGGTGACCTATGTCCTCGTGAGCTATCTACTGGCCAAGTTTTATGAGGTGTTCGGGATCACGTTGGACGAGGCTGGGATCAACCAGACCGTCCTGCTGGGCCGCATGGCGACGGTGATTGTGGTCCTGATCGCCGTGATCGTTCCTTTGACGTGCGCGATCGTGACGTTCGTGTGGCTGCTCAACTGGATGACTGGCGGGCGTCTTCGCACTGTGCTCCGCACGGCTTGGCGGCAGCCCTGGGGGCAGGCCCTCGTCGTGATGCTGCTCGTCGTCTGGTTGTTTCTCGACAGCACGCCGTCACATTTGCCCTGGATCATCGGAGCCATCGTGGCTCTTGTGCCGGCCTTGATCCTCTCGAACGTTCTTGTCACAGGGGTGGACCGAAAGACGGGCGGGCGGCTGGCACGTTTCGTTGCGAGCGCCCGCCGGGGCGATTCCGTGCCGTGGCTTGTAATTACATCGTTGGCCGGTATCGGCTACACCGTCGGCGGTTACGCCCTCGCGTGGGACGAACGCGATGGTGAATTAGGTTTCACGGGGAAAATCTTATTCGGCTCGTTCGTCCCGGTTCTTCTGATCGCCGTATTCCCCGTGTTTTTCGTGCCATTCAGGCTCCTGCGGCAAACCCGCTACTTCCGTATCGTCACGGCGACCATCGTGTCGGTTCTTGTCGCCATAGTGCTGAGCGCCTACGCCGTGAGTGCCGTCGCGAGCGCAGCGCGGGATCTCCACGACCACGGAAGATTTCCGCCTGCTTTGCGTGAGTTGTTGGGCGTCCAGCCACAAATCGCGACCGTCATCTGGCACAACGTCAACGACCAGAAGCCAATTACTCCGGATGACCAAACTGTCCTCGTGCTTGGTCAAAGCGAAGACGCCGTCTGGGTGTACGACTGCTCCAAAAAGCGCACAATCCGCGTCGCCGGTAGCGACGTCGTCGCCACGAAACTGGAACTAGATCCCGGGAGAGCCCTGACATGCTAGTGAGCGACGACGATCAGGGAAGCCCTCCAGAGGAGGTGCGGGCTCAGGGGCGCAATGGATTTGGAATCGGCGCGCTTGTCCTCGGAATTTTCAGCATCGCAGCCTCTCCAGTACTTGGTGGCGTCACCCTGGGTATCCCTGGAATCTGCCTGGGCGTCATGGGAATTCGTAACATCAGGCAGGGCGTCGCATCGAACATGGCGATCGTGATCATGGGTATGGCGCTGTCCGCTCTCGGCCTGATCCTGACCATCGCGGTTGGGATTGTTTATATCGTTTGGCGTCCGAAGCTGCCGGGTTGAGTCACTACATCGGGTTGGCGCGCAGATATGTGTAGACGCCCGCGAAGTTGCGGTTGATCTCATCCGGTATGGGTACGGGCCCGCCGAGTGCCTTTGCCCCCCAGACGATCTGCGCGGTCCGCTCGACGAGCGCGGTCACATGCAGCACCTTGTCGGGGCGTGGGCCCACGGCCACCAGGCCGTGGTTGGCGATCAGCGCCGCCGCCCGGCCCTGCAGCGCCTTCACCGCGTTGGTGCCCACGTCCGGCGTGCCGGAGGCGGCGTACTCCGTGACGAGAACATCGCCTCCGCAGTAGACGGCGAACTCGTCGATGCAGGCGGGGATCGGCTGTTGCGCGATGGCGAACATCGTCGCCCACACGGGGTGGCTGTGGATCACGCTGCCGACGTCGTCGAACGCCTGATAGCACGCGAGGTGCAGCTTCATCTCCGATGAGGGGGCCCGGCCATCCTTGGCCTCGAGCACATTGCCGTCCGCGTCGACGAGCACGAGGTCGTCCAATTCCATGTCGGCGTAATCGACCGACGACGGGGTGACGACGACGTTGCCGTCCTCGCGCCGGGCCGAGATGTTGCCCGCGGTTCCCTCGACCAGCCCCCGCCGCAACATGTCCTTGGCGGCGGCCAGCACCGCGGTCTCGGGGTTGTCGACGAACCTCATTGGAGCACCTCCGGGTTGACGATATGGGCAGGCGTTCTGCCCGACAGGAGGGCGTCGAGATCGTCGGCAACCATCTGCGCCTGCCTGGCCTCAGTGTTCCACGTGGCTCCGCCGATATGCGGCGTCAGGACCACGTTGGGCATCGCCGTCAGCGGATGATCCGTCGGCAGCCATTCCCCGACGAAATGGTCGAGCCCCGCGGCGCCCACTTTGCCGCTGCGCAGCGCGTCGACTAACGCATCGGTGTCGTGCAGCTGGGCGCGGGCGGTGTTGAGGAACACCACCCCGTCGCGCATCGCGGCGAACTGCGCGGCACCGATCATCCCGGCTGTGTCGTCGGTGACCGGTGCGTGCAGGGAGACCACATCGGCCTCGGCCAGCACCTCGTCGATGCTGTGACGGGCCTCGTCGTTGTACGGGTCGGAGGCGATGACCGACATGCCCAGCCCGGTCAACCGCCATGCCAGTGCCCGGCCGACCGCGCCGAGACCCACCAGTCCGGCCGTGCGCCCAGCGACCTCCCAGGCCCGGAACCGCTGATATGGGATGGTGCCGTCGCGGAACGCCTGGCCCGCCCTGACGTCCGCATCTGCGGTCACCAGATGTCGGGTGGCGGCGAACAGGAGTGCCAGCGTCATCTCGGCGACCGCGTCGGCGTTGCGCGCAGGCGTGTACAGCACAGGGACTCCTGCGGCCGTCGCCGCAGCCACGTCGACGTTGTTCGGGTCTCCGCGCGTGGAGGCGACTGCTCGCAGCCCCAGCTCGAAGACCGGTCCGCTCACCGAATCGCTCTCCACCACAACAACATCGGCGCCCTCTGCGCGGATCCGCTCGGCGAGCTGCTCAGCGCTGTAGATCCGCAGCGGGGTCTGGTCGATCCACGGGTCGTAGACGACATCGGCCAGCTGCCGCAGCTTGTCCAGGCCTGGCCCACGCAACGGAGCGGTCACCAGCGCGCGAAGTCGGGTCACGTCTGCACATGCTGGCGTACGGTGACGCCCGTGTCACGCGGTTCTTCTTCCGAGGTCACGGTCGGCATCGACATCGGCACCACGGCCGTCAAGGCCGTGGCCGCCGACGAACATGGCCGGGTGCTCGCCAGAGCGCGGATCCCGCACGAGGTGCGGGTGCCCGACGCCGACCGCCTCGAGCACGACGCCGACGACGCCTGGCGCGCGGGCCCCTCTGTTGCCATGCGCCAATTGGCTCAGCCCGACGCGCTGGCGGCCGCGGTGTCGGCGATGGTGCCGTCGCTGACCGCCGTCGATGCGGAGGGCCGGCCGATCACTCCTGGCCTGTTGTACGGCGACGCTCGCGGGCGCGGCAGTACGGGACGCTCTCCCGTCGCTTCGTTCGCCCCGGAGCCAGGCGCATTCCTGACCGGCGAGATGGCCGAATTCCTGCGATGGACCGCGAAGCAGGCACCTGAGGCAGCCGGGTACTGGCCTGCGCCCGCGGTGGCCAACTACGCGCTGGCGGGGGAGGCCGTGATCGATCTCGCCACCGCGGGCACCGCATACCCATTGTTCGACGGTTCCGGCTGGAGCGCGTCGGCATGCGGGGAACTCGGGGTTTCGACGGACCGCATGCCGCGTGTCGAGATGATGGGCGCCGCTGTTGGCAGAGTCTTCGGAACCGACACGGTGCTGGCGGCCGGCGCGATCGACGCGCTGTGCGAACAACTGGTCGCCGGTGCTGACGGCGAGGGGGACGTGCTCGTCGTGTGCGGCACCACGTTGATCGTCTGGGCGACGACCTCGCAGGCGAATGAGGTACCGGGGTTGTGGACCGTTCCGCGCCTCTTGCCGGGGCTGAGCCAGATGGGCGGTGCCAGCAACGCAGGTGGCCTGTTCCTGAACTGGGTGGATCGCCTTGTGGGCCAAGGTAATACGACCCAGAGCCCGACGTCACAGTCTGATCCGCGCCGGGTTCCAGTCTGGTCGCCGTACGTGCGTGGTGAGCGAACCCCGCTGCACGACCCGGACCGGCGTGCAGCGCTGGACGGCCTGGATCTCACCCACGACGCCGCGACGTTGCGGCGCGCGGCGTTTGAGGCGTCGGCGTTCGTGGTGCGCCATCTCATCGACCTGAGCGGAGTACCCGTGTCGCGCGTCGTCGCGACCGGCGGCGGCACCCGCGTCGAGCCGTGGATGCAGGCGATCGCCGACGCGACCGGCGTGCCGGTCGAGGTGTCTGGCGTCGCGGAGGGCGCGGCACTGGGCGCGGCATTCATGGCGAGAATGGCGGTGGGACTGGAGTCCTCGATGACCGATGCCGCCCGCTGGGCCTCGACGCAGCACATCGTCGAGCCGGACCCGGCTTGGACGTCGGCCACGCAGGATCGCTACGCGCGATTCCTCGAGCTGAGCGGATGGCCCGTCTAGCTGCCGCGAGCGTGCGCGAAATCGGGTCCTGGCACCGGCGTGTCGGCTGCAGACACGCACGCTCGCGCAAAGAGGAGGTGAACTAGGGCAGTACGGCGCTGACGTAGCTGAGGTTCGCGAAGGGCGTGTGGGTCTCCTCGGGAAACTCGAAACCGTTGGCGGCGTAAGCATCCC
>NZ_JAVHWM010000115.1:0-13264 GCF_032159765.1 Mycobacterium sp. | reverse complement strand
GAGCCGTCGTTGTGCGTATTCGACTGTGAGGTCGAAAATCCCATCGCCCCCTCGCTCAGCGCGGCGGCGAGCAGCGTGGCCATCTTCGCCACCTGCTCTGCGGACGATTCGCCGCCGACCGCGTCGTCGCCCATCGCGGCCAGCCGAATCGCCGAATGCCCCACCAGGAAGCCGGCATTGACGGCTGTGCGGCCCTGGAGCCGGGACAGCCAGTCGCCGAACGACGACCATTCCCAGTCCAGGCCTGCGCGCAGCGCCTCGAGCGGCATGCCCTCGACTCGCGCCAGCATCTTCGTCAGGTAATCGCGTTGGTCCGGCCCCGCGGGCGCCAGCGTGAATCCGCAGTTGCCGCCGAAGACGGTCGTGACGCCATGCTGCACCGACGGGCTTGCGGTCGGGTCCCAGAACAGTTGCGCGTCGTAGTGTGTGTGCAGGTCGACGAACCCCGGCGCAAGTGTTTGGCCCTCGGCATCAACGGTTTTCGTGGCGGGTTCGTCGACTTCGCCGACCGCCACGATGCGGCCGTCCCGCACGCCCACATCGCCATGGCGGGCGGGTGTGCCGGTGCCGTCGACGATCGACGTGTCTCGGATCAGCAGATCCAACATTGCAGACTCCTATGCTGCGCCGCTGCGGGCCAGCCACCCTTCGTCCGGTAGCGGGTGACGGAAAAGCTCTGAGGCGTTGCGGTGGGTGATGCGAGCCGCGTCTTCGGCCGACAGCTTCGCGACATTGCGCGCGACGACGTTCTGGGTGTCCGGCCATGTCGAGTCGGCGTGCGGGTAGTCGCTCTCGATGAGGATCCGCCCCGCCCCGATGGCGTCGAGCGTGCCGAACGCCGTGGGGTCGTCGATCGAGCAGAACCAAAAATTGCGCCGCAGCACCTCACTCGGCAGCAGGTCGCTCTTCCATGAGCCGCCCTCGCGTGCTGACGCGGAGTGTGCGAGGACGAAGTCGGCGCGGTCGGCCAGCATCGCCACCCAGCCGAGGCCGCCCTCGTCGAGCGTGATGTTCAGATCCGGGAAGCGCACCGGAATTCCTGACCACAACCAATCTGCCGTCGCGACAAGCGCATTCACGGGAAACAGCGTGGTGATCGTCTCGAACGGGGTGTCCGGCGCGGGAATGGCCGCCCACTGCGCTGAGCCGGTGTGAAGGCAGACGACGGTCCCGGTCTCCTCGCATGCCGCCAGGAACGGATCCCAGACCCCGGTGTGCAGGCTGGGCAGCCCGCACTGGGCAGGCAGCTCGGGGAAGCTCACCGCCTTGAACCCACGCTCGGCGTTGCGGCGTACCTCTTGTTCCGCGAGCTGCGGATCGGCCAGCCACGGCAGCTGCAGCGGGATCAGCCGGTCGGGGTAGGCGCCGGCCCACGCGTCGAGATGCCAGTCGTTCCATGCCCGCAGCACTGCGAGCCCGAGCTCGGGATCGTCGCTGCGCCAGAACACTGTCCCCGCGAACCCGGCGATCAACGAGGGGAAGTTCAGCGACGCCCAGATGCCCGCCAGATCCATGTCTGCGATCCGCGCATTGACATCCCAACAGCCGCGCCGCATTTCGTCGAACCGGGCGGGCTCCATGCTCCATTCTTCTTTCGGCCGACCGATGACCGCGTTGAGCCCGATGTTCGGATAGGTACGGCCCTCGTACTGCCATACCTGGTTTCCGTCGTCGGTCTCGACGATCTTCGGCGCACGTTCCGTCAGCGCGGCGGGGAGGCGTCCGTCGAACATGTCGGGGGGCTCAATGACATGGTCGTCGACGGATATCAGGATGTGCTGTCGCTCCCTGGGCGTCGGGTCGGGCAGCAGCGCCATACCTGACGACTATGGTCCGATTTCGGCAGCTGTCAATGCTATTTGTGCAAAAACAGCCAGACAGTTGATGTGCTCGATCAGACGGTGTTGGGGTCCGCCACCGGCGCGTCTGGGGGCAGATCACGCACTCTTGTCGCAGTGAACGGCATCACGAGCGGGCCGCCGGGGCATGGTGAACGTGGCTTGATGCCGATGCCGACGAATGTTCCATCGGGCTTGACCTGGAATGTCTGCGTTTCACCGCCCTCATGCATTTCGCCGTTGTTGCACGCATACACGAACCCCCTGGTCATTACCCACTGGTCGTTGGTTTCGCGATACACGAAGGTGGACGCTTCAGCTGGTTGCGGCCAACCGTACGTGTTCAGGTCTGTGGCGGTCGCGACGCAGCCGGCGGGGGGGCAGGCGGAGCGGATACCGACCGTCGCCGAGTACGAATTGGTCGGGAACGGCTTGCCGTCCTGCGTCTGTTTGCTGCCGTCATAGTCAAACCGATAGACGCCCTCGATGAGCGCAGATGCCGAGGCGGATCCGGGAGTGAGCAACGCGACTGGTGACCCAATGCCGGCCACGACAGTGGCCGCTAAGAGAACGCGAGAGATGGTCATGGTGTCCGCCCCATTTCGGTTACCGTCGCGCGTGAGGCCGCGTGGTAGGCCAACTATCGCACTGCGCAGCCACAGCCAGAGAGCGTTTCTCACAAGTTCCGTTGAGGCTCTGTCGATCTTATTGACCAGCTACTGCGGCGGCGGCTGCCGTACGTATCCGCGGGCCTGCGTGAACGCGCGAATGCCGTCGAGCCCGAACTCCCGGCCGAGGCCGGACTGCCCAACACCCCCGAACGGCACTCTCGGGTCCTGGGCTGCCATGCCGTGGCAGTTCACGCTGACCGTGCCTGCTACGAGTTGGCTCGTGACCTCGTCGGCAAGCGCGTCGTCACCGGTCCATACCGACGCGGTGAGGCCGAAGTCCGTGTCGTTGGCCGCGGCGACGGCGTCGTCGATGTGGTCGTAGCCGAAGATCGGCAGCACCGGGCCGAATTGTTCCTCCCGGGCCAGCGCCGAATGCGGCGGCGCGCCGGTGACGACTGTCGGCAGCATGAAATGCCCACCGGAGTCGGCGTCGGCGTCGCGGAGTCGCCCCGCGGTGCGCACCGTCGCTCCCTGTGCCGCAGCGTCTTTCACGAGTGCGTCCACTCGGTCACGGGCCGCCGCCGTATGCAGCGGGCCGAATGTGACCTCCTCCGCGAGGCCATCGCCGACCACTTCCCGCTCACACCGTGCGAGCACCGCCTCGGCCAGCGCGTCGACTTTCTCGTGTGGCGCGTACAGCCGCTTGATCGCCATGCACACCTGTCCGCCGGTGGTGTAGGTCGCCGTCACCAGCGCCTCGACGAGCTGATCGCTGATGCCGATGTCGGGCGCGATGATCGCTGCGTCGTTCCCGCCGAGCTCCAGCAACACGGGCGTGAGCCGCGCCGACGCGGCCGCCATCACCGCACGGCCGGTCGCGCATCCGCCGGTCACGGAGATGACGTCGATTCCCGGATGGGCGACCAGCGCCTGAGCGAGCTCAGCGCCGGGACCGGACAGCACACTGACCACGCCCGGCGGCAGCGCCGCGGCGAACGCCGCACCGAGCTGCAGAGCAACCAGCGGAACCGTCGGCGGCAGCTTGACCACTGCGGTGTTGCCTGCCGCCAGCGCCGGCGCCAGCTTCGTCATCAGCAACGCAAGCGGCCAGTTGAACGGAATAACAAGGGCTGCAACACCATACGGCTCTCGATGCAGCCGCGGATAAGGCACGTTCGGGTCGATCTGCTCAGGCGCGAGCGCCGCTTCCGCCATGGAGCCAACCACTGCCGGAAGCACCGCTGCGGCGCCGAGTTCGAAGCTCGCCTCGGCGAGCACCTTGCCGTGTTCGCTGGTGTAGAGCCGCGCGCCGTCGCGCGCGTTGAGCTGCTCGCCGGCGGCCGCGGCCGCCGCCACGATCTTGGCGACCCGTTCGGCGACATCCAAGCCACGCCACCCCGGCGCCGCCTTGCGTGCCGCCCCCACCGCCGCGTCGAGTTGGGCGCGGTCGGCAGCGGGAGCCTCGCCGACGACTTCGGCCGGCCTGGCCGGGTTATGGACGGGGTAGCTGCCTGCGCCACCAGGTTGCGGTTCGCCGCCGATAGTCAGCGTGGCCAGAGTTGACGTTGTCATGGCAGGTCTCCCTTGACCCGGTCGTGTGGTCTCGTCATCGTAAGTCCGTATGAAGGCCGTCGTGCTGCGCGAGGCCGGTCGGGCCACCGCGGTGGAAGATCTGACGCTGCGACCGGTGGCCGGCCACGAAGTCACAGTGCGGCTGGTAGCGAGCGGCATCTGCCACACCGATCTGTCGGTGCGCGACGGCGACATGCCGGCACTGCTGCCGTGCACGCTCGGGCACGAGGGCGCGGGCATCGTCACCGAGGTCGGCGACGACGTGGCGACCGTGCGTCCCGGCGACCACGTGGTGCTCACCTGGAACGTGCCGTGCCGAACATGTCCGGCCTGCCTGCGGGGTGATTCCCACCTGTGTCCGAGCGGGCTGACGCACGCGTTCGGCGAGCCCTACGCGTCGAGTGCCGAGGGCGCGGTGTGGCCGTCGATGGGTGCTGGGACGCTGGCCGAGAAGACACTCGTGCCCGCCGCCGCGGTCGTCAAGGTCGATGCGTCGCTGCCGCTCGAACTGGCGGCCCTGCTGGGTTGCGCGGTGACCACCGGTGTCGGCGCGGTGATGCGCACGGCGTGCGTCAGACCAGGGGACACCGTGCTCGTCATCGGTTGCGGCGGTGTGGGATTGGCGGCACTGCAGGGAGCCCGGTTAGCCGGGGCGTCGCGCATCGTCGCCGCCGACGCGGTGGCCCCTCAGCTCTCGGCCGCGGCGGCCAATGGCGCGACCGACACCGTCGACGCCAGTGAAACAGATCTCGTTGCCGCGGTCCGCGAGCTCACCGGAGGCGACGGCGTCGATCACGGCATCGAGGTCGTCGGCAAGGCCGCCACCATCCGCGCGGCGTATGACGCCACCCGCCGCGGCGGCACGGTCACGCTCGTCGGGGCCGCCCCGATCGACGAAACGGTGACGTTCCCCGCGCTGTCACTGATGGCCGACGGCAAGACGATTCGCGGCAGCGTCTACGGCGCGAGTGACCCCGCGCGCGACATACCGGTGCTCGCCGGCCTTGCCCTCGCGGGCCGGCTCGACCTCGAGGCGCTGGTCACGCGGCGCATCGGGATCGACGGCGTCGCAGCGGCATTCGCGGATATGGCGCGCGGGAACGGAGCTCGCAGCGTGGTCTGCTTCGGGGCGCCTAGGTGAAGTGGGTGTGCGGCCGCGCGAGCGCGACGTCGTCGACGAAGATGTCGAGCTTCTCGTTGTAAAACGCGATCAGCCTGGCAATCGGGGCAACCTGCTCCAACGGATGGTCGTAGGTCCAGGCAAGATCCGCATGCACGGTGTCGCCGGCCCGTACCGACCAGTACCCGGAGGTGATCCCCTTGTATGGGCAGAGCGATTGGGTGTGGCTGGCTTCGAGGTGCTCGAACGCCACATCAGTCCGATCGATGTAATACCTTGTCGACAAACCGGTTTCGAACAGCAGCACGGGACTGTGGGTGTCGGCGAGAACGACGCCGTCGAGTTCGACTCTGAGGTGCCGGTGTGAGCGCAAGGCATCGACGCGCACGTAGGGGTTACGTGGATGCCCGACGATCGGCTCGTCCTCCTCGAACCAATCAAGTGCGTCCCATTCGAATCGCGCGTGCCCGGAGACCGGGCCGTCGCCGTACACGCGCGCAGCCGACTTGCGGGTACGCCCGTCTCTGGTCAGCGAGTGCGTTCTTGACACGCCCAGTTGCAGCTTCTGCTGATGGTCCTCGTCCTCGAGGTAATCCGTGCGGACGTCGGACAACGGGATGTAGTACTGCGGGTAGTACGGGATTTCCCAGACGTAGAGGGCACGGGTCGTGTCGAAGAGCAGCGTGTTGTCGAAATAGCCGCGGACCCGCCGCGGAGCCGGCTCGATCCGGCCCCGGTCGGCGGCCATCTGCGGATAGTCACGATCGGGGTTTTGGGATTCCGGAATCACGGGCGTCTCCTCCGAGTGCGTAGGTCTCCGCTCAGTATCCGGCGGGCTCATTGAAGATGACGACGAGGCTGACGATCTTGCCGTCGCGGACGCTGAAGTAGTTGGAAAGTATCAGCTCATCCGGCAGGTTCGTCTTGTCGTAGTTGCCGTCATATCGCCCGCGAACGACGGTGTCGCCGTGATGGTCCAGCACCTCAACGACCTCGATGGTGACTTTGTCGCCGACGATTTCTCTTTCCACCCAACGGCGGACGGCGTCCGTGCCTACGAACTCGCGACGGTTGTCGTTGACGTAGGCGTCGGTGGCGAATGTGGCCATGATCCGGTCGGCGTCCATGGCGTTGACCGCGTCGACATGCTCGGCGACGATCCCGCTCAGCGGTGTTGCGTGCATTGGGGCACTCCTTCGGCTTGGGTTGTTCAGTGACAACGCCAGCGTGTCGGCTTCAACGACGGGAGGGTCAAGGCCGCCCTGCGCCTGAATCTCTCCCCCAAGGGGAGGGCGCCGGGTCAGACGCCCGTGTCGAAGATCGGCCAGCAGACCTGTGTGCGCCACTGACTTTCGTCCGGGGTGTCATTGCGGTCCACGAGGTAATACTCGCGCAGCGGCCCGTCGACGGCCAGCGCGTGTTTGGTGACATACGTCGCCAAATCGCCATAGGTGCGGTCGATTTCACGATAGCTACCGAGGTGGTCGATCGTTGCGAGCTCGACACCGGGCACGACCAGTGTGGTGACCCTGCCCAACTCGCGGACGCTGGCCTCGCAGGGAAGGAAGATCGTCGCCTGACCCCGTTCGTGGGTGAACAACTCGTCGGCGAAGATGCCGCCTGCGGGTCCATTGGGTGCCACGCGCTGAGCAGCCAGGGTCGCACGGAGCTCCCCGACCGCACCCTCGTACCAGGTGAGCGCATCTGCGACGTCCACGATTTCGACGATCGCCGCTGCCCGGGTGGCCGGCACCCGGCGCCGCCCGACCTCGTTGACCTCCGACCCGGCCGGGCGCTCGAGGAGGTCGCGCAACGACGCGACCGCATGTTGAGTGCGGCTGAGCCCGTCTTCAAGCCTGTTGAGGTGCTCGGTGATCAGCCGGTTCCGGGTCGCCAGATCGGGGGCCTTCAGCACTGCCCGAACCTGATCGAGCGGCATGTCAAGATCGCGAAATCGTCTGATCACTTGGGCAACCGGGATCTGCTCGGTGGTGTACCGCCGATAGCCCGTGTGACGGTCCACATCGGCCGGCTCAAGGAGCCCGATCCGGTGATAGTGGCGCAGCGTCTTGACACTCATGTGGGTAGCCCGCGCGAAGTCGCCTATGGAAAGAGTCGCCTGCATGACTGAAGTCTGCACACTCCCGTAGGGGGAGAGTCACGAGTTGGCCGGTCAGATCAGCGACCCGCTCGGGCACCTCCACCGCTGTTCCGAGTGCTCGACGACAACGAACTTGATGAACTCGCATGTGGCGGGTAAGTGCCAGGGCCACACTACAAACAAAACCCACCGAGAGGGCGCAAATGACTGATAGCGAAAGTGATCGATCAACCCGAGAACGCCGGCGGCTGGTGCCGATACCGATGCTCACCGGCGTGCTGGCTGTCATCGGTGCCGTCGTGTTGGCCCTTTTGCTATCCGGATGTCAGAGTCGGTCGGCAGGTCCAGGTCCGGGCCACTACAGGGTGACCGCCACCGTGCCCGCCAAGGGCCCGTTCGGAGTGGCGGTGGACCCGGGCACCCACACTGTCTACGTCGCCAACTACGGGGACAAGACGGTGTCGGTCATCGATGCCTCGACGCGCGCTGTCACCTCCACCGTGCCCGTCGGCAAGACCCCGAACGGGGTGGAGAACCCAATCGGGATGGCGGTCGATCCGGGCAGCCACACCGTCTACGTCACCAACTACGCGGACACGGTGTCGACGATCGACGCCTCGACGCGCACCGTCACCGCCGCCGTGCCCGTCGGCACGTTCCCATGGGGGGTGGCGGTGGATGGGGCCAGCCAGACGGTCTACGTTTCCAGCCACTTCACCAACACTGTGTCGGTGATCGACGCCTCGACGCGCGCCGTCGTAGCCACCGTGCCGGTCGGCCAGGACCCGGACGGGGTGGCGGTGGATCCGGGCACCCATACCGTCTACGTCGCCAACGACCGCGACAACACGGTCTCGGTGGTCGACGCCTCGACGCGCGCGGTCATAGCCACCGTGCCGGTCGGCAAGGGCCCCGTCGGGGTGGCGGTGGATCCGGGCACCCATATCGTCTACGTCGCCAACAACGGCGACAACACGCTGTCGGTGGTCGACGCCTCGACGCGCGCGGTCGCAGCCACCGTGCCGGTCGGCAAGAGCCCGGACGGGGTGGCGGTGGACCCGGGCACCCATATCGTCTACGCCACCAACAACGGCGACAACACGTTGTCGGTGGTCGACCCCTCGACGCGCACCGTCACCGCCGCCGTGCCCGTCGCCACCGGCCCGTATGCCGTGGCGGTGGACCCGGGCACCCACACCGTCTACGTCGCTGCCAACGCACTGTCGGTGGTCGAATCTCGATAGTGGGTTGCATCCCGCACGCTCGCTCTGCACCACTGGCATCCTTGATCCATGGCAGGTAAAGAGATCGACCGCAACCGTGCGCGCGGCGCGGCCGACGTGTTCAAGCAGCACCCCCTAATGGTGTTGTTCGCGATCTCACCCGTGGTGATCGTCGCAGTCGTGGTGGGTGCGCTGACGTCTCCGATCTGGGGAGTGCTGTTGTTCATCGTTGCCGCGCTGGTGGGCGGCTGGGCGCTCGTCCGCAAGCGATAGCGCGACAGCAGATCAGCTTCGCCGAGGGTGAACGCACTTCCCTACCCACTGCAACGGTGTAATCATGTAATCATGCGATCACACCATGGACACGGGCGGCGGTTCGGCCGCCCTGGCGGCTGGCAGCAAGCCGACCAACCCGACGCCGCCGACGCACCCGATTGGTTCGCCGGCCGACTACCTGATGAGTGGTTCACCGAAGCCCCGGAGGTCGTCGCGGACCGCGAGGAGATCACCGTCATCGGGCGCCTTGCCGAACCCGAAGGAGCCGAAGGCGAGGGCGCCGACGCCCGCGGCGCCGGCCGTGCCGCTCGCTTCCGAGAGGACACCCGGCCGCAGCGGATGCAGATCGCCGACGAGGCGCAGGCGCGTTACGGGCGCACCGTGAGCTGGGGCGTACGCGTCGGCGAGGAACGAATCATATTCACCCACTTGGCTGTTCCAGTCATGACGCGGCTTCGTCAACCGGATCGGCAGGTCCTAGACACGTTGGTCGACGCGGGAGTGGCGCGGTCGAGGTCAGACGCCCTGGCGTGGTGCGTCCGGCTCGTCGGGGAACACACCGACGAGTGGCTCGCCAAGTTGCGCGAAGCAATGTCCGAGGTCGACGATCTGCGCGCCGAAGGCCCGGACCTCTAGACCTGCGTCATTTCCCAATAAGCGCCACGCTTGGCCATCAGCTCGGCATGGCTGCCCCGCTCGACGATCCGGCCCTCCTCGATCACCAGGATCACATCGGCGTCCCTGATCGTCGACAGCCGGTGCGCGATGATGAAACTCGTTCGGCCGCGCCGCAATTCGCGCATGGCGTGCTGGATCAGCACCTCGGTGCGGGTATCGACGGAGCTTGTCGCCTCGTCGAGGATCAGCAGCTGAGGCTGGGCGAGGAATGCCCGCGCGATCGTGATCAACTGCTTCTCTCCCGCGCTGATGTTTCCGCCGTCGTCGCTCACCCAGGTGTCGTAGCCGTCCGGCAGTGTGTGGATGAACCGGTCGACGTAGGCGGCTTTGGCCGCCGCCAGCACCTCGTCATCGTCGGCGTCCGGGCGTCCGTAGCGGATGTTGTCGGCGATGGTTCCGCCGAACAGCCAGGTGTCCTGCAACACCATCCCGATCCGCGACCGCAACGACTCGCGGCTGATCGTCGAGATGTCAACGCCGTCAACCAGGATTGCGCCGCTGTCGACCTCGTAGAAACGCATCAACAAATTCACCAGCGTGGTCTTTCCCGCGCCCGTCGGGCCGACGATCGCCACGGTGCTTCCCGACTGCGCGACGAAGGACAGGTCCTCGATGACGGGGGTGCCGGGCCGATAACTGAAGTTGACCTGGTCGAACTCGACGCGGCCAGGTCGCAGCTGGCCGTTGGCCGACGGCAATGCGACGTCGGTGTCCGGTGTCTGCTCCTCGGCGTCGAGGAGGTCGAAAACGCGTTCCGCGCTTGCCATTCCGGATTGCAGCGTGTTGTACATCCCGGCAATCTGAGTGAGCGGCTGGTTGAACTGGCGCACGTATTGGGTGAACGCCTGGATCGCGCCGATCGTGATCTGCCCAGTCGCCACCTGCAGGCCGCCGACTACCGCGACGGCAACGTAGCTGAGGTTGCCGATGAACGCAGTCAGCGGTGCCACCAGACCGGAGAAGAATTGTGCGCCGAAGCTGGCGTGGTAGACGTCGTCGTTGAGCTGGCGGAACTGCTCCTGTGCCCGCGGCCGGTGACCGAACGTCTTCACCAGCGTGAAGCCGCTGTACGTCTCCTCGATGTGGGCGTTGAGGCGACCAGTGTTGGTCCACTGCGCGACGAACAACCGATGCGATCGGCGTGCGATCGTCCTGGTCACCCACAGCGATGCCGGCACCGTCAGCAGTGTGATCGCTGCCAGCAACGGCGAGATCGTCAGCATCATCACCAGCACGGCGACCACCGTCAGCACCGACGACAGCAGCTGGCTGATCGTCAGCGACACCGATGTCTGAATGTTGTCGACGTCGTTGGTCACCCGGCTCAACACTTCGCCGCGCTGCCGAGAGTCGAAGTAGGACAGCGGAAGCCGATGCACTTTGTCCTCGACGTCCGCGCGCAGCGCGACCATCGTGCGCTGGACGGTGACGTTGAGCAGGCGTGCCTGCACCCAAATCAACAGGCTGGCAAGAAGATACAGGCCAAGCGCCAGCAGAAGCGTGCGGCCCACCGCGGCGAAGTCCACGCCGACGCCAGGCGTCACGTTCGCCCTCGACAACAAGTCGGCGAAGGTGCCGTCACCGCGTGCCCGCGCGGCTTGCACCGCCTGCTCTTTGGTGATGCCCGCTGGGAGCTGGCGACCGATGACCCCGTTGAACAGGAGGTCCGTCGCGTGCCCAAGCACCCGCGGACCCACCACGCCGATCGCTATGCCCACGACCGACAACCCCATCACTGCTGCAGCCAACCCCCGCTGCGGCGTCAATCTCTTCAGCAGCCGGATCGCCGTCGCCCGAAAGTCCCGTGACCTCTCGGGCGCCTGCGTCATGGTGCGCATCGACATCCGCATCGGCCCACTCACTGGTGCTGTCTCCTCTTCGCGCGAGCGCTCATCGGCGCCCCACCCCGACCGACTGCGAGTCCGCGAACTCGGCATACTGCGTACAGTCTGCGAGCAACGACCTGTGCGTGCCGGTTCCGACGACACGCCCGTCGTCGATTACCACGATCTGGTCGGCATCGATGACGGTCGAAATACGTTGTGACACAACGATCATGGTCGAATCCGTCGAAGCGGTGCGGAGCGCGGCACGTACCCGGGCATCGGTGCGCACGTCCAGGGCCGAGAACGCGTCGTCGAACAGGTAGACCGTGGGGCGGCGGATCACCGCACGGGCGATCGCCAGCCGTTGCCGTTGGCCTCCCGAGAAGTTGATGCCACCCTGCGCCACACGCATGTCGAGCCCGTCGGCGTGAGATGAGACGAAGCCGTCGACCGCCGCCACCTCCAGCGCTTCCCACATCTGAGCGTCGGTGGCGTCGGCCTTGCCGTATCGAAGGTTGTCGGCGACCGTGCCGGAGAACAGGTAGCCGCGTTGCGGCACCAGCCCGACCGCCGACCACAGCTGTTCGGTGTCGTACTCGCGCACGTCGACGCCGTCCATGCTCACCGATCCGGCGGTCACGTCGTACAGACGGCAGATCAGCGACACCAACGTCGACTTGCCGGATCCCGTGCTGCCGACGATCGCGGTCATCGTGCCGGGCTGTGCCGTAAGCGAAATGCCCTGCACCACTGGGCGATCGGCCCCCGGATAGCTAAACGTCGCAGAGTCCAATCGCACGAGGCCGGCCAGAGCCTTGGGCCACACGGGATGTTCGGGGCTGCGGATGGTCGGCTCGGTGTTCAGCACCCCGGTAATGCGCTCGGCGCACACCGAGGCGCGCGGGAACAGGATCACCAACAGCGTCGCCATCATGACCGACAGCAGAATCAGCATGAAGTAGGAAAGGAACGCGATCAGCGAACCGACCTGCATCCGCCCGGCGTCGATCCGCATGCCGCCAAACCAGATCAGCGCAACGCTGGACACGTTGATCACCAGCGTGCTCACCGGCAGGAGCAATGCCTGCCACCGGCCCGCGGCCAGCGCCGAGTCCGACAGCGCGCGATTGGCCGTATCGAACCGGCGTTGTTCGACGCGCTCGCGCGCGAAGGCCCGCACCACCCGGATTCCCGACAGCTGATCGCGCATGACGCGGTTCACCCCGTCGATCTGGCGCTGCATCCGGCGGAAGATCGGAAGCATCCGCGACACGATCAGGTAGTTGGCGAGCGCCAGCACGGGCACGCTGACCAGCAGCAGCCACGACAAGCCGGCGTCCTGGTGCACGGCCATCGCGATCCCACCGATGCACATGATCGGCGCTGTGACCAGCACGGTGCACGTGATCTGGACGAGCAGCTGGATTTGCTGGACGTCGTTGGTGCTGCGAGTGAGCAGGGACGGCGCGCCGAACTGAGCGGTCTCGTGGGCCGAGAAGCCAGTGACGTGGTCGAAGATCGCAGTCCGCAGGTCGCGGCCGAACCCCATGCCGGTCCGCGACCCGAAATACACGGCGGCCACCGAACACAGCACCTGCAGCGCGGTTACTCCGAGCATGACGACGCCCAGCCGCGTGATCGTGTTGGTGTCGCCCTTGGCGACGCCGTCGTCGATGATCGCCGCGTTGACGGTCGGCAGGTAAAGCGACGCAAGTGTGCTGATCACCTGCAGCGACCCGACGATCGCGATCAGCCCGCGGTACGGCCGCACGAATCGGCGCAGCAGTCCCAGGAGCATCTCCGTACTGTCGCACGCCCGGGCGGATCGGTTCCTGGACCAACGCGCCAGCCGGGTCATATGCGCAGGTCAAGCGCCATCCGCCACCCCACTTCGCGGCTGCCGCTATCCTGCTGTCGTGATGAGCAGCAAGAGCGCGACCCGCAAAGCGGGCCCTGTGAGGCGCAGACTGCCTTTGATGGTGATGGTCGTATCGGCGGTCGTCGCGCTCGTTGCCGGCT
>NZ_JAVHWM010000064.1:0-7114 GCF_032159765.1 Mycobacterium sp. | reverse complement strand
CCCGACGTGTGCGTCAGCAACATGCGCACCGTCACCCGTGCCCGCTGTGGATCATTCGCCGCGTTGAACTCCGGCAGATACAGCTGCACCGGATCGTCGAACCACACCTGGCCCTGCTCGTACAGCTGCATGATGGCAGGCGCTGTCGCGAGGACCTTCGTCAACGACGCCACGTCGAACATCGTGTCCTCGGTCATCGGCTCCGCAGGCGCCTGCTTTCCGTCCAGTCCCGGTTCTCCTGCAAGCTTGCGCTCGCCATACGCCTGCTGGAAGACGACCCTGCCGCCGTGGCCGATCAGCAGCACGGCACCCGGAAGCTTGTGTGCCGCAATGGCATCGGTGATGAGCTTCGAGACTGCCGAGAAATCCGGTGCCGGAGCCGGATCCGGCGGCGGCAGCGGCGTGGGTGTCGCACTGGGCGGCGGCGCGGCGACCGGAGCCTGCGTCGTCCGCGCGCTCTCGCGCGGGGCAACTGGCGCGTCGCCCCGCGAGCAACCCGCCACGAAGGTCAGCACGGCCACAAAGACAGCCGCGGCCCGTCGCCCAGATAGATCACGTGTCACTGCACCTGATTATGCGGGAACTCGACCAGCAAGCGACGTAAGCCGCCGGCCTAGAAAATGAAATCTGCGGACAGAACCTGTCCGCTATCGGTGGAAACCTTGAGGCATGACCTCAACCACGGACATCACGCCGTTTCATCTCGCGATCCCCGACGACGCCCTCGACGACCTGGCTCAGCGCCTAGCCCGCACCCGGTTTCCCCCGATTCTCCCCGGCGACGACTGGGACACCGGCGTCCCCGTGTGGTATCTGCGCCAGATGGTCGACTACTGGCGCACCGAATATGACTGGCGCACAGCCGAAGCCGCGATCAACTCCTGGCCGCAGTTCACCACCGAGATCGACGGCGCCACCATCCACTTCCTGCACATCATCTCGCCCGAAACCTCCGCCCTCCCACTACTGCTCACCCACGGCTGGCCCGGCTCGTTCGTCGAATTCCTCGACCTGATCGGGCCGCTCACCGACCCCAAGACCCACGGCGGCGATCCGGCCGACGCCTTCCACCTCGTCATCCCCAGCCTCCCCGGCTTTGGCTTCTCCGGACCCGTTCCCACCAGCGGATGGGACAACGACCACATCGCCCGCGCATGGGCCGAGCTGATGCGCCGCCTCGGATACGACCGATACGGGGTCCAAGGCGGCGACCTCGGCGCCGACGTGTCACCGGCCGTCGGACGCGCCGATCCCAAACACGTTGTTGGCGTGCATGTCAACGGCAGCCTCGGCATGCCCATCAACGACGTCACCGACAACGAACTGGCCACCATGACCGACCTCGAACGCGACCGCGTCGCCCGCGTCAAGACCTTCATGCGCGACGAGTTCGGCTACATCGCCATCCAATCAACCCGCCCGCAGACCCTCGCCGCCGCTCTGGTCGACTCCCCCGCCGGCCAACTAGCCTGGATTCTCGACAAATTCCGCGAATGGACCCATCCGCCCGAGGCCCTACCCGACACTATCGTCGACCGCGACCGGTTGCTGACCAACGTGATGATCTACTGGCTCACCGCGACCGCCGGCTCAGCCGCCTATGTCGGCTACGCCCAGGACATTTGGGGGCCTCCCCCGGAATCGTCCGGTGTGCCCACCGCCGCGATCATGTTCGCTCACGACGTCGGGATCCGCCGCTACGCCGAAGTCTCCAACAACATCACCGTCTGGACCAACGTCGACGACGGCGGGCACTTCGCCGCACTCGAAAAACCCGAGATGCTCACCGAACACGTCCGCGCGTTCTTCCGCGAGCTGAGGTGAGAGTGCCGGCCGCGCCAGGCTGTCGCTGACAGACCCTCGCTCGTTATAGCCTGTGACCTGGGCAAACGGGGTTGTCGCTGAGATACGGGCAGATCGAGTCATGGTCCTCCCGCGTGACGGGTGTGACACCGACTCCGACGCGCGTCACGCCGAGGAGCTACGCCCCCGTCGCCACACTGCCCATAGGGCGCTTTCGACCTGCGCCGTGCGCACGACGTAGTCAGCGGTCTCGAACACCGAAGTATTTTGTTGCGCAAGGGAAATGTCCATAGCGGCCGCTCGGCGCAAGACCATCAGGCCCAGCGCCGACGATGTCATGTGCGGCACCACCAATAGCTTCGCCTTGGCCAGGCGGCCCGAAATCACCATCAGCCGCTGATGTTCTTTGTGCCAGCCCGGTATCGACTGGGCGTAGGCGGTCATCGAGTTCAGGTCAGGCGCGCATTGCGTCGCGGTCCAGTTGACGTCGATATCAATGATTTCGCCGAGCGATGGATGCAGAGCTTCCACAAGATGGGGTAATTCACCGGCCACCGAGCCGCTGTGCGGCCACCAGGCGCCGTCGATGTCGCCGCCAAGCGTCCTCGCAAGCGCGATCCGCACCGGACTGGCACAGCGTCTGGGCCAGCTCAAGCCGTTCACGGCGATGGTGGCGTTACGTCAGCAGCGGTGGTCTCGGATCGGTCAGAAAATGTCGGGTACACCGCCGGTTCTTTCGACGACTCCCCTGACGAAGAGGTTTGCTGAGTTTCGGGGTGAGAAAACAGGTTCGCTGTATCCATAGAGCATGTCCTAAGTTTCAGGGTCGTCCCGTACAGATCGTGATGGGACGAAGGGAGAAGAATTCCAAGCTGATGTGGCGTGGACTTCACGGCGGCAGAACACCGCCTTGCCTTTCAGCCTACACCCAGCATGTCGGACACCCCGTCACCGGACACGGCGTGCGGCCGAAACACATTTCGGTGGAACGAAACTCGTCGCGGCGCTCAGCGCTTCTTGGGATGCAGCAGCGCGTCCGTTGAGGACACACGGTCGGCCTTCGCGCGCTTGACCGCACGCTTTTCTTTGAGGGATTTGCCGGACTTTTTAGTCATTGTCTGGCGCGGAGACTTGTCGGACATCGCTGCCCCGTTCTCTCGGGGGCCTGAGTGGTCCCGGTCACATGACCCTACGCCTCGGCCCGCCGCATTAGGGCCCCGCGCGCCCGTCAGATACACTGGTAGCAACGTTGGCCTCATGAAACTGCTGCCAACCACGTCGTGGAACTCTCATTCATCTGAGCCGTGCTCCCGCACAACGTCTCGCGGCGATCGATTTTGCCCACCGGCAATCTCGCCACCTTGTGCTCGTCCGGCGCGACTCCTCGCGACGACAGCGCGCACCGATGCCTGAAAGGCACCGAAACATGTCTACCGACAAGAATTTTGCCGACCTTGGCGTGCCCGCACCTCTGGTGCGCGTGCTCGCCGACGGCGGCATCACTCAACCCTTCCCTATCCAAGTATCGACCCTGCCCGACACTTTGAAGGGCCGAGATGTGCTCGGCCGCGGCAAGACCGGCAGTGGCAAGACCCTTGCCTTCTCAATTCCGTTGGCTACCAGGCTCTCGCCCAGCAAGCGTCCGTCGCGACCGTCGGGGCTCGTGCTCGCTCCCACCCGTGAGCTCGTCACCCAGATCACCGCGGCCCTGCAACCGCTCGCTGCGGCCTACGGCCTCAAAGTCACCACGATCTTCGGTGGCGTGCCGCAAGGCAGGCAGGTCAGCGCGCTCAAGGCTGGCGCCGACATCGTCGTCGCCTGCCCGGGCCGCCTCGAAGACCTGATGAGACAGCGCCTGATCAGCCTCGACGCCGTCGAGATCACCGTGATCGACGAAGCCGACCACATGGCCGACCTCGGCTTCCTGCCCGGCGTCACCCGCATCCTCGCCGCCACCCCACAGGGCGGCCAGCGCATGATGTTCTCGGCCACCCTCGACAACGGCGTCGACAAACTCGTCAAGCGCTTCCTGCGCAACGAGGTGCTGCACTCCGTCGACGAGCTCAACGCGCCGGTCGCTGATATGACGCATCACGTCTTCCACGTCACGGGCGTGCAGGCCAAAACCGAACTCGTGCACCGGCTCGCATCGGGTACCGGGCGCCGAATCCTGTTCATGCGCACCAAACATCACGCCCGCAAGCTCGCCAAGCAGCTCACCCAGGCCGGAATCCCGTCAGTCGACTTGCACGGCAACCTCTCTCAGCCCGCCCGCGACCGCAACCTGGCCGCGTTCAGTACCGGCGAGGCCCGCGTGCTGGTGGCCACCGACATCGCCGCGCGCGGCGTGCACGTCGATGACGTCGAGCTCGTCGTGCACATCGATCCGCCCGCCGAGCACAAGGCCTACCTGCACCGCTCCGGCCGCACCGCACGCGCCGGCAACGCCGGCGACGTCGTCACCGTCGTGCTGCCCGAACAACGCAGAGAAACCCAGGCGTTGCTGCGCAAGGCAGGCATCCACGTCGCGCCGCAACAAGTGGCCGCCGACTCAGACGCCGTGCATGCGCTCGTCGGCGAGCCGGCGCCCTACCAGGCACCGAAAGCCGCTGCTGCCCAACCCAATCCGCCGCAGCGTCGTCGGCCGGCCACCGGCGCGCCGAGGCGTCGACGCCCGAACCGCCCACGCCGGGCACCGTCGAATTTTCAGTAAGATTGTGCCAATTGCCCCGTGTTAGACTCCCTGGCGGATGTTTTTGGTACATCCACTGGAAATGAGAGAAGTAAGTAAATGGCACAGGGAACTGTGAAATGGTTCAACGGTGAAAAGGGCTTCGGCTTTATCACCCCCGATGAGGGTTCGAAGGATGTCTTCGTCCACTACTCGGAGATCCAGGGCAGCGGCTTCCGCTCGCTCGACGAGAACCAGCGCGTCCAATTCGACATCGAGCAAGGGCCGAAGGGTCCCCAGGCAGTCGGGGTGACCGCGGTCTAAGCCGTCCGTACTCACACGGTGGGCTGGTGCGATCTCGCACCAGCCCATTGGTGTCTCTAGGGCGCCGGCTCCCCGCTGGCCACCCGCATCGCCCACGACGCGCCTTCGGCCTGGGCGGCGCGGACCACGCAATCGGCCGTCTTGAAAAGCTTCGTTTCGCATTGACTGTCCGGAATGCGCAGCCCCGCGGCCATCCGCAACACCATCAATCCCAGCGCGGCCGACGTCATGGACGGCACCACGAGCAGTTTGATGCACTCGCGCTGGCCAGCTACCCGGATCAGCCGTTGCCGCCTGGGACGCGAACCAGGCAGTGTGGCGGTCCCGTAGTACATCGAGTTCAGGTCGGGCGTCCCGTCCGTCGAGGACCAGTTGACGCCGATGTCGGTGATTTCGCCCAGCGGCGGATGCAACGCCGCGATGAGGTCAGGCAATTCGTTGGCGAGCGAGCTGGTGTGCGGCCACCACGCGCCGTCGATGTCGCCACCTAGGAAGTGGGACAGCGCAATTCGCACGGGACGGGCGCATCGCCTGGTCCCGGTCAAACCGTTCACGACGACGGGGTGTCAGATGTTCTTTGCTTCTCGGGCCGATCGGAGAAGGTCGGATACTCGGCGGGCGTCTTGTTGAGCTCGGCCGAAGGCACGGACTGCGGGAGATCCGGGTGGGAAAACAGGGCAGAACTGTCCATTCGGTGTCCTTTTCGAATTAGCAGGGCCGGCGCGTGGCCGACGATCGAATCGCACGCTGATCTTTTTCGCGTAACGCAATTACGAGCCGTGATCACCGCTAATACGAGACGGTCCGCATTCCAGACTACACGGCCGGGATCGCAGTGCGCCTCCCGGGACGCAGCATGCGTCGGCTGATCATCGTCGAGATCCGGCCAGGCATGACGTCTGCGCCGTTGGCCAGCAACCAGTTTCGCCAACCCGGAATCACTACTGGGCGTCCACGATCGAGCGCCCGCAGACCCGCTTTCACCACCGGTTCGGGCTCGGCCAGGTTCTTGTAGACCGCTACGTCAGCAACGTCGGCGTCGAGCGCGTCGACGAAGCCTGTGCGCGTCGGGCCGGGGCAGAGCGCCGTCACGCTGACCCCGGTGCCTCTCGTCTCCGCCCACAGCGCCTGACTGAACGACAACACGAACGCCTTCGACGCCCCATATGTCGCCTGATAGGGCGCCGGCTGGAACGCGATCGTCGACGCCACGTTCAAGATGCCGCCGCGGCCGCGCGCGAGCATGCCCGGCAGCACCGCATGCGTCAGCCGCACCAGCGCGTCCACGTTCACCGCCACCAGCTCGCGCTCGCGGTCCGCATCGGTCTCCGAGACGGGGCCATACGTCCCGAATCCCGCGTTGTTGACCAGGACGTCGACGTCGCGGCCGTCGAGCACATCGATCAAGTCGCGAATTCCCTTGTCAGTTCCGAGGTCTCCGACGACCAGCTCCGCGTGCATCCCCGGCTTCCGTTTCTGCACCCGGTCGCGCACCTGCGCTAGCCGCGACTCGTCGCGCCCCGCCAGGATGAGCGGCATCCCGCGCTCAGCCAACTGCTCGGCGAATAGCGCTCCCAGTCCTGAGCTTGCGCCCGTCACCACTCCCCACGCCGCGTCGTTCGTCATGATCGTTCCTTCCGTTTGGATGTTGACATCGTTCACATAGAGCGATGTTAGCATCGTTAACATGGCAAGGCAACGAAAGATTCCCGTGGCTGAGGCCCAGCGCGACACGTACCACCACGGCGACCTCAAGCGCGCTTTGACCGATGCGGCTCTAGACCTGGTGCAGGAGAAAGGCCCTAAAGGCTTCACGCTGCGAGAGGTGGCGCGCCGGGCCGGCGTCAGCGCCGCTGCCCCCTACCGCCACTTTGCCGATAAGTCAGATCTGCTCGCCGCCGCCGCCACGCAGGGTTTTATCCAGCTGCACGAGGCGCTGAGCGCTGCCAGAGAGGGTGACCCCGTGACTCAGGCGCTGCAGATGGGACGGGCCTACGCGCGCTGGGCCATCGCCCATCCCGACTACTACCAGGTGATGTTCGGTTCGGTGTTGGACAAGACCGACAAGCCCGAAATGCTCACTGCTGGGCTGACCACCTTCGGCGATCTGCTCGACGTCATTGTCCGATGCCAGGAAGCAGGCGTCCTCGGTGCAGGGGATCCCAGCGACATCGCCGGGCCCGTGTGGTCGGTGCTGCACGGCATCTGCATGCTCGCGATCGGCGGGGACTTCAATCATGTTGGCATCGTTGAGGATCCGCAGGCATTGGCCGAGCGTGCATTGCGGGAGTTGCTCTTCGCTTGACCGCACCGCGC
>NZ_JAVHWM010000062.1:0-47355 GCF_032159765.1 Mycobacterium sp. | reverse complement strand
TCGTTCTTCGCGAAGAACATGCTGCCGCTGCTGACCAGCACCCGCACCGTGATCGAGAACATCGACAACGACGTGATGGAGCTGTCCGAAGCGGCCTTCTGATCCCGTCGAAACGCTGAAGCCCCCGATTCGTCGGGGGCTTTTGCGTGGTCACGGTGCCGGCGACCCCTTCTGCTCGCCGAAATTCACGTTATGCAGGAGTCCACTCGAACTTCCTCTGCATACCGTGAATCTCGCGTCCGGTGAATAGAAGGTGGGCCTGGGCCCGGATGGACGAAGGAGAACCGCCGCTGGCCCCCCTCTTGCCAGCGGCGGTTCACGTCTATATGAGTAGAGGTACCCCGTGTTGTCGTCGGGTCGGGGGGTCAGACGGCAACACGGGGCTATCCGGTTATCGGCTTAATCGACGGGCGCGTTACACAACTTTCTCCGTCGCGACGAACGTCGACTTACTGCGAGAAAACGCCCGAGAACTCGACGGGTAATCGACGTTCGCGCGGCAATGTGGTGTGCGGCTGCTGTCAGGCTTCCAGGATCGCTGCGACGCCCTGACCACCGGCCGCGCAGATCGAGATCAGGCCGCGGACGGGCTTGCCGGTCTCGTTGCGCTTCTCGGCCAGTTGCTTGGCCAGCTGCGCGACGATCCGCCCACCGGTCGCGGCGAAGGGATGCCCCGCCGCGAGCGACGAGCCGTTGACGTTGAGTTTGGACCTGTCGATCGAGCCCAGAGCCGCGTCCAGCCCGAGTTGTTCCTTGCAGTACTCCTCGGACTCCCACGCCTGCAGATGGGCCAGCACCACCGACGCGAAGGCCTCGTGAATTTCGTAGAAGTCGAAGTCCCGCAGAGCCAGCCCGTTGCGGGAAAGTAGCCGGGGCACCGCGTACGTCGGCGCCATCAGCAGGCCGTCGGCGCCGCTGACGTAGTCGACCGCCGCGGTCTCCGCATCGACGAAATACGCCAGCGGGTCGATGGAGTGCTGCTTGGCCCACTCCTCGGTGGCCAGCAGCGCCACCGAGGCGCCGTCGGTGAGCGGCGTCGAGTTGCCCGCGGTCATCGTCGCGTCGCCGGCCTTGGCCCCGAACACGGGCTTTAGCTTGGCCAGCTTCTCCGCCGACGAGTCTGCACGCAGGTTGTTGTCGCGGTACAGGCCGAGAAACGGCGTGACCAGATCGTCGAAGAAGCCGCGGTCATAGGCCGCGCTCATGTTGCGGTGGCTGGCGGCGGCGAGCTCGTCCTGGTCGACCCGCTTGATGCCCATCTTCTTGGCGGTGATCGCCTGATGTTCGCCCATCGACAGGCCGGTGCGCGGCTCGCTGTTGACCGGGATCTCGACGCCGAGGGTCGCGGGCAGCTTGCCCACCAGCTTGAGCCTGCCGACGTTCGACTTGGCGCGACGGATCCCAAGCAGCGTCCGGCGCAGATTGTCGCCGAGCCCGATCGGCGCGTCGGATGCGGTGTCGACACCTCCGGCCGCTGCGACCTCGTAGCGGCCGGCGGCGATACCGTCAGCGGCGGCGATCGCCGCCTGCAGCCCGGTTCCACAGGCCTGCTGCAGGTCGAAGGCCGGCGTGTACGACGACAACGCGCTGCCGAGCACGCACTCGCGCATGAGGTTGAAGTCGCGGCTGTGCTTGAGCACCGCACCGCCGATCACAGCGCCCAGCCGCTCACCGTCGAGGTTGAACCGGTCGATGAGCCCGCCGAGCGCGGCGGTGAACATGTCCTGGTTCGACGCCTCGGCATAGGCGCCGTCGGAGCGCGCGAACGGAATGCGGTTGCCGCCCAGAACGGCCACTCTTCGGCCCGCAGTTGTGCTCGCCACGTTTGCCTCCCCTGTCGCTACGGCTATGAATACCGGTGTTAGTTAATACCTCGGTGCTAGTTAATACCCCATAGTAAACATCGACCTTACTGCCGAGTAAGTTCGAGCCGACCCATACGAAAGGGACTTCCGTGGCCACCGATCTTCTCACCCAGGTCGCCAACTCGATGCCCGGATCATTTCTGGCCAAGCAGCTGGGTATCCCGCAGCCCGAGTTGCTGCGCCGCTACCGGGCCGAAGAGCCGCCGTTGTCCGGCTCACTGCTCATCGGCGGCGAAGGCCGGGTGGTCGAACCTCTGCGCAGCGCGCTGGCCGAGGACTACGAGCTGGTCCGCAACAACATCGGTGGCCGGTGGGCCGACTCGTTCGGCGGGATCGTGTTCGACGCCACCGGCATCTCCGAGCCGGGCGGACTGACCGCGCTGTACGAATTCTTCGCACCGCTGCTTCGCAACGTCGGCCACTGCGCCAGGGTCGTGGTCGTCGGCACCACGCCCGATCAGACAGGCAGCGTCGACGAGCACATCGCCCAGCGGGCGCTGGAGGGGTTCACGCGGTCGCTCGCCAAGGAGATGCGCCACGGTGCCACGGTCCAATTGGTCTATCTCACACCCGATGCCAAGCCTGCCGCGACGGGCCTCGAGTCGACGATGCGGTTCATCTTGTCGGCCAAGTCCGCATACGTCGACGGTCAGGTGTTCTACGTCGGCGCCGCTGACTCCAGCCCGCCCGCCGACTGGGACAAACCACTGGACGGCAAGGTCGCGATCGTGACGGGCGCCGCGCGCGGAATCGGCGCGACGATCGCGCAGGTCTTCGCGCGCGACGGCGCCCGCGTGGTCGCCGTGGACGTCGAGGCCGCGGCCGACCCGCTGACCGAGACCGCGGCGAAGGTGGGGGGCACCGCGCTCACGCTGGACGTCACCGCCGACGACGCGCTCGACAAGCTCACCGAGCACCTGCGCGACCACCACGGCGGCCGTGCCGACATTCTGGTCAACAACGCCGGCATCACCCGTGACAAGCTGCTGGCCAACATGGACGACTCCCGTTGGAACTCGGTAATTGCGGTGAATCTGCTTGCGCCTCAACGGCTCACACAAGGACTGGTGGACGCCGGCGTGATCGGCGAGGGCGGGCGTGTGATTGGTCTTTCGTCGATGGCGGGAATCGCAGGCAATCGCGGCCAGACCAACTACGCGACGTCGAAGGCCGGGATGATCGGCATCACGCAGGCTCTGGCGCCTGTGCTGTACGAGAAGGGCATCACGATCAACGCGGTCGCCCCGGGTTTCATCGAGACCAAAATGACCGAGGCGATCCCGTTCGCCACCCGTGAGGTCGGCAGGCGACTGAACTCGCTCTACCAGGGCGGGCAGCCCGTCGACGTCGCCGAAACCATCGCCTACTTCGCCAACCCGGCGTCGAACGCGGTGACCGGCAACGTCATCCGGGTGTGCGGCCAAGCCATGCTGGGGGCATGAAATGGGCACCACCGAGACGACGGAGCTGCCCAGCGGTCTGCGCAACCTGCTGCGCGCCGCAGCAGGCGCGTTGCCGTTCATCCCTCGCGGATCCGACCTGCCCGACCGCACACTCAAGGTCGAGGGGCTGGCAGTCGACAAGTCGAACGTCGCGGAGTACGCAGCTGTCACCGGACTGCGCTACGGCGACCACGTGCCGCTGACTTACCCGTTCGCGTTGACGTTCCCGGTAGTGATGTCTCTTATCACCGGCTTCGACTTCCCTTTTGCGGCAATGGGTTCGGTGCACATCGAGAACCACATCACGCAGTACCGGCCGATTGCGGTTACCGACACCGTTGACGCCAGCGTGCACGCGGAGAACATGCGGGAGCACCGCAAGGGCCTGCTGGTCGATGTCATCACGGATATCAACGTCGGCACCGACCATGCGTGGCACCAGGTCACGACCTTTCTGCACCAGCAGCGCACCAGCCTCTCCGATGAACCTAAGCCGCCTGCGGTCAAGCAGCCGAAGCTGCCTCCACCGAACGGGGTGCTGAGGATCAGCCCCGGCCAGATCCGTCGTTACGCATCGGTCGGCGGAGACCACAACCCGATCCACACGAACCCGATCGCAGCCAAGCTGTTCGGCTTCCCCACTGTCATCGCGCACGGAATGTTCACCGCCGCAGCCGTTCTGCGCACTATTGAAGGCCAGTTCCCCGACGCTGCGGAGTATTCGGTGCGGTTCGGCAAACCCGTCGTGCTGCCGGCGAACGCGAATCTCTACGTCGAGCGTGACAGCGACGGATGGAAACTCGCGCTACGCAACTCGAAGGGCGAGCCGCACCTCACCGGGACGGTGAAGCCGCTGTAGTCGCCTCGGCTTCTTCGTCTGCGGGGCGTCCCCTCAGTCCGCGCCAGGTGAGGTTGTTCAACAGGTCGACCGCCTCATTCACGTCGGCCTCCCCGGTGCTCACCCGCGTCGCGATCGCCTCCCCGGCACCCACCAGAGCCACGGCCATCATGTGAAAGTCAGTGCCGGGCTCCGGGTTTCGCGTGCCGGCGCTCAGCAGCCTGGCCACCATGGCGATGATCTGCTCGCGCCCGTCGCGAACTGTCTGGGAGTACATCTGCGAACTCGTGGCCTGCTGGTACAGCACGATCCACGACGCCCGGTTGGTGTCGATGTATTCCATAAACGAGCGAATTGTGCTGCGCAGGAGGTCTTTCGGACTCTGCTTGAGATCGATGCCGTCGCGGACCGCCTCGATGAACCTGCCCAGCTCACGATTCAGACACGCGCCAAAGAGTTCTTCTTTGGAGCCGTGGTACAGGTAGAGCATCGGCTTGGAGATCTCGGCCTCTGCGGCAATCGCGTCCATCGATGTCTCGTGGTAACCGTTGCGGGAGAACATCTCGACCGCGGCGTCGAGCATCTGCTGCTCACGCACGGCGCGCGGCAGCCGCTTGGTGCCACCCGCCATCATGATTCCTCACGCCGTCCGCCGTTGACCTTACTCCAGAGTAAGCAACAGATGACCGATCAGCACTGCGGACCACGGCCCTTCATCGCAGCGACCCGGCGCAGCGAGGCGTCGACGCGTTCCATGGACAGCTCGTTGGGGACCGCGGCCTTGAGTCTTTCCAGAACCGCAGGCACTTCGTCGGTGGTGACCCACAGCGCGACGTCGGCACCGGCCTGAAGCGCCTTCAGCACGGCTTGGGGAACGGTGTAGATGTCGGTGATCGCCTTCATGCTCGACAGGTCGTCGGTGAAGACCACACCGTTGAACGGCTGGCCGCCATAGTCGCCCGACCGCAGCAGGTCGTAAGCCGCCTTGCTCAGGCTGGCCTGCTGTTGATCGTCCGTGAGGTTGGGCACGATCATGTGGCCCACCATGGCGGCGACCTTCGGCTCGGTGAGCAACGTCTGGTACGGGATGAGATCCCTCTGCTTCAACACTTCCAACGGGGGTGTGGTCACAGAGCCGGTGTGCGAATCACCACTTGCATGACCGTGGCCGGGGAAGTGCTTGAACACCGGGGTGATGTTGGCGTCGCGCAAACCCTGCGAATACGCAAGCGCGTATTCGCGCACTACCTGAGGGTCGTTGCTGAACGACCGGTCGCCGATCACGGTGTCGTCGGCCTGGTCGCTGGTGTCGGCGACGGGCGCGAAGTCGACGGTGATCCCGAGGTTCGCCATCGCCAGGCCGCGTTGCTTCGCCATTTCACGTACCTGGTCCAGCGGCATGTGGGTTTGCACCAACGACCGCGCCGACGGTGCTGGGCTGATCAGGCTCGCAAGGCGGTCCACCCGGCCGCCCTCTTCGTCGACGCTGACGCCGACTGGGAGCGGCGTGGCGGTCCTCAGCTGCTGGAGAAGCGACTGGTCTTTCAACATCGACTTGTCGGTGCCGCTGCCGATGAAGATCCCGCCGACGTGATACCTGGCCACGACGTTGCGGGTGTCCTCGGCGCCCGTCACGCCGACCATCAGCAGCTGAGCGAGTTTGGTCTCCAGCGGCATGTTCATCAACGCCGCGTCGTCTCCGCAGACCGGAGGCGGCGGCGGGGGCAGGGGCGCAACCGAGGACTGGCTGCTCTTCTGCGCCGACGCCTCAGAGCCGGATCGCCGGTGCTGGAACCACAACACACCAACTCCCACTACTACCGCGATGAGCAGGACCGACAGGAGGATCTGGAGAACCGGCGCGTTCCGCCGAAACCATCCCTTCGGCTGCTGATGCGCCGGGCCTTCGCTCGTGGACGGCATGGGGCGGATAGTACAGACGACACCTGGCTCACCCGAACGCACGCGGCTGCGTCCTTGTGCTCCTCGCGTCCGCGTCCCTGTTTGTGCTCCTTGCGTTCGCGCCTTGAGGGTTTCGCACCGTGTCGTCTGCTACGTTGGCGGCAACTCCCATGTCCATTCGCTAGGAGCCTTCGCAATGAAACGATTCGGACTGGCCGCGGCTGCCAGTATCGTGATCGGCCTGCTTCTGGGCGCTACCGCCGTCCTGGGTGCGACGATCCCGATCGGCAACCAGGAACCGCCGCCGCAAAGCGATAAAGGCGCGGCGCTACTCAACCGGGTCGAGTACGGCGACCGACACTAGCGTTCCGACACGCACGCGAGAAGCAATAGAGGAGCCGCCGTCCGCTGCCGCACACCTGTCGCGACGATGGTTGCTCGTGGTGGCCTCCGCGGCGCTGCTGCTCGCTTTCGCCCAGTCCCCCGGGATGATCTCGCCCGACACCAAACTCGATCTCACGGCAAATCCGCTGCGCTTTCTCGCCAGAGCCACGAATCTCTGGAGCAGCGAGCTGCCGTTCGGCCAGGCGCAGAACCAGGCCTACGGCTACCTCTTCCCGCACGGCGCATTTTTCGTCCTGGGTGACACTCTCGGCCTTCCCGGGTGGGTGACGCAGCGGCTCTGGTGGGCACTGCTGTTGACCATCGGCTTCTGGGGTGTGCTCCGGGTGGCCGAGGCACTGGGAATCGGCACCACCAGCTCGCGCGTGGTCGCGGCGGTCGCGTTCGTGCTGTCCCCGAGGGTGCTGACGACGCTCGGTTCCATCTCGTCGGAGACGCTGCCGATGATGCTGGCGCCGTGGGTGCTGTTGCCGGTGATCGTCGCGCTGCGCGACCCCACGCGCTCGATGCGTCAGCTCGCCGCGCGGTCGGCGGTGGCGGTGGCGTTGATGGGTGCCGTGAACGCCGTCGCCACGCTCACAGGGTGCCTACCCGCGATCATCTGGTGGCTCTGTCACCGGCCGAATCGGCGGTGGTGGCGGTTCACCGGGTGGTGGCTGCTCGGCATTGGCCTGGCGACCGCGTGGTGGATCGTCGCGCTGGTGCTGCTCGGGCGGATCAGTCCGCCGTTCCTCGACTTCATCGAGTCCTCCGGCGTCACCACCCAGTGGACATCGCTGACGGAGGTGCTGCGCGGCACCGACAGCTGGACCCCCTTCGTCGCCCCCACGGCAAGCGCCGGATCGTCCCTGGTGAGCAGCGCCGTGGCGATTCTGGCCACCACGCTGGTTGCTGCGGGCGGGCTGGCGGGGCTGGCGCTGAGGTCAATGCCGGCTCGCGGGCGCCTGGTGACCATGCTTCTCATCGGCGTCGTTCTGCTCGCGGTCGGCTACTCCGGTGGGCTCGGCTCGCCGCTGGCGCACGACGTACAGGCGTTCCTCGATGCGGCCGGCACCCCGCTGCGCAACGTGCACAAGCTCGAGCCGGTGATCAGGCTGCCGTTGATACTCGGGGTGGCGCACCTGCTGGGACGGATCCCGCTGCCCGGAGCGGTGCCACGCCGCGAGTGGGTGCACGCGTTCGCTCATCCCGAGCGCGACAAGCGTGTCGCAGTGGCGATCGTCATGCTGGTCGCGCTCGCGGTCAGCACATCACTGGCCTGGACCGGCAGGCTGACGCCGCCCGGCACCTTCAGCGCCATTCCCCGGTACTGGCACGACGCGGCGGACTGGCTCGACGAGCACAACGCGATTGGGCCGACGCCTGGCCGAGTGCTGGTGGTGCCGGGGTCGCCGTTCGCTACGCAGGTGTGGGGCACTAGTCACGACGAGCCGCTGCAGGTGCTCGGCAACAGCCCATGGGGCGTGCGCGATTCGGTGCCTTTGACGCCACCGGCGACGATCCGCGCGCTGGATGCGGTTCAGCGGCTGCTGGCTGCGGGCAGGCCATCCGATGGTCTCGCGGATATGCTTGCGCAGCAAGGGATTTCATATGTCGTGGTGCGCAACGACCTGGATCCTGACAGGTCTCGGTCGGCGCGGCCGATCCTCGTGCACCGCGCGATCGACAACTCACCCGGGCTGACGCCGGTCGCGCAGTTCGGCGATCCGGTGGGGGCTGGCGTCGTGCCGGGTTTCGTGGCCGACAGCGACCTTCGGCCGCAGTATCCCGCGGTGCAGATCTACCGGGTGGGCGCCGGAAACGTCGGCGCTCCGTACTTCGCAGACACCGCCGGGATGCCCCGCATCGCTGGCAGCCCCGAGGCGCTGCTGCGCGTTGACGAGCGCCGCCGGCTGCGGGGCGACCCGCCGATCGGCCCGGCACTGCTCACCACCGACGCGCAGCGTGCCGGGCTGCCCTCGCCGATAGTGACCGTCACCGACACGCCGCTCGCCCGCGAGACCGATTACGGCCGCGTCGACGATCATTCGTCGTCGATCCGCGCACCCGGCGACACGCGCCACACCTTCAACCGGGTGCCTGACTATCCGTCGGACGCGGAAACGGTCAACGGCGCCTGGTCGGGCGGCAGGCTGACGGCGTCGAGTTCTGCCGGCGACGCGACAGCGCTGCCCAACGTGTCACCAGCGACCAACCCCGCCGCCGCCATCGATGGCGATTCCGCGACCAGCTGGGTCACCAACGCGTTGCAGACCGCGATCGGACAGTGGCTGCAGGTGGACTTCGACAACCCGATCACCAACGCAGCGATCACGATCACGCCCAGCGCCACGGCCGTCGGCGCACAAGTACGCAAGCTCCGGATCTCCACCGCAACCGGAACGACCACGCTGCGCTTCGACGAGCCGGGCAAACCCCTCACGGCGCCCCTGCCGTACGGCGAGACATCCTGGGTCAGGGTGACCGCCACCGGCACCGACGACGGGTCAGCCGGCGTGCAGTTCGGGATCACGGACCTCGCGATCACGCAGTACGACGCCAACGGCTTCGCCCATCCAGTGACGCTTCGCCACACCGTCGACGTACCGGCTCCGCCTGCAGGTTCCAGTGTGGGCGGCTGGGATCTGGGCGCCGAGATGCTCGGGCGGGCGGGGTGTGCCGACGGCCCCGGCAGGGTGCGCTGCGCGGCGACGTTGGCGCTGGCGCCTGAGGAGGCGGTGACGTTCAGTCGCACACTGACCGTGCCTGCGCCCGTCGCGGTGACGCCCACGGTGTGGGTGCGCGCGCGGCAGGGCCCGAAGCTGGCCGACCTCGTCGCGCAGCCTGGTGCTGCGCGCGCGACAGGTGACGCCGACGTGATCGACGTCGCGGGCTCGGCGTTCGCCGCGGCCGACGGCGATCCGCGGACGGCGTGGATCGCGCCGCAGAAGGTCGTGCGTGAGCGCGTCGCGTCGTCGGTGACGCTGAAGCTGCCGAGGCCGACGGAAGTGGCCGCGCTGCAAGTGACGCCCAGCACGTCGTCACTTCCCGCACACCCCGAGCTCGTCGCAGTCGACCTCGGGAACGGGCCCCAAGTGCGCCCGATCGCACCCGGCGCCGACGGCGACATCCGCACCCTGCGCCTGGCACCGATGGTCACCGACACCGTGAAAGTCAGCGTGCTCGAATGGAACGACGTAATCGACCGCACCGCATTGGGTTTCGATCAACTGAAGCCTCCCGGGATCGCTGAGCTCACTGCGCTAGGGCCCGACGGGACGCCGATCGCTCCCGCTGATGCGACCCGCAACTGGAGCCGCTCCGTCGACCTCGACTGCGGGCGGGGCCCGGTGATCGCGATCGCCGGACGGTTCGTGCCGACCTCGATTCACACCACGGTCGGCGCTCTGCTTTCCGGCGAGCCGATCAACGCGGTGCCGTGCCAACGCGAACCGATCGCGTTGCCCGCGGGCAAGCAGGAGCTGTTGATCAGCCCAGGAGACGCCTTCGTCGTCGAAGGCGCCGAACTTGCCGCCCCGGCCGCTTCGCCGATTTCGTCACCCTCCGCACCGACGACAACAGCACGCGTCGGCACGTGGGGGCCGGACCGCCGCGAAATACACACCGATCCGGCACCGACGGAGCGGGTGCTCGTCGTCCCAGAAAGCGTCAACCCGGGATGGATTGCACAGTCCCCCAACGGCACCCGGCTGACGCCGATCGTCGTCAACGGATGGCAGCAAGGATGGGTGGTGCCCGCGGGAACCGCAGGCACCATCACCCTGACGTTCCCGTCCAATGCGCCGTACCGGGCCGGGCTGGGCTGGGGGCTGGCGCTGCTGCCTGTGCTGGCGCTACTGGCGCTGGCGCGACCGCGTCGCAGGGCCGACGACGCGCCGGCCCGTCCATGGCGGGTGCCGCCCATCGCGGGAGCCATCGCGGCACTGGCGTCGGGCTGGCTGATCTCCGGTTTCGTGGGCGTCGTGGTGCTCGCCGCCGCCCTCGGCGTGCGCTATCTGGTGTCTGCGCGCAGGGCCGACGCCATCACTGTTGGCACCACCGCGACGGCCTTCATCATGGCCGGGGCCGTGTTGTCGCGGCACCCGTGGCGTTCGGTCGATGGCTATGGGGGCCATTCGTGGGGTGTTCAGCTGCTGGCGCTGATCGCCATCGGCGCGCTCGCCGCGTCAGTGACCGCACTATCCAACGGCGGCGCATTGCGGCGATACTCCCAGCGCCGCAACGCAACTCGGCACGGAGACTCCACCAGCGCATAGCTCACCGCGGCGATCGCGAACCCGAAAATGACGGTGAGTACCAGCACCACGGGCATGTGCCCGCTGAAGGCGAACTCGCCGATGACGGGAAACACCATCGTCAGCGCGGCCAAGTGCCAGACGAACAGGCCGTAGGACCAACGGCCCAGCGTCACCATCGGCCTGCTGCCCAGGAACCGGTGCGGCGTGTCCGCACGGTCGAGTACCAGCGGCGCCACCAATGCCGCAGCGACGACTGCGCCCGAAGCGACTTTGACCATGAACTGGCCGGCAGTGCCGGGCACCAGTCCCTCCGGTCCGGCGAGCGGCGAGGCCGCGACGGCGAACGCGGCGGCTGCGACGACTGCCATCAGCACGCGGCGGCGCGCCAGCCGGTGCATCCAGCCGACCGGGCTGACGGTCCACTCCGCGAGCAGCATGCCTGCGGCAAACCAGGAGAAGAACGCAGGCGGCCAGTTCAGTTGATTCACGAACTGCGGCGTGTGAATGGGAACCAGCGCCCACAAGCAGCTGGCCGCACCCAGCGCAGCAATCGCCGGCACCCGTGCCCGCACCGGAAGTCTCCGCGCCAACAGGGCCAGCAGCGGTAGCGCTAGATAGAAGGTTACCTCGACCGACAGACTCCACATCTGGGTCAGGCCAGCGGTCAGCGTCAGCGGAACGTAGATCTGGGTAAGCGACAGATTGGCCAACCACACTGTGCTGCTTGATGTTTGGGCATCTGGGAGCAGTGTCAGAATCACCACCACCGCGACGAGGTAGCCGGGCATGATCCGCACGATTCGCGATCGCAGGTAGTGCCCGGTCGGCGGGGTGTGCCGTAAACCCCGCACCGCCGCGGCGTGCCCGCGCCACAGCAGGAAGCCGGACAGCGCGAAGAACACCGCGACGGCGAGGTCGAACCGGCCGAACACCCGGCCCCACAATCCGCTGGAATGTCCGGTCTGGAACGCAACGTGGGTGATCACCACGCCGACGGCGGCGCAAGCCCGCATGCCCTCCACCGCGGGCACGAAACTACGGGTGCCGCCGACCGCCTCGGTGGGGTAGAGGGTCGTGGGCGACACGCTGACCAGTGTGCCTGGCCGATGAGCGCTTGCGCGAAGAGGAGAGGTCACCGCGCCCACGCCGGCGAAACGCGGGGCCGCGGGTTGGTTCGGCGGTTAAGGCGTCGGGGTAATCACGGCTTTAGATTCTGCTGTTAGGGTCGAACGGGTTTGCCTCCACTGGCTGGTCGGAAGCAGCGGACGTGAGGAGCAGGACCAAGAGCGTTTCGGCGGCTGGTCATTGGATCGGTCGTCGTTACCCGCTCAGCGCGAACGGGCGACGGCCGGAAGGAGGCATGGTTTGGACCGCGCAGCGAAGCTTCGTCTCGCCGCGTGCGTGATCTTGGGCCTCGGAGCGGCTCTCCTGATGGCCGCGCTACTCCTCGGGGTGTACACCGTGAACAAGGTCGCCAAGATCCCGCTCAACATCGACACGACGTTGACCAGCGAAGGCAATGGCCAAGCGCTCAACGCCAAGTACCTGAATCCTCCGGAGCCTCCCAAGCCCCCCGAAGGCGAGCCAGAGCCCCCGAGGCAGCAACCCAAGGTCGTCATCGACGACGTCAAAGATCAGCATCTGGTCCAACAGCAGCAGATCACCTCGGAGTCCGGCCACGACCGGCCCAGCAACGACAACGAGGTCACCGTGCAGATGGGCACCACGCTGCGGCGCATCGATATCGGTGACGCCGGTCTGCTTCTCGCGATGATCGACACCGTCACGCTGAACCGGACGACGGCGACGGCCGTCCAGGGCGACGGGCCAAATGGCTGGCTGGCCAAGCCACGCGACCTCACCGTGCCGGCCAAGCCCGATGCGTCGGACCCTCAACCCGTCAAGCACCAGGGCCTCAGTTACCGGTTTCCCATCGACGTCAGCAAGGACGGTTCGTATGAGTACTTCGATCCGATCGCTCAGAAGCCGTTCAAGACCACCTTCAAGGACACCGAAGACGTCCTTGGCCTAGAGACGTATCACTTCACCCAGAGCGTGGGGCTGGACGCAGGCGGCAATCTGCCGAAAAAGCCGTCCAGCGACGTCGTGCAGCCGGTCGAGTATCAGTCTCGCTTCGCCGATCCAACGGTCGACTCCAAGATCACGGCTCGCGCGGCGGAGTGGGGTTTCGACAACGAGCCGGCCGACAAGCGCATCACGATGACCCGGTACTACGCCGCGTTCCGCGACTTCTGGGTGGACCCCGTGACCGGGATCATCGTCAAGGAAAAGGACCAGGCATTCCACTACTTCGTGCGCTGCGACGACGGTGACGTGTGCAAAGAAAAAAACCCGCTGGATCCGGAGAAAATCCGGACCCTGGTCAAGTACTCGATCGAATCGACTCAGGACACGGTCGAGTCGCAGCTGAACGCGGCGCGAGATCAGGGTGACCAGATCGCGCTGGTGGGCCGCATTTTGCCGATCACCTTCACCGCGCTGGGCATCGTCGCGCTCGTCGGCGGCGCGTTGCTGGGCTTGTTCACGCTGCGCGCGCAAACCGCGCTGATCGACCCTGGCCTCGACACCGCGGGCCACGAGTTCCTCGGCCCGCGCGGGTCTAGCGGCGAACGCCGCCCGCCCGGTGCGGAAGCCGAGACGGAGAAGCTGCCCACGCAGCGGCGCTCACCCCGCGAGCCGCCTTCTCAGGCACCACCGCCTCCATAACGCCGGCGTGTCTGTGACGCGGCGCTGGCTGGCGCCTGCCTATGCCCTCGTTTTGGTGCTCGTGATCACCGCACCCTTGCTCGCGCCTGGGTATCTGCTGCTGCGGGACGCCGTGTCGACACCGCGGTCGTACTTGTCCGACGAAGCACTGGGGCTTGGCGAGTCGGCGCCGCGCGCGCTGCCACAGGACTTCGCCGTGGCGTTGTCCTCCCACCTGATCGACGGCGGCGTCGTGGTGAAGGCCTTGCTCATCGTCGGGCTGTGGCTGGCCGGCTGGGGCGCTGCCCGGCTGGCCTCGCAGGTACTGCCCGACTGCGGGCTGGGCGCCGAACTCGTCGCGGCGACTGTCGGGATCTGGAATCCCTATGTGGCCGAACGGCTTCTGCAGGGCCACTGGAGTCTGCTCGTTGGCTACGGCTGTCTGCCGTGGGCCGCGGCGGCGATGCTGCGGCTACGGGAAAGCTCCCAAGCAGCGTGGTGGCCGCTGGTGTTGTGGATCGCGGTGGCCGGACTGACGCCGACGGGCTTGTTGCTGGCGGCGGTGGTAACGATCGTGTGCATCGGGGTGCCTGGAGACGGCCAGTCCCGTGTGCGCTGCGTTGTCGTGACGCTCGGCGTCGCGCTAGCGGTCGCGTTGCCATGGGTGATCGCGAGCGTCGTCGCCGGGTCGCTGTCATCGAGCCAGCCGGGCATCGCGCCCTTCGCGGCCAGGGCCGAGCCCGGTCTGGGCACCCTGGGCAGCCTCGCAGGGTTGGGCGGCATCTGGAATGCACAGGCGGTTCCGCCGTTGCGCGCGACGCTGTTCGCCGTTGTGGGCTCGCTGGTGCTGGTGGCGATCGTGGCCATCGGCCTGCCTTCCGTGCGGAGACGACCGGCGGCGGTCGCTCTGCTCGGGCTGGCCCTCGTCGCGGTGCTGGTGCCGGCCGCGATGGCCACCGGCCCGGGCATCGCCGCCGTGGAGACGATGGTGCGAGCGCTGCCTGGTCTCGGGGTCGTACGCGACGGGCAGAAATGGGTGGCGCTGGCGATGCCGGGTTACGCGCTGGCTGCCGCCGGTGCCGTGCTGACGCTGAAGCGATGGGCGCCGGCAGGTGCCATCGCGACCGTCTGCTGCTTGGCGCTGATCGCGGTCTTGCCAGGCCTGGCTTGGGGTGTCGGCGGCGATATCACGCCGGTGCGGTATCCGGCCGGTTGGGCGGCGGTCTCGTCGCGGATCAACGCCGATCCGCGTCCTGTCGCAGTGCTGCCCGCTGATGTGATGCGCAGGTTCGATTGGTCCGGCCCGGCGCCCGTACTCGATCCCCTGCCGCGCTGGGTGCGCGCGCACGTGTTCTCGACCGGTGACCTGACGATCTCGGGCGGGACGGTCGTTGGCGAGGGCAGCCGCGCGCGCGAGATCCAGCGGCTGCTGCTTGACGGTGCCGAGCCGGCCGAGCTGGCGCGATCCGGTGTGGGCTGGGTCGTCGTCGAATCAGGTACTGCTGGTGAAATAGGTTCGGCTGCAAAAGCTTTGACCAAGATTCCGGTCGCGTACCGTGATGCGGACATGACCCTTTATCGGGTCGGCGGCGACAGGGCTGGTGCGTCGACGAGTCAACGCGCGGTGATGGTGTCCGCCCACCTCGTGTGGCTGGCGACGCTGCTTGCCGGAATCGTCGGCACGGCGGTGACTGCGGTTCGCGAACGGCGCCGTGGGCTCGTCACGTCCTCGACGGCGGACGCTGCCCCTTAAAGCAGACCGCTGACCAGCCGCCCGGCCGACACCGATTCCAGCACCACGCGCATTCCATCGGCGCTCTGCCGCCAGGAGAATTCGGTGCTGCGCGCCTGCGCCTTGCGGCCCAGCTCGTCGCGGATCGAAGGATCGGTGAGCAGGCACTCGAGCGTGTCCACCAATCCGGCGTGATCGTCCACGAGAACGCCAGTGACACCGTCGATGATCGAGTCGGTCAGACCGCCGGACGCGCGATAGCCGATCGTCGGCACGCAATGCTGCGCCGCCTCCGTCACCGCGAGGCCCCAGCCCTCTTTGCGCGAGGGCAGTACGTGAACCCAGGCCCGTTGCAGCACAGAATGTTTCGCTGAATCGCCGACGTGTCCATGAAAGGTGACCGAGCCGCTGACGCCCAGTCTTGCCGCGTGCGCAACCAACCTGTCGCGCCACCAGCCGTCACCGACGATGTCCAGATGAACGTCGGGGATCCTGGTCGTGAGCACCGCGAGTGCGTCGAGCGCATCCTCAATGTGCTTGTGCGGCACCAGCCGGGAGAGCACAGCCACCCGCGGAGTACTCGACCTCAGGACCCGGAGCGTGTGCGGTGGCGCGTCGTCCAAGCCGTTGCGGACCACCGCGATCCGGTCGGCGTCGACGCCGAGGACCATCAGGTCACGGGCCGACGGCAGCGACACCGTCACATATTGGTTGTCCCGGTGTACGCGCGGCGACACCGTCGACTCGCATAGCCAACCGATCCGCCCGAGCAGACGGCCGGCCAGTGGCCACTGCTCCCGGTGGCAGTGGTGCACCAGCACGGCAACGCGGCGCCCGAAGATAAGGCGGGCGAAGAACGCCAACCCATTTTGGGTGTCGATGACGACGTCGGGGCGCACGTCGCGCAGCGGGCCGAGGCCCAGCCGCGCGGCGGCCATCGCCAGCATCGCCCAGACATAGACCGAATACCGGCCGCCGGACCGGCTGATCGTGACGCCGTCGACGACCTCGTTCCTGGCCGCCCCGGGATAGCGCGCGGTGCGCATGGTTACTGACACACCGTCCGCGGCCAGCTGGGCGCCGATGCGCTGCAGGTACGTTTCGCTGCCGCCGCCCTGGGGATGGCCGACGTCACGCCAGCAGAGCACGAGCACGGAGCCAACCATCAGGCTCAGCGTAGCGTGACGGCAGTGCGTGCGACCGCAGCCTTCGCCCAGCATGCGACGTTGCGCCGGTCGCTTCGGCTGCTCTCGGAATTCCGGTACGAACAACGTCGTCCCGACCGCTTCTACGGCGCGCTGGCCGCAGACACCGCGATGCTGGTCGACGATCTGTGGCGCGGCGCGCACGGCCAAGGCGCCGAGGGACGCCTGCTACTGGACATCGGAGGCGGTCCAGGATATTTCGCGACGGCCTTTGCGAACGCAGGACTGGACTACGTCGGCGTCGAGCCCGATCCCGCCGAGATGCACGCGGCTCCGAGCGTGGACCTGACGACCGGCCGGTTCGTCCGCGCGTCCGGGATGGCACTGCCCTTCGCCGACGACAGCGTCGACATCTGTCTGTCGTCCAACGTCGCAGAGCATGTGCCCGCGCCCTGGCGACTCGGCGACGAGATGTTGAGAGTGACGAAGCCCGGCGGCCTTGCCGTCTTGTCGTACACCGTCTGGCTCGGCCCGTTCGGTGGTCACGAGATGGGTCTGACGCATTACTTCGGCGGAGCGCGCGCGGCGCGCTGGTATGCGCGCAGGCACGGCAGGCCGGCGAAGAACAACTACGGCTCGTCGCTGTTCGCCCTGTCGGTCGCCGACGGTCTGCGGTGGGCCCGTGCCACCGGGGCGCTGATCGCCGCATTTCCCCGCTACCACCCGCGATGGGCCTGGTGGATGACCCGTATCCCCTGGTTTCGGGAGTTCGCGGTGAGCAACCTGGTGCTGGTGCTTCAGCCCGAACGGCCGAAGACTGGAACAGGTTCTCGTTTTGCACCCGGGGCTCTGTAATGTGGGCCACAACATGGCAGTGCGATCCCCGTCGTCCCTACCGGAAACCATCAGCGCAGCGCTGGGCGACCCGGAGGGTTTGCGCGCCGTCTTCGAACGGTGGCTGGCGGCCCGGCAGTCGGGTGCGGCCGTGGCCTCCGCTCGGGTGACAGCGCATAACACCGTGCTCGTCGACGCCGGGTGGGACGGCCAGCCACGCCGACTCGTCGTGCATCTGGCATCCACATCGGACTGGTCGCCACAGCTGGAGGCGCGATGGCAGTTCCTCACGCTTCAGCGGCTTGGCACCCAGCTGATGCGGCCGGCTGTGCCGTCGGTGCTCTGGTGCGAAGACGACGCCGGACCGCTCGGAGTGCCGTTCTTCGTGATGACCCGTCTCGACGGGCTTACGACGGCGAAGTACGAAACGCCGTACACGTTCGGGTCGTGGATCGCCGATGCGACGGTGATCGAAAGGGCACAGATGCAGCGGGCCATCCTTGAGCAACTGGCCCGCGTACACGCAGCGGTGCCGTCGGATTTCGCGTTCCTCGACCGTCGGCGTCCCGGGGAGTCGGCGCTGTCGGCACACGTCCGGCGGATCGCCGAGCGGTACGAGGCGGTCAGCGGCCGGGGGCTGCAGGCGCCGCTCATCGAGCGTGGCCTGCGGTGGCTGCGTGAGCGCTGGCCCGTGGAGCCTGCGCCGGTGCTGTGCTGGGGCGACGCCCGGATCGACAACGCGATATACCGCGACTTCGGCTCGGCGACGCTGACGAGCTGGCGTCACGCCACCCTGGGCCCACGCGAATTGGACCTCGGCGCAATCGTTTTCCACCATCAGTTCGCAGACGACCTAGCGCGTGCCGCAGGCCAGCGAGGTCTGCCGGACTTCTTGCGTCCGGCAGAAGTCGCGGCTACATACGCCGACATCACCGGCTACGCCCCGGCGCACCTCGACTTCTACATCACCTGCGCCGCGCTGGCTCATGCCGTCGACATGCTACGAAGCCCGTTGCGCACCAATGCTTTCAAAACGCTGACTGATTTGTTGGATGACCCGACAGGAGAAACATGACCGAGCAGTACAAGACCGAGTGGGACAAGCTGTTCATTGGCGGCAAATGGGTGGAGCCGTCGACCGACAAGGTCATCGAGGTGCATTCGCCTGCAACGGGCGAATATGTCGGCCGGGTGCCGCTGGCCGCCCCCGCCGACGTCGACGCAGCAGTTGCCGCGGCGCGCAAGGCTTTCGACGAAGGTCCGTGGCCGTCCACCCCGCCCGCCGAGCGGGCCGCAGTGATCCAGGCCGTGGCCAAGCTGCTCGAGGACCGCAAGGACTACTTCACCTACCTGCTGACTGCTGAGACTGGACAGCCGGCGACGATCATCGAGACGATGCACTGGGCGGGCTCGATGGGCGCGCTCAACTTCTTCGCCACCGCCGCCGATGCGGTGAAGTGGACCGAGATCCGCAACGGGTCCTACGGGCAATCGATTGTCTCGCGCGAGCCGATGGGCGTGATCGGCGCGATCGTCGCGTGGAATGTGCCGCTGTTCCTTGCGATCAACAAGCTCGGGCCAGCGCTGCTCGCCGGCTGCGCGGTGGTCCTCAAACCCGCCGCGGAGACCCCGCTGACCACCAACGCCCTCGCCGAGGTATTCGCTGAAGCCGGCCTGCCCGAGGGAGTGCTGTCGGTAGTGCCCGGCGATGTGGAGACCGGGCAGGCGCTGACCGCGAATCCCGACCTGGACATGCTGACGTTCACGGGAAGTTCGGCGGTGGGCAAGGAGGTCGGCAAGCGCGCGGCCGACATGCTCAAGCCGAGCACGCTGGAGCTGGGCGGCAAGTCGGCGGCGATCATCCTCGAAGACGTCGACCTCGCTTCGGCGATCCCGATGCTGGTGTTCTCGGGCGTGATGAACGCGGGCCAGGGCTGTGTCAACCAGACCCGGATACTGGCGCCCCGCTCCCGGTACGACGAAATCGTGGAAGCGGTAAGCGCTTTCGTGCAGGCACTCCCGGTCGGGCCGCCGTCGGACCCGGCCAACCAGATCGGCCCGCTGATCAGCGAGAAGCAACGCCAGCGCGTCGAGGGCTACATCGCCAAGGGCAAGGAGGAGGGCGCACGCCTGGTCTGTGGCGGCGGCCGGCCCGAGGGCCTCGACAGCGGTTATTTCGTCGAGCCGACCGTATTCGCCGACGTGGACAACAAGATGACGATCGCCCAGGAGGAGATCTTCGGGCCGGTGCTGAGCATCATCGGATACGACGACGAAGACGACGCGGTCCGCATCGCCAACGATTCGGTCTACGGGCTGGCTGGCAGCGTCTGGACCACCGATGTGTCGAAAGGCATTGAGATTTCACAGAAGATCCGTACGGGAACCTACGGAATCAACTGGTACGCCTTCGATCCCGGCTCCCCGTTCGGGGGTTACAAGAATTCGGGCATCGGCCGCGAGAACGGTCCGGAGGGCATCGAGCATTTCTGCCAACTCAAGAGCGTGCTGCTGCCGATGGGCTACACGATCGAATAGCGCGCACCCTCGGCCGAACGAGTTAGAAGATCACGCGGACGATGGTGTCCGCGACTGCCGCCGGCTTCTCGGAGCCGTCCAGTTCGATGGTCTGGCGCACCGTGAGGTTCACCATGCCCTCTCCCGCCTTGGCCGCCTCGACCAGCTCGGAGCGTGCCCTGATCCGGCCCCCGGACGGGACGGCGGCCAAAAAGCGGACCTTGTTCAGCCCATAGTTGATCGCCATCTTCGCGTTTTCCACGCGGAAGTTGTCCTTGCTCATCGCCGGGATCATCGACAAGGTCAGGAAACCGTGCGCAATGGTTGTGCCATACGGGCTTTCGGTCTTCGCGCGCTCGGTGTCGATGTGAATCCACTGATGGTCGCCTGTCACGTCGGCGAACTCGTTGATCCGCTTCTGGTCAACCTCGTGCCACTCCCCCACTCCGAGTTCCTGTCCGACAAGGCTTTCGGCCTCGTCGACCGATGAAATCACCTTCATTGGCTTCTCCTTCGCTCCGCTGACTCAGACCTTAGCCATCGCCGTCTGGATGCGGTCCAGCACGTCCCTTCGCGCCGCGCGGCCCTCCGGCACCGGAAGAAGGGGGTACACGTGCAACCCGCCGGGCTGCTCGTGATACTCGAGCCGACCCCGCGGCACCCTGTCACGGAAAACGCGGCAGTCGGCGAGCGTGATGTCGCGGTCTCCGACGTACATGTCGGTTGGCGGGAGCCGGGTGAGGTCCCCGAGAATGGGGCTGACCGCGGGATCGTCGAGCGACATGCGACCCGCCCACACCCGGCCCACGATCCGAAGACCCGTCGTCGACAGCCACGGATCGCGAAGCTCGAGTGCCGCGATGTCCGGGTTGCGCAAGCCGATGTCCAGCCAGGGCGCGATCGCCGTCAGCCCCACCGGCGCAGCCCCGCCTGTCTCGCTCCAGGACTGCGCGGTGGCCAGCGCCAGGCCTCCACCGGCGGAGTCACCGATGAGATACGTCGGACCGCGGCCCGACGCCAGGTCAAGGACCTTGTGCATCAACCTGATCGCGTCGTCGGCGTGATACTGCGGCGCCAGCCCGTAGATGGGCACCCAGACCTCGACGCCGACCTGTGCTGCGATGTCTGCGATCAACTTCCAGTGCAGCCTCTGGATTTCGTTGATGTACGCCCCGCCGTGCAGGTAGATCACCGCACCCGAGTGGCGAGCGACGTCGGGGCTCACGACGTGAACATCGCATCCGTCAACGGTTTTCGTGCTCACGCGGAACCTCTTCGCGAGCCGTCGCGGCGGTGCCGACGATCCTTTCGGTTGGGCAAGGAGCCGCTCGGCTTGCTCTGTGGTGGCGTATCGCCGCTTTCGGGTTGCTCTGACATAGGCAGCGACGGCCTTCGTCTGCACGGACATCGTGATCGTCAAGGCCTTCCGGTGTCAGGATGGAATCGAGCGTAGCCCCGTACGCACGAGGTCCGTCGGGCAGCGCGACACTTGCCGTCAAAGCACGGACATAGGGCCCTGGCGGTGTGAGGATGCAACGATGATGGCGTCGGCGGGCCGGGACTCATCGTCCCGCAAGCGGTCGCCGTTGCGCGTGGTGCAAGACGGTGTCGCACGCATTGTGATCAGTTACCGCGATGCCAGCCGACGGGTGCTCGCCCAACGGGCGATTGTTGCCGGCTACGTGATCGCGGTCGCATACGTCTGTGCGCGTGCGCTGTTCCCGGGAGTCGGCGCGGCACTGCCTAGGTGGATCGAATGGTTCGGTGCGCCCGGAAATTACGTGACGGTCGTGGTCCTGCTTGCCTTTCCGCTCGCCTATATCATCATGGGCCGGACGGAGGGGCAACGGCCCGTCACCGGCTCACCGCTGTTTTTCCTCGCGGTGATGGCCGCCTCGGCCGTGCTGCTCGGATGGAGCGCCTACGCACGCTGCTACGGCACCCCGGATCCATCGAACTACGACAGCGAGACCCCGTTCTTTGCGCCGTTGGGTTGGACGTTGGCACTGTTCGCGGGCAACGTGGAGGACAGGTTCGGCCCCGACAGTGTGGCCGCGTGCCAACAGGTTCCGATCGCGCTCGAGATCGCCCGATTGCTGGCGATCGCGACCACGTTGACCGCGGGGCTGGCTGCGGCGCTGACCCTGTTCCGCTCGCAAGTCGACAGATTCGCGATCTGGCGGGCGCACTCGGTGACCGTCGCCGTCGGGGTCGACGACGACACGGTCTCGATGATCCGCGCGATCGCCAACACGCTCGCGCCCTCTGAGACACTTGTCGCGGTCACCAAGGACGACAGCACGTTAGCGGCCAGTGCCGTGCGCAGCCTTGGCGCCAAAGTGCGTGTGGTCAATCTCGACAAACCGGAGGCGATGGCCAGATTGCGGCTCTGGACACGGCTTCAGCGGCTGTATCTGCTCTCCGAAGATCCTGTGCAGAACCTGATGCGCTTCCGGGTTGTCGACGCACATCTGGAAGAGCTCGACCACGATCGGATCCGGCTCCCGCTGATCGTGCGGATCGACGACCCGTGGCAGGCGGAGGTGTGGCGCCGAAGTTTTCTCGCCAACGTCCAACGTCGGTGGGTGGCCGATGCGGTGGGACGGTTCGAGCTCACGGCCGCCAAGTTGGTGCGTCACATGACCACGAGGAACCCCGCCGAACCTGAGATGGATCCGCCGTCGACGGTGGTGCTCTGTGGCCTGCACCCGCTCACCTACGCACTCGCGTCCGAGCTGGCGCAACTTGAGCGGGACCAGTCGCTTCATGCAAAGCCCGGTGTCGTGCCTCCCAGGACGGTCATCATCTTCGCCGACGGAGCGCGCAGCTTCGTCGAGGACCACAACATGAGGCAGGACAGGATGGCGCCCGACGGCAAAGGCCTGAAGGTCGAGCCGCTGGAGTGCGATCCCACCGTCGACGCCATCACGGCATTTGCCCGCGATGATTTGTCCGATCTTGCTGTGGTTCTTGGGGATCCGTCGATGGAGACGATTGCCACGCGGTTAGCGGCCAGATTGCCCAAACTACGGGTGTACGCCGTGTCCGCGGTTTCATCGGCGCTGGCCGACTTCTCCATCGTCGGACACCTCTACAGCTTTCCGGTCAACATGGAACTGGAACGCTCGGCGCCCCAGGATGTTTGGGAGCGGGCAGCAGAGTTGGTGCACGAGCACTTCAGCGCCGGAAGGGATAGAACCAAACCGAGCACGCGGCCATGGCCGCAGCTCAGCCGGTTCTATCGCCAGTCCAACCGCCGACAGATTCACAACGCGTTGTGGATGGTGGAGACGATCGCGAAGCACACCTGGAACAGTCTGGAAACTGAATCCGCTGACCGGCTTCCGCCGACGTTCGACGCGATGGAACCGATCGAGCAACTCGAAGCCCTGGGATTTGATGCCGACACCGTTTACCGGATGATCCAACACGAGCACGAAGACTGGTGCAGGTTCTACAGAGAGTCGGGCTGGAAGTATGCGCCCGATCGAAACGACGCCAAACGCCACCATCCCGGCCTGCGGCCATGGGCCGAACTGGCCGAGGATCGCAGCGATTTCGTCGATCAGGCGCGGTCGAGTCTCGTCAGTGTGCTGCTTTGCCTGCGCAGCCTGGGTTACCGGTCGGTGCCTAAACTTGCTCAGCAGGAGGCCGGAGGAATCATCAAAGATGTCGTCTGACGCTAAGTGGCAGCGCTATCAGCGCCGTGGCGAGGTCACCGCCGAGAAGCGCGACCATGGCTGGACCTGGCAGACATCCACCGGCGAGGTCATGGAGGCGCAGCCCGGTGACTGGGCGGTCACCGACGACTCCGGCTCCGAACGGTCCGTGGCCGCGGGTGTATTCGAGTCCACCCACGAACAGGTGGCACCGGACAGGTACCGCCGGTCGGGCACCGTCTTGGCGCGACGGGTGATCAAACGAGAAGTCGTGGCCACCTTGGAGGGCGAAGGCGTGGCCAACGCCGGTGACTGGGTGGTGCAAGGCGCGCAGGGCGAGCAGTGGCCGGTTCCGGACGCACAGTTCCGCGCCAGCTACGAGTCATTTCCACAGAAGCACAAGAAGGCGGGAGTCACCCCGCAGGCGCAGCAATAGCGAGTCGGCGGCGTTGCCGTCAGGTCACCAATTGCAACTTGCCGCGGCCGCGCTTCGAGCGGCGCACGCAGTGCAGTGCCTCGGTGGCCGACCGGACCGCCGGAACGAGGCGTTCCCGGTCGCCGATCCGGAGCAGACGACTCACAGACCGGCTCGTGATCAGCGCCCACCGCGTGTCATTGCGCAGGCACTCGAGGTTCACCGTGAACAGTGTCCGCAAGCCGTCGATGCCCATGAATTCGGTCTCGACCATGTCGACGATGAGTGCGCCGTCTTCGGGAACACGCTGGGTCACGTGGCCCCTCAATTCGTCGGCGTTGGTCGCGTCGATTTCACCGCCGATAGACATCACGGTCAGCCAGTTGTAAACCTGGACCGTCAAATACGCGAGACCACACTCGATGACCGATGTACCGAGATGAAGTGGTTCAGCCGTTGCCTGAGAATGCACAGCCCTCATTGATCTACCCTTTGAGCCTGTCGTCGATTCTGGCCGGAAACGCCAAATACACCAATAGACAAATTCGCAGCCTGTTATCTAGTGCGTTTCAAACGCTCGGTACGGGCTGTCATCTCAACCTTGGATGAGCGTAGCGCAGATGCCGCTGCACACGGGCAGGACCATCGAAGCCGCCCCGACTTCTAATGCTTTCTTAACGCCCTATCCCCCGATCGGGGGAGGCCGCGCCTAGGTACCACCGCGCGTCGTCGTCGACGTCGGATACATCACCGACATCGATGTCGCGCTGGTGGTCGTAGCCGGCTCCGGTTCCGTCGGAACCTCCGTCGAGGCGTCGGAGGGCGAGATCATGGTGGCCGACGAGCTGCCCGTCGGGCTGTCGCTCGTGGGGGTTCTGGTGGTGAGGTGTCGAGACGACGTTGTGGTGGTCGAGGTCGTGATGAACAAGGGTGCTGACGGGCCCGTCGAGCCCTCGGATGTGTGCAGTACCGCGTACACGATCACGATCACTGCCAACACACCTGCGACACCGGCGGCGACGATCACGCCGCGCCGCTCGTACCACTCCGCGGTGTCGGGTTCATCGGACGGGTGCTCGTCGGTCACAGCGATGAGCGCTCGCGCGAAGAGCAAGTCACGCGGAAAGATGGTAGGTCACCTGCGCCTCGTAAAGTGCCTTGAGTGGAAACCGAGGTCTTGATCGTCGGCGCGGGACCCGTAGGGCTGATGGCCGCGATCGAGCTACGCCGGCGCGGCATCGACGTGATGATCGTCGACAAGCGCAGCGATATCGCGCCGTGGGCCAAGGCGGTCGGCGTGCACAGCATCGTGCGCAAATCGTTGGGGATTGGTTTCGAAGGCGACGCGTTCCCTGAGGAATACATGCTCGCCGATGTGCCGACCGGCGCGCAAGGGATGAACACCGGATTGCAGGACGCGTACAACCTGGGATGGAAGCTCGCAGTCGCGGTTCGGGGGAAGGCGGCCCCGGCGATGCCGCCATGACGAGCGCCACCCCGTCGGCGAGGAAGTCGTCGGACGTACGGTGCGCGCCGCACGCCAGGGCATCGGCGCCGGCGAGACCGATACCACGCGAATCCTGTTGCGCGAAGCCCAGTTACTGCTCGGCTATCCCGACAGTCCCATCGTCGGCGGAGAGCACACCGCCGAACCGCGGCCCGGGATGCGCGCGCCCGACGCCGCAGGACTGCGGCAGGATCCACTCGGCGTCTCGTTGCGCTGCCACGAACTCTTCCGTCACCCCGGCCACACCTTGCTGGTGTGGGCCGCCTCGCCCGATGCCGTGCCCGCGGCACTCGAGCTCGTCGATGCGGTCCAACGCCGCACCGCAGCGCAAGTCCGCGGTTACGTCGTCACACCGGGTGCGGGCCATTGCTCGGGGCGCGTTCTCGCCGATGCCGACGGAAACCTCGCCGCGGCATACGGTTTCACCGAAACCGGTATCTCACCCGCGGTGTGCCTCGTGAGACCCGACGGCTATATCAGCTTCCGGTCGGCCGCCGCCCACATCGACGAGCTGATCGACCACATCAGCCTGACGTTGCGGCTCGACTGAACGACTATCCGGCCGCGACCTCCTTGACGCCGAAGACCCGCTCGAGCATCGCCGTGTCGGCGTAGACCTGCGCGTGGACTACCTTGCCGTCACGCACCGTGAAAACGTCGGCGTCCTGGCCCACCTCGCCGGCAATCGATACCTCGGTGAAGGCGACGACCGTGTCACCGTCGGCGAGGAAACTGCGTGTTGTCGCCGTCATTCCCTTTTCACCCAAGCGCATCAGGAACTCGCCGAGTTCGGCTTTGCCCCGATAGGTCCCGCTCACCGCGCTGTTGCCGGGTTGGATCCACTCGACGTCGTCGTCGAACAGGTTCATCACCGCTTCAGCGTCGCCGGCGTTGAACGCCTCGTAACCGTTTTTGACAAGTTCGATGTTTTGCTGGGACACGCGAAATCCTTTTCTGCGGGACACATTCGAGACCGCCCGGTGGAGGCCGAACACCTGATTGTCGTCCACCCAGCGCTTTGACGAAGGAAATCAGCGAAAGTCTATGGGCGTGACATCCTCAGGCCATTGACACCGTCTCGGCGGCCAGCACCTCATTGGCGGCGCGCTCACCCGAACGAACCGCTCCGTCGACCCAGCCGCACATCACCGACGAACTCTCGGTGCCGGCCCAGTGGATGCGGCCGCACGGTTCGCGCAGGGTGTAGCCGAACTCGGTCAGCACACCGGTTCCCGCATGACTGAGCATGCCACCGCCCGAATAGCGCTCGATGCTCCAGTTCTGCTCGATGTAGTCGACCGGAGATCCCGCCTTGTCGCCGAACCGCTTCATCAGTTCGCCGAGCACCGCGGTACGCCTCGACGAACTGTCCAGCCTGCCGAGGTCGCGCGCGATCGGCCCCTCGACGATCACGCACAAAACCCCCGGCCGCTCCTTGTCCGTCGACGCGTCGATCGTGATCGTCGCCGGTGATCCCGGCGCCGCCGACTGTCCCGACAACCCGTCTGCGCGCCAGAACGGCTCGTCGTAGACGATGTTGATCTTGTAGATCGCTCCGCTGGGCATTCGTTGGTGCAGGAACGACCGGTCCATCGGCAGCATCGGCTCATAGAGGATCTGGCTGGCGATGGCCAGCGGCACCGCGACGACGGCCCGGCGCGCGCGGACCGTCATATCCTCAGCGCGCACCGTCACTCCGTCGCCGTCCTGCTCGATCCGCCTGACGGGTTGCGACAGATGCAGGGCATCGCCGATCTCCGCGGTCATCGGGCCGTATACCGCGCCCATCCCGCCCACGATTCGAGAGTCCTGCGAGGCGCCCTCGCCGCCGAGCACGAAGCCGGGCCCACCGCCCGACGCCATCTGGAACAGGACGAAAAGCATCGACACCTCGGACGCCGCTGACGTGTAGCACCCCGCGATGGCGGTCTCCAGCAGATCATGCGCGGGCTTGGACAGCGTGTTGCTGTTCAGCCACTTGGCCAGGCTGATCTGATCCCACTTCTCGGCGTTCTTGGCCGTCCATGGCGCGTCCAGCGGGATCGACTTGCACATCTGCGTGATCTCGAGGAACGCCGCGCCGATGTTGGCCACCGCCCACGGGCTCATGGTCAGCGGGATGGTGCCCGTGTAGCGGTACTGCTTGCCGTCGACGACCATCATCGCCTGACCGCCGGTGTACTGCTTGTAGGTCTGCACGCCGAACTCACGGGTCAGCGCCAAGATCCGATCCTGTCCGGGGCCGACCCACGCGCCACCGCGGTCGATCCACGACCCGTCGTCGCGCATCTCCGTGAAGGTGCGCCCGCCAACTCTGTCGCGAGCCTCCAGCAACGCCACCGAACGGCCGGCCTGCTTGAGCCGCAACGCGGCGGACAAGCCGGCAAAACCCCCACCTATCACGCAACAATCGACGTCGACCATGCGTCAACTATCACGCACGTCAATAGTTGGCGGGCGACATTCGCAGGTTTGCTAGTTAAGCCAGAATGAACAGTTGGCGGATCAGGTGCCGGTCCACTTGGGCGGGCGCTTCTCGGCGAACGCGATCGCGCCCTCTTTGGCGTCGTTGGAGCCGAACACCGGCATCAGGATCTTGACCTGCTCGCGCCACATCTCCTCGGGCTGCCAGGCCCGCGACTCGACGATGATCCGCTTGGTGGCCGCGACGGCAAGAGGTCCGTTGGCGGTGATCTTCTCGGCAAGTTCGATCGCGCCGTCGAGCGCCTTGCCCGGCTCTGTGAGGACGTTGACGAGTCCGAGCTCGTGTGCCCGCTCAGCGGAGAGGTTGTCGCCGGTGAGCGCCAGCTCCATCGCGATCGCGTAGGGAATCCGCTGCGGGAGACGCAGCAACCCGCCGCCGCCTGCCACCAGGCCGCGTTTGACCTCCGGGATTCCGAAGGCGGAGTTCGACGCGGCGACGATCAGATCCGTCGCCAGGGCCAGCTCGGTCCCGCCGGCCAGCGCGTAGCCCTCAACGGCCGCGATCAGCGGCTTGACCGGCGGCCGTTCGGTGAATCCCATCCCGCGGCCTTCGACCACCACGTTCTCGCCGCGGGCGAATGCTTTCAAGTCCATGCCGGCGGAGAACGAGCCCTCGGCGCCCGTCAGCACGCCGACCGAAAGGCCGGGTTCTTCGTCAAGCCGGTCCATGGCGTCGGCGAGACCACGACTGACCTCGGCGTTGACCGCGTTCTTTGCCTTGGGCCGGTTGATGGTGATCAGCAGGATCCGGTCGCGCTGCTCGACGAGTACTGCGGGGGCTTCGTCTGACGGTTGGCTCATGAGTTAGTGAAACTACCCGACGGGCGTAAACGGGCTGTCGGTACCATTCGAACTGGCCGTAAGCGCCCAGGAGCAGGTACGGGACAGGGGAGAACCATGAGCGACGCCGAAGTCGATCGTGTCGAGATCGAGAAATGGGATCCCGAGTTCACCGAGAGCGTCATCAACTTTCTGCGTCCGCTGCTGCGGCGGTATTTCCGGACGGAGGTCCGCGGGCTGGAGAACATCCCGCCCGCCGGCGGCGCGTTGCTCGTCTCCAACCACTCCGGCGGCCAGTTCGCGGCTGACGTCCCGATCCTTGCCGTCGAGTTCTACGAGAAGTTCGGCTACGACCGGCCGATCCACACGCTGTCGCATGACATGCTCTTCATCGGGCCGATCGGAAACGTGTTGCGCCGCACCGGCTTCATCAAAGCGAGCCGGGAGAACGCCGCCGAGGCGCTGCGGTCGGGGCACCTCGTCGTGGTGTTCCCGGGCGGCGACTACGACGCGATGCGACCCACGTTGTGGGAGAACGTGATCGACTTCGACGGGCGCAAAGGTTATGTGCGGACGGCGATCGAGGCCGGCGTGCCGATCGTGCCTGCGGTGTCGATCGGCGGCCAGGAGAACCAGCTTTACTTGACGCGCGGGACTGCGCTGGCGAAGCGGCTCGGTCCGATCGCGCGCGCGGTCCGCGCGAAGATCCTCCCCGTGTCGTTCGGATTTCCGTTCGGGTTCAGTGTGGCCGGAATCCTGCCTCCCAACGTGCCGCTGCCCACCAAGATCGTCACCCAGGTGCTCGAGCCCATCGACATCGTGGCCGAGTTCGGCGAGGATCCCGACGTCGACGCCGTCGACGCCCACGTGCGCGAGGTGATGCAGCGAGCGCTCGACCGGTTGGGCCGCGAACGCCGGCTCCCGATTCTGGGCTGATCGGTGTCTGCCCTCGACCGTGTGACCGGCACCATCGGCCTCGTCAACACGATGGTGCGCGCCGGGTTGATCGCGCCAATGCGACCCGACAAATACCTGCGGATCGCGAATGTCATGCGGCGCGAAAACATGGCAGCCACATCGGGTTTCGCCTCGGCAGCGCAGCGCTGCCCTGACCAGCCCGGCTTGATCGACGAGCTCGGCACCCTGACGTGGCGCGAGCTCGACGAGCGCGCGGACGCGTTGGGCGCCGGGCTGCAGGGTCTGCCGAACGGGCAGCCCAAAGTCATCGGCATCATGTGCCGCAACCACCGTGGTTTCGTCGACGCCCTTATCGCGGCGAACCGCATCGGCAGCGACATCCTGCTGCTGAACACCTCGTTCGCCGGTCCGGCACTGGCGGAGGTGGTGGCCCGCGAAGGCGCCGACGCCGTGATATACGACGAAGAGTTCACCGACACCGTCGAGCGCGCGCTGGCCGAAAAATCCGATGCGACGAGGATTGTGGCGTGGACTGACAACCCTTCGAAGTACGACGTCACTGTCCAGAAGCTGATCGACTCGCACGCCGGGGAGCAGCCGAAACGGGCGACCCAGAAGAGCAGGACGGTGCTGCTCACGTCCGGTACCACGGGAACGCCGAAGGGCGCCAAGCTGACCAGCGGTGAGGCCAGCGCGCTGAAGTCCATCCTCGACCGCACACCCTGGCGCGTCGGGGAGAACGTGGTGATCGTCGCGCCGATGTTCCACGCGTGGGGTTTCTCGCAGCTGATCTTCGCCGCGTCGATGGCGTGCACCGTGATCACCCGCCGCAAGTTCGATCCCGAGGCCACCCTCGAGTTGATCGATCGCCATCGCGCGACCGGATTGTGCGTAGTGCCGGTGATGTTCGACCGCATCATGGATCTGCCGGACGACGTCCGCAGCCGGTACAGCGGCCGCTCGCTCCGGTTCGCCGCGGCGTCGGGGTCGCGGATGCGGCCCGACGTCGTCATCGCGTTCATGGACCAGTTCGGCGACGTGATCGTCAACAACTACAACGCCACCGAGGCCGGCCTGATCGCCAGCGCCACACCCGAGGATCTGCGCGCGGCTCCCGACACCGCCGGAAAGCCAGCCCCTGGCACCGAGATCCGGATCCTGGACAAGGATTTCAACGAGGTGCCGACGGGCGAGACCGGCGGCATCTACGTCCGCAGCGGGACCTTGTTTGAGGGCTACACCTCCGGGGCGACCAAGGACTTCCACAACGGGTTCATGTCCTCTGGTGACGTCGGGTACATGGACGGCAACGGCCGGTTGTTCGTCGTGGGACGCGACGACGAGATGATCGTGTCGGGCGGCGAGAACGTGTACCCGATCGAAGTGGAGAAGACGTTGGCGGCACATCCCGACGTTGCGGAGGCGTCGGTGATGGGTGTGGACGACAAGGACTACGGGCAACGGCTGGCAGCGTTCGTCGTCCTCGAAAAGGACTCGGAGGCAACGCCGGACAGCCTCAAGGAGCATGTCCGCGACAACCTGGCCAACTACAAGGTGCCCCGCGAGATCGTCGTGCTCGACGAACTCCCCCGCAGCGTCACCGGCAAGATCCTGCGCAACGAGCTGAAGGGTCACGTAGGCGCCGATGGGTGAAACTCTTGCACGGCGGTTGCGTCGGCCGCGGCCGGTGCTGCGCGGCTTCATCGAGTTGATCAACGCGCTCAATGCATTACGTCCACTGGGCCGCAAGGGCTACTCGACGCTGCCCACGTTCTGGTTCGGGTGGACCGTTGATGAGGTGCCCAACGTCTATCTCACGCTCTCTGCGCTCGACGCAATCAGGCGTGGCCGGCGCGGAGACTTTGCGGGCAGGCGCGGCAAGCTCGCGCTGGCAATGACGGCGGCCTCGTGGGCGGTACTCGGAATCATCTACCGCCGCAATGTCACGACACCAGGACCGGTGCTCTCCGCCGCACTTCGCGATGGCCTCGGCGACGATTACACCGACGTGGTGGCGACGCTGCCGTCGACACCGTCGCGCACGGGCAGGCCGGCGGGGCCGTTGCGCACCACGCAGATCCGGCGACGCTATGTTGACCGCCAGGACGTCATCCGTTACGGCCCGTACCGCGCGAACCGGGCGGACGTGTGGCGCAAGGGAGACCTACCGCGTGACGGCAAAGCGCCTGTGCTGGTGCAGATTCCGGGTGGCGCGTGGATGATCGGGATGCGCCGCCCCCAGGGCTACCCGTTGATGAGTCACATGGCCGACCTCGGCTGGGTGTGTGTGTCGGTCGGCTATCGAGTCAGCCCGCTGCACACCTGGCCTGATCACATCGTCGACACTAAAAGGGCGCTGGCCTGGGTGAAGGAACACATAGCGGAGTTCGGTGGCGATCCTGATTTCGTCGCGATCACCGGCGGTTCGGCGGGTGGGCATCTGGCCTCGCTTGCCGCGCTGACGCCCAATGATTCGGTGTGGCAACCAGGTTTCGAGGACGCCGACACGTCGGTGGTGGCGGCGGTGCCGATGTATGGCCGGTATGACTGGTACTCCACGGAGGGCGAGGGACGGCGCGAATTCGTCGAGATCCTGGAGAAACTGGTTGTCAAGAAGAGCTACGAAGAGCACAGGCAGATTTACATCGACGCGTCGTCGATCGCCCGCGTCCATTCCGATGCGCCGCCGTTCTTCGTCGTGCACGGCACCGATGACTCGCTCATTCCGGTGCAAGAAGCACGCGACTTCGTGCAAGAGTTCCGTGAGGTGGCTAAACGGCCGGTGCTGTATGCCGAGTTGCCGCACACGCAACACGGTTTCGATATGTACGGCTCACCGCGTGTGCATCAGACAGTGGACGCGGTTGCGAAGTTCTTGTCCTGGGTGTACGCCAAAACCAAGGGCTAGCCCGCCGCGCGCGCAGGCGCCATCGCGGTAGACACCTCGGTTAGTTGGCCGGAAAGCCCTGCAGCTGAACGCAATTCAATGAACGCGCGCACCATCGCGTCCGTGGCTTCGTGCGGATCGTCGAGTGTGACGTCGTCGGTAAGCACCGAGATGTTCAGTTGCTCGACGTAACTCCACACGGTGATGTTTATCCCGCTTCCCGCGAACAGCGGTCCAACAGAATAGATTTCGCTGATCGTCGCACCGCCAAGGCGGCCCCTTTCACGCGGGCCGGCGACGTTGGAGATCGGGAGGTTCATCACCTTCGTCTGCGCCTCGCGCTTGGACAGCCACCGAAACGCGGGTTTCGCAACACCCGGCGGCAGGTACGCCGCCCACTCCGTCGTCACCCTGGGGCCGAGCAGGTGGAAGTCCTCTTTGGCCCGCTGCGCTCCCAGCTTGGTCAGTCGCACTCGCTCGAGGGGGTCGTCGACTTGCACGGGCAGCGACACGTTGAGCCCCGAGAACTCGTTGCCGGTCAGCCGCTCCGGTGACGTGTTGACGCTCGCCGGCACCGAGGCGATCAGAGGCGCATCGGCGTGCCCGTCGTACCGCAGCAACAATTCTCGCAGCGCTCCGGCAGCCGTCGCCAACACCACATCGTTGATCGTGATGCCGAGATGCTTGCTGGTTTGCTTGACGTCCGAAAGTGCCAGCGTGGCGGTCGCGAATCGTCGTCCGGATGTGACGACGTGATTCATGAACGTGGGCGGCGGAGAGAATGCCTTCGCCATCTCGGAGTGCGGCCCACGTTCTTTGCCCCGGGCCCGCACCCGGCTGACGCCGGCGACGGTGTCCTTGACCAGCTGAGGCAACTGTCGCGTCTGCGAAAGATGATCGCGCCACGCGGCTGCCAGCAGGTTCCCGGTCGACGGTGGCGCGTTCGTCGCGTACAGATCCCGCTCGTCTTGGATGGTGCCCTTCAAGTCCATCGCTTTGGCCATCATGTTGGCTGACGCGACGCCGTCTGCCAGCGCGTGGTGCACCTTGCCGATCACGGCGAATCGGTTGTCGGACATGCCCTCGGCGAAGTACATCTCCCACAGCGGCCTGCTGCGGTCAAGCGGAGTGGAGGCGATCTCGCCGATCACCTCGTCGAGTTCGCGGCGCCCACCCGGCGGCGCAACCCGAACGCGACGCAGATGGTAGTTCAGGTCGATGTCCGCCTTTTCGTGCCACATCGGGTGGTGCAGTTGCATGGGGATGTGAACCAGCTTGTAGCGCAGGGGCTCGAGCAGGTGCAGGCGCCTGCGCAGGGTCCGCCGGAACAGCTCGAACGTGAAATCGCCGTCGAAATCGGTGGCGTCGATCACGGCGATCTTTAATGTGTGCGTGTGGATGTTGGGCGTCTCGCTGTACAGCAGCACAGCATCCCAGCCGTTGAGTCGCTTCACGTTTCCCCCTTCGGACGACTCCGACGGGCTACACGCCTATATAACCTCTTTTGCCCGGCTCATTGAATGGCTTCGGTGAACCTCGTCAAGGAACATACCGATCACGGTCGCGGTCGACTTGGTGCGCGCGCCGTCGGTCATGTCGAATCCGTGGCCGGCGCCCGGCAACTCGAGATAGCCGACCGTGGATCGTGACGTGGAGCGCAGTCGCTCGACGAACACCCGCGCCTGCTCGACGGGGATCACGTTGTCGGCGCCGCCGTGGACCACAAGGAACGGCGGAGCGTCGGGCCGAACCTGCGCGATCGGCGATGCCTTGCGAAACACCTCCGGATGCCTGGCGATTCGTCTCTTGACGACGACCCGCTCGAGGAAGTCGACGAATCGGTCGCGTTCGAGAGTGGATTTGTCCTCCCAGTCGTAGCGTCCGTAGATGCCGACCACCGCGTCGACGGAGGTGTCTGCGTCGTCAGGCAGGTCGATGTGGAAATCCGGCTCTTCGGGCGTCAACCCCGTCAACGCGGCGAGGTGCCCTCCAGCGGAGCAGCCCGCGATGGCCACGAAGTCGCGGTCACCGCCGAACCGGTCGACGTTCGCGCGCGCCCACGCGACGGCTGCTTTCACGTCTGCCACGTGCCGCGGCCAACGGTGGTGGGGTGACACTCGGTACTGCACCGACAGGCACACCCACCCCATCTCGGCAAGATGACTCATCAGCGCGTAACCCTGGAGCATCCGGCTGCCGACCACCCATGCCCCGCCCGGCACGAATACCAACACCGGCGCGGGCCCGGTGAGGTCTGGGCGACGCCACACGTCGAGCAACTGACTCGGCGCGTCGCCGTAGCGCACGCTGCTGCGGTGCAGGTACCGGCGGCGCTGTTCCAGTCCGCGCCACAGCGGCGCCCTGCGGTCGGGCTGAGGCCACATGACGTCCAGGCGCTCCGGCGCCACGAAGTCGCGCAGAGCGGCTGCGGCGACCTCGTTGGTCATCGCACGATCCAGTCGGTGCTGCTCGGCCGCGCCCTGCGCCCGGTTGCGGGCCACCGTGGACGCGAAGTCGGGGGCGTGCTTGTAGCCCCACGCTCCCATCGCGGTGATCGCACCGAGCGCCTCGAGATGTTTGCCGATCAGCGGCAGAGACGCGTAGAACTCGCTCAATGCCAGCATGTAGTCCACAGGGCGCGCACGGACAAACCACAACGCCCGGGACTTCAGGCTGGGCGTGTGCCGCCCGGGCTGGGGGGAAGCCATTTTCGCACTGTACCCCCGCACGGTTGATTTCAATCGATTTTGTTCCCACACTGCCGCCCTTGAGTCCACGACCAGCGGAAACGCCGGAGATTCCGACGCTGACGAGTCGTCGGTGCCGATGCAATTTGCCGCTGTCACAGCGATGCCGAAGGGCACCGGACGACGAATGGCAGACACGGACAATTCTAACAGGGGCGGCGTGAATTAGCCTATCTATCAAGAGATTTCGTACAGCCGTGTTCGGCCAACACCTCTACCCCGCAATCCCACGGTCCTGCAACAGCTTTCGCAGCGCACGATATCCTGGCGTGAGATCAATCGACGAAAGACGACGATCCATGGCCGAGACCAACGCCTTCCACCCAGAGTTGCGGAGGCTCGCGCGGTTCATGCCCCGCAGATCGCTGACACGTCGGTCGATACCGGTGACGCGGGTCTTGGATCGGCTGGTGCCGGCGCGCCGGGGCGTCGAGTCGCTGATCCTGACGTCCGGTCGGCGTATGAGGCTGTGCCGGCCGCCCGTTTCCCATGCCACACCCGGAGCGCTGCTGTGGATTCACGGCGGGGGGTATGTCGTCGGCAGACCGGAGCAAAGCGACGATTTCTGCCTGCGGCTGTCTCGCGAGCTCGGGATCACTATCGCGGCACCGCAGTACGGGCTCGCGCCCGAGCATCCATACCCCGAAGGCCTCGGGGACTGCTACGCAGCGCTGAAGTGGCTGATGTCGCTGCCGGCGGTCGACCCGGGGCGGGTGGCGATAGGCGGGGAGAGCGGAGGCGGCGGCTTGGCGGCAGCACTGGCCTTCATGGTTCGCGACCGCGGCGAAATCCCCGTTGTACTTCAGCTTTTGAACTACCCGATGCTCGACGACCGCGCAGTCGCGAATCCCGCGAGTGTGCACAACTACCGGTTGTGGAACGAGGGCAGCAATCGCTTGGCGTGGCAGCTGTACCTCGACGGCGCCGACCCGGACGTCGCGGTTCCGGCCCGGCGCACCGACCTTGCGGGACTGCCGCCGGCATGGATCGGCGTCGGCACCGAAGACTTCTTCCACCGCGAATGCGTGGCGTACGCAGAACGACTGACCCAGTCGGCTGTGCCCTGCCACCTCGAAGTCGTGCCGGGGGCGTTTCACGTTTTCGACCGCGTCGCCCCCAAGGCATCGGTATCGCGGGCGTACTTCGCGAGCCAGTGCGACGCGCTGCGTGGGGCGCTGGGGCTTTGACCGGTCAGAACTGTAGCGCCGAGAACCGCCAGTCCAGGACCGGCCGCCCGGTGACGTCGCTGACCACCGACCTCAGCCGTAGCACGCCGCCGCCCAACGGCAGCGGGTCTGCCGCCTCGACGTGAAGCTCGCTGACCAGCGTGTCACCCTCGTGGACCGGACCGGCGTGGTCGCAGGACTCCCAGCCCAGCACGGTCACCAGGGTGGGCAACAACCGGCTCGCTTGGGCAAGAGCCAATCCGATGGTGTGTCCGCCGTACACGAGGCGACTTCCGCCAACACGCGAATCATGGTGAGTGGCAGCGATGTTCAACGTGAGTCGGGCCAGCTCGGGCGCGCTCGACACCACGTCGGCGCTGCTGTGGAGCACCTGGCCCGCAAGCCCAGGGTCGAAATGCGGTCCGGGGACGCGCCGCCGGTACTCGCCGGCATCCCACTCGTCGGTCGGTGTGGTGGTCGTCGTGGTCACCGCACCGATGGCCGAGAGGTCGTCGACGGAGGGCTCGCGGTCCGGGTCGGCGTCACGGCTCAGAGGCAGCATGGCGCAGCGGTAGAAGTCGAGCACCAACTGCCCGACCTGGTCGATGGTCGTCATCCGCAGCGCCGCCAGTCCCGTGGGAGCGCGCCCCGGCTTGGACGAATTCTCCCGTAGACCAACGACTTCCGTGCGCGTGAATAGGCTGTCGCCGATGACGGGATAGCGGTGGAACACCAGACCGCGATAGAACAGATTCGCCTTGACGTGAAAGGTGGCCAGCGTCGACTGGCCGATCGCGACGTCACAGACCAGCCCCGGGTGTGCCAGCGCGCTCGTCGCACCCGTCACCGCGTATGACAAGTGCGCGTCCAACGGCAATCGCAGCCGGTCCCCGAGAATCGCCTGGTGCGCGGCGGCCACCCCCGCCGTCAGCGTCATCGACGGCGCCGTGTCGAAGACCTGGCCCACGTGCAGCTCGTCGAAGTACGGCACCGTTCCTCCTATCGCGAGTATTTCGCGATCAACTCCTGCTTGTACAGCTTGCCGGTGTCGGTCCTGGGCAACTGCGGCTCGAACGAAATGGACCGCGGACACTTGTAGTGCGCCAACCGGTCGCGCAGCCAGGCCAGTAGCTCGTCGGCGAACGTTGCCGTGGCGTCGGCTGATTCGACGGTCTGCACCACCCCCTTCACAGACTGCCCCATCTCCTCGTCGGGGATGCCGAACACCGCGGCGTCGAGCACCTTCGGATGCGTCACCAACAGGTTCTCGGCTTCCTGCGGATAGATGTTCACACCGCCGGAGATGATCATGTGGTGCCGGCGGTCGGTGAGGAACAGGTAGCCGTCGTCATCCAGATAGCCGACGTCGCCGACGGTCACCCAGCCGTGCCGGTCGCGGGATGCCGCCGTCTTTTCCGGGTCCTTGTGGTACTCGAAGCGCGCGCCGCCGATATCGAAATACACTTGGCCCGCCTGTCCGGCTGGCATGTCGTCACCGTCGTCGTCGAGAACGTGCGCAATCCCCAACAGCGACTTGCCCACTGACCCGGGATGCGTCATCCAGTCCTCGGCGGAGATGAACGTGATGCCAGCGCCCTCTGAGGAGGAGTAATACTCGTCGACGATCGGCCCCCACCAGTCGATCATCTGTTGCTTGATCTGAACCGGACACGGCGCGGCGGCATGGATCGCCCGCTGCAAGCTGGTCACATCGTACGAATTGCGCACGGCATCAGTCAGTTTCAGCATACGAACGAACATCACCGGCACGAACTGACCGTGGGTGACGTGGTGACGCTCGATGCAGGCGAGTGTCTGTTCCGGATCGAACTTCTGCAGCACGACCACTGTCGCGCCCATCGCCAGCGCGGACATCGACCACAGGCACGGCGCGGTGTGATACAGGGGCGCGGGACTGAGATAGACGGAGTCCTCGTTGACACCAATGATGCCCAGCAGCGCCGCCAGGAAGTTGGGTGCTTCCGCAGGGGTGAGGTGAGACAGCGGACGGCGAATCCCCTTGGGGCGACCGGTAGTTCCCGATGAGTATTGCAGCAGATCGCCCTCGAGCTCGTCGTCGATCGGCGTGTGCGGCTGCTCGGCCACACACTCCGGGTATTGCTGCCAGCCGTCAAGGTCGCCGTCCGCGATGAGCAGGAGGTCTGGCAAAACGTCGGCAGGCAATTGCGCGCAGACGCTGAGCATCGCCGCAGAGCCGATAATCGCCTTCGCCCCGGAGTTCTCGACGATGTAGGCCACCTCCGCCGGGGTGAGGTGTGTGTTGATCAGCGTGTAGTACAGACCGCATCGCCGAGCCGCCCACATCACCGCATGGACGTGCTCGTTGTTTTCCATGATCGCCGCGACGGTGTCGCCCTCGCGCAGCCCACGCTTGCGGAACAGGTGCGCCAGCTGGTTGGCGCGCGCCTCTAGTTCGGCGAATGTGACGACGACGATGCCGGACGAGTGCAGGATGACGGCCGGCTTGTCACCGTTGTCGCGGGCATGCTCGCGGATCTGCATGCGCTGCACTGTACGTGGCGTGTATGGGGCCCTGATGTAACGGTTGGCGCCCGTCCGCCGAAAAATCGGTTGCACGGCGCGGCGTGCTGTTCGTACCTTCTAGATGCGTCCTTGGTGTAACGGGAACACAGCGGCTTCCAAACCCGCTTGATGTGGGTTCGAGTCCTACAGGGCGTGCCGCGTTGTAGGGAAGATTGGCCATCCCGTCTGTTTTGGGTGCAGAAGAACCCAGGTTCGAGTCCTGGCGGCGCGACGTCACAACTGAACATGAACATGCGTCCACGAATTGGCTGATCAAATGCGGCTGTAACCCGCTAGTCCCGTGGGGCTTTGGTGGTTCGAATCCATCTGGGCGCACTGGCGTCACGGTCTCGCCCGTGATGACCCTGAACACTGACAACTCAATGCGTAGCGCGATGGGGAAGCTCGGAATCCCGTCAGGCCCATAACCTGAAGACCGTCGGTTCGAATCCGACTCGCGCCACCATGCTCCAGTAGCCCAATCCTGGTAGAGGCGACAGGCTTAGACCCTGTGCGGTGGGAGTTCGAATCTCTCCTGGAGTACGTACGCGAGTACACACGTGCCGGTGACCGAGTGGCCAAGGTAGCAGCCTGCAAAACTGCGTATAGCTGGTTCGATTCCAGTTCGGCACTCTGCGTACCTTTCGTAGCTCAATGGCAGAGCGCCGGGATGTGACCCCGGGGACCACGGATCGTAACCGTGCGAAGGGACCAACCAGGGAAGGTGCAGCAGTCTCGTAGTGAGGCGACCGGTGTCGAAAGCCGGGTAGCGCGTGATGGCGCTCGGGGAGCGTGCCCTCCGCCTTCCGCGGGCGAGCGAAGCGACGGGAAACGAAAGCGCTCAAGTGGGTGTGGTGTCAACGGCGAGCATGTCTGGCCTCCAACCAGATGGAGCGGGTTCAAATCCCGCCATCCACTCCAAGCACTCGTGGCCAAGTGGTACGGCGTCACGTCGCCAACGTGAAGAGCGTGGGTTCGATTCCCGCCGGGTGCTCCAGGAAGATCAACCGGACAGGCGCGCCGGTCCCCGTTGCTAGCGGGTGAGTGCTCACGGGCATGGGCTTCGACTGCTCGGTCTTCCGCTTCGCTCGGTCTGTGCTCCGCACGTCCGCTCGGGCTTGTAGCTCCAACTCGGTAGAGCAACTCCCTTGCAAGGAGAAGGATGTCGGTTCGAATCCGACCTGGTCCACTTACACACGCCTTCGTAGCTCATGTGGATGAGCTCCGGTTTGAAGCTCCGGGGGACTTGGTTCGACTCCAAGCGTAGGCACGTTAAGCCCTGTTAGCTCAACGGAAGAGCTGCCCGTTCACATCGGGCGCGCAGAGGTTCGACTCCTCTACGGGGTACCACACGCTCGTAGCTGAAGCTGGGAATAGCACCGGGCCCTTACCCCGGGGACGAAGGTTCAATTCCTTCCGGGCGTACGCATGGACCGATTGGGTAGTGGTTAGCCCGCCAGGCGCGCACGAGTGGAGCAGAACGAGCTCCGCCAACCTGGATGGCGCGGGTTCGAATCCCGCTCGGTCTGCAAGACTCAATACCCTTGGCCACTAGCACAATTGGTAGTGCGGCTCCCTGTTAAGGAGTTTGGTCCAGGTTCGAATCCTGGGTGGTCAGCTTTGCTCCTGTAGCCCAATCCGGGAGAGGCGTCCGGCTCAAACCCGGTCAAGTGCTGGTTCGAATCCGGCCAGGAGTACGCCAGAGAAGCTCATGCGGTTGAGCGCCCGCCTCGTAAGCGGGAGGCAGTGAGTTCGAACCTCGCCTTTGGCTCTGCACTTTCATCGGCGATGAGCGCTTGCGCGAAGAGAAGACTGCCCTGCCTCTGTATGGCCGACGCTGTTGTAGCTCGTCTGGAAGAGCACGCGCTTGGTATGTGCGAGGCAGTGGGTTCGACCCCCACCAGCAGCTCTGAAGTAGTCAACAATGCCTTCGAGGCCGAATGGTTAGGCGCCGTCCTGTCGAGGCGGGTGACGCGGGTTCGATTCCCGCCGGAGGCGCGACGCTCTATCGTCCAATGGCCAGGGCACTGCTCTGATAAGGCAGAGATCTGGGTTCGATTCCCAGTAGAGCCACGGTCCCGCGCCCGGCGGGTCAAAGACGGGCGATCGAACAGAGGTGACCGGGTCCTTGGTCCTCTGTGCGCGCTCGTACCAAACCTCCATGGTCCAACGGACATGACGTCGGTTTACGGAACCGAAGATCCGGGTTCGATTCCTGGTGGGGGTACCAGACTTTCGCGAATTGTTCGATGGAGATTGGGGTAATGGAAGCCCGTCTGTTTTTGGCACAGAAGATCGGGGTTCGAATCCTCGCTCTCCAGCTCAACGCTGTTGGGCCCCCGGTAACGGTGATTGGGGCGGCGGCCTGGGGACAGTCGAGGGCGGTGTCGGAACTGAACTATCAGAAGTCCCGCCGGACGATTTCGTCGTGGTCGTCGTGGTCGTCGTGGTGCCTCCTCCGGGCTGACGTTTCGTCGGATTCGTCTTCGGAGGTACCGGCGCCACCGGTGTCGGCGACAAGGAAGTCGATACCGGCGTGGTGGTGGTCTCTCGGACGACGCTGCGCGATGAGGTGTCATTCGGCCAGAGAGTGAGGACCAGCGCGACAGTGAATGCAACCGCGGCAACTCCGATTCCGATGATGGCCGCCCGGCGCGTGAATAGCGGATGGCCCGCGCTACCTGCACCGCCACCGTTTGGAGATGACGATGACTGTGCGTTCGGTGCGGTATCGGCCAATCGCGGCGGATGGTCGCTCACGTACGAGCTTCGCGGCGCGGTGTTGCCCGGCGGTCCACTCGGCCGCGGGCGGATCGGTTGGGGAGGCCTCGGGATGTGAGTTGTGCGCCGGGCGGGATCATTCAGACCGTTCAGCTCGACGCTCTGTCGATAGACGTCAGGGGTGAGGTCATCGCGCTGAACGAACCGCTGCAAGATTTCCCGTGCACCCTCTGCCTCGGCGAAATCGCGGGACCGCAAGGCCTGCCGGAGCCGCCCGATCACATTGAGCTGTTCTCGCTGAGTGAGGACAGTCGGCCGCGAAACGAGGTCGATGAGGTCCCACAAATAGGACAACGGGGCCGAGGGTGGTTGCGGAAGCGGGCTGGGCAGCCGCGGTGCCGCAGGAAGGCTGGCCAGACTGCCAGCCAAAATCAACGCCGCCTTGTCTCGCGATGCCGGCTCGGAATAGTCGACGATCTGGCGACTCGACAACCGCCGCGGAAGGATCTTCGGCATGGCCTCGATCGCAACGGGAAGGACCGGTTTGCCCAGCGCCTCAGCCCAATCGAATTCACGTTTGCAAGCCGCCGAATTCAGTGTTGGTTGCGAGACTATGGAGATGAACACGTCGCACTCGGATATCCGCCGCAGAATCTGGTCCCACCAGTCCTGACCCCCGCGAAGCAGGGAGTCGACCCATGCCTGATAACCGAGAACATGAAGGTGCGCAGCGAGCTGTTCGACGTCGGGCTTGTTCTGCCGGGCGTAGGAGATGAAGATCTTCCGCACGGTCACTCCCAAGTGGTGAATCGCCGAGGTCAGTATGCAGTGCGGCTGGCGTGTTCGTGGCGAGCTTCGTGTACCAAATTTCGACCCCGCCTTTCACCGGCGCCCGGCTGCGTCGAATCTGGTTGATTCTGTGCGCTTTCGGGATCACGCTCAATGCCCACTGGTGTAACCGGCAGCACACGACGTTCTGAGCGTCGCGAATCGAGGTTCGAATCCTCGGTGGGCAACTCACCGACCTCCGCGAGCGGAGCTGGCCCTGGCTTTCCGAAGGCCGGATGGTGAGTTCGACTCTCGCCGGAGGTACCAGACGCCCCGAAACTGCATTTCCACAGCGAGAGTGCGATACAGGCCTGCCGAAATACATTCTCGCGCAAGTCACACCGAAGCACCTGCGCCGTTAGCTGAGATGGATTAGCTCTTGACTTTTAATCTTGAGAGGTGGGTTCGATACCTACACGGCGCACGTAGGCACGGTTTCGCGTGGTCAGAGAGATGCGGATTGTGAGCCGTGCCACACGATGCCGGTTGGATTCGGTGTGTCGGCGAATACCCTGCCACGCTGGAAACCGGGAGGTGTTCTCGGTTCCAATGAACGTACGCAGATTTGTCGACTCCGGCGACATGGTTGTGCTGGTCAGCGCCGCGCTGGCCTGGCTTGTGGCGACCATTGCGGTTGCCGAGTCAACCCACTGGCACGTGCTCGCGATACTGCCGTTGACTTTGCTGTTCGCGGTGATTGTCGGCGCGGTGAACTTCGCGGTTGCGTATCGGCCCAAGCGCAGCCTGGCCGGCGTCTTGGGCCGCGGCACCGTCGCCGTCGTCCTCGGGGTCGTGGTCGGCGAGATCGCCGCGGTTGTGTTGTTTTCTGGCTCGATCGATCAGAGGATCACCCAGCAGGCCGATCAGGCTGCTGACTTCACCCCCGCCGTTGCGCAGGCCTCGGCAAATGTCGACCGCGTCCGCGGTGCACGCACGGCCCTGGACAACGCCGTCGACGAGGCGCGGATCCATCGTGACCAGGCGCTGGTGGTCGCGCGGTGCGAATACAACCCAACACCGGGCTGCCCCCAAACCCGCATCACTGGACTCCCCGGTACGGGACCGGAAACCCGAACGGCGAACGAGCTTCTCGCCGACACCCAGCGTGAGCTGGACGACGCAGTCGCAACACGGGACCGTGAGGGCCCGGAACTCGATTCCGACATCGCAGCCGCCGAGAGCAGTTTGGCGCAAGCCCGGCAGAACGCGGTCTCGACGGCCGATCGCGGCCTGGGCGCCCGATGGGTGGCCATGCATGGCCATACCCTGAGCGATGCGGGCGCGATGGTGCTCTGGGCGCTGACCATCGCATTCTTCGCCGTGCTGAGCCTGCTTCCGTTGCTGCTCAAGCTGTTCAGCGGCGAGACTACGACTGAGCACAGCGAGGCGGCCGACGCTACCCGCGAGCGCGCCGACGTTGATGCCGACACCGCGATCTCGGTCAAACGTGCGGAGGTGCGTGCCGAGATCGAAAACATGTGGGCCGAACAGCAACTCGCCAGCGCCCAGCTTGCGATCGATGCGCAGAACGAGATCGACCGCGAACTGCACCGCAGGCGAGTTCAGGAAGCAATCGACAAACCCGTCCACGCGACCTCACAGCGCGCGAACCAGCCCGCGTTGGAAGCAGACGTGTACCTGCCGATCGCTGCCGAAGCGGAAGCCGCGAGCATTGCGGCGACCGAAAAGAAGAATCTGCCGGCGCGCGTCGAGGCCGATGACGATGGGGCTCAGCAGAATTCGTCCCTCATCCCGGCTGTCACAAAAACCGCGGCTCGGTGGATTCGCCCGTTCGTGCCGCCGATCGTCGCCCGCGCCATCGACACGACCACGCACCCGCTACGCACCGTGCGTCAGGCGTTCGAGGAGGTCGAGGAGATCACCTTCTCGCTCAAGCGAACCCACAACGTGACGGTCAGCACCGAAGAAGGTTTCGAGCCGGCTCACCGGCACGATCCCGGCACAGCCGAGTCCTGGGATGAGGCACACGAGTTCAGATCGTTCAGGTCCGGCGGCCAACCTTCTGCTGAACTGGACGAGGCGCAACGATTGGTCGAGCTGGGCGATTCCGACCGTCAGGGAGAATTGCGCCGCGGCAGCCGCCGCGAGCTGCCGCCGTCGCAGTAGGCGTCAACCGATCGGGTCGAAGCGAAACACCGCCAGTTGCCCTGCAAGGGCTTCGAATTCGTCCGGCGTCCCATCCGTGACCATGCCTGAGCGCTTGGCGAAGCTCACACCGACGGGCACCTGGCGGGGGAACTCGCGCAGCACGGGACGCGCCTCCTCGGGTGCGAGTTCGACGATCCTGACCCGCCGCGACTTCCTGCCACGGCTCAGAGTCCCCTCACCTGCCGCCCGCGCGTTGCGCGGCCAGTCCGAGCCCGGGTACCCCGCCACGGTGTACAACTTGCCGTCGTAGGTGAAAGGCGTCATCGGCGTGCTTCGCGGCTGGCCCGTACGGCGGCCTGGCACCGTCAGCACCATGGCCGGCCCGGTCGGGATGCCCAGCTTCTGGATCGCCATCATGAGCTTGTTCATCGGCTTCAGATACCGCGGCGGTCGCGGGGCGGACGCTCGTTGTGCGGACATTGTTCAGCCTTCCTTGCTAATTCGCGAACACGCTGCGGTGTTCGGTGAGCCATTGCTCGAACGATGTGGCCGGCCTGCCGAGAATCTGCTCGACGGCGTCGGTCACCATGGCCGGTGAGTCGACCGCGGCGCCAAGCAAAGCGACATACGCGTCGCCGAACTCGGCCGGAAAACCCAAGCCGATGAACCGCTCCCGCACCTGGTCCGGTGAAATCTCGTGGTAACGCAATGGCCGCCCGATGACGGATCCGATGGTGTCTACCATCTCGGCATTGGTTAATGACTGCGGCCCAGTCAGCGGAATGCGTTGTGCTAGAAGGGTATCCGACAGCAGCGCCTTCACCGCGACTGCCGCGATGTCACTCTCGACGATCGGCGCGCTTGACGCTGTCGCGTACGGCCCGTACACCGTGTCACCCGTCGCGATCTGCCCGGCCCACATCCCAGCGAAATTGGTGACGAAGACCGACGGCCGCAGACTCACCCACTCGAGCCCGGATTCGACAGCGAGCTGCTCGGCCTCTTTGTTGCGATCGCCACGGAAGCGCGAAGGCTGGCGGGAGACGTCGTCGTCAGCGTTGATCGCGGATAGGGCCACTAGTCGCCTGACGCCTTGCCGCTGTGCTGAGGTCACCACCGCCGCCATCTCGTCGCCCAGGGCTCGCGAGTTCAAAAACATCCCCGACGCACCAGGGATCGCGTCCGCGGCGCGTTCGAAGACCTTCGCTTCCACCGGCAGCTGTGCGTTCTCCGGGTGGCGACTCACCGCGCGCACCTGTGCGCCGGCGGCCAGCAGCCCGGCGACCAGAGGCCGGCCCACATTGCCGGTCGCTCCGGTCACGACGATTATCTCTGCCATGACTCACCTCCGTTCCTCGCATCGGCCGGATCATCCGGCTACACACAAGGACGGAGCGCAGAAGCGGAAAGTTACGCAGGGGCGAGCGAAGCGACGGGAGGGCCCAGGCCCCGGCTATGAAGTTGGCATCGGAGCGTCGGGCGTCAGGAACCACAGGCCCGCGACGGTACCGTCCGGATGGAACGACACTCGGTACAGTCCCGGCATTTTCTCCATCTGCAGGGGGACGTTGACCACAGTGAGGTCGCCGAGCTGAGAATCCGCCGGAGTCCCGTGCGACTGGTACTTGCCGAACTCGTCCTGGTACTTGCCCCAGGCACTCGTCAGCTTGTCAGCGGGCACAGCCTGTTTCATCGTGGCATCGAAATCGGCTGTCGCCGCAGTGAAATCACCCTTCACGACATCATCGAAGATCTTTAGGGCGTGCTGGTCACTGGCGTTCGCGGGTGCAGCCGTGGACGACGGGGCCGCACTGGACGAAGCCGAGCTCGACGCAGAACTCGAGGTGGAAGACGTCTGATTGCCACCGCCGTTGTTGCCTCCACACGCCGCTAGGACGAGAGCGGCTGACACGAGCGCAGTGCCGGCAACCAGGCGTTTCGGTTGTTGATGGATGGCCTTCACGATGTGACCTCCAGTGGTCATGGCCCCGTCGGCCATTTCTGTCCGCAATGTAGACCGTCTTTCGTGCTCTCACAGGCGGCATCGCCACAACTCACAGGTTGTCGTAACGTTTTCCCGGTGAGTTTCGTCGTATGGAGATGAGCGACATCAGTCTGGCCGGCGACTGGCAGCGCCATCGTCCGTACTTGGTCAACCTCGCCTATCAGATGCTGGGCGACATCGGGGACGCCGAAGACGTCGCCCAGGAATCGTTTCTGCGGCTTGCCCGGGCGGACGAGGTGATCGACGATGTACGGGCGTGGCTGACAGTGGTGGTCGGCAGGCTGTCACTCGATCTGGTGCGTTCGGCCCGGCACAGATACGAATCACCCACTGAAGCAACAATTCTCGAAGAGAGGTCGGCTGCAGCCGTCGATCCTGCCGATCGGGTCACGCTCGATGACCAGGTCAGCGGCGCGCTGATGCACGTGCTGCAGCGGCTGAGCCCCGGTGAGCGGGTTGCGCTGGTGCTGCACGATGTCTTCAAGGTCCCGTTCGACGAGATCGCGCAAACAGTCGGCCGGCCCGCGGGGACCTGCCGTCAACTGGCACGCCGCGCCCGCGCCAAGATCCGGGCGGTCGGACCATCGGTTACCGATGTCAGCCACGACGACCATGTTGAAGTGATGCAGAAGTTCATCGCGGCCTGTGCGACAGGTGATTTGGCGGCGCTGGCGTCGGTGCTTGACCCGTCGGTCTGGGGTGCCGCGACGCTGCTGGGCGATCCCACGCCGCCGCAGCAGATCAACCACGGACCACACGACGTCGCCACCAATCTGCTGCGCCATGTCGGCCCCGGCGTGACGCTGGTCGGGGCCCCTGTCGGCCAGCCGGTGCTGCTCGGCTATGCACGGCGCCGACTCTTCGCCGTGCTGGTCCTGACCATCCACGACGGCCGCGTGCTCAAGATCGAGGCAACAGCCGACCCGTCAGCGCGATTCAACTAGCGCCCGCGAGAATGGCTGCG
>NZ_JAVHWM010000055.1:0-6584 GCF_032159765.1 Mycobacterium sp. | reverse complement strand
TAGAACGTCGTGAGACAGTTCGGTCTCTATCCGCCGCGCGCGTCAGAAGCTTGAGGAAACCTGTCCCTAGTACGAGAGGACCGGGACGGACGAACCTCTGGTCTACCAGTTGTCCCACCAGGGGCACGGCTGGATAGCTACGTTCGGACAGGATAACCGCTGAAAGCATCTAAGCGGGAAACCCCCTCCAAGACCAGGCTTCTCACCCATCAAGTGGGATAAGGCCCCCCGCAGACCACGGGATCAATAGACCAGACCTACACACCCAGCAATGGGCACAGGGAACTGGCACTAACCGGCCGAAAACTTACCCACACCGCAACCACACCAACACAAACACAACGGCACAACCGTGCCCACACCCCACCACCAAAACACCAATTTCCAACAATGAAAACAAAATAAAGTTACGGCGAACACAGCGACAGGGAAACGCCCGGACCCATCCCGAACCCGGAAGCTAAGCCTGCCAGCGCCGATGATACTACCCAACCCGGGTGGAAAAGTAGGACACCGCCGAACACACATTAGAAAATGCCCCCGACCAAAAGTCGGGGGCATTTTCCATTTAACCGCGCAAATTACGCGCTCATTATCAATTCGATACCAAAGTATCCGAGAACCGGTCGTCGGCTATCCTCGGTTTGGACAAAGAGAAAGGCGCCAGTGGTCGACGACAGAGGGCGAGCCAAGCCGCCAAGCAAGACAGGTCACCGAGCGCCGAATTCATGGTCCGGGCCGGGTCGAGCGCGACCCCGCCAGCCGCAGGGCGCTCCGGAACCGGCCGCCAACGACAAGAGGCGCGACGAACCGGCACTGCCGGCGGAGATCGACGCGAAACAGCTGTCGCCCGAAATCCGCCGAGAACTCACCACATTGGACCGCGTCAACGCCGACATGGTCGCCAAGCACCTCGTCGCGGCAGGCGAACTTCTCGACGAAGACCCGGAGGCCGCCCTGGCGCATGCCCGGGCCGCGCGTGCCCGATCAGGCCGGATCGCCGCAGTGCGCGAGGCAGTCGGCATCGCCGCTTACCACTGCGGTGATTGGGCTCAGGCGCTGGCCGAACTGCGCGCGGCGCGGCGGATGGGCAGCAAGTCGGTTCTGCTGCCCCTGATCGCCGACTGCGAGCGCGGCGTCGGACGGTCCGAGCGTGCGATCGAGCTCGCCCGTGGTCCCGAGGCCGCAGAACTCACCGGCGACGACGCCGATGAGCTGCGCATCGTGCTGGCTGGCGCACGAGCCGATCTGGGGCAACTCGACCAAGCACTTGCGACGTTGTCGAGTCCGCCGATCGACCCCAAACGCACGGGACCGACGGCCGCACGGTTGTCCTACGCCTACGCCGACACGTTGCTCGCAATGGGCCGCAGCGAGGAGGCCGTGCAATGGTTTCTGCGGGCAGCCGCGGCCGACGTCGATGGCGTGACGGACGCCGAAGACCGAGTCGCCGATCTTGCGTGACATGACAACCCTTGCCGCTCAGCATGATTGCCTGCTGCTCGACCTTGACGGCACGCTGTTTCGCGGCGCCGAACCCACGGTCGGTGCGGTAGAAACGCTCGCCGGCGTCGACGCCGAGGTCCTGTACATCACCAACAACGCGTCACGAAGCGCCGCCGAAGTCGCCGATCACCTGCGCGAACTCGGGTTCACGGCCAAACCCGCCGATGTCGTCACCAGTGCGCAGACGGCCGCACGCCTGCTCGCGTCGCAACTCGCGCCTGGCGCGGCGGTGCTGATCGTCGGTACCGATGCGTTAGCTGCAGAGGTCGCGGCGGTCGGCCTGCGGCCCGTGCGGCAATGGTCCGACGAACCGGAAGCAGTGGTGCAAGGGCATTCACCGCACACGTGCTGGGCTGATCTCGCTGAGGCGGGGCTGGCTATCCGCGGCGGTGCGATGTGGGTCGCGGCCAACGTCGACGTCACCTTGCCGTCAGAGCGCGGGCTGCTGCCCGGCAACGGGTCGATGGTGGCAGCCTTGCGCGTCGCCACCGGCTCTGAACCAAAGGTGGCCGGGAAACCAGAACCCACTCTCTTCCGAGATGCACTGAGCCGCAGTCAGTTCCGCGCCCCACTCGTGGTCGGGGACCGACTCGACACCGACATAGCGGGCGCCCAGGCGGCCGCGCTCCCAAGTTTGATGGTGTTCACCGGTGTCAGCACCGCAGACGACGCGATATTCGCGTCGGCGCAGCAGCGTGCCACCTACATGGCGCACGACATGCGTGGCCTGCTCGATCCTCCCGAGCGGCTGCGGGTCACGCCGCAGCCGGGGTGGCGGGTAGCGGCCGGGCCGACGGAAATCACCGTGACCGCAACCGGACAGACGCAGGACGACGACGGGCTGGCCGTCGTGCGCGCAATCGCGGACGCGGTGTGGAGCGAAGAGCAGACGCCACGGCGCAGGCCACTCTCCGCGGGTGACGACGCGGCGCGGGATGCGTTGGAGCGCGCGGTCACAGCGGGAGCGCTCACATCGGATAGCGTTAGTACGCCATGACTACCGATCCTGATCACATTCGCGGTGAAGTCGCTCAATTGCTGGCCCCCCTGCCGGACCTGTCGTCACCCGATGTCGACGCTGTGGACATCGATGCCGTCGCCGCGCGCCTCGAGGAGGCACATGAGGCCCTAGTCCGTGCCCTGGAGTCGGTGGAGAAGGGCTGAGAAATCGTGGCCCGGCGCGCTCGCGTTGACGTCGAACTGGTGAGGCGCGGCCTGGCGCGTTCCCGCCAGCAGGCCGCGCAGCTCATCGACGCCGGACGTGTGCAGATCGACGGGATGCCCGCCGCGAAGGCTGCCACCGCTGTCGCTGTCACCTCCCAGCTGACGGTCGCAGCCGGGGAACGAAGCTGGGTGTCACGCGGCGCGCACAAGCTGATCGGCGCGCTTGATGCCTTCCAGCTCGACGTGGCCAACAAGCGATGCCTCGACGCCGGCGCGTCGACCGGAGGCTTCACCGAGGTCCTCCTCGACCGCGGAGCCCGGGAGGTCGTTGCTGCCGATGTCGGGTACGGCCAACTGGCGTGGTCTCTGCGCTCCGATCCGCGAGTGACGGTCCTGGAGCGCACGAATGTTCGTGATCTGAGCGCCGATGACATCGGCGGCCCCGTCGATGTGGTGGTGGCCGATCTGTCGTTCATCTCGCTCACGACGGTGTTGCCGGCGCTAATGTCCTGCGCGTCGGGGGACGCCGATATCGTTCCAATGGTGAAGCCGCAGTTCGAGGTCGGCAGGGAACAGGTCGGTGCCGGTGGTGTGGTGACGGACCCGCAGCTGCGTGCGGGCGCGGTGCTGGCCGTCGGCCAGCATGCGTCCGCCGCCGGGTGGCATCCAGTGGCCGTGGTGGCAAGCCCGTTGCCGGGACCGTCGGGCAACGTCGAGTACTTTCTGCATCTGCGTTCGCACACCGATCGAGCGCTGAGCGGAGACGCACTCGAATCCACCGTCGCGCGTGCGGTCGCCGAGGGGCCACAGTGAACGCGGAACGCACTGTGCTGCTTGTCGTCCATACCGGCCGCGACGAGTCAACCGACACCGCCCGGCGGGTGCAGAAAGTTCTGGGCGACAACGGAATCAGGCTGCGAGTGTTAGCCGCTGAAGCCGTCGACAGCGGTCGGCCGTATATCGATCCCCCCGCGATGAAGGCTCTCGGTGCGGATGTCGAGGTCGTCGAACCCGATCCGCAGGCGGCCGAAGGATGCGAGCTCGTGCTCGTCCTCGGCGGAGACGGTACGTTCCTGCGAGGCGCCGAGCTGGCGCGAAACGCGTCGATTCCGGTGCTTGGGGTCAACCTCGGACGTATCGGCTTCCTCGCGGAAGCTGAGGCTGAAGCGATCGACCAGGTTCTCGAGCACGTTGTTGCACGCAACTACCGTGTCGAAGATCGTATGACCCTTGATATTTCGGTTCACGTCGACGGTGAGGTCGTCGACCGTGGCTGGGCGATCAACGAGGCCAGCCTCGAGAAGGGCATTCATCTCGGGGTGCTCGGCGTAGTTCTCGAGATCGACGGACGGCCGGTGTCATCGTTCGGCTGCGACGGGGTGCTGGTGTCCACGCCCACCGGCTCGACGGCGTACACATTCTCCGCCGGAGGCCCGATCCTGTGGCCCGAGCTTGAGGCAATCCTGGTGGTGCCCAACAACGCTCATGCACTGTTCTCCCGGCCGATGGTGACCAGTCCGGCCGCGTCCATCGCGGTTGAGGTCGAAGCCGGCGGCAACGACGCCATGGTGGTGTGTGACGGGCGCCGGCAGATTCTGGTGCCTGCCGGGGGGCGTGTCGAAGTGACCCGCTGCGCTACGCCCGTGCGGTGGGTCCGGCTGGACAGCGCACCGTTCGCAGACCGTCTGGTCCATAAATTCAGGCTGCCCGTCACCGGTTGGCGGGGACCGACCACGGCGGACGGCTGAGTGCTCTCCGAGATCCGGATCGAGTCGTTGGGCGCGATCGGCTCTGCGGTCGCGGAGTTCGACCGTGGCCTCACGGTATTGACAGGCGAAACCGGCACGGGGAAAACGATGGTCGTGACCGGCCTGCATCTGCTTGGCGGTGCCCGAGCAGACCCGGCTCGCGTCCGCACCGGAGCAGACCGCGCGGTGGCCGAGGGCAGATTCAGCACCGCAGAAATCGCCGGGGCCTCGCAGATCGCTGAGATCCTCGACTCCTGCGGCGCCGACCGCGACGAGGACGGCAGCATCATCGCCAGCCGGTCGGTGACAAGCGACGGACGGTCGCGCGCTTATCTCGGCGGCCGAAGTGTGCCTGCGAAGTCGCTCAGCGCGTTCACCACGCAACTGCTGACGCTGCACGGGCAGAACGACCAACTCCGGTTGATGCGTCCAGACGAGCAGCGGGCGGCGCTCGATCGGTACAGCGGCGTGGCTGCGAAGGTCGACCGCTACCGCAAGCTGCGCAACGACTGGCTGCAGGCCCGCAGCGACCTCGCCGAACGGACCGAAAGGGCGCGCGAGCTCGCGCAGGAAGCCGACCGGCTCAAGTTCGCGATCGACGAGATATCGTCCGTCGACCCACTGCCTAGCGAGGACAACGCGATCGTCGCCGACATTCACCGGCTGTCGGAACTCGATGCCCTGCGCGAGGCGGCCCAGACGGCCCGGGCAGCCCTGACCGGCGCGTCAGAGGAAGCCGGCGATACGGAAGGAGCGGCGACCGCGCTCGTCGGGCAGGCGAAGTCGGCGCTTGAAGCCACCGACGACCACGCACTGCTGGCGCTCGCCGCACAACTGTCAGAGGCGCTGACCCTGATGACGGATGTCGGAAGCGAACTCACGTCGTTTCTCGACGAACTGCCAAGCGACGCAAATGCGTTGGAGTCAAAGCTGGCGCGGCAAGCGCAGCTGCGCACGCTCACGCGCAAATATGCGGCTGATGTCGACGGCGTGCTCGCCTGGGCGGAGCAGGCCCGCGAGCGACTGACCCAGGTCGACGTCTCCGAGGACGCGCTGGCCGCGTTGTCGCGCACCGTCGACGAGCTGGCGGCCAAGGCCGCCGCGGCGGCCGACGATCTCACCAAGGTACGTATCAAGGCTGCCAAGGCGCTGTCCAAAGCGGTCACCGCGGAACTTTCCGGCCTCGCGATGGCCGACGCCGAGTTCACGATCACGGTCGCACCGATGCTGGCCCGGCCGGACGACTCCGCGCCGCTTGTCGTGGCTGCCGGGGTGACCGCACATGCGGGGTCGTCGGGGACGGACGCGGTCGAGTTCGGCTTCGCCGCGCACAAGGGCGCCGGGGTGCTTCCGGTCAACAAGAGCGCCTCGGGCGGCGAACTGTCTCGCTTGATGCTGGCCCTGGAGGTCGTGCTGGCCGCCTCCGACCAGGGCACCACGATGGTGTTCGACGAGGTCGACGCGGGCGTGGGCGGGCGAGCGGCGGTGCAGATCGGCAGACGGTTGGCGCGGCTGGCCCGGACGCACCAGGTGATCGTCGTGACGCACCTACCGCAAGTGGCGGCCTACGCCGACGTCCATCTCGTGGTCGACACCGGCGGTCGCAACGGGACGAGCGTGGTCCGCAAACTCGACGACGACGGGCGCGTGGGCGAACTCGCGCGGATGCTCGCCGGTCTCGGCGAGTCCGACACCGCGCGCGCACATGCCCGCGAACTGCTGGACACCGCGTCGGGGGAGGCGCAGCACTAGCGCGAGCAGACGCAAACTCGCACACATTCGGTGCCGCGGGTGCGATTCTGTGTCTGCTCGCGGGGTTGCGTGTGTGACCTGACTTAGGACATTTTAGTGTCGTTGATGGTGGCGAGCGCCGCGCGGAGGTCGTCGGGTAGCGGGTCGGCGGCGGTGAGGATTTGTCGGCCGGCTTTGATCTGGACGGTGCGGTAGCGTCGAGCGGTGCGGACGAATTTCTTTATGCTCCAACCAGTTTGGGTCTCGATGTAGTGACTGACTGCCATCGCAGCGAACACGATCGTCAAGTGCGCTTCGATGGATTCGCGGGTGTGGTGGTAGATCGGGCGGGCCCGAAGGTCGTGCTTGGACATCCGGAAGGCCTTCTCGATGCGCCACAGCTGGTGGTAGGCGCCGATGACGAAGTCGGCGGGC
>NZ_JAVHWM010000030.1:0-3152 GCF_032159765.1 Mycobacterium sp. | reverse complement strand
CTTCGCCGAGTCGGCCTAACGAAAGCAAAAGACCGCTGCGAGCGCAACCGGACCTGTCGCATCTTCGGCAGCTACTCGGACTTTCACTTCTCATGACCGACGGCCGGGACGCACCTGGAATCATGGCGTTGTCCGTCGCTGCGGCCACGCCGCTGTCCCGGGGCCACCCGCTGGCTGCCTATCATCTTCCAGCCGAATCCAACACGCACCCGATCGGGCCGGTACCGGACGAGGCACTATGGCCGCAGCTCATAGCTCACGGGGACCGTAACGGTCCGCTCACCGGGCCTGGTCGGGAACGAGTCAGCCGGAGCCTGCTCATGGGCGCCGAGCGCACGCCGAGCTACTGCGGGAAGCGCAACGGCACGCCACACCGATCCGCGATCGTGACCGCGTGATCGCGGTGTCCCAGCCGCACGAGAAGGTGCTGGGAACGATCGCACTCCTCGCCCTGGCGAACACCGCGGCGGAGAAACACTACTTCGCCCTCGAGCACGCGGCGCTGGCCCTGTCGGCGAACTGGCCCATCAGCATGCTCTCGCCGAAGTCGAGCTCCGGTTACGCCGGGATCTCGTCGATGATCTGCTCAGCGGCACCGATGAGAAGAGCGCATGTGTCCGGGCGCAGTCCGTCGGTCACGACCTGACCCGAGCGCATCGCGTGCTCGCGATCGGCTACCCTCGGCGGGCGCTAGACGACCAGCTACTCGTGCCGTCGAACGAGCCGCTCACAAGCTAGGCATGCCGTGCCTGCTGAGCCGCCGCGACGCTCACGTCGTCCTGGTTGCGCAACCACCGCACGACTGGCCGACCAACGCATCCTGGGTCCCATTGCATGCCGAGAAACGTCGTCACCTTCCCAGCAGCGAAATTGCTGTCGGCGTCTGACGGCTCTGCGATAGCTACGACGCCTTCCCCCAGTCCTGGCGCGATGCCTGTCGCGCGATCACCGTCCGGATGACGGGCCGCGCTCCGGACGGACTGACGAGCTACACGCTGCGATATCGCCTCCAGCGGATCCGGCAAATCACGGAAATGGAACTGAACGGACGTCGACACTCGCCTCAATTTGCATGTCGCGACCCGCGCATGGAGCATCCTGTCGGGCGATGCGCCAAGCTCACCATGAAGCGCACTTGTGGCTTGAGCGTTGGTTGGGGGAACTCGAAGATCACACCGACATCATCAATCCCGCAAGCTGCTGAGAACCCGAACCATGACTGGACGAATTCTTTGGCTCTGGATCTGCTGAGCAGACGCGGAGGGTCTACGGTCGGTTACAGGTGACAACCGAGAACCCGCAGAGCACCGATGCGTAAAAAAGGTGCGAGGCAGGCTCTGCATAGTTGATCTCAGTGTGGTGATGCACCGATGGCCATCGACGATCCCGGCAGTTACAGAAATCTGCGTCATCAACTGTCCGCACTCCGCGGCGTGTTTGCGCTGTCCAACGCGATGCTCGCCGGCGGATCTCGAGAGGAGATCCTTCGGATGGCGCTGTCGTCAATGTCGTCGGCAGGCACGTTCAGGCCGGTGGGTCTTTATCTCACCTTTCCGGACGCGAGCGCGTCCCCCGCTCACATTGCCTGGTCCGGTCCCAACTCGCTCGTGGGCGAGCTCGACCAGTTGTCCGGCAAGGACGCCGTGCTCAACACCGATGCCGGGGGTACCGATGAGAAATCGATCTGGGCGACCTCGATGCACAGCGGCGGAGACCATCAGGGCTACCTGGTGGTCGCGGCCGACAATGACCCGACCCTTTGGGACCGGTTCCTGCTCGGCGCGCTCGCCCAGCAAACCGGCGCGGCGCTCAAGATTGCCGAGCAGTCATCGAGACTGCTCGCAGCGCAACGGATTCAGGCGGAGGCTCGTACGCGGCTGGAGGCAACGGTGACCGAATTGCTGCGGCGAACTCACGCGCACGAGTTGATGACTGATGCAACCGTCAACGGCGATCCGGAAGAGCTGCTGCAGACGGCCTACGCACTGACACACCTGCCGGCGGCTATCGTCGACCAGTTCGGCTATCTGCAAGCCAGCGTCGCCGGCGGAGATGCTCGCAGCGATGTGTGGCATCAGGTCCGGTTACCGAACGTCCAGGACCTGGTGATGGACGCCAACGCCGGCCGATCGACCCGGATCGACTCCTACCTCGTCGCGGTCGCCAAGCTGGGCGGCGACGTGCTCGGTGCCGTGGTGATGTCGGACGTCTCTGGAGGGGCAGGTGCATTCGAGACCTACGTGCTCGAGCGGACCGCTAGGTTGCTGACTGGCGAACTGGCTCATCGGCGGGCAATAGCCGAGATGGAGACCCGGCTGCGCCGTGAACTCGTCGTAGAGCTCGTCGAGGGCCTGGACGAGGAGGCCGCCTGTTCGCGCGCAGCCTTGCTGGGACATGATCTTCGTCAACCACACCAGGTTGCGGCAATCAGGTGCCATGCCGAACTCGACCATCCATGGTTGGAGATGGCGCTACGCCGCGTCACGAGCGACGGCGCGCTCCCCATGGTCGGGACGCGCCGCGGTCTCACCCTGGTGATCGTGCCCGGCGAAGTCGATGCTCGGGCGTTGCACGATGGCTTCAAGCAAGTTCGGCCAGTGCTCGGTACCTCGATGGGCGTGGGAGGCCGGGCTGACGGGCCGCGCCAAATACCCCGGTCCTATGCCGAGGCGCTCAGAGCACTGCAGGTGCGCGAGCGTTCGCCCGCCCCGGATGGCGGCACAAACTTCTCCGAACTCGGGCTTTACCAAATCATGGACGACCGCGAGCGCGGCGGTGCCGTCGACCGGTTCGTCCTGCGTTGGCTGGGTGCGCTGATCGACTACGACGCAGCCCGGCACGCCGAACTGGTGAACACACTGGCGCACTTCTTGGACTGCGGTGGCAACTATGATCTAGCTGCGCATTCGCTGCTCATTCACCGGAGCACTTTGCGCTATCGGCTCAAGCGCATCCGCGATCTCGGTGGTTTGGATCTTGCCGACGTCGAGACCCGACTCAACGTCCACGTCGCCACCAAGGCTTGGCGGGTGCTCGAGGCCAGGTAGCCACGGGTTACCGCGGGCGGCCGGAGAGGGTCTCGGACGGACGCTCGTCGTACCTGCTTCGGTAGGCCGCTGCGAATCGTCCCAGATGGGTGAATCCCCATCGTG
>NZ_JAVHWM010000216.1:0-32216 GCF_032159765.1 Mycobacterium sp. | reverse complement strand
CCACCGGTGAACCATCCGCCAACGGCGACGCCGACGATGAGCACACCGGATCAAACAACGGGGACGGTCAGCGGATCCGTCAACGGCTCGGATGCAGACGGAAACACGTTGAGCTACACCGTGTCCGGTGCGCCTGCGAGTGGGTCTGTCATGATGAACGTCGCCACGGGTACGTTCATCTACACGCCGACTCAGGCGGCACGCCTGCTCGCCGGCACCACTGCGGGACCCGATGTCGACAACTTCACCGTCGCGATCAGCGATGGGCAGACCTCGACGCCCGTGAGTGTTTCGGTCACGGTGTCGGCCGCGCTTGTCTCGGCCCCGACCTCCAAGCAGGTGGGATCCTCGCCGATAGGTGTGGCTGTCAGCGCGACGAAGACGTATGTGGCCAACCAGGGCAGCAACACGATCTCGGTGATCGACCGCGCCAACCCATCGGCCACACCGGTCACGGTCAATGTGGTGTCTTCGCCACGGGTGATGGCACTGTCAGCCGACGGGTCACGGCTGTTCGTCGGCGGCATCAACGCGGTGTCGGTGATCAACACCGCCACCAACACAGTCGTGGGCACCGTGACCACCAATGCTGGGCAGATCAACGGCATCGCGGTCTACAGCCCTGCCGGCAGCCAGCAGCAGAAGGTGTATGTGAGCAACCAGAACACCAATACGGTGTCGGTGATCACCGCCACTCCGGCGACCGACAGCTATGCGATCAGCGCGACGATATCGGGACAGAGCCTTCCGACCGGGTTGGCGCTCTCCACCGACGGGTCCAAGTTGTATGTGGCGAACTGGAATTCGGCCAGTGTGCGAGTGATCAACACCGCCACCAATCAGCCGATCGGCAATTCGATTGCGGTGGGAGCCAATCCGTTCGGATTGGCGATCTCCCCAGACGGCAGCCGTCTGTACACGTCCAATTGGGGCAGCAGCACTGTGTCGGTGATCAACACCACCACCCCGACACCGACGGTGTCATCGATCGCGGTCGGCCCCAACCCGTTCGGCATCGCGCTCTCTCCCGACGGCTCGGTGCTCTACGCGCCGAACGCCAACGACACAGTGTCAGTGATCAATACCAAGACCAACACCGTCATCACCACTGCCAGCGTCGACGCCGCGCCGGAATACCAGTGGCACAACATCGCCGTCAGCCCCGACGGGCGGGTTCTGTATGTGTCGGACATGGCCGACGGGCAACTGCGCACCCTGACCATCGCCGGCGCCAACACCGCGCCCGTCGCCGGCACACCCACCATCAGCACCCCCAACGCGAGCACCGGCGCGGTCACCGTTGCGCTGAACTTCACCGACCCCGACGGCGACACCCTCACCTACACAACCACTCAACCCGCCACCGGCACCGTCACCATCACGGGCCCCGGCGTCTACACATTCACACCCACACAGGCCGCGCGCGACGCCGCGACGACACCACAAGGAGTGCATTCAACGACTTTCACCATCACCGCCAGCGACGGCAAAGCCGCTACAACAGTGCCCGTCACCGTTGCCATCGCGCCAGCCGCCAATAGCGACGGAGTCTTCGCCCTTGGCAGTGTCACCATGACGGGCCAGCGACCGGGCTCACTGGTGGTGACCGCCGATGGCACCCGCGCGCTGCTCGTCACTGGTTGGCCCATCGGGCCCGTCACACAGCAGTCCTACCCCAACGGGACCGGCGGATCGACGACCCGGGTTGCGGTGATCGACACCACGTCCGGCAATCAAATCGGCACCACCTTCACGTTCACCGGTCCTCAACCAATCGCGCCGGTGTTGAGCGCGGATGGAACCCGCGCATACATCGTCAGCACGGGCACCGGCACCGGCAGCGTGACCGAGATCAACACCACCACCGGTACCCAAATCGGCACCACCCTGACCCTCACTGGCGGCTCATCGTCCTCACTGGTGCTGAGTCCCGACGGCACCCGCGCCCTCTTCACCACCGGTGCATATTCCGCGACCACGAACACCACGACCACCCGGGTGGCCGTGCTCAACACCAGCACCGGCACCCAAACAGGCACCATCCTCACCCTCAACGGAGTGTCCGTCTACGGGCCGACGTTCAGCCCCGACGGCAGCCGCGTTCTCATCACCACCGACGTCGTCACCACCGTGGACAATGTCGCAGTGATCAACACCGTCACGGGCACCCAGACGGGGACCACCCTTACCGTCAACGGAGCCCTCCTCTATGCGCCGACGCTCAGTCCTGACGGCAGCCGCGCAGTGATCACCGCCCGCGATTACACAGCCGATACGACTGGGATGACGGTATTCAACATGACCACCGGCACCCAAATCGGCACCACCCTCACCCTCGCCGGCACCGGGTCTGTGCAGCAGGTGAGCCCCGACAGCACTCGCCAGCTGCTCAGCAGCAGCGTCTACGTGGGAAACGGCGCCTACACCACCCGACTCGCGGTGTTCGACACCACCACCGGCACCCAGGTCGGCTCAACGCTCACCCTCACGGGCACCCGCGCCTATGACTCGGTGACGCCCACGCCTGACGGCCGTCATCTCCTGATCACCGCCGACGCCACGGACGCGGCGACCGGACAGAAGACAACCCGGCTGACGGTGTTCGACACCACCACCGGCACCCAGACCGGCACCACCCTCAACCTGACCGGGGCCGTTCCTTACAGCTACGTGCCGATCTTCAGCCCCGACGGCACCAAGGCGCTCATCACGACAGACGTCTACGACTCGACCACCAGCTTGCACACCGGCCGAGTGACGATGATCAATACCTCCACCGGCAGCCAAATTGGCACCCCCATCGCCCTCACCGGATCCACCTTTGCCTTTGCGACATGGCGCGCCGACGGCAGCCGCGCCCTGATCACGATCACTCCTACCCAGTACGACACGGTCGTCGCGCCCATGTTGGTGGCCGTTATCGACAGCGCCGGCAATCAGATCGGCACCACACTCAGCCTTTCGGGCATGCCCAACTACGGCACCCTGCCGGTGTGGAGCTCCGACGGCACCCGCGTGGTGATCACCACCAGTGCCAACCAGGCCGGCGGGGGAAGCACGACCCGGGTGACAACAATCAACACCACCAATGGCACCCAAACCGGCACCACCGTGATCCTCGCCAGCAGCCTCTACGGCGGCCGGACGAATTTGATCCCCGGCGGCAATCGCGCCATGATCACCGCCGGCGACCAAGTGGCGCTCATCGACCTCACCAACGGCAGCCAAATCGGCACCACCATTGCCCTCAATGGCACGCCGGCTGGCATCCTGTTCAGTGCCAACGGCAGCCGCGCAGTGATCACCAGCGCGACAGGCGTCACGGTGATCAACACCAGCACCGGCGCCGAGGTCGGCACCGGCCTCACCCTCACCCCCAACGGACGATCGATCGTGACATCCCTGACCCCCGACGGCACACACGCCCTGGTCACCACAGACCGCCGGTACATCGGCGACCCCGGCGTACCCAGCACCCCCGTCGCAGTGATCGACACGATCACCGGCAGCCAGGTCGGCACCACTCTCGACCTCATCGGCGACACCTACGCCCCGCCCGCGTTCACCCCCGACGGCACCCACGCGCTCATCACCACCAGCGAGGACAACGCGGCCACCGGCGTGAGCGCCACCCGGGTGATAACGATCAACACCGCCACCGGCGCAGAGGTCGGTACCACCGTCTTTCTCAGCGGTGTGCTCGCGTCCGGCGTCGGCAATCCCATAGGGGTGGTGTTGAGCCCCGACGGCACCCGCGCCTTGGTTGCCACCTCCCCGAATACCGGCGGAAGCACCAGCCGAGCTGCGATCATCGACACCGCAACAGGCACGCAGATCGGCAGTGCCGTCACGATCAACGGAGCCGTGTCGGGACTGAAGTGGAGCCCCGATGGAACCCGGGTATTCGTCACGACGTACATCACGACAGCCACCGGCGCCGACATGAACGTGCAGGAGACGGTCCTACAAGTCTTCTAGGGAGCGTTCGCCTCTACAACGTCAATACGGTCGCCGCGGCGGTGCCGGGCGCGCCGTAGACCTGGGCGAAACCGACGCGCGGCTCGCCAGGCACCTGGCGGTCGCCCGCCTCCCCCCGTAACTGGCGGACCAGTTCGTGCACCTGCCGCAACCCCGAGGCGCCGATGGGCTCGCCGTTGGCGATCAGTCCGCCGTCGGTGTTGACCGGCATTGCGCCGTGAATCTCCGTGGCGCCGTCGGCAAGTAGCTTTTCCTGATCGCCGTCGGCGCAGAATCCCGCCTCGGCCATATGGATCACTTCGGCGCCCGCGTCGGTGTCCTGAAGCTGGATCACGTCCACATCTTCTGGCGCCACCCCGGCTGCTTCGAACGCCGCCTTCGACGCGTACACGGTGGGCGAGGAGTCCTCGTCGAGCGGAGCCGACGTGGCGTGCACCTCGTAGGCGCCGTAGGTACGCGTGCGGATCTCGGCCGCGCGCAAGTAAATCGGCTTGGATGTGTAGCGGTGCGCGATGTCCGCGTTGCACATGATCACCGCGGCCGCACCCTCGTCGGGGGTGCAGAACATGTACTGCGTCAGAGGGTAATTCAGGACCGGCGAATTCAGGATGTCCTCTTCGGCGATCGGCTTGCGCCGGAACGCATTCGGGTTCAGCTCGCCATTGCGGAAGTTCTTGGCCGCGACCTTGGCCAGCGTCTCCTGCGAGATGCCGTGCTTGTGGAGGTAGTGGTTGATTTTCATCCCGAAGAACTTGGTGGTGACGAACTGCCCGTTCTGTGCGTACCACTGCGGCAACGCCAACTTGGCTGGGTCGTCAGTAAAGGCGCCGCGCGGATGCTTGTCCATACCGATGGCAATGCCGATGTCGTACTTGCCCAGTCGGATCGTGTCCGCGCACACCTGGGTGGCCGTGGCGGCTGTGGCGCACGCGTTGAACACGTTGATGAACGTGATCCCAGTAAGCCCCACAAGTCGTGTCACCGCGTCCGGGTTGGACACCTCATGCGCGCCGCCGACTCCGAACTGGATGTCTTTCCACTCGATGCCGGCGTCTTGCAGCGCGGCATGGATCGCGTCGGCGCCCATCTCCATCGCGGTCTTGTCGAAACGCCCGAACGGGTGAAGGCCCACACCGATGATCGCAACATCGTTCATTTCGGGATCTCCTCTCAGACCGGCCGGAAGGCAAACGTCACGATCTCGTTGCCCTCTTCATCGGTGGCGAACGGCAGCATCGTCAACTCGACGTCCATACCGAACTGAATTTTCTCCGGGTCGTTCTCGGTCAGTCGGCCCTCGACCCTGATGACGTCGTCGAGTTGCACCAGGCCCACCCCGAACGGGACGAAGTCCTTACCCGTCGGTCCCGCGTACGGCGCCCCGGGTGGGAAGCCCTGCGTCGTCCACGCCACCAGCGTGCCCTGACGCGGCAGCAGCAACTCGGCCATCTCGCCGCGGCTGCACTTTGGGCAGTGGTCTTGCAGAGGAAACGCGGTAGCGCCGCACGCACCACATTTACTACCGATGAGCTGGGGGTTTTCGTCAGGCCATGTCGAAATCTCGGGTGCGAGCGCTTTCTGCATTCCAGCGATCCTCCGTGGGTCCGAGCGTCAATAATGCGCTTACAAAAGCGTACAATGCCATTACTCTGAATCGGAAATCCGGTTCTCGCTGTGCCTACAGGCTTTAGTTGTCACTCGCAGGCTGTATCTGTCACCGACTGGCCCGGAATGTCGTCGGTGAGATCGCGCCAGTCGGTGTGTGGCAGCGAAAGGGTCCGTCGGCAAGAACCTGGCCGCAGCATGGGAGCTGCTGGAGCCGACACTGCTCACGCTCGGCACGAGCACCGAAGCGACCGGGTGATCGCACCGAAAACGGGAGGAAGCTAGATACTGTGGTCCAATGTCGCTGGACCGCGCCGCGCTGGCGAGTTTCGATGAGGCAGCAGCCCAAATAGCTTACCGCCGTTGGGAATGCGCGGTGTTCCGTAAGACCAGCGACCGATGGGGCGGGTTGTCGAACATGGCGGCCGGCTTCCCCATCGTCGTCAACGACGTGCCGATCCGCACCTCCGAGGCCCTCTATCAAGCATGCCGGTTCCCGAACCTGCCGACGGTGCAGCGCGAGGTCATCGCTCAGGCAAGCCCGATGGCCGCCAAGATGAAATCCAAACCGCATCGCAAGGATGCCCGCCCGGATTTCGATTCGCTGCGCGTGCCGATCATGTGGTGGTCGCTGCGGGTGAAGCTGGCCTGCAATCCGGCGACCTTCGCGCCACTGTTACTGGCGACCGATCGGCTGACCATCGTCGAGGACAGCCACAAGGACACCTATTGGGGCGCCATACCGAGCGACCAGAACTCTGAAAGCCTTATCGGCCGCAACATCCTTGGCCGACTGCTGTGCTTGCTGCGCAGCGTCCTTGACCAGCACGGCCTGGAAGCGATGCTGGTGGTGACTCCGTTGCCCATCACCGATTTCAAGCTCTATGGGGTCCCGATCCGCACCGTGGGCGCGACCGCCGCTTAGCCTTTGAGGACCCAGGGGCATTCGTTGCCGTGGTGAATATCGCCTCAAGGGAGCGACGGTTGCCCGGAGATCTCGGTGCATCTCGCAGTTCAGGGAAGTGATGTGTTCGCGATCAGGGTCACTGATGACCACTATCGCCTTTAACTCGACGGGGAACGAACAGCCCGCAACAGCGAGGCTGTGACAACTACGGCCTGTCGTCACACTCGGTCACGCCTTCGATACGACCGCCTCGCTGAACTGCTCGATCGCCTCGACGGTGTGGGCCAGGCTGTCGCCGGGCAGGCCCACCTGCACCCAGGTGACCCCGATCGCAGCCAGTTTGTCCAGCCCGGTCAGGTAGGCGTCGGGGTTGAAGTCCGGTGTGCCGGCTCTGCCGCCGTCGAAGTTGGTGAACGTGATGTCGATTTCCGACCAGTCCCGGTCGACCTCGTCGAAACGACGGCGCAGGTCCTCGATGCCGTCAGCGAGCTTCTCGATGGAGTCCAACGCCGTCGTGCCCGCCGTGTTGGCCAGCATTGCGGGCGCCGGGAACGGGCACCACCCGTCGCCGTGTACCGCGACTCGCTGGCGGGCCTTGCCCGTGTTGCCGCCGATCCAGATCGGTGGGCGCGGCCTGCTGGCGGGCCGGGGGTGCGCGGTGATCCCCCGCGCGGTGAAGTGCTTGCCCTCGAACGTGATGTCGTCGGCGACCCAGATTGCCCGGATCACGTCGAGGGCTTCGTCGAACAACTCGTTGCGTTCGTCGTAATCGACTCCGAGAGCGGCGAACTCGCGCTTGAGATAGCCCGCGCCGACGGCGAGTGTGAACCTGCCTTCTGACAGCAGGTCGAGCGTTGCGCCGGCCTTCGCGACGACGAAGGGGTTGCGATAGGGCAGCACCACGATGTTAGGGATGAGGCGCAGTGTCGTCGTTCCCGCGGCGGCGTAGCCCAACGCGACGAACGGGTCCAGCGCGTCGTGCCCGCCAGCGTCGAGCCACCGCTGCGTCGGAGCCGGATGATCGGTGAATCCGAAGCCGTGAAATCCGCATGCTTCCGCCGCTGCGGCCACCTTCGCAATGCCCCTGCCGGACACAAGTTCCGGGTTGTACGGGTGGGAGATCATCGGGTGAGTGATTGCGTATCGCATCTGGTCCCTATCCTCTGTCGCCCACGGTCACGTGATTATCCGCAGATGATAATTTCATTCTCATGTATCAAGGTCGATACCCGGCCGCATGATGAGGACCATGGCCCCGCCCTCCTTGCTCGAGCCAGACAGCGGCCTGCCGCGCGGCGTGCAGGGTGCCAGCGATCCACGCTTCTCCGGCGCGACCAAGCTGTTCGCCCAGCTGTTCCCCGGACGCAAGTTCGGCGGCGGGGCGCTTGTGGTCTTTATCGACGGCGAGCCCGTAGTCGACGTGTGGACGGGATGGTCGGATCGCGCCGGCGAGCAGCTGTGGACGGCCGACACCGGCGCGATGGTGTTCTCGGCGACCAAGGGCGTGGCGACGACGGTCATCCACCGCCTGGTCGATCGCGGGCTGCTGTCGTATGACGAGCCTGTCGCCACGTACTGGCCTGAGTTCGCCGCAAATGGCAAGGAAGACATCACCGTTCGCGACGTGTTGCGGCACCGGGCCGGGCTGTCGCACCTGAAGGGCGTCACCAAAGAAGAGGTGATGGACCACCTTCAGATGGAGCAGCGGCTGGCCGCCGCACCGGTCGACCACCTCAAGGGCCTGCCTGCCTACCACGCACTGACGTACGGCTGGCTGTTGTCTGGCCTTGCCCGGTCGGTCACCGGTAAGGGCATGCGGCAGTTGATCAGAACCGAGCTCGCGCGCCCGTTGAACACCGACGGTTTGTACCTGGGCCGCCCACCAGCCGACGCCCCCACCAAGGTCGCGCAAACCCTTGCGCCACAGAGCACACGGGCGAATCCGCTGTTCAACTTGGTCGCGCCGCGAATCGCGGGCCTGCCGTTCTCCGGTGCTTTCGGCTCGATGTACTTCCCGGGCATCAAGTCGATGATGCAGGGCGACATGCCGTTTCTCGACGGCGAGGTGCCCGCCGCCAACGGTGTCGTGACCGCACGCGGGCTCGCGAAGATGTACGCCGCGCTCGCGAACGGCGGCCGCGTCGACGGCAGGCGATTCCTCTCCGCGAAGCTCGCACAGGGACTGATCGGGACCCCACGCGTGCTGCCCGACGTGAATATGGTGGTCCCGATGCCGTTTCATCTCGGCTACCACGAATCGCCGATCCCGGGCGTGCTCAAGGGGTTTGGCCACGTCGGGCTCGGCGGCACGTTGGGGTGGGCGGACCCTGAGAGCGCCGCCGGATTCGCGTTCGTCCACAACCGGCTGCTCACGCCGATGCTGTTCGACATGGCGTCGTTCGCGCTGTTGGCCCGGCCGCTGCGGGCAGCTATCGAGGCCGCGCGGTCAGCCGGCCCGGTCCGGGTGCCGGATTTCGGTGCGCCGTACCCGAAGCGCACGCGCAAGCCCACGGCCAAACCCGCTGCCGCGGCGAGCGGTTAGCTCGTCACACCCTCGGGGGCGTATCCCAGAGCGCTCTTGATCTCCAGGTACTCGTTGAAGCCGAATTCGCTCCACTCGCGGCCGTTGCCGCTGCGCTTGTAACCGCCGAACGGAGTGTTGAGGTCGAACGCGTGGTTGATCGCCACCTGCCCGGCCCGGATCCTGCGCGCCAGCGCACGGGCCTCGTCGAGGTCGGCGCCCGAAACATAGCCCGCCAGACCGTAATCCGTGTCGTTGGCGATCTCGACGGCGTCGTCGATGTCGTCGTAGGCCAGGATGCACAGCACCGGGCCGAAGATCTCCTCGCGGGCGATGGTCATATCGTTGGTGACATCGGAGAAGATCGTGGGCTTGACGTAGTAGCCGCTGTCGAGCCCGTCCGGCCGTCCGGGACCGCCCGCAGCAACGGTGGCGCCTTCGTCGACACCCTTCTGAAGCAGCCCCTGCACCTTGTCGAACTGGGCTTTGCTCGCGACCGGCCCGATGGCCCTCTTGTCGCTGAGGTCGCCGACCTTGGTCCCTCCGGCCACTGCGGCTGCGACCTCGGCGGCCTCCTTCATGCGGGCCCGCGGGACGATCATCCGCGACGGCGCGTTACAGCTCTGCCCGGTGTTGACCATCATCACCGCTGCGCCGGCACCGACGCTCTCGGCGAACTTGTCGTCGTCCAGCACGATGTTCGGGCTCTTACCGCCGAGTTCCTGCGTCACGCGCTTGACGGTCGCGGCAGCGTTCTTCGCGATGTCGACCCCGGCGCGCGTCGACCCGGTGAAGGAGACGAGGTCGATGTCGGGGTGGCTGGACAGCGCGACGCCAACACCCAGGCCGTCGCCGAAGACCATGTTGTACACCCCGGCGGGGACGCCTGCCGCATCCAGGATCTCGGTGAAGACCTGGCCCGAGTACGGCGCTACCTCCGACGGCTTGAGCACCATGGTGCAGCCCGTGGCCAGCGCCGGGAACACCTTGCAGGCGATCTGGTTGACCGGCCAGTTCCACGGCGTGATCAGGCCGCAGACGCCGATCGGCTCCTTGACGATGAGCGTCGACCCGTGCGCCTCCTCGAAGGAGAAGTTCTTCAGCACGTCGATCGCCGTCTGCAGTTGGCCCATGCCCATCATCACCTGGGGCCCGGCGGCCAGCGACGGCGGTGCGCCCATCTCCTCGTGGATGGCGTCGGCCAGGTCGCTGGAGCGTTTGCCGTATTCGGCGGCGATCGCCTGCAGCACATCAAGGCGTTCTTCGCGGGTGCTCAGCGACCAGGTCGCGAACGCCTTGCGCGCCGCGGCGACCGCCTTGTCGACATCGGCTGCCGATCCCAGTGCGATCTTGCCGGAGACCTGTTCGGTGGTGGGGTTGTCGACGTCCAGCGTCTTCAACTCGATCGGGTCGACCCACTGGCCGTCGATGTAGAACTTCAGATAATCGCGCACTGGACACTCCTTGCCGCTGGGCTTCTCGATATTGACATTAGTCGCCGCGCTGTCACGCTTAAACAGGCTTGACGTTTTTGGACTCTCACCCAGGTTGAGCTGCGTCGCAAGCATTCGCCAAGGCGTTTTCCGCAACCTGTTACGCGACCGACCGAGGAAAGGAGGAAGAAGGATGAAACGAGGAATTGCAGGGTTGGCGACGACGGTGTTGGTTGCCGGCGGTGTGAGTTTGGCGGGCGTGAGCGCAGGCGTCGCCCAGGCTCATCCCGACGGTTGCACGAGTTACGCCTGCTGGTGCCCGGGGCAACCCCTGCCGGGCAAAGTCGCAGGAGATTGGGACATGAATGCCTGCCACGACTGGCACTACTCCTGGCATGACGACCCGCACGCGCCACAGGGCCAGATAGAGCAGGGACCTCTGGACTGCGGCTACGGGCCGGGCACATTGCCGCAGTGCGCGGGTTAAGGGCTACAGGCACAAGAGTATTCGCTTACTGAGTGCCTTCTGCATACCACGTCCGGAATTCGGCGTACTTCGGCATCTCCTCAGAATTCGCTTTCGGGTCAATGCAGACGTGCACGACGGCGGTCTTGCCGCTGGCGTAGGCCCGCTCGATCGCCGGGCCGATCTCGTCTTCCTTCTCGACGAACTCGCCGTGGCAGCCGAACCCTTCGGCGATCTTGTCGAAGCGCACGTCCTTGCTCCAATGCACCCCCGGCTGCGGTGAGGGCTGTTCGAACGTGCGCTTGTAGACGCCGACCTCCAGTCCCCACTGATGGTCGACGCCGACCACGCACACCAGCGGCAACTGCAGTCGCGCGGCGGTTTCCAGCTCGGCGATGTGGAACAGGAACGCGGAGTCGCTCGTGAGTAACATGACCGGCCGCTTGCCGCCGTCGGCGACAGACGCGCCGACCGCGTACGGCAGCCCGGTGCCGAGGTGCCCGAAGTTCTGATTCCAGATCACGTCGCGGGGCTTGGCCTGCGAGTACGTCCACTGGAAGATCACGGTCGCGCCGCCGTCGCGCACCATGATGCCGTCCTTGGGGAAAGCCTTCGTGGCCTCGACCACGAAACGTGCGGGGTGCACCGGTGTCCGTCCGGTCGGCGCGTTCTCCGCCAGCTGCGCAAGCTCTTCGGCGTCCTCCTTGACCCACCGGTCGAGGTCAGCGGATGGCGGCCGCGGGTCCTCCTTCAGTGCGGCGACGAGTTGGGGCACGACACCCCGGAGGTCGCCGACCAGCGGCACGTCGATGGGCCGGTTCACGCCGATGGCCACCGGATCCTGTTCGACCAGAACCCATTTGCGGATGTCATTGCGCTCCGCCCAATGCCGGGTGCGGCCGTAGTGGCTCGGTTCGCCGAGCTCGGTGCCGAGAGCGACGCACAGGTCGGACTTCTCCACCGCTTCGACGGCCGCTGGCGAGAAGCCGTACGCGAAGGTGCGGTCCTCGAGGCCCGGGATGAACGATGTGCCGCCGGAGGTCTGAATCACAGGGCAGGACATCAGGTCGGCGAGTTCCTTGACCGCGGCCGCGGTACGCGACGTGTGCACGCCGTGGCCGACGAGCAGGACCGGGCTCTCGGCCTCGCGGATCAGCGTGGCGGCCTCGGCCACCTCCCGCGCGCCGGCACCCTGATTGACGAGACGATACCTGTTGGGCGGCAACGGATCCGGCACATCGAGTTCCTCGAGAATCACGTGCGAAGGAAACTCGATGTAGGACGGCCCTGGTGTTCCGGACATGGCACGTCGGATCGCCTCGTGGACGATTTCATCGGTCTGGTCGGCATATTCGATGGAACTGCTGTACTTGACCGACGGGGTGAAAAGGCCTTCCTGCTGGACGAATTGGATACGGCCGCGCCGAACGCGCCGCTCGGTGATGCGTGCCCGCTGGCCACCGAGGAAGATCACCGGCGAGTTCTCCACCAGCGCGCACATCATCGCGCCCGAGATGTTGGCGACACCCGGGCCGAGCGTGCCGATGCACAGACCGGGCCTGCCCGTCATCCGCGACGCCGCCTCGGCCATGAAGCCGGCGCTCAGCTCGTGATGCGGCGCCACCACGGACCAGCCGCGTGTCTCCGCTTCGAGGAACATGTGCACGAAGTTCGGGTCGGGGATGCCGAAGATCGTGTTGACGCCCTCAGCCTCGAACAGGTCGAGAATCCGCTTGTAGACGGGAACACCCATGGTTTCGCTACTCCTTTATCGGTACCGCTCGGCGAGACGTTTTCGATGCGCGGCGGGCGAACCGAACAGCGACCGGTTCAGCAGCGCGCGTTTGAGATAGACGTGAATACCGCTCTCCCACGTGTAGCCGATGCCGCCGTGCAGCTGCATGGCCTTGCCAGCGATGTCGACAGCAGCGGCGCACGTGTATGCCTTCGCCATCGACGCCGCGGTGCTCGCGTCGTGGTCATCGTCGGCAATCGCGTCCACTGCGGCCCGAACAAGTTGGCGGGCAACCAAAATCCGCACGAACATGTCCGCGCAGGCATGCTTGACGGCTTGGAACGAGCCGATCGGCCGGCCGAACTGATGCCGGACAGAGGCGTAGGACACCGTCGCGGCGAGCATCGCCTCGCTGACGCCGAGGCTGTCGGCGGCGATCGCGGCCGAGGCGCGGTCATACAGCCTGCGGATCTGCAGCGCCGGATCTCCGTCGAATGTCTGCACGGCCGATGCGTCGACAGTGATGTCGGCCTGCACGGCGGACAGCCGACGGGTCTCGTCGAGAACAGGCTGCGGCGTCACCGACAATCCGTCGGCGGCAACATCGACGACCACGGGGCCGTCAGCGGCATCGGCTAGCAGCAGGAGACGGTCGGCGCCGTCGGCGTCCGGTACGAATGTGGCTGAGCCTGTGAGGTGCAGGGCCAAATCGATTCTGAAAGGCGCAGAGGCGTAAGGGCTCTCACCATCCGTCGATAGCACCGCTGCAGTACGCCTGGCGCCGGTCGCGATGTCGGTGAGCAATTGATTTCGGGCCGCATCTGCGCGCAGTGCGTTGAGTGTGCCGACGGAGAGGACGGCGCCTGAAAGATACGCGGTGGTTGACGCGGCGCGGCCCATCTCCTCGGCGATGATCGCGACCTCGCCGAAGCTCGCGCCAGCGCCGCCGAGGTCCTCACCTACCTCGAGCCCGGCCCATCCGGCGTCTGCGATCTGTTGCCAGTCAGCATCTCCGACCCTCTCTGCTCCTCGCGTGCGCGGGGCGAGCAGATCCCTTGCCACCGAACGCAATTCGGAGTGGAATTCCGTGAAATCGCTCATCAGACTGCGCTCGGCTCTCTGGGCAACCCGAGTCCGCGTTCCGCGATGATGGTGCGTTGGATCTCGCTCGCGCCTCCGGGGATGGTCCATTCCCACGAGCCGATGAAGTCAAGCACCGTCGAGCCGGATTCCCATCCGCTGGACACGGGTTTGGCGAGCTCCGTATTCGCCGCAAGCCCGGCAACCTCAGCACCGAAATCCGTCATGCGCTGCAGCAATTCGCTGTAGTAGAGCTTCACGACCGAAGCGTCGGCCGGACCCAAGGATCCTGATTCGTGGGCCTCGACCACATCGCGGCACATCCCCCGCAGCCCGGTGATCTCGATGTCGAACTGCGCCAGCCGGTCGGCCACGACGGGATCGTCGAGCGGGCACGTGTCCAGAAGCCGGCGGAAGCCCGCGTGGCCGAGCCGCTCTGCGAGTTCCAGCATCGTCATGCCCCGCTCGGCCCCCAGGGTGGCTTGCGCCACCTGCCATCCCGCGTTCTCCTCGCCGACAAGGTTCGCCGACGGAATCACGACGTCGTTGAGGAAGATCTCGCAGAAATGCGATTCGCCGACGGCGTTGCGTATGGGCCGCACCTCGACGCCCGGAGTGGACATGTCCAGCAGAAAATACGAGATGCCCTTGCGTTTGGGCGCATCCGGGTCGGTCCGGGCGAGAAGCAGGCACCAATCGGCGTGCATGCCGCCGCTCGCCCACAGCTTCTGGCCGTTCACCACATAGGAGTCACTGTTCCTGCGCGCTGACGTGCGCAGGCTGGCGAGGTCGGAGCCGGCTTCCGGTTCGGAGAAGCCCTGAACCCAGATCTCGCCGTCGAGAATCGCGGGAAGGTGGCGGCGGCGCTGCGCGTCGGTGCCCGCGGCGAGCAACGTCGATGCGGCATGGTGGATTCCGACGAACGCCAGCACGAGCCGGGGAGCGTCGTGGGCCGCGAGTTCCTGATACAACACGATCTGCTCGGCTACGGACATCCGCCCTTCTGCTCCTCGCGTCCGCAACCGCCCTTCTGCTCCTCGCGTCCGCAGTCCCCCGCCCCACTCCCCCGGCCAATGCGGCACCGCGTATCCCGCACTGTGGAGTTCGGCGAACCACTCCTTCTGGAACCGGACGAATTCCTCGTCGCTGACTCCGGTTTGGGCCGCGCGCCAGTCACGGGGAATGTGCTCGGCGCACCAGTCACGAACCTGCCGCCGGAACTGAGCTTGGGCGCGGCTCACGCGTAGAGGCCCTTCAGGCCCCGACGGCCGACGCGAGACGTCAGAACGTCCCGGGTGGCAGAAAGTCCCATCGGTAGCCGCCGCAGCGGCTGGCTGTACCGCGACAGCCATGACAGCGTCGTCTCGTCGCAGAACCCGACGGCCCCGTGCAACTGGTGACAGACCCGGAAGACGACTTCGGCGGCCTCGATCGCGGCGAGCCTGGCGGCCAGCGCGTCGTCGAGCGCGTCGTCAGATCCGTTCGCGGTGCTCCAGAGTGCGTATTTGGCCAGGATATCCAGCCCGCTGCGCTCGACCTCGGCGTCGGTCAACTGGAACTGGACACTCTGGAACGACGAGAGCGGCTGGCCGAACTGCTTGCGCAGCTTGACGTGCGCGATGGTGAGTTCGATGGCACGGTCCAGCATTCCGAGCAGCGTCCAGCACGGGAGAAGCAACCCGAGCGCGACGTCGCCGGCGCCGTTCTCATCGACCGCCGACAGTTTGAGCGTGGTGACGAATGCCGGCCCCCCAGCTCCGTGGCCTGTCACCGTGCTTCGCTGGCCGTCCAGTGTGACTGCAGCCCAATGGCTTTGGAGACTCCCTAGAGACGCTTCCGGCGTTTCGGGTACAACGACGACAAGTCCGTCGACGTCGATGTCGGTTGGCCGCGCCAGCCGCTCGGCCACGGGATACGGCAGCGCCCAGTAACCCGCGCTGCGGCACAGCGCCGCGGCCGCTTCCGCCGAGTCGGGGTCGGCACGGGGGTCGAGTTCGGCCGCACCCAGCGCATCGAGCACCGGCCCGACAAGCGATTCGCGGCCGTCGGGTTTGGCCTCTGCCTGTTGGACCAGCTGGTCGCCACCGGCGGCCTCGAAAGCGCGAAGTGCTTCCCGCCCGTACTCTTTGGCTTCGTCGCCCAGGTCGAGGATCATTTGGCATCCGCCAGCATTGCCCGGGACAGCAACATCCTTTGCACTTCGATGCTGCCCGACGCCACAGTGGACGCCTGCGAGTAGCGCCAGTGGTCCTCGACCTCTGCGCGGAAGTACTTCGACGCCTCGTCGGCACGCGGCACCGAAGCGATGATCTCCATCAGGACCTCCGCGCTGTCCTGGTCGAGCTTGGTGACCGCGATCCGGTATGCCGCAGCGTCGCCGGGCTGGATCCGCCCGCTGCTCTGCAGCGAGACCACGCGGTAAGCAAGGAGGCGCGCACGGCGGCAGTGGGTCAGCATGCGCGCCCACCGGCCACGCAGCTCAGCGGGCAGCTCGTCCCACCGGTCGCCCAGCACGTTCGGCGCCGCGGCCAGCAGTCGCTCGCAGCGGGCGTAGCGGGCGATGCCGACCCGCTCGAAGGACATCACGTCCTGCACGATCGACCACCCGCCGTCGACCGGGCCCAGGACGTCGGCGTCGGTGACTCTCAGGTCGTCGAAGAACACCTCGTTGAGGTGGTGCGGTCCCAGCATCGCCCGGATCGGGCGGACCTGGATCGCGGGGTTGTCCATCGGGACGAGGAAGATCGTCAAGCCCTGTTGTTTCTTCTCTCCCTTGGATGTTCGGGCCAACAGGAAACACCACTGCGCCATCGTGGCGTACGACGTCCAGATCTTCTGGCCGTTCACCCGCCATCCGTCGCCGTCGCGGCGGGCACTGGTCCGCAGCGACGCGAGGTCTGAGCCTGCTTCGGGTTCGGAGAAGCCCTGGCACCAGATCACCTCGCCCGCCGCGATGGGCGGCAGGTGCTGGCGCTGCTGCTCGGGTGTGCCGTGGCGCATGATGATCGGCCCGACCCAGTTGACTCCCATGTACTGCGCCCCGCGTGGCTCGTGATGCGCCCACATCTCCTCGCGCACCACGGTCTGCTCCCACACCGAGGCGTCCTTGCCGCCGAACTCCTCCGGCCAGGACATGGCTAGCAGGCCCTGGTCGGCCAGCGTGCGGCAGAACCGCTGCGCTGCTTCCAGATCGGCGGGGTCGTCGGTAAACGCGCCCAGAAAAGTTTCCGGCACATGAGTTTTCACAAGTTCACGAAGGCTGCTGCGAAGTTGTGTCGCGTCGGCGCCCATGTCAAAGTCCACAGTCCACCCCTGCCTCCTTGAGCACCTCGACCGTGTCTGCACCGAGTTCGGGTGCGGGCCCGGCAACCCGACCCGGGGTACGCGAAAACCACGTCGGCACACCGGGAAACCGCACCGGACCATGCGGGGTCTGAACGGTCTCGAACAGCCCCACCGCGTTCAGATGCGGATGATCGAAAAGTGCGTCGGGTGTGTTAATGGGCGCGGCGGGAATCTCGAGTTCGCTGAACAGCTCGAGCCATTCATCGGTGGTGCGCTCACGCAACGTCTCTGCCACCAGGCCGTACACGGTGTCGATCTCGCGTGCGCGCAGCTCGAGCGTCGAGTACAGGTCGCTGGCCCACGGCGGCCGCACCGCGTCGATGAACGCGTTCCAGTGCTTGTCGTTGTAGATCAGCGCGGCGATGTGACCGTCCTTGGTGCGGTAGGGCTTTCGATTGGGAGCCACCGTGCGCGGGTACACCGCGGGGCCGAGCGGCGGATCGAACATCGCACCGTTGGCGTGCTCGACAAGCATGAATGTCGCCATCGTCTCGAACATGCTGACCTCGACTTCCTGTCCCTCCCCGGTGCGTTCGCGGTGGAACAACGCCATCATCGTGGCGTACAGGGCGGTCAGGCCGGTCACCTTGTCGGCCATGATGGTGCCGACATAGTTCGCTTCGCCGGTGAGTTGCTCTTGGACTGCGGGCAGGCCGCACTCGGCCTGGATCGTGTCGTCGTATGCCGGCCTGTCGCGGTCTGGCCCGCGCCTGCCGTAGCCGTAGCAGTTGGTGTAGACGACCGCCGGGTTGATCGCGGCGACGTCGTCGTAGGAGAAGCCGAGCTTGGTGACGGCCTTGGACCGCATCGAGTGGATGAACACGTCGGCGTCCTTGAGGAGTTCGCGCAGCGCGAACTTGCCTTCGTCGGTGCGCAGATCCAGAACGATGCTGCGCTTGCCGCGGTTCACGTTGACGAACACGCCACTCATGCCGGGCGCCGGCCCCACGGAGATGTAACGCGTGTTGTCTCCTTCTGGCGGCTCGACTTTGATCACGTCGGCGCCCATGTCGGCCATGATCTGGGTGCAGTACGGCCCCATCACCATCGCCGTCAGGTCGATGACGCGAACGCCGAGCAGCGGCCCAGTGCTAGTCATGATGCGAACTCGCCATCGCAAAGCTGTATCCGATGTGCTCGGCATGACCATTCGGAACCACCGGCAGCACAAAGGGATCCGCCATGTCGCGGATGGCCGTCAGATTGTCGTCAACATCTTCGATCGACCAGGACGGGCGGTAGACCCCGGGAGTCTCGGCGACGGCCACCCGCGCCATCCTTCCGGCGATCGCGGTGAAGATCTCGCCTGTCACCGAACAGGATTCGTGCGCGAGCCAGCCCACCGCGGGTGCCACGAGTTCAGGGCCCATCGGCGGGTAGGCCGACGTGTCAAGCCCGGCCGCCATCCGCGTGACGGCACCAGGCACGATCACGTTGCACTTGACCCCCTCCGAAGCACCCTCAAGCGCAACAACATTGGACAGGCCGATCACGCCCGCCTTGGCGGCCGCGTAATTGGCGACATCGTGATTGCCGTACAGACCGCCGATCGACGACGTCAGCACGATCCGGCCGTAGCCGGCGTCGCACATCGCCGGAAACGCCGGCCTGACAACGTGGAAAGCGCCGCGGAGGTGGACGTCGAGCACGGCGTCGAAGTCGTCGTAGGTCATCTCCTTCAGGGACGCGCGACGGACGTTGCCGGCGTTGTGGATCAGGATGTCGATCCGGCCGTAATGCTCGAGCGCGGAGCCGACGATCGCCCGGCCACCCTCTGCGGTCGCGACGGATTCGGTGCACGCCACCGCCTCGCCGCCCTCAGCGGTGATCGCCGCCACCACCTCCGCAGCGGGCCCAGCGTCGCTACCGTCACCGGCCAGCGTGCCACCCGAGTCGTTCACAACGACCTTCGCGCCCCGCGAGGCCAGCAATTCCGCGTAGGCGCGCCCCAATCCACGACCGGCGCCCGTCACGACCGCGACACGGCCGCCGAATCGAAGCTCGGCCGTCATGTGCCCAACTCCAGGCCCTCCAGATCGCCTTTGGCACGCCACTGCTTCAGTAAGTCATCGAATTCATAGAAGCCGGGCGAATAAAAGTCGCCGAGGAACGCGCCGGTTTTGCGTTCTCCACCACCGCGCCCCTCGTTGTTGTAATAACCAGGGGTGCAGGAGAGTTCGAATGCGGAGTTGTCGATCGCGAGCTCCCGGATGGTGTTCACCCAGTTGTCCTGACCCTCTTGACTTGGCTCCACGGTCGTTGCGCCTCGCTTCTGCGCTTCCGCAATGAGGTAGGCGATGTGCTCGGCCTGTTGCTCGAACATCGCGGTGGTGTTGGCCGAAACCGCACCCTGGATGAAGCCAGTGAAGAACTGGTTGGGGAAACCGCGACTGGTGATCCCGTGCAGGGTCTTGTAGCTGTCCTTCCAGTGATCGAAAAGCGATACACCGTCGCGACCCTCGATGATGTCGATAGCGTATCGTCGGCTCATTTCGGTGGAGATTTCGAAACCACTGGCGAAGATGACGCAGTCGACCTCGTACTCAACGCCGTTGGCGATGATGCCATTTTCTGTCAGCCTTTCGACGCCCTTGGACTCCGCCACGTCGATCAGCGTGACGTTCGGACGATTGAAGGTCGGCAGATATTCGTCGCTGCTGCACGGACGCTTGCACATGAACCGGTAGTAGGGTTTGAGCGTCTCGGCGATTGCGGGATCGCCGACGACGTCGCCGATGCGGCGCCGCAGCCGCTCCATGATCTTGAAATCTTCCTCTTCCCGAATCGCCATGATCTGCTCGATGCCAATCGATGCAGGATCGTCGGTGGCCGCGATCCGTGCGGTCATGTTGCGTCCCAGTTCGGTCCAGAAGTCGCAAACCAGATCCGGCTCTCCGAAAACCACGCCCACAAACGGTGACCAATTGTGGAAGTTGCGCTTGCGCTCCTCCTGCCAACCTGGCTGCAGCGTCTTCGCCCATTCCGGATCGGTCAGGGTGTTCCCGCGCTCGTCGACGGACGACGGCGTGCGCTGGAACACGTAGAGGTGCTTGGCATCTCGGCCCAAGTGCGGCACGAGTTGAACGCCCGTCGCGCCCGTCCCGATGAGCGCCACCCGCTTGTCGGCCAACTTGTGCAGATCACCGCCCGCGTTACCGCCGGTGTAGTCGTAGTCCCAACGAGCCGAGTGGAACGTATGACCCTTGAAGTCCTTGATCCCGGGGATGCCTGGCAGCTTTGGGCGGTTGTAGGAACCTTGCGCCATCACCACGAAGCGGGCGCGGATGTCGTCGCCGCGGTTGGTGCTGATTCGCCAGCGTTGAAGTGAGTCCTCCCAGCGCAGGTCGCGCACCTGCGTCGAGAAGATCGCTCCGTCGTAGAGCCCGAAGTGCTTTCCGATCCGCTTGCAGTGCTCGAAGATCTCAGCGCCGTCGGCGAACTTCTTCGACGGCACGATGTTCAGCTCGTCGAGCATCGGGATGTAGCAGTAGGCATCGTTGTCGCATTGGATTCCGGGGAAGCGGTTCCAATACCAGACCCCGCCGAAGTCGCCTGCCATCTCGATCACCCGGACGTCATCGACGCCAGCCTTCTTGAGATGCGCGCCGGCCAGCAGTCCGGTGATACCGCCGCCGAGGACGACCACGTTCACGTCTTCTGCGATCGGATCTCGCGGCGCCACCGGCGTGTACGGGTCAGATTCGTAGAAGTCGGCGAAGTCACCCTTCAGCTCCAGGTACTGATTCGCCCCGTCCGCGCGCAAGCGCTTGTCGCGCTCATGCAGATACTTTTCCTGCAGCGCCTCGATGTCGATGTCGTCCGGGGTCTGCGTCGGCCCGCAGGTGTCGAACATCGTCATCGCAGCTCCTCTGGCTCGCCTGTGCCCATGTACTTCGACAGCTGGTAGTGAAGATTGACCGTGCTGCGCTCGCGGTACGGATTAGGCCTGGTGCCCCGGAAGCCAAGGGATTTCATGCCCTGTTGCACCGCGGCCATGTTCGAGAAGTCCTGCGGCAGCACCGACAGCCACCGGGGGTCGCCCACCGGGGTGTACTGCCATTCAGTCTGCGGCTCTTGGCCTTTCGGGAAAAGCTCGAACACCGCGACCTCGAAGATGCACTTGTCCGGGTTGTAGCTGGGGTCGGGGCGGGCGCTGTAGCACAGCGCGCTGGTGAGGCCCTGGCCCACCTGGAAGTTCGGGAAGATCTGCCATGCAGTGCCGCTCTGGCCCAGGATGTCGGCCGGGATCGTCGGCCAGCGCACCCCGCGGGCCTCGTCGTCGCGGCGTGCGGACGACAGCCAGTGCTCGAGAACCTTGTCCGCCGGTGTGCCCTCGGGTAATTCGTCGACGAGTCGCTTCGCGGCGTTCACCAGCGTCTGCGTCGTGGTGGCGTTGGTCTCCTCCATCGTGTACACCTGCATCTCCGCTGTCGAGATGCGCGGATCGCCTGTGCCGAGGCGGATCTTGCTCTTCGTCTCCTCCAGGTCCGCGGGCGCGTCGTAACCGATGTTGCTGTGTCTGCCTTGAGCTTTCGCCCATCCTTTGAACTCGCCGAACTTGTTGAACTCCGGATGCGTGGTGAAGACGTGATAGGTCTCGTTGAAGGCCTCCATCGCGACCTTCCAGTTGCAGTCGAAGTTCAGCCACTTGCGCCACTTGTAACGCATGTTCTCCAGGCCGAACGGGTCGAGGATCTTGGCGGCGGGAAAGAGATAGTCCTGCAGTGACTCGCAGTCGGGGTCCATGTTGATCCACAGCCAGCCGCCCCAGGTGTCCACCTTCACCGGCGCGAGATGGGTGAGGTCGGGTGTCAACACGCCCTTCCAGTCGTCCTGCTCGCGGATGTGGGTGCACGCGCCATCCAGCCCGTAAGTCCAGCCGTGGAAACCGCACACGAACGACTTTCGCGTTCTGCCGCAAGCGTTCTTGGCACCCTGCGGGGTGTTGATCAGCCGGCGGCCCCGGTGCATGCACACGTTGTGGTGGGCCGCGAACTCGTGGGGCCCGGTGCGCACCACGATGATCGAGTCGTCGAGAATGTCATGCGTCAGATAGCTGCCGACCTCGGGCACTTCCTCGACCCGGCCGACCTGCTGCCACACTTTGCGCCACAGCCTGTCACGCTCGGCGCGTGCATAGTCTTCGGAGATGTATGCGTCCACCCCGATGGTCATCGGCTCCGAAAGTTCCTCTGCTGCAGAGGTTTCTGTGCCTTTCAATTCAGTCACTACTGCTCCTTGATCGCCGCGCGGAAGGATTCGTCTTTGAGGAACAACGAGGTGTTGTCCGCGGCAAGGTGGCTCCATTTCAGGCTCAGACCGCCATCGACGAGCAGCGTCTGGCCGGTGATGTAGGTCGACAGGTCCGACAGCAGGAAAAGTATTGCGCCGGCCTGTTCCTCGGGCCGCCCGCGCCTGCCCATCGCGATGGCCTGGCGGTCCCGGTCGGGGTCCTCGTCGACGTATGTGCGCGACGCAGCCGTCTCGGTGACGCCCGGGGCGACGGCATTGACGCGGATGCCGTCCAGCGCCAATTCCACTGCCATCGTTCGGGTCATCGCGGCGACGGCGGCCTTCGCCGTGCCGTAGGCGACGTGAAACGGCGCGGTGTTCATGCCGCTGATCGACGAGACCGAGACGATGGACCCGGGCAGTTTGCGCGCGCGCAATTCCGCCGCGATCGCCTGGCTCATGAAGAACGCAGTCTCGAGGTTGGCCGTGAACAGCTGCCGCCAGTCCGACCGGTTCACCCGCGTCGCCGGCATCCACGTCTGCGGGGCTGCCCCGCCCGCGATGTTGACGAGCCCGTACAGGTTGCCGTCCGTGCGTCGCACCTCATCCATTACCGCGGCGATGCCCTCGTCGGTCGATGCGTCGGCTGCGACCGGGATCACCGACAACCCCTGCTGCGCCAACGGGGCCACGTGCTCGTCGAGGTTCTCCTTCGACCGGCTCACCGCGACCACCGTCGCGCCGGCGCCGGCGGCCATGCTCGTCACCGTCGTGCCGATACCGCCGCCACCGGCGCCGGATACGACGACGACGCGGCCATCCAGCGTCAGGACATCGTTCATGATTTGTCCGGACAAGACGTGCAGCTCTGCATATTGCAGAACACTATTCCGCAGCCATTATCGCCGCGTCAAGACAGTCTGGAGGTCGATCAGCCCCTATTGTCTGGACTAGCAGCAGTTGATAACGTCGGTTGCCATGTCGGCGCAAGGCAACCGGTATCCAGCCGCGAATCCCCCCAATGTCGCCGACGGCTGGCGATTCGAGCGCGTCACGCCCCCGAGCCGGCTCTTCGGCGCCAACGGTTTGCGGACGGGCCCTGACGGACGGATCTATGTAGCGCAGGTGAGTGGCAGCCAGATCAGCGCCGTGGACCTGGCCACGGGCGAGGTCCAGGCGGTGAGCCCGAAAGGTGGCGACATCGTCGCTCCCGATGATGTCGCGTTCGGACCGGACGGCACCCTGTACGCCACCGAAGTGATGGACGCCCGGGTCAGTGCGCTCGACGCCCGCGGCCGCACCCAAGTGTTGCGCGACGACATCCCGTTGGCGAATGGCATCACGGTTCATCAGGGCCGCTTGTTCGTCGGCGAATTCCGTGAGGGCGGGCGCCTGCTCGAGCTCGACCTCAATGGCGGCGAGCCGAGGGTGTTGCTGGAGGACGTCCCGTCACCGAATGCCATCGAGGTCGGTCCTGACGGCATGCTCTATTTCCCGGTGATGGGTGCCAACGAGATCTGGCGCGTCGGACTCGACGGCGCGGACGCGAGGAGCAAGAAAGGCGGTGCGACGGCACAAACGGTCGCCGCCGACCTGGGTGGGCCGACGGCGGTCAAGTTCGACTCCGACGGCTTCATCGTTTCGACACAGGTGGCCAGCGGACAGGTGTTGCGCATCGATCCTCGCAACGGGCAACGGACCGTCCTCGCGGCCCTTACCCCGGGACTGGACAACCTCACGTTCGCCGGCGACCGCGTCTACGTCTCGAACTTCACAGGCGAAATCACCGAGATCTCGCACAGCGGCGAGGCACGTTCGCTGATTCCTGGCGGGTTCAACTGGCCGCTGGATCTCGCGATCGGCGAAGACGGCCAGCTGTACATCGCCGACGGCCCCTATTTCTACGTACTGGCTGCCGACGGCACGCTGGACACCGTCGCGATGCTGTTCTCCCCCGGCTATCCGGGGTACCTGCGCGGGCTCGCGTCGTCCGGCCCCGGCGAGTTCGTCGCGACGACGTCGAGCGGAGACGTGTCACGGTATCGGCCGGCCGCGAGCGAAACTGAAGTGCTGGCAGACGGATTCGACCAGCTCTACGGGATTGCGATCGGCCCGGCGGGCATCGTGTTCGCCGAACTCGGCACCGGCCGGGTGCATTCGTTGCGGTCGGGAAACCGCGAGACGCTGGCGTCTGGACTGCAGGACCCCGTGGGCGTCGCGTTCGAACCCGACGGGCACGTGCTCGTCGCAGAGTCGGGCGGCGGGCGGGTGGCCCGAGTGACGAGTTCTGGGACCGAAACGGTGGTCGCCGAATTGCACCGGCCGCAAGGCATTCTCGTGCTCAACGGCAGGCTCTACATCGTCGACGCCGGCGCCAGGGAGGTGGTCGAGGCCGACCTGATCACCGGTACCCGCAGAACGATCGCGTCCGGATTGCCAATCGGTCCGCCGCCTGGGGTGGTAGCCAAACCGCTCAAGGGGCTGCCGCCGTTCTCTGGGCCACAGGGCCCGTTCGCGGGCATCACTGCCGGGCCCGACGGCACGCTATTCGTCTCGGCCGACGGCGATGGCAGCATCGTGGCATTGAGGCGCACGTGACGCGGCAGCGAGAAGCGAAGCGGATCGGCCCATGACACTGTCGCCGGTGGAGCACCGCTACCTGCAGGTGGCGCGGACGCTGCGCAAGGAGATCGTCGACGGCGTGTATCCGGTGGGTTCGCAGCTGCCCACCGAGCACGAGCTCTGCGAGCGATTCGCGGTCAGCCGCTACACCGTTCGCGAGGCGCTGCGCCGCCTGCGTGAGGACAACCTCGTGGCGTCACGGCCTCGTGCAGGCACGCTGGTCGTACCGCGCACGGCGGCAAGTTCGTATGCCCAGGATGTGATGACGATCAACGACCTGCTCGCGTTCGCCGCGGGCGCCCAGTTCTCGATCGAATCCAACGCAATGGTGACGATCGACGAAAACCTCTCCGGCCGAACCGGGTTGCCGGTCAGCACGCAGTGGCTTGCGGTGCGGGGCTATCGACGGGCCGACGGCGCGTCGGTGCCGGTCTGCCAGACCGAGTACTACATCAACCGTGCCTTCGCCGCGGTCGGGCGGCTCCTGCAGCGACACACCGGCCCCATCTTCCCGCTGATCGAGGACCTTTTCGGCGTCAGCGTCGTCGAGGTGCATCAGCAGATCGCGGCAGTGGTGATCACGCCCGAGCTGGCCGAACGCCTGAGCATCGATGCCGGAACCGCGGCCTTGGAGATGCAGCGCACCTACACCACGTCCGACGGCGAGATCGCCCAGGTGACGATCAACACGCACCCGTCGTCCCGATTCCGGCACTCGATGACGATGCGCCGGGTGAAGGGCTAGGTGCGCCGTGAGGGCCGGCGCCACAATGGCCGACGCGCTGCACGAGGCCGCTGACACCACTCCGCACCGAACGGTGTTGGTGGACGGCGATATTCGCCTCGACTGTGCCGGCCTGCGCGACCAGTCGACGGTGCTCGCGCACCAGATGGCAGTGCGCATGCCCACGGGCAGCGTCGTGTCGTTCATGCTGCCGAACTGGTATGAGGCTGCGGTGGTCTACCTCGCTGCCACCCTGGCCGGGATAGTCGTGAACCCGATCCTGCCGTCCCTGCGCGACAACGAACTGCGGTTCATCATCTCCGATGCCCAGAGCCGAATGGTCTTCGTGCCGCATCGATTCGGCGGTCACGACTACGCAGCGATGCTGGCGCGGCTGGATATCGACTCGCCACCGGAAACTGTAGTGGTCCGCGGCGAGGCGCTAGCCGGCCAGCTCAGCTACGAAAAGCTGTTGGAGGACTCCCCGGGCCCCGTCGATCTGCCGACGCTGGACCCAGATGCGGTCCGCATGGTGCTCTACACTTCGGGGACCACCGGTCGTGCGAAAGGCGTTCTGCATAGCCACAATTCAATTCACGCACTGATTCGCCAGATTCGAGACCATTGGTCCATCGATCCGGGCGACCGGTTCCTGGTCCCATCGCCGATCGCCCATATCGGCGGATCGATCTATGCCTTCGAATGCCCGCTGCTGCTCGGTACGACCGCGGTGCTGATGGACCGCTGGAACGCCGACACCGCGGTCACGTTGATGCAGCGCGAGCACACCAGCCACATGGCGGGAGCAACCCCGTTCCTCTCGCAGTTGCTCGACGCGGCCGAACGCGCCGGCACCCGCCTGCCCGATCTCAAGGTGTTCATCTGCGGCGGAGCCTCGGTGTCGCCGTCGTTGATCCGCAGCGCGGCTTCGTATTTCGAAAACGCTGTCGTCAGCCGCGTGTATGGGTCGACGGAGGTGCCGGTGACCACTGTCGGCGCCATGCGTCGCGACGAAGCGGACTATGCCGCCGACACCGACGGGCGGCCGGGCATCGCCGATATCCGGCTCGTCGATCACCCGTCGGCGCCACCGGGATGCGGCGAGATCACCGCGCTGGGTCCCCAGATGCTGGTCGGCTACAGCCATCCCGAGGACAACGCCGCGGCCTTCGACGCCGACGGCTATTTCCGGACAGGCGATCTCGGTCGGTGGATCGACAATGAGTATCTCGTGGTGACGGGCCGCGCCAAGGACATCATCATCCGCAACGGCGAGAACATCTCGGCGAAGGAAATCGAAGACCTCTTGACCGGCCACCCGGGCATCGCGGAGGTGGCGATCGTCGGACTGCCCGACGATCGCACCGGGGAGCGGGCGTGCGCGGTCATAGTCGGTGCGGCCGATCCTGAGCCCGACGTCGCCGCCTTGGCTGCCTATCTCGAAGCACGCGGCATCGCGCGATTCAAACTGCCTGAGCAGGTTGCCATTTGGGACACGCTGCCCAAGAACGACGCGGGAAAGGTGCTCAAGCACCGCATCCGCGCAGCGCTCATCGAGCAAGGGACAAAAAGATGAAAGTAGCGATCGTGACGGGCGCCAGCAGCGGCATCGGGTTCGGGTGCGCGACCAAACTCGCGCAAGCCGGCATGGCGGTGGTCGGGACTGGTCGCGACGAGAGTCGCCTGGCGGAGCTCGAGCGCGCGGTCGGTGATCCGGAGCGCATCGCGACTGTCGCGGTGGACTTGACCGCCGACGACGCGCCTAAGCAGATCGTCGATCTCGCGGTCGAGCGTTGGGGTCACGTCGACTTCCTGATCAACAACGCGGGCGTGGGCAGTCCAAAGCCCTTGCACGAGACCGACGACGAGACGCTTGACTACTTCCTTGGCGTGATGCTGCGGGCCCCGTTTCGGCTGGCCCGCGACGTGATACCGCACATGCCACCCGGCTCGGCAATCATCAACGTGACGTCGACGTTCGCGGTGGTGGGCGGCCTTCGCGGCGGAGCATATTCCGCGGCCAAGGGCGGGATGACCGCGCTGACTACTCACATTGCCTGCCAGTACGGCCCGCAGGGCATCCGGTGCAATGCGGTGGCGCCGGGCGTGACGCTGACCCCGATGGTGGAAAAGCGCTTGCAGGATCCACGATTCCGCAAGATGAACCTTGAGATGACGCCGCATCAGCGGCTCGGCACGATCGAGGACATCGCGAGCACCGTCGCGTTCCTGTGTTCGGAGGGCGGCAGTTTCATCAACGGCCAGACAATCGTGGTCGACGGCGGATGGACGTCGACGAAGTACCTGTCGGACTTCGCGCTGGAATCGGAATGGGTCCCACGACAGTGAACCTGTTCTCCTTCGTCGACCAGGCGGCCTCGCGACACGGCGACCACGGCGCTGTCTACCTGGGCGAAAAACAACTGCACACGTGGAATGAACTGCGCGACCGGGCATTGCGCCTGGCGACCTCGATCCGGGAGGCCGCAGGCCCCGGTGCCCGGATCGCCATCGCCAGCGAGAACCGGCCCGAGATCGTCGAGCTGATGTTCGCGGTCTGGGCGGCGCAGTGCGTGGTGGTGCCCGTCAACTACAAGCTCCACGTGCGCGAAATGCAGCAGATTCTTGATGATTCAGGCGCCGCAATCGTGTTCACCTCGCCCAGGATCGCGGCCGAGCTCAGCCCCGTCACGCACGTCCCCGTCGAGATCGTCTCCAGCACAACATATTTGGGTAGAATCAGGGCTGATCCCGCTGTTGTGCCGCCCACCGACCCGGCGGCGCTGGCCTGGCTGTTCTACACCAGCGGAACCACGGGCCGCTCCAAGGGCGCGATGCTCTCGCATCGCAACCTGACGGCGATGACGGTCGCCCACCTCGCGGATTTCGACTCACCCGATGCGAACTGCAGTCTCGTTCACGGAGCTCCGATGTCGCACGGCTCCGGCCTGTACATCCCGCCCTATGTGCTGCGCGGCGCGCGGCAGGTGATCCCGGAGTCGGCCGCGTTCGAGGCGGACGAGTTCCTCGATCTGTGCGAACACCATCCTGGCTGCAGCAGCTTCCTCGCACCGACCATGGTGGCGCGCCTCGTGCAGACCGGCCGCCCGCGCCCGCGCAATCTGCGGACCGTGGTCTACGGCGGCGGTCCGATGTACGTCGACAGCCTGAAGAGGGCGATGACGGCGTTCGGACCGATCTTCACGCAGCTCTACGGACAGGGTGAGGCGCCGATGACGATCACGGGCCTTCGGCGCGTCGACCATCTGGACGCCGACGACGCCGTGCTGGGCTCTGTCGGTTATGCGCGCTCCGGGGTGGACGTCGCCGTGTTTCGCGCCGACGGCCAGCCCGCCGACGCCGACGAAATCGGCGAAATCGTCTGCCGCGGAGACGTTGTCATGTCCGGATATTGGAACAACCCCGAGGCGACCGCAAGCACGCTGAAGGACGGATGGCTCTACACCGGCGACATGGGGTCCTTCGATGCGCGCGGCTACCTGACGTTGCGGGATCGCAGCAAGGACGTGGTGATCAGCGGCGGCAGCAATATCTACCCCCGCGAGGTCGAAGAGGTGCTGATGGAGCACCCCGGCGTTTCCGAGGCAGCGGTCGTGGGTGCGCCGGACGAGGAGTGGGGCGAGATCGTCGTCGCGTTCGTCGTCGGCACCGCCGATCCTGCCGCACTCGACGGACACCTGCTCGAGCGCATCGCGCGGTTCAAGCGACCCAAGCGCTACGAGTTCATCGACGAATTGCCCAAGAACAGCTACGGCAAGGTACTCAAGCGCGAACTGCGGAACCGGTTGAGCTGATTACCGCGAAATCTGCACCAGGGTTGTTGATCTCGCGAAATCACGACCCTGGTGCAGATTTCGGCGCAACGCGGGTCCCCTACAGCCGCGACTCCACCTTGATCGAGGTGTCACTGGTGCGCAGCGGGCGGATCATCGCGTCCTGGGCGAACGAAGCGATGAGCTCGCCCTCCTCGGTGTGCACAGCACCGCGCACATACGACATGCCCGCACCGACCTGCGTGCTCTCGTGCGTGTACAGCAGCCACCCGTCCCAGCGCACCGGCTCGTGAAAACTCACCGAGATTGTCATCGGCGCCGTCGACACCGTCAGATGCGCCTGCGCGGTGCCGATGCCCTCGTGCGCGCGCATCGTCGTCGAAATGCCAAGGTGGCCAGTGAAATACGCGATCAATGCCTTGGCGAGCTCGTCGCGCGCCGGGATCGGGTCGTAGTGCAGCCATGCGTACAGCTCGGGCGGCCCCACCTCGTCGGGACTGTTCACGTCGACGACGTCGACGAGGCGCAGTTGACGGCCCGTCATCGGCATCTCGGAGACGTTCGCGTCAGCCGGCGCGGCGACCGACGGACGCGGCAGGTGGTGGCGGATCACGTCGTCCGACGGCACGTCGGTGAATACCGTCATCGCGATGCAGCGCCTGCCGCCCTGCTCGGCGGAGACGACCGCGGTCGCCGTGGACCGGCCTTCGTGGACGACGTCGATGACGAGCTCGACGGGTGCGCCGACCATGACGGCGCGGCTGAACACTGCGGATGCCGAGCGCACCGACTTCTCCGGAAATCGTTTGGCGACAGCGACAATCGCTTGCGCCAGCACCTGTGTGCCCTCGACCACCTGTCGCTCGTCCTGTCCGGCGAGACCGGTGGGAGCGGTGTAGCGGTCAGGTCCGTCGGCTTGCACGTCGAACAGGTCGAGCAGGCCGTCGACGGTCCATCCCGTCTGCGCTGAATCGGTTGCCACGGTGCAACACAGTACCTACCGCCCCACCAAAGCGGTAACGTCATTCTCATGGCGAAGGCAAGTGGGCGGTCCGCGACCTCGGGCGCCGCTGCCTCCGGCGATGGCGAGTCCCGCACCAGCCGGTTCATGAAGTCGGCCTTGGCGATCCTTGCTGAGACCGGGCGCACCGACTTCACGGTGCTGGAGGTCGTGGAACGCTCGAAGACCTCACTGAGGTCCTTCTACCAGCACTTCTCCACCAAGGACGAGCTGCTGCTGGCCCTGATCGACAAGATCATGGCCGAGTCGACGGACAGCTGGCGCGAGGAGACCGAGGGACTCCCCTCGCTGGACGCGCTACGGGTGCTGATCGACCGCATCTGTGCGCCCGCGGAATCCACGAAGCAGGACAGCATCAACCGCGGCCTGACCTACTACAACGATCACCTGGCCGAGTCGCTGCCCCGCGAATACGCACGCGTGCTGCTGCCGCTGCATCACCTCATCCAGGACATCCTCAAGCGCGGCATCGCGGCCAACGACATCCGTGCCGACCTCGGCGTCGACGCCACCGCAGCACTGATCATGCAGACCGTCCTCGGCGCGATGCGGCTTCGCGTGCTGGGTGTGGAACTGAACGGCGCCCCCATCGAGGCGGACCACATCTTCGAGTTCTGCACCCGCGGGTTGACCCCTTAAGCCTGCTGACCAGCGCATTGTTTTCGCTGGTCGGAGTGTGGTAACGTCATTACCACTTACCGCCCAATCAGACGTCAAGGAGGCGCACATGACAGCCCGCGAACTCCCCTATCCGGTGTTCGACGCCGACAACCACTTCTACGAGCCCAAAGAGGCGCTGACGAAGTTCCTGCCGGACCACCGCAAAAACGTCATCGACTACATCGAGGTCCGCGGCCGCACCAAGATCATGGTGCGCAACCAGGTCAGCGATTACATCCCGAACCCCACCTTCGAGGTCGTCGCCCGCCCGGGCGCCCAGGAGGAGTATTTCCGTCACGGCAGCGGCGGCAAGAGCTTCCGCGAGGTGATGGGCAAGCCCATGAAGGCGATCCCCGCGTTCCGAGAGCCCGCCGCGCGGCTCGAGGTCATGGACGGGCTCGGCCTGGACTACTCGTTGATGTTCCCGACCCTGGCCAGCCTGGTCGAAGAACGACTCAAAGACGATCCCGACCTGATCCTCGACATCGTTCACGCGCTGAACGAATGGATGTATGAGACGTGGCAGTTCGACTACGAGGGCCGCATCTTCTCCACGCCCGTCATCAATCTGGGCGTCGTCGACCGCGCCCTGGAAGAGCTCGAGTGGTGCCTGGAGCGCGGCGCCAAGACCGTTCTGGTCCGGCCCGCGCCGGTGCCCGGTCTGCGGGGCACCCGGTCGTTCGGCATGGAGGAGTTCGACCCGTTCTGGGACGCGTGCGTCAAGGCCAACCTCCCCGTGTCCATGCACGCCTCGGACAGCGGATACTCCGAGTACCTCAACGACTGGGAACCCGGCGACGAGTTCAAGCCATTCGCGCCGACCTCCTTCCGGATGGTGGCGATGGGCAAGCGGCCCATCGAGGACTCGATGGCAGCGCTGGTCTGCCACGGTGCGCTGACCCGCAACCCGGATCTGCGCATCCTGTCGATCGAGAACGGCGCGGATTGGGTGCCCTACCTGTTCAAGCAGTTCAAGAACGTCTACGGGAAGATGCCGCAGTCATTCCTGGAGGATCCGATCGAGGCCTTCCGCCGCTGCGTCTACGTCGCGCCGTTCTGGGAAGACGATTTCACCCAGATGGCGGGGCTATGC
>NZ_JAVHWM010000208.1:0-3121 GCF_032159765.1 Mycobacterium sp. | reverse complement strand
CGACGTGGCTTGACGGTCTTCGGTTACCCAACGGTCGCGATGGGCCAGCAGCGTCTCACGGTCCATCAGCACCGAGCGTGCTCGTGGGAGCCACGCCCGCAGACGGTCGAGAATCGCGAATCCGTGGACCGTGCGCACCACGTTCATCGGCGCGCCGTAACCGGTGTCGGCATCGGCGATCAGCGGGATGTCTCCCAGCGCGCGGACAATCATCCGGATGCGTTCGGCCATCTCGGTCTGGGTGACCAGGCCGATGTCGGGCAGGCCGAACCCGGATGCGGCGACACCCGCGCCCGTCAGGTAGGCCACAACATGACCGGTGCGACGCAGCAGGTGTGCCGACAGTCCGTCGAACACGCCGGGTGCGACGATGAGTTGCCGCTTGGCCAGGAGGTCCTGCAGCGCGCGGCGGGCGGGGATGCTTGTCACTGCGGTCCTTCAGTCCAGCGCGCCGGCCACCGGACCGGCGAGCAGGTCGATCAGTTCGCCGATGTCGTCGAGTTCGTCGAGCCCGACCACCGCGTGTTCGATGGACCGGGCACGTTCGGTACTGGTGACGCGGTCCGCCAGGGCGTGGAACTTGGCAACGAGTTCGGCGTTGGTCACCGGATCGGCGGGCCCACCGTGGGGCTGGACGACGCGGGCTTGATGGACGGCACCGTCGTCCATCGTGACCTTGAGGTCGGTGCGGAATCGCTCCGTGATGGCGGCGTCGTCGAGTGTGTGGTCCAGGTGGACGTGGGTGCGTCCGATCAGCGACCAGATGTCGCCGGCGTCGAGCCGTGCCGGGGTGAACTGTTCGGGCAACACGTTGCCGTCCAGGAGTGCTGCGGCCGTGGCATATCCGATGTTCATCTGTGCCCCGATGGGTGTCAGTGGCCGCTCGGGCTGCCACCAGCCGTGCCGGTAGACGGTGTTGCCGAGCGCGATGTCGATTCTCGAAATGTGTTCCGGCTCAATCGATGCGCGCAGGCTTCGGGCGGCGTCGATGGCCCCGTGCAGACCACCCATCGCTGCGTATGACTTGACCACGATGGTGATGGTTTCCCAGCGATCTCCCAGTTGCGCCGTGAGCGCGGACGCATCGGGATGGTGCCCCTCGCCGAAGACACTGAGGAAGCCGCCGTATTCGCGTTCGAACACCCTCTTGATGCCGGTGTAGCCGTGTGCGGCAAGTCCCGCAGCGTAGAAGCCGTTGCGTGCGGCGAACCCGTGGTGCATGCGCTTGCTCATCGCTTCGTATTGAGCGGCCATCAGCCCCGACGACTGCGTACCGGCCAGCCCCAGCGCGTCCTCCAGTTGGGCCGGTGCGAGTCCGCGCAGCTTGCCCGCGGCCATTGCCGCCGAATGGGTCCCGAAGACCGAACCGGAATGCCAACCGCGGTCTAGCATCTGGGCGCCATGCAGGGTGTAGCCAACGCGCGGACCAACTTCGAAGCCGGCTATGGTCGCGAGCAGAAGGTCGGTGCCCCGGGCTGCCGGCAGCGTCGACGCCGTCGACAGCAGCGCGGGGATGAGCAGCGCGCAACTGTGCAGCGGCGCGATCGGATGGAAGTCGTCGAGTTCGAAGCCCTGGATGTAGGTGCTGTTCAGCACCGCCGCGGCGGGCGCGCTCGCGGTGCGTCCGGTCCCGATGAGAACGGTGCCGCCGGTGCCGTCAATGTCGAGCACCGCCTCGGTGGCCAGCTTCGACCACGGCAACTGTGCACCGATCAACGCGCAGCCAAGGCCGTCGAGGATGAGGTGTTTGGCCCGGTCAACGATGGTTTGTGGAACGTCCTCCAGCGCCAGCTCGGCAACCCACGTGGCGAGGCTGCCGGTCGGTCCCTGCGGCTCCGTGGCGGGGCGCCGGTGGGTGGCTGTCATCTGAACTTTCCTTCGCAGGCGTCATCGTCGGCGGCCAGTCGGGGCGGTCCGAACCAGGTGTGCAGCGCGGTTTTCAGGCATGTGGTGTCTGGCGACGCGAACGGTGTTGCCGCCCAGGCGAGTACGCCGTCGGGACGGATCAGGGCGGCGGACAGGTCGGGCCGTCCCAGCACCAGCGCGGGAACAATGTGTACCCGGACCTGCCAGGGCTCGGCGGCTTCGCGGATCGCGCCGGCCTGCGGTGTATGGAGGAGTACCGGCCGCCCGTCGGACATGATCGCGTACAGGGTGGTGTCGTCAACGACGAAGTCCGGCACGTGGCCGCCGAGGAGTTCGTGGTCGGTTCCGACGTCGTAAGGCAGGGGGTAGCGCACGCCCACCCCGGATAACATCCGCCCGAGGTATTCCTTGACGTCGGGGATGTCCATCAGGTCGCTCATAATCTCGCGGAGCGCCACGACCTGGGGGGTGGGCGTCGAAAGGGCGGCCTGGGCACGGGTGTTGTTCAGGACGGCCGCGCCCACCGGGTGTCGCTCGCGCGTGTAGGTCTCAAGCAGCTCGTCGGAGCCCAAGCCGCGTAACACCGCGGCTAGTTTCCAGCCAAGGTTTACCGCGTCCATGATTCCGAGGTTGAGGCCCTGCCCACCCAATGGCGAGTGCACGTGGGCGGCGTCACCTGCCAGCAGCACCCGGCCCTTGCGGTAGGTCGCGGCCTGCCGGGAGTTGTCGCGAAATCGCCTGCCGTCTTGGATTTCGGTGATAGCCACATCGGCTCCGGTGATGCGCTCGATGGCGTCGCGCATTTCCTGCACGGTCATCGGGGACCGGTCATGGTCCCCGCCATCGGCGCCGAGCGTATTGACGTCGCGCTCGTTCAGCCGGACACGTACCCAACCGTCGTGCGGGCCAGTGTGTTGCAGGCTGCCGCGCTCGGTGTTGGTGGGCGCCGGGAAAGACTCCCGGTCAGCCAATTTGAGGCGGGCGACGCGGCCGAGGACTGTTGAGTCGATTCCCGGAAAATCGAAGTCAGCCAGCTTGCGCACCGAGGAGTGTCCGCCGTCGCAACCTACAAGATAGGAGGCCGTGAACTCACGCTGTCCTGAGCGCGTGTCGAGTTCGACGTGCACCTGCTTGTCGTCGTGGCTCAAGGCGGTGACCGTGTGGTCGCGGAGCAACTCGACCCCGAGGCCCGTGGCGTGGTCGGTCAGAAGCCGCTCCAACTCGGGCTGCCAGATCAGGGCGGGCACCCGGTTCT
>NZ_JAVHWM010000170.1:0-10100 GCF_032159765.1 Mycobacterium sp. | reverse complement strand
CGGGCCGACGCCGCCGAGCGTGACAAGTGGGTTTCGCACGGCAGCGAGGTTCTGCGGGGCCGTTCTGACGTCACCCACATGTCCGCGCCCGCGGGCAACGAATCACCGAATTAGAGGGGACTACCGTCGAATCGTGACTACTTCAGCATTGGCGCTCACCGAAGAACACCGGGACCTCGCAGACGCCGCCACCGGGCAGTTGACCCGGCTCGACAGCCTGGCCGCCGCCCGAGCGACGCTGGAGCGCGGTTCGAAGAATCCCGGCGACATCTGGAAGGCCTCCGCGGAGCAGGGGTGGAACGGGCTCGCGATCAGTGAGGACCACGGCGGCTCCGGGTTCGGCCTGTCGGAGCTGTCGATCGTCCTCGAGGCGCAGGGCCGCTCAGTGTGCCCGGGCCCGTTTTTGCCGACGGTCGCGGCAGCGCTGTTGATCGACCGCTGCGCCTCTGAATCGCTACGCGCACAACTGCTTCCAGGCTTCGCCGACGGGAGTACCGTCGGGGCGCTCGGCTTGTCGGATGACTTCGTCCTCGGCGCGCCGGATGCCGACGTGCTCGCCATCGTCGCCGGCGACGACGTCGTCGTGGTGAACGCCGACGACGTCACCGTCACCGCGTACGACAACGCACTCGACACGACCCGCAGCATCGGCAAGGTCGTCTTCGACCGCGCGAACGTACGGGACGACCGCGTGCTCCGCGGCGCCGCCCGGCACGCCCGCACCGTGTTCAGGATCCTGGCCGCCGCCGAGGCCGTGGGCTGCAGCTGGGCGGCCCTCGAGATGGCGCGCGAATACGCGAAGGTCCGCGAGCAGTTCGGCAGGACGATCGGCACGTTCCAGGCGGTCAAGCACCATCTGGCCAACATGCTCGTCAACGCCGAGGAGACCACCGCGGCCACCTGGGACGCCGCCCGCGCCGACGATCTCGACAGCGCGGAGTTTGCCGCGGCGGTGGCCGGCGCGCTGGCCATCCGCACGCAAATATTCAACTCGCAGTACAACATTCAGCTCCACGGCGGCATCGCCTTTACCTGGGAACACGACGCGCACCTCTACCTGCGGCGGGCGCGCACGCTGGCGGCTCTGATGACCGACAGCGGAGACCCGCTGTTCGACATCGTCGACGCTGTCCGCAACGGGCAGGCGCGCGGCGCGACGTTCACGCTGCCGCAGGAGGCGGACGGCTACCGCGAACAGGCACGTGAGGCCGCGGCGAAGCTGCGGTCGCTGCCCCCCGATCAACAGCGCGACTTCCTCGTCGACTCCGGTTATCTGGTCCCGCACTGGCCCCAGCCGTGGGGGCGCGGTGCCGACGTCGTGGAGCAGCTCGTCATCGACGAGGAGTTCCGCGACATCGACGTGCCCGACATGGGCATCACGGGATGGGTGACGCTGACGGTCGCACAAGCGGGCACCGAAGACCAGCGCGACCGGTGGGTCGAGCCGGTGCTTCGCGGCAAGGAGATGTGGTGTCAGCTATTCTCCGAACCTGGAGCAGGTTCGGACGCCGCGGCGGTACGCACCGCGGGTAAGCGGGTGGACGGCGGATGGCAGGTCACCGGCCAGAAGGTCTGGACCAGTCTCGCCCGCGACTGCCAGTGGGGCCTCGCGACCGTGCGCACCGACCCCGACGCGCCCAAGCACGCGGGCGTCACGATGATGGCCATCGACATGAATGCGCCTGGCGTGAAAGTGAATCCGCTGCGGGAAATCAGCGGCGAATCGCATTTCAACGAGGTGTTCTTCGATGAGGTGTTCGTTCCCGACACCGACGTGGTCGGCGACGTGAACAGGGGCTGGCTGGTGGCCAGGGCAACCCTGGGCAACGAGCGGATCTCCATCGGCGGCGGCTCATCGGGCACCCTCGCCTTCAGGGTCGACGACTTGGTCAAGTTGCTCGACGCCGCGCCTGCCGAAACGGCGGCCGCCTACGTTCGTCAGGTCGGCGAGGTGATCGCGGATTTCCACACGCTGCGGCTGCTGAACCTCCGCCGCGCCAGCCGCGCCATCGCAGGCGCGGAACCCGGGCCCGAGGGCAACGTGACCAAGCTGGTGCTGGCCGAGCAGTCGCAGCGGCTGACGGAGCTGGGCATGGTGCTGGCTGGACCGGCTGCGGTGTTGGGGCAGACCCCGAAACTGACCGGCTCGTATCTGGGCGGGCGCGCGATCACGATTGCGGGCGGCACGTCGGAGATCTCCCGCAACACGATCGCCGAACGGATCCTCGGGCTGCCGCGCGACCCGCTGCTGAAGTAGCGGACCGCGCCGAACTGGGCCTCGCGCCGGATCAGGCAGCTGGACCTCAGCGCGGTCCAGTGAGCTTGCCGGACAAGGTCTTTGCAAAGGTGTGCGTGTCGCCAGGCCACCGGGCGGACACGTAGTCGCCGTCGTCGACGACGAAGGCCGGGCGCGAGTCCGTCGCCGTGTCGCGGGCGAGTCCGGAGGTCTTGGTCCGCCAATTGTCGGATCCGGGGACCACGTCGCAATAATCGGCGGGGTCCTTCAGCGCGCGGGTGACCTCCGCTTGCACCGACATGTACCCCGGCGGATCACCGGGTTGCTCGGTGTATGTCCGATAGTAGTCCGGATCCCAAAAGCGGGTGATCCGCGCGATTCGCCACGCGCGCCGCTCGAATTCCCATGTGAGCGAGGTGGTTTTGCGCCCGTAGAGCACGGAGTGGCCGGTCGCCGGGTCGACGCTGCGCGCCGCGAGCAGCACGCCGTGGCAGATGGCCGCCACCAGCAGCCCACGACGGAATGCGTCGACGACGAGCGCTTGCAACAGCGCGCTGTCGATGTAGCTGCGCATCCCGCGCGGTCGGTGACCGCCAGGCAATACCAGCGCGTCGGTGTCGTCGATCGTCGCATCGGACCAGGCGATCGGGTGCCGGTACTCATCGGACTCCTGCATCTGCGCATAGGCTCTGCGCGCGTCGGCATTGGCCCGTAGCGCGCGGCCCACGACCCTGACGCGTCCCAGAACCGGTATCGCAGACCACAGGTCAAGTCCTCGACCCGTCACCATGATGTCGTCGGCCTGCGCCGGGGTTCCGCTTCGCGTCGCGAACACGACGCGATGACCGTCGCGAACGAGCACTTGCCAGCTGACGGCGACCTCCGTCGGGTCGAAGTCCCGGTCGGGTATCGGCAGCAGCACGGTGCCCATTCGGCAACGGTATCGCTTTACAAAATCCTCACCGAATGTCACGCTCGGTTGGTGGATTTCTCGCAGGTCGAACTCTCGGCTGACGATCAGGCCTTTTGCGACGAGCTCAGGACGTTCCTCACCGAGCATGTGACCGCGGAGGTGCGGCAACGCGATCGCGAGACCGGCGAGAACTTCGACGAGAACGTGCACCTGGCACTCGGCGAGGCCGGATACCTCTCGGCGCTGTGGGAGTCGCCGGACGAGGGGGGTTTCAGTCCCGTCCGCAAGCGCATCTGGGACCTGGAGATCCAGCGCGCAGAAGTGCCGTGGTACCACGGCGGCGTCACCTTCATGGTCGCTCACGTAGTCGACCAGTTCGCGACGCCCGAGCTGAAGGCCGAGGTGATGCCGGGCGTGCTGTCCGGACATGTGCGGCTGTGCCTGGGCCTCACCGAACCGGAGGGCGGATCCGACGTCGCGACGTGCAAGACACGCTCAGTACGCGATGGCGATCACTGGATCATCAACGGCTCCAAGATGTTCACCTCGAACGCGCACAACGCGCAGTTTGTCTTCCTGGTGACCAACAGCGACCCCGACGCTCCGAAGCACCAGAGCCTCACGATGTTTCTGGTGCCACTCGACAGCGCTGGCGTCGAGATCCAACCCATCCGCACCATCGACGGCGACCGCACCAACATCACCTACTACAGCGACGTCCGTATTCCCGACAAGTACCGGCTGGGCGAGGTCAACGGCGGCTGGACCGTGCTGCGGTCCGCTCTCAACGCCGAGCACGGCACCGTCGAGAAGGACGCCACCGGCCTGCAGAAAACCGCGGCCATGGTCGAGCACCTCACGCGCATGGCACAGTCGGTCGACACGATCGCGGGCATGGTCGCCGCGAAAGACGCCAACGGGCGCTGTGCACTGGACGACGAGTCGGTCAGCTACCGGCTGGGCCGCGGCCTTGCCAGGATCGAAGCCGGGCTGAGCACACCGGACATGTTCGGGCGCGTGGCCGTGGTGCAGGCAATGCGCGACATCGGCCCGGAGATGATGGACATCGTCGGAACGGCGTCGGCCCTGCCCGTCGGAACCCCGGGCGCGGCCGACGACGGCGGCATCGAATACGCGTGGCGGCTGTCGCTGCCCTCGGGAATCTACGGAGGAACACTCGAAGTGTTCCGCAACATGATCGCCCAACACGCGCTGGGGCTGGGCCGTCCGAACTATTCGCCGGCGCGGACCTGATCTTTCACTGCGTTCACCACGGGCGGAGCGGTCCGCCAGTTCGGCAGGCCGTCTTCCTCCATGCCCACGGGCCACCTGTTCTCGTGCGCCCACGCCCAGTGCGCGTGGTTCAACTCGTGCAGTGTGAAGCACGCGTTGAGCGCGTTATAGAAGCCCATGTTGTCGACGGTTTGGTTGACCGCCTCCTTGGTCAGCAGCGCGGCCATCGTGGGAACTTCGGCGATACGTCGTGCGAACTCCAGTGTCTTGTCAACTAATTCGTCCGCGGGGAAGATCTTCGATACCATACCCATCTGGTAGGCGTCCTCGACCGTCAGCGAATCACCGGTCAGCATCAGCTCTTTGGTCTTGCGCGGCCCGAACTCCCAAGGGTGCGCGAAATACTCGACACCGCACATGCCAAGTCTTGTACCAACGACATCCGCGAACCGGGTGCCCTCAGCGGCGACGATCAGGTCGCACGCCCACATCAGCATCAGTGCCGCCGCGTACACCTCACCATGCACCTGTGCCACGGTGATCTTGCGTAGGTTGCGCCAGCGGCGCGTGTTCTCGAAGAAGTGGTGCCACTCCTGCAGCAGCAGCTTCTCGGCGGCGTCGCGCGTACCGCCATTCTGCGAGTAGCTCGGGTGCTGTGTCGGCCCCGGGGTGTACTCCTCGCGCATGACGTTGGAGCCCAGGTCGTGGCCGGACGAGAACATCGGCCCATTGCCGCCGAGGATGACCACCCGGACGGTGTCGTCGGCCTCCGCCTTCAGGAACGCGTCGTTGAGCTCGACGAGCATCCCGCGGTTCTGCGCGTTTCGTGCTTCCGGCCGGTTCAGCATGATCCGGGCGATGCGCCCGTCGTCGATCAACTCGTACGTGATGAAGCGGTAATCCTGCGGCATAGCGGCATTCTATGCAGACGAGAATTTCGCACTCCTATTTGGAGCACGCCATTCGCATCAGCCGCTCTCGTCGAGCGCTGCGAGAGCGGCTACGCCGAGGCCCGTCGCGAGCAGCGCGGTTCCGCCGGCAAGAAACGCGCCCGACCGGGGGACCTCACCACGGCGGCCCGCGTCGACGAGCGCAAGTGCATCGACGATGTCCACCATGACATTGATGCCGACAAAGGTGCGCGGTGAGCCGACGGCGTCAAGCTGCAGCAGGCCCGCAGCCAGGAGGGCGTTGCGGATACCGAACATGCGGGCGAACGGAATCGCCGCCGTACCTTCGCCGTTCAGCCTGAACATGCGTGACCCCAGCCGGGGAAACAATGTCGCGATCGTGGCAATCGCGACGCGAGTGCCGGTAAGAAGGTTCAGAGGTACGGAGCGTTCGGTAGATGACATGTGCTTCTCCTGTTCAGGTACGCGCGAAGCCCTTGTTCCACATCAGGAAGTCGGCCAGGAATCCATCGTGCGGGACGTGCGGCGCGCCGAAGTAGGTGGGGTAGCCGCCGACGTAGACGTTCGTCACCGTCGGCTCGTTGAGCAGATCGTCGACGAGCTGCTCGTCATCGGTGATCAGACTGAGCGCCAATGAGTTTCGCAGCGGAGCGAGACCGTCGTCGCGCGACCAACTCGCCACCCACACACACGGGAACGGCAGCTCGACGTTCAGGGTCCGTTCGTCGGGACTCGCCAGCAGATGCACCGCAGGCCGCAGCGCGGCGTAGCCGTTCCCGAGATCGGCGACCACCTGATCGGAACCGAGCACCGGGATCGTCCCTGCCGCCTTGATCGCGAGGTGATCCGCCACGGCGCGTGCGCTCTCGACGGGTGCCGTGGGCAACAGTGACCGCACGTCGGTGTTCGGCAACGGCGGAATGGTGGCCAGCCGCTCAGCGATTGCCTGTGCGAGCGGGGTGGCGTCGCCCTCGTACAGCACGGCGGTGGCGTTCACGCACGCCATCCCGCCGTATTTGCAGACGGAGTCGACGATCACGTCGATGTGATCGCGCCAGTCCTGTTCGGCGGTGATCAGGACCTTGCTGCGCCCGGGCCCGTTCGTGAACACCGTGGATTCATTGGCGTATCGGTCGACGACGTCCTGGCCGCCGTAGACCAGCGCGAGGTCGGCCGCGTTGATGAGCTCGCCTGCCCCCGCATAGTCGGTGGGCAAATAAAGCGCGTCTTCGCAACGAAACCCGGCCTGGCGCAACGTATGTATGACGCGGTGCGCGGTGAACGGCTCGCGCCGAGACGGCCGGACCGCGACGCGGTAACCCAGTGCAAGCGCCTGTGGCCACAGCCCGTGAACGCCCGGCGCGTTCCCAGGAGCGTGCACCCCCAGCACGTCGCCACGACGGGCCCACACCGCCGTGCCGCCGCGGGTGTCCCTTTCGCGCCAGTCCGTCACCGCGCCGCTCGGCCTGGCGGGGCGCACGGCGTCGAATGCGGTCGCGAGCGCGTCAGCCACACCGCGAGCGCCTTCACGGGTCGCGGTCATCGGCAGGCCGGCGACCCGGCAGGTGAGCTCGACATAGGCGTCGAAATCCAGGCCGCCGATCGTCGATTCCAGGAACAGCTCCGCGGCCCGGTCGAGCGCTTTCTCGCGGTGTTCGGCAGGCAACGGATGAACCTTGCGCTGCGCCTTGATCGAGCGGGCAACGTACAACCGTGGCACGAGGCTCAACTCGCCGACGGCCACACCCGCTGTGTCCTTGATGGTTTCGCGTTGCCGGGTCCGTCGCTCACCCTCCGGCCCGAGCGCGTCGAGGGGTATCAATACACTCCCTCGATCACCGGCTCGCCCTCGAAGCGGGCTACCGGCGCGACCTCGGTGAGCGAATCGCCCACCTGACCCTCTGGGCCGGGCACGCGCATGGCGGTATCCCGTTCGAGGTTGTTCGGCAAGAACATGCCCTTGCTGATGTGGTTCATCACCACCTGGCCCCGCTCGCCGTATGGCACCTCGGCACCCGTTTCCGGGTCGATCACCCGAAAGACGATGTAGGGCGACCGCGGATCGAAAATTCAAGACTCCCAGTCGGATTCGAGGCGCGTACGCGCCTGCGACAGGATCATCGTGCTGCCGAAAACCATCGTGATCGCGGCGTCGGGGAAGATCTCGCTGAACAGGTCCATCGTGTCGAGGTCCACATGCGCGCCGCTGAGCAGGACATAGCGCACCTGCTCGTTGACCAGATCCACGAGCGAATCGTCGCGTGCGATTGCCTCCAACAGCGGCGGAGTGGTGTGCAGATTGCCGATGTCCTGCGTCTGCAGAATGAACGCCGCCTGCTCAAGGCAATGGTCGACGTACCCGGACATCTCTTGTGTGGCGTTGCGGGCAGCGAGTTTCTTGACCCATCGCGGGTCGAGGTCGATCGGGAAGAACACCGACCCGAGCCGCTCCGAGACCACCTGATCGAAGTGCCCTACTCCGTGCGGCCCGCTCGGCACGAGGGCGAGCAGGCCGCTACCGCGCACAAACCCGCCGGCACTGAAATCCTCGACCTGCCAACGCGCTACCTGCTCAACCCAGTCCGGCATCTGTACGGTCCGTTTCGGCGCGCCGGTGGTGCCGCCGGACTCGAAGATCCGGGGGACAGGTGGCGTCGGCCCGTATCCGCGCGGGATCAGGTCGTGCACGGGCGCGGTGCGCAACTCGTCCAGCAGATTCGGGAACAAACTCAGATCCGCGTACGAGCGGACACGGGTGAGCGGGTCGAAGTCGAGATCCTTGGCCGCCCGCAGCCAGAACGGAGAACCGGTGTCCTCGCCGAAATGCCACGCTATCGCGGCCCGCAGGAATGTCTCGGGATCCGCGACGGGCTCCTCCCGCGGCACGTCCAGCAAGGAGAAATCACTGACGTCCACACAGGAGATCCTGTCGCAGCCCCGGCGGCGCGAGCCACCGACACGTCAGGGTTCACCTGCTGGACCGCTGTTCTTCACCGGCAGCTCCGCGAACACATCCACGCGGCCGTCGTCAAAACTGAGGCAGCCCTTGATAGCAACGGACTCCGGCAGCGGCTCCTCGTAACTCCAGGCGACGTCGTCAACGACGGCGTTCCCGACGACGGCTGCCCAGTACGTCGCGACGCCCTTGTAGTTGCAGTAGCTGGAGGTCTCGGTGCGCCGGAGCAAATCCGTCCGGACGAGCGACGGATCGACGTAGAGGCGGGGCTCGAGCGCGGTTTCGAACACGATGACGGTCTGGTCCGTGTCGACCAATGTCGTGCCGCCGGCCGTCACGCGCAGTCTCCGGTGGGTCGGCCGGCAATCGACCCGGTGATACGGGTTCGGCGGGTAATGGACGAGCGTGCGGCCCTCCTCCAGCCAGGTGTCGACGGCGTCCCAGGGCACCCGCACGTAGCCCTCGGCCGCGGGCTCCGGTTCCGATGGCAACTCGCCGACCGCGTCGGCGGGAAACACGTAGCTGAGGGGGTGATTGCTGCGGTGCACCATGAGTGCACGTTCGGTGTCAATGACTGTGCGGCCGTTGATGATTGCCTGTACCCGTCGCGGATGGGGCTCGACGTAGACCACGTCGGAAGGCAGCGCGGGGACGAACCAGCCGGCAGGATCCTGGCCAAGTGGTCCGCGCCCGGCGACCAGGCTCATCGTCGTACCCTCAAGCCGCCGTCCTGCACACCCTCTCACTTTACATATTCGTTCAAAAGTGTCAATCTGCTCGAATGGCCTCGGTGTCCCGGCTCGCACGGATGGCAGCACACGTCGGTCATGGTGTGCAGCGCCTCGCCACCGACGCCGCGCTGCAGGGCATGCGGCGTTTCCCGCGTCGCGTCGAAGACCTCGACGCGGCCGTCATGTCACGAATCCTCGGCAGGCGCGTGTCGTCGGCGTCGGTGCTCGACGGCACGTCGGGGACGTCGTCGCGGGCGCGGCTCGCCCTCGCCGGTGACAACGTGCCCGAGTCGGTGTTCGTGAAACTCCCTGCCGCCGCTGCCGGCACCCGCATGCTCGGCGAACTGGCGCGGCTTGGTGAGACCGAGGCCAGGTTCTACAAACAGCTCGCGCCCGAACTCGGCGACGGGATTCCGCGGTGCCACGGCTCGGAGTTCGACCCGCTCACCCGGCCGCTACGTCATCGCGCTGGAGGACATGACGACGTCACCATGCGAATTCCCCGACACACTGCATCCTCTCGGCAACGACAAGATGGCACTGCTCGTCGAGGTGCTCGCTCACGTCCACGGGACGTTCTACGGCCGGCTTCCTCAAAAGCACGGCGGCGGAGGGCAATTCGGTTGGCTTGTGGCCGCCCTCGGCAGATCCGAGCACCGCGCTGACACCGCCGCTGATGAAGTACTCTGCCCGCAAGCTGGCCGAACGGACGTCAATTCCCGTCGGCGTCGGGCGTTACCTGTGGGAGAACTTCGACGCCGTCACCGCGACCGTCGACGAAGGTCCGCACACGGTGCTGCACGGCGATTCGCATCCGGGCAACACTTACTTCCGCGACGGGAGAGCCGGTCTGCTGGACTGGCAGGTGGTGCGGCGCGGCCACCCGTCGCGCGATCTGACCTACACCCTGGTGTTGGGGATGTCCACGCAGGACCGCCGGGCCGTCGAGCGCGACCTGCTCGACGTCTACCGCAAGGCATTGACCGCGGGCGGCGGCACCGCTTTCAGCCGCGACGACCTGTGGACCCGCTACCGGCAGGCCGGTCTGTACGCGTACGTGTCGCCGCTGACGGTCGCGGCCCTTGGCGGCATGCAGACCGAGGAAGTGTCCATGGAGGGA
>NZ_JAVHWM010000126.1:0-35440 GCF_032159765.1 Mycobacterium sp. | reverse complement strand
CCACGGATTCGCGATTCTCGACCGTCTGCGGGCGTGGCTCCCACGAGCACGCTCGGTGCTGATGGACCGTGAGACGCTGCTGGCCCATCGCGACCGTTGGGTAACCGAAGACCGTCAAGCCACGTCGGTCCTGCGGCGACTGACACCCGACGAGCAGGCTCTCTATTCGTCGCTGGTCGTAGACGGGTTGGGTGAACGTGTGCGCCTCGAACAGGAGCGAATTGGCTGGCATTGGGTTGAGCAACGGCTACCGGCAGTCAACCGTGAGAGTGACAGTGACTGCGTACACCGCAGTAAGATGTGTGGTCGGCCGAGGATTGATAAGGAGGTGCTGGCAGTGGACCGTTGTCATGTCGTGACGAAGGACGCCGTGAGGCGGGCTGCCGCCCGATCCGCCAAAGCCTCGGCAAAACTCGAGAATCGCGTAGTCCCTGCCGGCTTCATACGGTCACCAGCTGTGAAGCGTTTCTTGGCAGCGCGTAATCCACGTCCTTGATGCCGCTGACTCCGGAGTATGGCGAAACACCGCTTCCTGACGACGAATTGGCGTCTTTGCTGCCGGATGTCGTGCGGATTTTGGGTGATCCTGTAACTCGGGCTGCGGTCTACGATTTGGAACAGGGCGTCCAGGAGCAGGTGGCCGAGGAGCTTCTCACCGCGGCTCTAGAGGGCTCGCTGCAGCCCAGTGAACTGCTGACCGACTACTTCCTCAAAGACCTGCACGCCCGCCTTTACGGAGAGATTTGGACATGGGCGGGCAAATGGCGGACGCATGATGTCAACATCGGGGTTGCATACGAGCAGATTGCTGTCGATCTCCGCAATTCGTTGGGCACGATCCTGTATCGATGGGAGAACACCGACGACTGGACGCCGCGTGAACTGGGTGTTGTGGCCCATGCCGAGACGGTAAGGATACACCCGTTCGTCGACGGAAACGGTCGTACCACAAGGCTTCTCGCAGACTTACTGTTCGTTGCTGCACAAGATTCCGATCCGGTGTTCCAGTATGACTGGAATGTCGACAAAGTCAGCTATATCAACCTGCTTCGTCGGTACGACGCAGACCGGACGTCACGAGTCTTGCGAGATTGCTCGAATCCAGGCCGATAGGCGAATGAGATGTCATCTGCGGCCCTGCGGACGGACAGTCACCCCTGCAGCCTTGAGGATCTTCAAAACTGTCGTGCGGCCCAGCATCAACTGCTCCGCTACCTGCCGGCTGGACTGTCCTGACTCATATGCCTCAACTACCGCAGCCCGCAACCGGGCGGTGATCCGTCGCCGCTGACTGAGCGGAGAGACGAATCGTGACGACCTGTCAGTTGCATCCGCATCACTCTTCGCATCGGTCAACGATGTGTTGGACTGAACCGACTGAGGGCTACCAAATGTCATGTCTCGGGACATCGTTGACGGGTGTCCTGAGACATGGTTTACACCTAGATCCTGTTTTCGGGTGAGTTTCAGCATTTGACGCCGCGTGGTTGGTAGTCGCGGGTGGGCCGCTGGTGCGGTCGAGAACGCGGATGTCGCGGTCGTCGATGAGGCTTGCCAGCGTTGGTTGGGCATGTCGGCTTCGAAGCGCTTCCAGGCTGAGCGGGGCCGTTTGTGCGGTTGGGCGATGACGAATCCATGCCGCGACAGGATGCGCCAGATCGTTGATACCGCAGGCACTTTGATGACTGACGGGTCGGCGGCTAGGTGTCTCCGGCGGACGTCTCAGCCAGTTCTTCATAAGCGTTTGTGATGATTACGTTCCTGCTCGTGCGTACCGATCCCTCGGTGTCTTCACTCCGCTGGCAGGCAATGCAGAGCCGGTGTGTGTGCCGATGGTGTCAGAAGACGATCGTCTGGTTGCCGTATGGGATGACACGGTCCTCGCAATGCCACAACACCGCCCGGGACAGCACGGCGCGTTCGACGTCGGCGCCGAGGCGTATCAGATCGCTGACACCGTGACGATGGTCCACTCGTACGACGTCCTGCTCGATGATTGGCCCGTCGTCGAGTTTTTCGGTCACGTAGTGAGCGGTCGCGCCCACGAGTTTGACCCCGCGCTCCTTCGCCTGCCGATAGGGCGCTGCACCGATGAACGACGGCAGAAACGAGTGATGGATGTTGATCAAAGGACAACCGACCTCGGCGAGGAAATGGGGAGTGATGATCTGCATATAACGGGCCAGTACCACCAGGTCGACGTTGTCACGCAGGACGGCGAGGTGACGTCGTTCTGCTTGCGCCCGTGTGTCTTTGGTAGCGGGCACATGCAGAAACGGCACACCGAACGCACGGGCCTGCTCGGCCAGGTCGGGATGGTTGGAGATCACGATTACCACTGACATATCCAGCTCACCGCGGCGGTTGCGCCACATGAGATCCGCTAGGCAGTGGTCAGCCTGTGACGCCATGATGGCTACTCGCTTGGGTCTGGACGCCTCCGTGAGCCGAAAATCCATATCGAACCGCGAGGCTACCTGCATACCGAAGTCACGTTTTAATTCGTCTCGCGCAGTCGCCAACCCGGGTAGATGAAAGACGGTGCGTTGCATAAAAGTTCCACCCGATTGCTCGGTCGAATGCTGATCCAGCGACACGATGTTGGCGCCGGCCTGGGCAAGGAAGGAACTGACTGCCGCAACCAACCCAGGCCGATCTGCGCAGCGCAGCAACAACCTGCCGACATCATTGATCGGCAACGCGCCGGGACAGACCTGGGGGTGCGGGCCAGCGACCGACACGTCGGCCGTGTCGCCGTTGTTCAGGGAAATCATGACCAACGCTTTCTAACTGAAAGTTCTTGCCGCACAACAGCGACTGTTACTGAGAAGGTATCTGCTGAATAGCAGAAGGGGCGCCGGCATAGCCGACGCCCCCGCTGCCGAACGGCAGGGCCTCTGAGTGAGACCCCTGCCGTGCCGGTTATGACGATGCGCCAGGGGCCCCGTTGGTGCCTGGGGTGCCGCCGGCTCCAGCGGTGCCAGCGCTGCCGGTGGCGCCTGTTGCGCCGGTTGCGCCTGTTGCGCCGGTTGCGCCTGTTGCGCCGGTGGCGCCTGTGCCGCCGGTGGCACCCGTGGTCCCGGTCGCGCCGGGATGGACCCCGAACGGACCGCTGCTACCGGGGGTACCGGCTGCGCCGCCAGTTCCGCCTGTGCCGCCCGCGCCGCCTGCAGCTCCGGTGCCGCCCGCGCCGCCAAGGCCGCCGACGCCCGCGAGGCCGCCTGCACCGCCCGGACCGCCGGTAGCGCCTGAACCGCCGAGGCCACCTGTGCCGCCGACACCTGTGCCGCCGGCGCCTGTGCCTGCGCCACCTGCGCCGCCGACGCCACCGTTACCACCGGCGTCGCCGTTGCCACCTGTGCCGCCCGTGCCGCCTGTGCCGCCCGCGCCACCTGCCGCGCCGGCCTCGCCGGTTCCGCCGGTGCCTCCGGTGCCGCCGGTGCCGCCGTTACCGGCATTGCCGCCACCACCTAAGAATCCGCCGCTGCCGCCATTACCTCCGGCGCCTGCGGGTCCGCCGGGTGTGCCTGCACCGCCGACAGCAGTGCCGGGGGCGCCGGCTGTACCTGCGCCGCCGGTCCCGCCGGCTCCGCCGGGTTGTCCGGCCGCGCCGATTCCGCCGTTGCCGCCGGTGCCGCCGTTGCCGCCCGCACCGACTCCGGTGGTGCTGACGCCAGCGCCGCCAGCGCCGCCTGCGCCACCGTTAGTCGCGCCGGTTCCGCCGTTGCCGCCGTTGCCGCCGTTGCCGCCGATCGCCACTGCATTTACGCCGGTGGTTGACGAAGCTCCGCCTGCGCCGCCAGCGCCGCCGTTGGCGCCTGGGGTGCCGTTGCCGCCATTAGCTCCGTTGCCGCCGGTCGCGACGGGCGCTGTGCCCGCCACTGCTCCTCCGGCTCCGCCGGCACCGCCGGGGTTGCCGTCGGTGCCCGGGAGACCGTTGCCTCCGGTCACGGTGTCGGCCGCGCCGGCTGCGCCTTCGGTGCCCGCAGGGCCCGTGGGAGGCGTGTTCACACCGTTGGCGCCAGTGGCACCGGTCGTGCCTGTGACACCGGTCGTGCCGGGTACTGCCGTGCCGACGCCCGCCGCGCCTATCGTTCCTGGGGTGCCGGCGCCGCCGGTCCCGCCGTTGCCGCCGTGGCCGAAGAGCGACAGAGGGCCGGCGTCGCCGCCGTTACCGCCGGTCGCGCTGAGCCCGCCGGTTCCGCCGTCACCGCCGTTACCGAAGAAGAACCCGCTTCGGCCGCCGTTGCCGCCGGCCTGCCCCGGGGCGCCGCTGCCACCAGTGCCGCCATAGCCGATCAACAGCCCCCCGTTGCCTCCGTTAGCGCCCGTGCCCGGTGCGCCGTTAACGCCGTTGCTGATGAAGATGTTCACAATCGGGATGTAGCCGGCGAGGCCAATAAGGCCGTAAAACGGATCACTGACAATGAAGCTGTGGATGGGCTCGCACGGGCAGGCCATTGCCGCTGCCAGCGCATTCGGCGTCGGTGTGTTCGGGGTGAGCGCGAAAGTGCTCGGGTTGAACACGAGGGCGCTGTTCCCGAACAGGTTTCCGGGAGAGCATCCTGTTGTCCCCGTGACGCACAGCGTGCTCGTGGCTGGGGACACCGGGGGTGCGGGCGCGGCCTCGGCGGTGCCAGCGGCGCCGAACGCCAACGCGACACCAGTTCCGGCCATCGCGATACCGGATGCGTATGGGTAGAAGGACTTTTTCATGTGAAGCTCCTAATCAGGCACTTGTAGAGCCGCACGGCAAACGGATTGTGTGCTATGAGACATCTGCTATATGCATGTGAGCATACACACATGCATGTATGCATGCAATCCACGCTAGGATGGACGTGCGTGGAATGTCGGTGCCGCCGGGAACAGCCCGGAGTGGAGTAGCTTGAGCGAGGTCACATGCCAAAATCGCCGAACGTCACACCCCTCACGTGGTGGCGTTACGTCGGGACAGTAACCGGCCACGCTTCGCAGAAGGACATTGCCGCCGCAACTGGTATCGATCAGTCCAGCATTTCCCGATGGCGACGTGGTACCAGCACCCCACACGCCAACGCGGTGGTCGCCCTGGCCCGGGCGTACGGGCGTTCACCTGTCGAGGCGCTGGTGGCCGCGGGCTACTTGTCGAGCGGGGAGTTGGGCGTAGTGGAATTAACGACGCTGACCGGTGACCTGAGCGGGGCGTCGATCGACTCGCTGTTAAGCGAGATTAGGCGCAGGGTGCTCGCCGCGAATTCCGACGACGCGCAGTCCTGGCCTGAGGGCTGGTCCGCCGATAACTCGGGAATGGGCCGGAGTGAGGACGAGGAGCAGAGCGGCGATCTCAGCGGCTGACAGATCTTCCGGCCGTACCCGCGACATCACCTGCAACAGCTCCCAGCGCAGATGCGGCAACACGCCGCTCTGATCTGCCGTCGCAGCGCCGGTCATCTCGGTGACAACGTCACGCACCTCCGAGAATTTCGTGTCGACCATGACCCCACCTCTAGTTAACAATGATGAGATCCCCACAAAGAGCGGATCTCCGGCCCCTGCTTCCTAGGGTTCTTGATGGGTCACACGGCTAAAAGACGCGCAGAGCAACGCCCTAATACTGCACCCGAACGACAATTTCCACAAGCTATCGCGTTAAGTTGCTGGCGATATTTAGCGAACTGCCCTAACAATGTGCGGCCTTTGCTCATGCCCCGTGCGCGCTCAACGCACGATCGGGAGTATCCGTCTGCTGCCAGACCTCGCCGATTTTGCCCACTGGGCAGTAACTGCAGCTCACACCCCGATCTATGCAGTCGCTCGCCACGCATCAACCTTCTTTCAGCCCTGAGCCCCTGCTCGATCGGCTACGCTGAAGGTGCTCGAAGCAGATCATGCTAGGCAAATGTTTTGATGCCAGTCAGCAAACTAAAAGTCTGGCATAGCAGCGTTTAACAGAACGTCGCTATGGGTAGCGGGGTGCGATTAAGAATCGGCAGCCGGGACCGAGCGTATAGGAAATTATCAAGATCATAACCTACTAATTTCTGATCGTCATTATTATGTTTGTAGTTAAATCCGGCAAAGGCATCAAGAGGGTCTATGGTGTTGTCATGTCGCATCAAAAAATCGCGGAATCGGACGTTTCAGACGATACGGGTGCGCCAGCAACGCCTCCGCCGAGCGCCGTGGGATTGTCGCGAAAAATGGCTGCCATAGCCATGGCGATCGCCGCGGTCGGCGTCGCCCTGGCCGCGTGGTCGCTCCTGCGGCCGACGTCGAACACGGCAGGCCCCCCAGCCACGGATAAGCAGATCGCTGACGCGAAAGCGCGCGCCTGCGCCGCCAGTGACACCGTCCGCGCCGCGGTGTCTCTGCAGACCCACGCCGACCTGGGCGGCGATCCCGCCACCAAATTAGCGGTCGCGGCCAACGCTCGTTTGTCGATGGCCGCGGGTGGCTCCTATCTTCTTGGCCGCCTGGACGCGGCCACACCGGTGCCTCTGAGCACGGAAATCCGGCTGTTCGCCGATGATCTACAGGACATTTCGATACATACCTTGGCCGGGATCAGCAACGACGAGCCGGCACAGGCTGCTCGGCTACGCGATGGCCAGGCGGCAGCGGAGCGGATCGCGGCCTTGTGTAGATAGCCGCCGTGCCATGGAGTGACACACCACCGGGCTCGCGCGCCCATCAAGCTCGCCATCGAGCGACAGCCCGACCGACGGCGCCATGAACCGACTGCGAACCAGCTGCAGGCACACGCCAATCCGGGGCTATGGCATTAAAGTCGGGCGGGGCTGATGAGGAAGACGACGATGAGCGCGACGCATGCGATGACCCCGTTCAAGATCGCTGTCGGCGACGGTGAGCTGGACGATCTGCGCCGTCGACTCGAATCCGCCAGGTGGCCAGACGAACTCGCGGGTTCCGGGTGGGATTACGGAACCGACCAGGCGGCCCTTCGGTCGCTCGTTGACCGTTGGCGTGACGGGTACGACTGGCGGCCGACCGAGGCCGAGCTCAATGGCTGGGGATCGTCTATCACCACCGCCGCCGGGCAGCGGGTGCACGTACTGCACGCTCGATCCGATCACGACGACGCCATACCGTTGGTGCTGATCCACGGGTGGCCTGGCTCGATCATCGAGTTCCTCGATGTTCTTCCGGACCTGCGTGAACGGTTCCACGTGGTGGTGTTTTCAATGCCAGGCTACGGATTCTCCGGGCCCACTACCGAAGTCGGAGTCGACCTCGCGAGGGTTGCAGCCGCAGCCGACGACGTCATGAGCCAATTCGGATACGCCCAATACGTTGCGCAGGGCGGGGACTGGGGCGCACTTGTCGTCCGCTATCTCGGCGAGCACTATGCGCCCCACGTCGCGGCGATTCACACGAACATGCTGTTCTCGCCTTTCGACGGCGACCCTGCCGACACGATGACCGGGGTGACCGAGGACGAACTGGCGTCGATGATCACGTCTGCGGAACGGATGGCCGGGGGCACTGCGTACATGGAACTGCAAGCCACCCGTCCGCACTCGCTGGGTTTCGGGCTCCACGACTCACCGGTGGGTCTGGCCGGCTGGATCCTGGAGAAGTTTCACGCATGGTCTGACATCCGCGACGGGATGCCGATCCGTACTGATCGACTAATCGACAATCTGATGCTCTACTGGCTCACCGGCACCGCCACCTCGGCGGCCAGGTTGTACTGCGAGGCGGCGCGTGCGGGCACCGGCGTCCTGAGTGAGTGGACTGGCCGGGTCGACGTTCCGACCGGCTACGCGGTGTATCCATATGAGCTCATGCGGATCCCGAAAGTATGGGCCGAGGAGCGGTACAACCTGATTCACTACTCCGTCCAAGAGCGGGGCGGGCACTTCGCGGCCTTCGAGCAGCCACAACTCTTCGCAGCCGATGTCAACGCATTTGGAGAGACTCTGCGGCAACAAGGGATCTGCTGATTCGGTGCGTCTAACGTGGCCGCAACCGGGCTGGCATGTGGCGGACACCCGAATGCTTGTTGCTGCGAACATATTCCACGGGCCCTAACAAGTCCGGGCCTGCCGATTCTCGCAACAACACATCGAGCATGACGCGAATCTCCATGCGGGCCAAGGCAGCGCCGAGACAGTGGTGGCCGCCGCGGCGCTACGTGGCGACCTTGGCTCTTGGGACTGACCTCGGCTGCTGGGCGCGTCGGGCGCGCTTCGCCGGGGCCTGCGCACGAGTGGGAGCGGCGTTGGAGATCGTCGGTGCCGCCCACCGGCGAAGGAATGCGCGCAGCTCCTTGCCCCGATGTGGCGGGCGACCGGGATCGATGACCAACGATTGAAAGATTCGGAGCATGAACTCGACCATCTGGTCAAGGTCGTCGCCTTCGATGCCCGCGCCGGACCAGTCGACGTTGCGCACATGCTTGGCCAGGCTCGGCTGGAAGATTGCCGATTCTCCGCCTGATCGCGTCGACGAGGTCTCCAGCAGTTGGGTTGGCGAGCACCGACGCCACCACCTCGAGGTCACTCGACGTGTGCTCACGCTATTCCGGTCCCGCTTACGAGAGTGAGGAGGCGCAACGGTCGACGTCGACTTGGAAGCGGCAACCGCCACTGGCCCGACGGCGCTCGCGCCTCGCGAATCTGAAGTCTCTGTGATTCGTTTCGGCGTGTCGCCGCAGGGGATTCAGATTCGCGGACTGGCGATAGTCGCCGACGCGAAGGCTGGTCGCATCGGCGCTGGGTACTCAAGTAGCGGGCCGAATAACCGGGACCCTTGCGGGACAGCCGCCTAGCCGAAGGTCAGGAGGGTTTGGAGAAGGTGTACACCCGGTACTGAATGAGGCCCATCCTGGACAGCCACTTGATCCACCGGGTACCGACGATCAAGGTCTTCTGCGCATCCGCCGACCCCTGCTCACGGAAGAATTTGATGAGGAAAGGGTACGTCGGCATCGTGTTCTTCCGGATATTGCGATTCGCGTCGAGTTGCAGTCCCACACGTTTGCCCATGCCCTTGTAGGACCGAAGGGGGACACTCCCGAGCGTTCCGTAGGACTTCGCGATCCTGCTGCGAATCGCCATCCAGAACGGGGTCTTGGCGAAGAAAGCGACGGCCGGAACGAAGTCGGACACCGCCACGTAGCCGCCCGGTTTGAGCACCCGCGCGGCTTCGGCGAGGAAGCGCTCACGGGACGGGAAATGGAAGATGCATTCGACGGCCAGCACACGGTCGAAGGAGTTGTCCTCGAACGGCAGCGCACATGCGTCGGCTTCGACCCAGGCGATGTGGTTGCCATTGGCGGGCTTGGTCTGGGCCTCGGCGGCGGCGAGCTGGCGCGGATCGATGTTCAGGCCGGTGAGGTCCATGCCGGCATGTGCCGCATTGATCTGTTGGATGGTTCCGCCGAATCCGCACCCGACGTCCAGCAACCGCTGCCCATCGGCAACTCGGCCGGCCGCCAACAGCACACCGTCCATCTGCTCCATCGCCGCGATGTAGTCGGCTCGAGTACCTTCGGCAGCCTTCGGGTCTTCCCAGTAACCCCAGTGCACCTGGTTTTCCCACAGCTGCGCGGTCTCACCACCGCCCTGCCGCTCGTCGATCAGCAAGTCAAAGTAAGGCAGGTCAGGCATGCGCGGAAAGTACCACGAGCCGGCGCCGAACTATCGCAGGCCCGATCAGATTGTGGGCATGAATTCGGCGAGCGCAAGGATCATGAGCACCACCAAAGCGAGCCCGATCACCCCACCGACGGGAATCATGGTCACGCACACCACCACCCAGACGAAAAGCCTCGGCCATTCAAATGGCTGGTTGCCCACCACGCCGCCGCGACGTTCCCGCAGAACGTGGTAGATCGCCCACACGCACGCCCCGGCAGCGGCGAACGCGATAATCCGCCCTCCGACCGGTGTGGCAGTCAGGGCAACGATGCCTATGATCGCCGCGGCCATGACGCGCAGACTCGTCACCGTCCGAGGCCCAGGCCCGCGCGCCGCAGTCAGGCTCCGATCGGGCTCACTGCGGTACCGCGGTAGCCGCCCCTCGACTCCCAAGACTCGCCACATCCACCGCGACCACCACGATCGCAGGCCCAGGTCCTCGGCAACTCGACGAACGTCAGCGGCCGATTCCGCCATCATCCGGCGTGATTCAGCGCTTCTCCAGTAGGCGGACTTGAAGACTTGCCGCGGGATTCCGAACTGTCGGGCAAAAGCGCGCGGTTGCCCGAGCATCTCGCCGATCAACCACCGCAGAACTAGCGGGCACCAGACTGAATACCAAAACCGCCTCCAGCGCCCGGCATCTCGTATCCGGTGCGCCAGATGGTCGTCGGCGAACGCCAGATGACGCGCTTCTTCGGCCAAATGAATGTGCGTGATCTTGGTCAGCAGCGGGGGCACCTGAGCCTCGCCGCGACGCTGCAGCGTCTGTTGATGGTGCAGCGGCTGCTCACCACAAAGCACCCCGATGAAATGGAAGACGTTGAGATAGCCGCCGATGAAGCCCAGGATCGGGCCGAATATCCGGGAAGCTCGCCGCATTCCGGGAACATCCTCGCCGGTGCGATTGATAAATTCCTGGAACATCTGGATGTGATTGCATTCCTCGGTCAGTTCGTGAAAGAGATACCGAAACACCGGGGAGTTATTCGGCAAACTGCCGGCGTAATGCACCACTCCGCGGATCAACATCATCTCGAATTGTTGCGTGACCTTGAGAGTGTTCGCAGTAATCCAGCGGCCCATGTCAATGCGCCGCTGTAACGGCTGCTCGGCATACCATTCCGTAGCCCCGAGCGGAGTGGTCTCTGGGTCCAGCTGCCAACGGGGATCGTTGTCGTCCAGGGCGTTCTCGGGCGCGTCCCAGTCGACGTCAACGTACGGATCGAAATTCAGACGAGTCGTTGCCTGAGAGAGGGCCTCCACCCTGCTTAGATAGGAGCCCTCCAGCGCGCCGTGTGCCTCGTTGATCGCCGTCATGTCCCCGTCCACTTGGCTCAGATTCTCGATGACGGTACCAATCTGTGCGTTCTTAGTCTTCCTTTAGGGGCAGGTTTTTTGTCGCACTACGGCCACAATTCGGCTGCGCTCCGGTGAGCAACGGGCTGCAACAATCGAGATTTGACCCTCTGACCTGCGCTTCAAGACGTTTCACTTGCGCTCGCCAGCAACTCCTCTTCGTGTGCTCCTTCGCTGCGTGCCAGCGCGACCGTGGCGGCGATCATCACGGCGGTAGCGACCGCCAGACAGGTCGCGGCTATTGACGAGACGCGCAGGTTCTCCCCGAGAACGATGACGGCGAGCAGTACCGCGACGATGGGTTCGAGGACGACCGTCGTGGGCACCGACACCTGCAGGGCGCCGGCGTGGAAGGCCGACTGCTGCAACACCGTCCCGCCGATGGCCAACACGACCAGGAGATAGGGCGCAGGCACGGACAACATCGACCCCAGACCGCCGACGGTCAGCCGGTGCATCGAGATCTTTATCAGCACCGCGATCGTTCCGAACATGATGCCCACCGGCGCGGCCAGCAGCACCGCGCGCCATCTGCCCGCCGTGCGCGCAGCCACGAGGACGCAGACGGCCGCCATCGGAAGCAGCAGCACCGTCGCGATGCTCCACGATTCCACGGGCGAGCGGTAGTGGCCTGGCTTGGTGTGGGTCAGCAGAATGAACACGGTCAACGCGGCGGTCAGCGCTACAGCCCACGCCCATTCCACGGCGGTGACGCGGCGGTGTGCCAGCCACGCGCCGACGGGCAGCGCAAATAGCAAAGCTGACACCAGAATCGGCTGCACCAGCAGCAGCGAGCCGCGGACCAGCGCCAGCGCATGGAACACGAAGCCCAGGACCGCCAGACCGGTGCCCGCCCACCAGCGTGGCGTCCGCACCAAAGTCTTGAACATCGTCGCGGACAGACTCTGCTCCGCCGGAATCTGCATGGTGGCCCGCTGGCGGACCACAATCCCCAGCCCCATGCAGAACGCCGACAGCAACGCCAGCAGCACCACAACTGCGCGCATCAGTCGCCTTCGCCGTCGTCGGGTCGGCGGAACGTGACGTCGATGTCTTGAAATCCCTTGGCGCGCTGCGCTTTAGCTTGCACCGAGTAGGCCTTACGATCGCCACTGGTCAGCGACACGTTGTCGGTAAAGGGGGTGAGCAAGGCGCGCGGATAGAGCTTTTCGACTCGAACGACGTTGATCTCCGCGCACATGATCAGCGCGACAGCGGTCAGGTAGAGGAAGGCGAGCAGACCGAGCACCAGTGCGAAGATACTGTTGGTTCGGCTGGCCGTCTTGACCACATGAGTGACGTACGTGGCGCCGAACGTCTGCAGCACCTGCCACACCACGGCGGCGGCGATGGCGCCCGGTGCGACTTGACGCACGGTGAGCCTGCGGACTGTGGTCATCCGGAACCCGACGATGCACACCGCAGAGTTGACCGCGAGCGCCGCCAGGGTGATGCCGACGCGCCCGACGGAACCCAACGCCGCCCATTCGTGAGCCAGCGCCGACAACGCGACCGCACCCAGCAGCGCTGATCCGAACACGCACAACAGGATCAAGCTGCGCAATCGCCCATGAAGCGGGTTGGGGCGCTCGTTACGGGGCACGGCCCAGACGGTGTCCATCGCGTTCTGAACGGCCTGGCCGACGCCGGTACCGCCATACAGCGCAATCAGCGCCCCGATGACGATTCCCGTCGCTCCGCCGCTGAGCCCAGACGGTTCGCGCAGTTGGTCGCCGATGACCGGGAATTGACTGAGCGCGGAATGGACCAGCTGATCCTCGAGTTCTGGGTGGCCGGCAAGAACGATAGCGAGCCCGGTGGTCAGCAGTAGCAGCACTGGAAACAGCGACACGAACGCGTAATAGGTGATCAGCGCCGCGAGATAGCCACCCTGGTCGTCGAAGTACTTGTAGACGACGGCAATCGCGAATCCGGCCCCGCGGCTTCGACGCTGTGCCCTGTCCAGCCAGGCGACCATGGTTCAACTCCACTGCGATGTTGCGGACGGTTCTCTGCAGACTGCAGTTACCCTATGGGCCCTCTCCCTTAGGAGCCTGCGAAACCGTCTCACCCCGGTGTGCCGGAGCAACGACTGCCTGTGCCCCATCGGGACGTGAAAGGGACTCTTCCACGAACTGAGCGCTGACTTGGGCCACGTATGTGCGGTAATTGGCGTCTCGATCTGTGGGATTCAGTCGGTGCTGGACTTCCGAAACGAACTGTCGGTGCAAGTTTTCCACTCTTGATCGCGCCGACGGTAGCGCGTCCCACTTCGCTGTCCTGCTCGCCTGATAGAGAAATACGAGGACATCGACGATCGGCTGCCGGATTCCGCGAAAGGCAGCAGGCTTCGACGCGCCCTTATCTTGTGTGTGGGTATTCGGAAAGTACCAGCGGCCCTTGTCGATCTGGCAGCGCAGCAGGCCGAGCAAAGTTGTTCTAGCCGTGATGAATTCGTCTTCACGGCCTGGGTTATGGAACAGCTCGACGAGGTGCCCCGTGACATCGATCGTGCGCTCCGCCCATACCCGGATGTTGTCCTCGTATTGGTTCTGGGCTGATTGTTCAGCGCGCCGCGTTGCTCGATGTGAATAGTAGACACTGACGCCAGCTGATACGGCGGCGACGAACGCCGACACGGCCGGGGCGATCGTCTGAGTGTTCATGACGTCGAATATAAGACGGTCGTTGAACTCCTGAGGGTTTACTCCCGAGGCCATTCCTTTTGATGAGGTTCACCATTTCTTGGCGAACGTGCAACGGCGTCACTGGTGAACTATTTACGCTGCCTGGGTTCGGGGAGATCGAAGGGGGATCATGGTTCGTACTGTTCTGGCCGCAGCGGCGGCGGCAGCGATATTGGCGGGGTCAACGGTCCCGACTGCGTCGGCGACCAGTTGCTATTACAAGAACTGCACCGAAGCCCATAAGGCAGGCGAAGGTGACATAAAGCAGGGGACTCCGCACTACTGCGCGCCTCAGGATCGCGACAACGATGGCGTGGCCTGCGAGTGGTAGTGAGCATCGCTACTCAGCCGTAGGGAGTGGCCGGCGGATCGATCGGGGTTGTCCGCGACACGTCCAGTGTCGGAACCGAATCTGTCCCCGTAAAGCGTTGTCCGGGCGGCACGCTGCCTTGTACTGACAGCCAGGTGTTCTCTGGCATGTTCGCGGCTGACGCGGCCGCCGCCCCGGCGAGGCGCAGCCGCGCCAGTTGGGCGTCAGCGGCACAGCAGATGATGACGATCTTGGCCAGGTCGGTGCTGTCGCCGTCCTTCATCGTGAACCCGGTAACCGTGATGAGGCGGCCGTTCAAGGTGTTTGACGAATCGGTGGCGATGCGCATCAACACCTCGGGCAACGAGACAGTGGGCGCAGGCTCTGCGGGCAGCGGCGGGAACGGACGCTTCAGCACGTCGTTGGACACGGCGGTGACCGTGGGGGCAACCGCGCGGGCGTCCAATGCGGGCGGCACGACGAACGTCAGCACCAGAATCGGAATCACCAGCAGCCACACGATGCCCGAACGATGATCGTGGCCGTGCCCGTCGTCGTGGACCTCACTTCGGCCCTGGCTGCGGATATCGGCGACAATCACGCTCAGGGCCAACGCGATGATCACCGCGCCTGCGGTGATCAGCCAGGGCGACATCGAGGGCTTCACGTAGCGGCTGTATGCGCCGGTGCTGGTGATCATCAGCATGGCCATCCCGACCAGCAGCAGCACCGTGTTCTGCGTTTCGCGCCTCACTGCGAGCCACCGAGAATCAGCCAGCCGACACCGGTTGCCACGACCGTGGCCACCACCAATGTTGCGGGGGCGAATCGTGCCGCGAATGCGCGGCCGAACATGCCGCCCTGCATCGCCAGGAGCTTGACATCCACCGCGGGGCCGACGACCAGGAAGACCAGCCGCGGCAGCAGCGGGACCATGGTGAGGCTGGCCGCGACGAACGCGTCGGCCTCCGAGCACAAGGCGAGCACCACGGCCAGGAGCGCCATCGTCACCACGCCCAGGACCAGGTGGCCGGCGAGATGCTCGAAAACCCAGGCGGGGACCAGTACATGCAGGGCGGCCGCCGCGGCGGCGCCGATCACCAGATAGGCACCGGCTTGCAGAAAGTCACGGCTTGCTGCCTCGGTGAAGACCCGCCAGTGTGATCGGTTGCCGGCTCGCGGCTCGGGTATCCGGCGCGTGATCCACTCGGGGCGTCCCCACCGCGACCACAGCGCCCCCATCACGATGGCCGTCAGCAGCGACCCCACGGCCCGGGCCGCTACCATCTGCGGCTGGCCTGGAAACGCGACGGCAGTGGCCACCAACACGACCGGGTTGATCGCGGGTGCGGACAGCATGAACGTCAGTGCGGCAGCACCGATTACACCGTCGCTGAATAGCCGGCGCGCGACGGGCACCGAACCGCATTCGCATCCTGGCAGGGCGGCGCCGCCGACGCCGGCGACGAGCACCGCGGCGGTTGGGCGGCGCGGAATCCACCGGGCCAGCCGCTCGGGGGACACGTACGCCGCGAGCAGTCCGCTCACCACCACGCCCAGCACCAAGAACGGAACCGCCTGAACGAAAACGCCGCAGAACACCGTGCCGGCCGTCGACAGGCGGGCGTTGCTTACCACCCCGGCGTGCAACCACTGCCCGGCCAGCGCGCAGGTCAGCATGATGGCCAGCAACACATGCGTCGACGTCAGCCAACCTGTCCGGCGCAATGACGCGACGGTCATCGCCCCATCCTGCCAGTCGAGTCGTTCGGAAGCTCTCCGGATTACTACCTACGACTCGAACAGGGCAGGGTCAAGCATCCGTCTGCCGAGATCCTCGACGCGCTCGCGCGTGCCCTGCGGCTTCCGATCTGGAGGCGGGTGCCCACAAGCTCGACGAAGTGATCAATGTTTCCTACGGTGGCGCCTATCAGACCCTGCCGCCCGGGAGCACTACGTCGATTGGGACGAGGCGACCGAGGTGGCGGTGACCGGATTGCGGGAACTCGCCGGGGTTGGCTACCGGTTGGGCGTCCACCACATCCGCCATCCTCAAGTCGGCGACCGCTACCTGTACCGGCACCGGCTCAACGCTGCGTATCCCGGTGGGCGCGGGCGGGCGTGTTCGTCACATACGGGAGGGGCCGGCGGCATCTCGCCACCAGCCCCACCCGCATCTGAACGCGAATTCGTCAGCGACTCAAGTCATCACAGCGGGATCCACGCTCCGAGGAACCAGAAGCCCCACGCTGCGCGGTCCTGATCCCAATACGGTTCAACACGTTGGCCCTGCCAGTTGAAGGGTTGATGGTCAAAGCGGGCATCGTCGACGCCGCGCTCATTCCACACCCTCTGGTTGCGGTCCCGCCACTGGTCGTCTCGCCCCTGGTCCTGTCGCCACTGGTCCGGTCGCCCCTGATCGTGGTCGCCGCGGTCCCGATCGCCGTTGCAGTTCGGTCCCCAGCACTGCCCCGGGTCGGCCGACGCGGTGGCGCTGTCGATTCCCAGCGCGACGGCGGGCAGCCCAAGTGCACCGGCAATAACGGCTCCCGCCGCAATTTTCTTCAGATTCACAAAATCCCTCTCTCGATTGTCCCTCCCGACCATGCGGGAGAGCTCGTGACGTGCCGTTCACGAACCTGGTCCGCCGATCTTTGGCAGACGGCGACATCAGTTCGCGGACCCCCCAACGCACACCGGATGTCCGTCCCGGTGGCGTCGCAAACGCCCGAACCGAAGCTATGCGGACATTGCCAGCGGACTGCTAGGTGATTGGTACCGGCTGGATATGCCGACTGGCAAGAGTCACATCCCGCCAACGGATCACGAAGTGAGTGCGGGAGGTGTGAGCCCATACTCGAAATCGGCTACGCAGAAGATCTTGTCCCGGAAATCGATTGATGTGCGATAACACAACGGTGACGCGGGCCCGGCGGTAGATTCGGCTTTCGGAGCAGCGGTGTTTGCTCCCGTGCGATGACGTCGATCGATAGGCCCTCGATGCCAACTCCCAATCTGCCCCCGCACTTCGATTTCACCGACCCCGATATGTGCCAGCGAGGGCTGCCCGTCGACGAGCTCGCCGAGCTGCGCGCGACCGCGCCGGTCTGGTGGAACGAGCAGCCCGTCGGCAAGGGCGGTTTCAACGACGGCGGCTACTGGGTGGTGACGAAGCACAAGGACGTCAAGGAGGTGTCGCTGCGCTGTGATGTCTTCTCGAGCTGGCAGAACACAGTGCTGCCCCGCTTCAACGACGACGCGCGGCGCGAGGACATCGAGATGGGCCGCTTCGCGGTACTCAACATGGACCCCCCGCACCACACCAGGCTGCGCAAAATCATCTCCCGCGGCTTCACCCCACGCGTCGTCGAGCTTCTGCGTGACGAACTGAGCGAGCGCGCACAGGCCATCGCCAAAGCCGCTGTGGCCCAGGGGAACGGCGATTTCGTCGAACAGGTGTCGTCCGAGTTGCCGCTGCAGGCCATCGCCGGGCTGCTCGGTGTGCCGCAGGAGGATCGCTCCAAGCTGTTTCACTGGTCGAACGAGATGATCGGTGAGCAGGATCCGGAATACTCTCAAATGAACGCGCTGGGCGCCGCGGTCGAATTGGTCGGCTACGCAGCGCAATTGGCCGAGATGAAGGCCGACACGCCGGGCTCCGACATCGTCACGACGCTTCTCGAGGCCGATGTTGAGGGACAGAAGCTCTCGCCCGACGAGTTCGGTTTCTTTGTCGTGATGCTCGCCGTGGCGGGCAACGAGACGACGCGCAACGCCATCACCCACGGCATGATCGCCTTCACCGAATTCAGTGATCAATGGCAGCTTTTCAAGGCGCAGCGCCCGAACAGCGCCGCCGACGAGATCGTCCGCTGGGCCACCCCGGTGACGGCGTTTCAGCGCACCGCACTGCAAGATGTCGAGCTGGGAGGTGCGCGGATCCGTCAGGGCCAGCGAGTGGTGTTGTTCTACCGTTCAGCCAATTTCGACGAGGATGTCTTCGATGATCCGTTCACGTTCGACATCATGCGAAACCCCAACCCGCACGTGGGTTTCGGCGGCCACGGGGAGCATTACTGCATCGGGGCGAACCTGGCCAGGACGACGATCCAGTTGATGTTCGCCGCGATCGCCGATCACATGCCGGGTCTCGTACCACTGGGCGCACCGCAGCGCCTGCGGTCGGGTTTCTTCAACGGCATCAAGCATTGGCAGGTCGACTACACCGGCGGTTGATTTCAGTAGGTGCAGGCTTTTCGGTATCTGATGAGCATTGGTGCCGTGCACGCCGCGACGATCCCGACTGCCCACAGAAGTGTTCCGATCATCGGGCTCAGGACGGGACCGCCCAGCGAGAGCCCGCGCATCGTCTCGACGGCGTAGCTCATCGGTTGATGTGCAACGACAGGCTGAAGCCAGCTTGGATACTGGTCCAGCGGCACAAATCCCGTGCAGAAGAAGAACAATGGCGCGACCGCGATGCTGGTGGACTCGGCCAGCACGGTGTCAGACATGTACAACGCGATCGTGGTGACCAGGAACGAGAACGCCAACCCGAAGACCACCGGAACCACGAACCAGGCCAGCGTTGCGGCGATTCCCTGACCGAACCGGAAACCCAGTGCCACGCCCGTCGCGGCAACCAGCACCGAGCTGGCCAGGATGCGAACGACCTCAGCCGCAAGCCGGGACAGCAGGTCCGACGCGCGGTGCACGGGAAGAACCCAGAAGCGGGCGAGCAGGCCGTCGTCGCGTTCATGCATCAGCGAGATCCCGGCTGCCGCCGACCCGAAGACTGCGCCGACGAGTGCGGCCATCGGAACCAGGCCGTAGAGAGCGCTGTGCCCGCTGACCGCCGACACTGGCTTGCCGAACACCTGATTGTTTGCCACCAGGAAAAAGCACGGCAAACCGAGGGCGAACACGAGTGTTTCGACATCGCGGCACCAGCGCACGACCAACCTCTGCGTCTGCACCCAGGTGTTCACGACGAGGAGCCGGGCAGCCATCACCGCCTCCGCAGAGCGAGGATGTACGCCGGGACGGTGACGGCGATGATGCCGGCCAGCCACAGCAGCGACGGGCCGACGATCGACCAACTTGGCTGAGGCTCTGAATTTGCCGCATCGCCCGCGTATGCGCGCAGTACATATACGAACTGGGAATTGAATTGGTCACGCACGAAGGGCTGCAGCCATTCCGGGAACTGCTCAACCGGCTGGAGTCCAGCCGACAGGATTCCCAGAATCAGCAGGGGGAGCAGCAGGATATGCACGAGCGCTTGAGGGTTCTTCAGAACGATGCCGAGCAGATCGGCGACGAAAGACAGTGTGATGCCGATGAATAACACCAGCACGCAGAAACCCAGGATGCACGCCGGGCCACGATAGAACCGGAACCCAATGAGATATCCGAACAGAATCGCCGTCACCATAGCGGTGCCGCATCGGTAGACGGCGGCAGACATGCGGGCGGCCAGCGGTGTCAGGGCCTGTATCGGCATCGATCCGAATCGCACGTTGATGCCCTCGAGCGCGTCAGTCGACGATCGAATCGCCGCCGACATAGCTGAGAACTGCACTGCCTGAAGGGCGATCACAGGCATCACGAACTGTGCATAGTTGACGTGCACGACCGTGCCCATGATTCCCTTGAGCGGGAAATACAAGCAGACGGTGAAGATTCCCGACAACGAGATCGCTACCAGCAGCTCGCCATTGCGCACAGTCGGCGCGATGGCCCGCATCGTGAGAACCCACCACTGCCGCGCCGCTGACGGTTTCGGCCGCGCCGCCGCCAAGCCGGTCATGACGCAGCGCCGGCCACCGGCCGATCCTCGGCGATCGTCGGACCCGTCGCCGTAGCCGGATCCGTTGTCAGGGAAAAGAATACGTCGTCGAGCGAGGGCCGTCGCAGCACTACGTCCACCAACGCGATGTTGGCGTCCTTCAGTCGGCCCAGCGCGTTGATGAGCGTGTTTGCGCCATCGGGCGCCGGCAGGGTGACACGGTCCGTCCCGACACTCAGCGCCGCCTTGTTCTCGTCGGGCAGCAGGGTTCCCAGTGCGGCTGCCATGACTGGCAAGTCTTTCGGGTCCACCGGAACGAATTCGCAGTAATCACCGCCGGTGCGGCGCTTGAGCTCGTCGACGGTGCCGTCGGCGATGATCGCGCCGTGATCGATCAGCACGATCCGGTCACTGAGCGCGTCGGCCTCTTCGAGGTACTGCGTCGTCAAAAGTGTTGCGATACCGGCACTTTTGAACCGGTCCACCAGTTCCCAGATGCTCTGCCTACTCCGGGGATCCAATCCGGTCGTCGGCTCGTCCAAGAAGGCGACTTCGGGGCGCACGACGAGGCCGCACGCGATATCTATGCGGCGCTGCATCCCGCCCGAGTAGGTCGCGACCCGCCGGCCTGCGGCATCCTCGAGATCGAATTCCCGGATGAGTTCTGCTGCTCGCGTGCGCGCCGCCGACTTCCTGAGCCCCTGTAAGCGGCCGAACAGCACCAGATTCTGAAAGCCGCTGAGCTTGTTGTCGACAGCTACCCGCTGACCGGTCAGCATGATCGACCGGCGCACGGCGGCGGGGTCGGCGACGACGTCGTGGCCGGCGACCCATGCTTCACCCCGGTCGGGTCGCGTCAGCGTGGACAGGATGTGGACCATGGTGGTCTTGCCGGCGCCGTTGGGCCCGAGAAGCCCGACCACCTCGCCGCGGCCGACCTCAAAGCTGATGTCGTGCAATGCAACAACGTCACCGAACGACTTGTCCACGCCGGTGACGACTACTCCCGCCTCGGAGCCGTGCTGCCCAGATGACACCTATAGGCCAACCGCGAGCTCGAGGTCTTTCAATGAGGTTTCGACATGGCCAAGCACGCGCTCGGGGTCGGGGACGGCCCGCGCACTGCACCCGATTCCGATATCCAGACGACCGCCGCCGGTGAAGATTCCGAAGTTCAGCGCTTGCGCGCGCAGCGTCGGCGACAGCGGGTACAGGCCCTCGAGCAGGGCGCCTTTCAAGTACAGCGGCTCGCTGCTCCCGCGCATGTGGGTAATGGTGCAGTTGAACATCGGCGGGATTCGCTTGCCCAAGCCGGTATCGCCGCTGATCGGCGCGCAGGCCACTCCGGCCAATTGGAGCGCGATTTCACGGGGCATTTCTCGTATGGTGCGCAGGTTGTGCTGCATCGATGCGTGAATTTTCTGCAGGCGTTTCGCCGGGTCGTCGATATCGGTGGCCAGGGTGCACACCGAGGGTCCGACGATGGTGCCGACGTCGACGTCGTCGTCGTTGCGCAGGTTGACCGGAACGAATCCGACAAGCGGCGCCTCCGGCAGCGCCTCGCGCTCGACGAGGTATGCGCGCAGCGCGCCGGCACACAGCGCGAGCGCGACGTCGTTGAGGGTTACGCCCGCCGCGCGCGCCACCTCCGAAGCGCGGTGAAGTGGCCACGACTGCGCTGCGCAGCGCAGCGGCGCGCCGCTCGCGGTGTTGAAGAGGGTCCGCGGTGCGCGCATCGCGGGGAGCAACTCCCGTTCGCGCAGCGCCTCCCGCATCAGCGAAAACGTTCGGCGGGAGTCTTTGAACGATTTGGCGATACCGGTGAATCGTTCACTCCACGTGGGGGGTTCGGCCTCGGGCTTGCCGGTGGACTGCGGCGGTGCCCACCCGGCTCGTGTGCGGTTGTCGTGCGGATCGGTCGTCAGCGACTCCTGCAGCAGCTTTGACCCTGACGCGCCGTCGGACAGCGCGTGGTGACACTTGACGTACACCCCGAAACGCCCGTCGCGCAGGCCGTCGACCATCTGCACTTCCCACAATGGCTTGCGTCGGTCGAGGTGGCGGCTGTGCACCTCGTTCAACAGCTCCATCAGCTCACGCGTGCCCCCAGGCGCAGGCGCTGTCGCAATCCGCACGTGGTCTTCGAGGTCGATGTCGCGGTCGTAGGTCCAGCGCATGATCGAGGTTCCACGGCGCGTGGGCGCTGGATGTCCGCGCCACTTCAGCGCCACTTCGCGCTGATCGAGCATGGCCTCGAACAGTTCTCGGGCGAACTCGGGCCGCGCGCCTTCCGGTGGCTTGAACAATTGCAGGACCGCGATGTGAAGCGGACGTTGCCTCGTCTCCATCAGCAACATTGCGACAGCTTCGGGAGGCGCGAACTGGCTCATGTCTCACCCCTGTGGAGAAGATCCGACGGTTCCCCGGTCATGTGCGGCTCGTCGTCAGGCCGCCAGAACGGATGTTACTCAGTGCCGCCGCATTAGAACGGTGATTGAGCGAGTGCCCTGAGAGAGAAGGGTATTCGTTGCGATCCCGTCGCCGGCGCTCGGTGACCGCGGTGTCGGATTCCGCAGCGGTCAGCACGTGCTTCGTGTACCCCAGCCGGGTAACAGCCGACCGGCTCCGCCCCGCGGATATCTGGTGCTGCGCTTGCATGCGGACGTGGCACCCTCACTTCGTTTGCTGCGTCGGCCCCGGTGCCGACCTGATCACGTGTGCCCTGAGTATCGCCTGTGAGCGCGGTCCGCAGTGTGGAATCGACGACACGGGCGTCAATTAGGTGCGCAGGAGGGTGGCCGACCCTGCCGCTAGTGTGTCGGTATGACGGTCGTCGCGGGTGCTGGCAGCAACCGGACGAGGCGGCCGAAGGATCGCAAGGAGCAGATAGCTAGGGTCTCCGCGGAGGCATTCAGCAAGTTCGGCTACCACGCGGTGAGCATGGAAGACATCGCCGCGCGGGTCGGGGTGTCGGCGGCTTCGCTGTACCGCCACTACTCGGGGAAGTACGAACTGTTTCGCGACGCCGTGCTCACTCTCGGGCTTGAGCTGGTCGCCGCGACTGATTTTCTCGACGAGACCGTCGCTGACCCCGGGGCGGCGTGGGACCGTGCGGTGCGTGCGCTGATTGACACCGCCATCAAGAACCGCGCCAGCGGCGGACTGTATCGCTGGGAGGCGCGCTATCTGGACGAGGCCGACCAGCTGGCTCTGAATGCCCAGATCAAACTCGTCAACCGCCGACTGCAGCGCCCGCTGCTGGCGTTGCGGCCGGCCCTGACCTCACGTGACCGGTGGAAATTGTCGGCTGCTGTGCTCAGTGTCATCGGCAGCGTCACCGATCACCGAGCGCGCCTGGGCGGCAAGGACATTCGTGCGACGCTCGGCGCGATCGCTGCTGCACTGCGCGACACCGAGTTGCCCGTCGCGGGCGACCCCTCCCAGGCCGCCCCCATTCTTGGTGCTGTTGGTTCCGCGGCCGGTGAGTACGAGTCGATCTTGCGTGAAGCGATGCTGCTGTTCAACGACAACGGCTACGCCGAAACCGCGATGGAGGACATCGCCGTCGCCGCAGGCATTTCCACGTCCGGTATCTACCGGTTCTTCTCCGGCAAGGCCGCGATCCTGGCCGCGGCCTATCACCGTGCTGCCGATCGGGTCTCGGGCGACGTGTCGACGATTCTGGCGACCACGTCGGATCCCGGGCAGGCGGTGGATCGGCTGATCGATGCCTACGTGCGACGGTCCTTCGACCACCCCGAGCTTGCGTCCGTCTATTACGCCGATCGCCGCAACGTGCCGGTCGAAGACCAGGTGGTGCTGCACAACATCCAGTGCTCGACGGTCGAGGCGTGGGTGCGCCAAGTGGTCGCCACCCGGCCCGCGCTGGATGCGGTGCAGGCCCGATTCGCGGTGCACGCCGCTTTCGCCCTCGTCGTCGACATGGGCCGACTCGTGCACTACGACCGGACCGAGGAGTCACAAGCACTTGTCCGGCACCTCATGCGTGTCACTTTGCTTGAGACTCAACCTGTTTGAGCGCAGCCGTCACCGGTCCGTGCGTGGCCTCGTGAGCGTGAACCGGTCGACGGGCGTGGCCTCGCCGTACGGTCCGCCGATGACGTAGTACGTCGCCTGCATCGTCGTCGTGCCACCAGCGGTGCCGGGATCGACGTCGAAGACCACGAACCCGTACGGGTGATCGCGGTCGCGGAACGCCGACCACGGGGCGTCTTCCTCGACATAGATCGGGCGTTTTTGGCCGGTGTCGGGATCGACGTCGCCGACGCCGGTCAACACCCGGCAGCGCGGCGTGTCATAGAACATGCCGTTCGTGGGCACCGACGTCCCGCCGCCGCCGATCACCACATGAACCGTGCCTTTGGTGGTGTCGATGGGTCCTGAGGTGGTGCCCACTGGCAGCGGAGTGCGAGTGTCGGTGGGGGCTTCGCCGCGCACCGCATGCGAGCGTTCGTAATGATGCTCGTGGCCGCACAGGACGAGGTCGACGCCGTAGCGGTCGAACAACGGAAGCCACTCTTGCCGGACGCCCAAGTCCGCGCCGTTGGCGCGTGCCGTGGAGATCGCCACCTGGTGCATGCACACCACCAGCCAGTCGATCCCGCGATCGGCCCGCGCTGACGCGAGTTGGGTTTCCAGCCAACGCTTCTGGGCGCCTGCCGAGTAGCCGCGCACGTAGGAGTTGCCGCCGTCCTGGTAGCACACGTCGTCGTTGTTCAGGCTGATCACTCGCACCGAGCCGGCCGTGAAGGCGTACCAGAGACCGCGCAGCTCGTCGTCTGAACCTGCCTCAGGCACTTCGAAATACGTTTGGTACGCGCCGTATCCGATCGGCCCGTTTCCGCGTTCGTTCTCGTGATTTCCCGCAGCGGGCATCCACGGGCGGTATCGCGCCGAGCGGGAATTGTTCTCGAACCAGGCCGACCAGGTGCGGATGCGGTCGTCGGCCAGGTTCGCGTAGCACAGGTCACCGTTGACGAGGTGAAACAGCGGCGTCATTCGTTCGACTGCCGCGGTGATGTCGCCCGCCGCCGGCGATCCGCGGCTGTCACTCGTGTACGACGTGCCCGTCAAGTGCGTCAGCGCCGGGGTGGCCTGATCCCCGAAACTGGTGAACCGCAACGGCGCACGGCCCGCAGGCGCCGTCCGTATGGTTCCGAGCTGCGGCGTGGCGCCATCGTGGACGGCGGCATAGATGTAATCGGTGTCGGGTGAAAGGCCCGTCAGGCGGGCGTGGTTGACGCGCACCTCGGTCCCCGACTTCGCGTCCCGGTAGGTGCGGGTGGCGGCCTGGACCACCCGGCCGAACCCGTCGTTGGGCAGTCCCAGCATCACCCGCGGGTTGGCGGTCGGTGCGTCTGTGGACCAGGACACGACGACCTCGCTGGCCGCATTGGCACCGAACTGCAGGTGCAGGCCGGCCACGCGCGGCGCGTCGCTCCGGTCGGGCTGTACCCACGGTTGGGGCGCTCTGCTGGGCGGGCGGAGTGTCGCGGCCGCCCCCAGGCTGATCCCCGCACCCGCCAAGGCCGACACGGCGCTGCTGGTGATCAGGGTTCGGCGGCTGAATCCGTGAGGTTGCGAGCCGGCCTCGGGTTCGTCTGTCTCGGGCATTGGTGTCTTGATACCGCAGCAACCTGAACGGTGGCTAGCCGGCAGGGATGATCGGGAGGCTCACGCTCGACGGATGCGCGGCGTCGTGGAAGATCGTCTGCGTCGCCGGGCGCGTGTCTGCGCTCTGGCCGAACGGCGGGCCGGTGTTCGGGTTCGGGGCGAACTGCGGGTAGTCGCTGCTGGAGATCTCGAGGCGGATCTTCTCGCCCGCGCGAAAGAGATAACTCGTGGGCCATACGGCGATGTGGTACTCGTACGGCGTGCCGGGCACAGCCGGTGTCGGCGCGGACAGCGAGTCGCGAAATGGCGTGCGGACAACGCCGTTGTTAAGGTTGACGACTTCGCCGTCGGGCTTGACCACAGCCAACTTCGCGGTGAAGTCGGTATCGGGCGCCGACGACGCCGCCCACAGATCCACCGTGACGGGACCGGTGACCTCGGTGTCGGCGGTCAGCGGGTCGCTGCTGTACACGAGGACGTCGGAGCGTTGCTCGACGGGTGTCTGGTCGTAGGGGCCTTGCGGGCCGCTCTGTGCGCCACAGCATGAATGACCGCCCACGCTGGGCGCCGGGTTGGCCGGGTCGTAGGTGTAGACATCGGGCGGGTCATGTTGCGGGGCAAGCGAAGTCGACAACTGACCCTGCCGCTGCGCAAAACCACCGTCACCCGATATGTAATATTGCGTCCACACCGTGCGGGGGAGCGGCCAGGCGGTCGCTGTCTTCCAGGTGTTCGCGCCCATCAGGAAATACTCCACCTTCGGAGTGCCCGCGACATCGTTGTCGATGCCCTTGAGGAAATGGTCGAACCACTTCACCATCAGATCGTTGATGGGACTGGTGCCAACGGCGCCAATGTCTTTGAGCATCGGCGCGGGCTCCGACGTGTCGCGGCCCCAGTTCACGTGGTCCCACGGGCCGATCAGCAGTCTCTGGTTGCTGCGCGCTTCCGCAGTGCCGCCATTCGCGACCATCCCGGTGAAGTTCTCCACGCCGCCGGCGAGGAAGGCGTCGTACCAGCCCTCGACGTCGAGCACGGGAACCTTCACCGTGGCGTAGCGATCGCGGATGCTCCACTGCTGCCAGAACTCGTCGCGTGACGAGTGGCGAATCCAGTCGAAGTAGTAGGGGGCCACCGTCGGGCTGGCGGGTTGCAGCGGCGGCAGGTCCTTGTACGGGGTGAATGCCAGCCATCGGGTGGTGTCGGCGTCCGCGGCCTTCAACGCAGCCACGGTCGCGTCGTCGCGGCGGTTCTCCGCGGCGCCCGTGGCGAGCGAGGAGATCGTCCACGGCAGCACGAACGCCAACCGGAACTCACCGCCCTCGTACGTCCAGCCGTCGTAGTAGTCCGACGCGGTGTTGGCGGGCACGATCGTCACGAGATGCGGTGGCGCCGTGACCGCGGCAAGCCACTGGGTAGCTCCGACATATGACGAGCCGTACATGCCGACCTTGCCGTTCGACCCGGGCAGTGCTGCCGCCCACTCCACGGTGTCGTAGCCGTCATCTTGATCGTGGGCGAACTCGGCGAAGGTTCCCTCTGACGCGCCCTGGCCTCGAATATCCTGCACGACAACGAGATAGCAGAACGACGCGAACCAGTCGGGTGGCTGGTACCGAGACGGCGAGGTCTGCGCACCCGACTTCCCGTACTGGGTGCGCATCAGGATGACCGGGACCGCGTCCTGTGTCTGCGGCCGGTACACGTCGGCGCGAAGCAGGGTTCCGTCGCGCATGCGGGCCGGCACATCCGGCTGCTTGGCGACTGCGCAGGGCCCGTGGTCGGGGGGTTGGCGTGGCCGCTCGTCGGCACGGCCGCAGGAGACCACCAGGAGACACACAGCAAGTGCGAGTGCTACCGCGCGGGCCGCCACAGCCAACCAGTCTGCCCTGCGGACCTGGTTCTTTTCTGTCGCTGACCCGTGATCGAAAACGCCAGTTTCATGATCGGAAATCCGGGTACTATTTGCTGCACCGGCAACGGAGCCGCGGCGATCGGAGTGGTCATGGCAATCCAGATGCACAGTCGCGGCCACCGCCGTTCGAGAAGCGAAGTTGCTGGCCCGCCGCCGCGGCGGGCCACGATGGTGCGTTCAGCCGACGGCACCCGGCTGCATACCGAAATCTTCGGGCCAGAGGACGGCTATCCGATCGTCCTTACGCACGGCATCACGTGCGCGCTGCGGGTCTGGCACAACCAGATCGCCGACCTGTCGGTCGATCACCGGGTGATCGCATTCGACCACCGGGGCCACGGCAAGAGCGAGGTTCCGTCTCATCGAGGCGCCTACCGCCTGCCGCGCCTGGCCGACGACCTCGAGGCAGTACTTGCGCAGACAGTGCGACCTGACGAGCGTGCTGTGATCGCCGGCCATTCGATGGGCGGGATCACGATCAGTGCGTGGTCCGATCACTATCGCGAGAGCGTGCGCCAACGTGCCGACGCAGTCGCGATGATCAACACCACTACAGGTGAGCTGCTGCAGAAGGTGCAGATACTGCAGGTGCCCGGCGTGCTGGCCAGTACTCGAATTCGCATCGCGGAGCAGATGATTCGGACAGTGGCCTCGCGAGATGTCCCGAGGGGCGTGGACTGGACCGGCCGCAGATTCGTCGCGATGATGGCCGTGGGATCGGACGCCGCGCCCGGCGTCTCAGAGTTGATCTACGAGCTGTTCGCCGGCACTGCGCCGGCGGCGCGCGGCGCGTGCGCTCGCATGCTGACCAAAGCCCTTGGGCCGCAGCATCTTCCGCTGGATGGGTTGACGGTGCCTGCCCTCGTCATCGGCAGCGCGAAAGACCGGCTGCTCCCGATTGTGCAGTCCCGCAAGATCGCCGATGCCGTCCCGAACCTGGCGGGCTACGTGGAGCTCTCGGGTGGGCACTGCTCCATCGTCGAGCGGCCCTCGGAGGTCAACGGGCTGCTGCGTGACTTGGTGGCGTCGGTGGCGCCGGCGGAAAGAACGCCCGCCTAACGCGCCAGCCGATTCGCAACCTCGGCCGCGGCCCGCTGCCCCGACCGCACGGCGCCGTCGAGAAAACCCGTCCATTCGTCGGCGGTCTCGGTGCCGGCCCAATGAATCGGGCCGACGGGCTCGCGCAGGTGCTTCCCGTACCGCGTCCACGAGCCAGGCGGGACGGCAGCGGTCGGTCCACCCGGCGCGAACGGCTCGTCTCCCCAACAGTGGTCGAGGTAGTCGATCGGGTCGAGTGCCTCGTCGCCGAAGATCTCGGCGAAACATCCGAGCGCGGCCTCGCGTCGCGCGTGCTCTGGCAGCGGATCAAAGGTGCGGGAATCGGCGAAGCCGAGCAGGATCCCGGGCCCGACAGCCGACGGGCTGACGTCGAACGTGACGAACACCGGACCGTCGTCGCAAAGTGCTTGACCGGACTGCCCTTTCGCGCGCCAGAACGGCGTCTCGTACGCGGCGTAAGCCTTGCTCAGGTTTCCCTGGGGCCAATGGGCGCAGAGGTCTCGTTGCTCCTGCGGCAGCTCGGGCGTGAACGCGATCGCGCCTCGATGCTGCGGAGGGATCGCGACGATCGCGAACTGCGCTCGCGCTTCGCCGCCGTCGAACGTCACCGTCACGCCGTCGTCGCGCCAGGTGATGCCGCGGACGGGGGAGTTGAGCCGGACGCGGGTGCCAAGCTCGTCGGCAATCCGAAGTGCGATCTGCTGCGTCCCGCCGGGGAAGCGGTCCTGCTGTGCGCCGCCGTGCGTGTCGAGCATGCGGTCGAGCCCGCCGGCGGCCTTGACGTAGCGCACGGTGTGCAGCAGCGAGGTCTGGTCGGGCTCGCAACCCCAGGACACGCGGCTCACGAGTGCCATCAGCTCCCGCGACGTCGCCGACGCGCTCACGGACTGCAGCCAGTCCGCCAGCGACATTTCGTCCAGCGACGGATCGGCTGTCCAGGGCTCCTGCACCGAAACCCGGCGGCCAAGGCGTGCGAATTTCCATCGCACGCGTCCGAGGTCGAGCAGCTCGCGAACCGGAAGCTTCGGGATCGTCCCTCGATAGGAACGGGTGCGGCCGTGCCACAGGATCAGGTTGTCGCCGTCGTCGTGCGTGGGGACGGTTTGGCAGCCGAGGTCAGCGGCGAGCTTGAGTACTTCATCCTGGGTCGGACCGACGAACGAGCCGCCAAGATCGACGGGGGCACCCGCGATCGTCGTCGTCGACGAGCGGCCGCCGACGCGGTCCCTGCCTTCCAGCACGACGACGTCGTGGCCCCGATGGGCCAATTCCCTGGCCGCGGTCAGGCCGGCGAACCCGGCTCCGATCACCACAGCGTCCGCGTTCGTCTCGGTCACGCGCTCCAGTCAACTCCTGTCCAGCGCCGCAATACATGCCTATCGTGTGAAACATGGCCGCACCTGACGAATACTTCGACGTGGTGATCATCGGGGCCGGGATCTCTGGCATCGACGCCGCGTATCGGATCCGCGAGAAGAACCCGGACTGCAGTTACGCGATCCTGGAACGACGCGAGCGTCTCGGCGGGACATGGGATCTCTTTCGCTATCCGGGAGTGCGGTCCGACAGCGACATCTTCACGCTGAGCTTTCCGTTCGAGCCGTGGACGCACGACGACGCGATCGCCGGCGGTCACCAGATCTGGCAATACCTGGCCGATACTGCCGACAAGCACGGCATCGCTGAGCACATCCGCTTCAACACCTACATCCGGTCGGCCGATTGGGATTCGGCCACCGACACGTGGACGGTTCGGGGCGAGCAAGGCGGCGAGGACCGTACGTACCAGTGCCGCTTTCTGTACTGCGCGACCGGCTACTACGACTACGACCACCCCTACACACCTGACTTCCGGGGGATCGAGAACTTCGCCGGGGAGGTGGTGCATCCGCAGCACTGGCCGGAGTCGCTCGACTACGCGGGCAAGAGCGTCGTCGTCATCGGAAGCGGTGCGACCGCGGTCAGCCTGATTCCGGCGTTGACGGAAAAGGCAGGTCACGTCACGATGCTGCAGCGCTCACCCAGCTATCTGTATTCGGCTTCGCCGATCGATCCCGTAGCGTCGGTGCTCCGAAAGCTGTTGCCGCCCAAGATTTCCAATTGGCTGATCCGGTGGCGGTTCGCGTTGTTCTACGTGCTGACATATCAATTCGCCAAGAAGGCGCCGAGGTTGATGAAGCGAGTACTACGGCAGATGGCGGTGACGAATCTGCCCGAGGGTTTCGACATCGACACCCATTTCAAGCCGAGTTACAACCCGTGGGATCAGCGGCTGTGTCTGATCCTCGACGCCGACCTCTACAAGACCGTCGGCGGCGAGCACGCCGACGTCGTCACCGATCACATCGAGCGATTCGACGAGACGGGCATTGTGCTGAGGTCAGGACGGCACATCGACGCCGACGTCGTCGTCACCGCCACCGGTCTGCAGCTGCAGGCGCTGGGCGGCATCACGATCGCCGTCGACGGCGAGAAGGTCAGGCCGCACGACCGGTTTGTCTACAAGGGCTACATGCTCGACGACGTGCCAAACCTGGCGTGGTGCATCGGGTACACCAACGCGTCGTGGACGCTGCGTGCCGACATGAACGCCGATGCGATCGCAAAGCTGTTGGCATACATGGGTTCTCACGGCTACACCCACGCGTATCCGCACCTGCGCAACAAGGAGTTGTCCGAGAAGCCGACGTTCGACCTCCAGTCCGGCTACGTCATGCGTGCACCGGAAGTGCTGCCGAAGTCGAGCGTGCACCGGCCGTGGAACGTGCGGCACAACTACCTGCTCGATGCGATCGATCACCGTTTCGACCGGATTGAAGAGTCGATGGTGTTCGGCCGCGCGAACCCGGATCGCGCACAATCCGCCTAGCCTGGCTCCTCGGGTTCTTCCGGTTCGCGATCTCCGAGCATGTTTTCGGGGTGCCAGTAGGTGTTGGTGTGGGGTTGGCCGCGGTCCAGATGTGGTGGCGGGATCCATTCGGTGGTGCCGTCTTTGCGTTTTCGAGTACTCCAGCCGTCGAGGTCGGCGAGGCGGTTGTCGGGTCCGCAGGACAGTGTGAGGTTGTCCATGTCGGTGGGTCCGCCTTCGGCCCAGTCTTTGACGTGGTGGACTTGGCACCAGGCGGCGGGGACAGTGCAGCCGGGTCGGGTGCATCCGCGCTCGGTGGCCGTGAGCACCAGGCGTTGGGCCGGCGTGGCCAGCCGGGTGGTGCGCCCTTTGTAGAGCTGGCAGGGTTTGGCCTTATCGAACAGCAGCAGGAAGTGGTAGGCGTGTGCGCTCATTCGGATGACGTCTTTGATCGGCAGTTTTGTGCCGGTGGCGGTGCGAGCGACCCCGGTCTTGTTCTGCAAATCCTCCAGGGAAGCTGTTGCCACGATCGTCACCGGCAACCCTTGATGCGACCCCAGGTTTTTCGACATCAGCGTTGACCGCACGATCATGTTCAAGGCATCGTGATTGCGCTGCGCGGTCGAGCGGCAATCTCCCGCCACGGTCTTGTCGTCAGGTTGCCCGTGCAGTGTCGGGGTCCGGTCCGCGGGGTTGCACGTGCCTGGTGCGGCCCATTTGGCGTAGATGGCGCTGAGGCCGGCTACCAGTTCGGGGGTCAGATGCCCGCTGATGGGGCTCGTCCCGTCGGGGCCCTGCGGGCCGATGGTGATTCCGCGCCGGCGTGCGCGGTCGGCGTCGGAGAAGTTTCCGTCGGGGTTGAGCATGAGCTCCACATCTTCGGCGAATTGCTCAAGCTGATCGGGACGAGACCCGGCCGCGACCATGGCCAGCTGCCGCTCTGTTTCTGCCCGGGTGGGTTCGTCGATCCAATGCGGCAGCCGACCCAGGCATCCGCGGATAATGCGCACCGCCTCGGTACTGATCGCGCCGGCGGCCTGCCCCGCGGCGGTGTACTCGAATTTCGGCGGCAGCGGCTCACCGGTCAGCGTCTGCCGCGGGCCCAGATCGGCGGCCTCTTTGATGCGGCGGGCGGCTTCACCGCGAGTGATGCGCAGATCATCGGCCATCGTGTTGCGCAGCGACGCGCCGACCTCGGCGGCAGTGGCATGCTCGGCAAGCCAAGTGATCGAGGCATGGCATAACGCTGGCAGCCGGCGCGCGAGCGCCTCCTTATCGCGCATGAGTTCGCGATGCTCCGCCGCTGAGAGCGCGCCGGGGTCCATCGACGCGAGCTTGTCGACCAACATGTTCAGCTCCGCGTAGACGGCTTTCCCCTCGTCGAACGCAATCGAACTCATGCCCCTACGCTAGCCGCCCCCACCGACAACAACGCCCGAGCGCAGCCCCGATACCCCAACCCGCACAACCGAATTCACCCCAGTTATCCACAGAACCGAAACCATCCACAGATTTCCACACCAGTCTTGACAATCGAACGCACCGTAGTTAGATACGCCGAGTGTTGACCGTAGCGTCGGTACGTGCGACCTTTGCTTTGGAGGAAATGGATGATGGTGAACACGTTTCGCGCCCTGGCCGCCATTGGAGTGACGGCGTCGGCGGTGGCATTGACGACGGCAGCGCCGGCACAGGCCAGTGCAGAAAGCTACCTCAAACCGCTGATGGCGAGGTTCGTCTTTCTCAGCCCGCAGCAGTTGCTGACCGCCGGCTACAAGGTGTGTCAGGCAGAAAAAAACGGCACGAACTCGGCCGACGCTTCCAACATGTTGCAGAAAGACCTCGGGCTCTCGGTGGCCGCGTCCGTCGAGATCGTCAGCGCGGCCGTCATCAACCTCTGCTGAGCCACTAGGGCGCGACGGTCAGCCAGTCCTTGAAGCCCGACGGGTCATGACGACCCAGGGCGCCGTGCTCGAACAGACCCCAGCCCTCGGCAGGCTCGCCGTTTCCGTCGCGGCAGACTGCCCGACCCACATGGTCGATGACGCCGAAACCCGCGCGCCCGACGATCGCCGGGTCGGTCATGTCGTATGTCATCCGCTCGGTGAACTTCTCGCCCTTCCACATGCCGTGCAGCCAATCGGAATCGCCGCCGTAGCCGCCCCCGACGTGGATCGGCACCGGCAACTTCGACTCCACGTCGAACCGCACCGGTGAGCCGTCGGCTGCGGTCGCGTCTATCGTCGCGCCGGTGGGAATTCTTGTGCCAGAACGGTAGTGGATCTTGACCCGCGGCCAGCCCAACTGCTCGACACGGCCGTCGCGCCAGATCCGCGTGCAATCGTTGAGTGATCGGAACCCGCTGGGCTCTTCCTGGATGATCAGGACGACCCCGAAGGCGTCGAACGCCATCGGCACGTACAGCCACCACATGCCCTCGAACGGCGGGTCGGCGGGCCGGCCGGCCGGCTCCGGCTCGCCGATCGGGCGGATGCCCCACGACCGGTCGCGCGAGCCTATCCACACCGACGGGTCGACGGTGATGTCCTCGCCATCGATGGCGATATGCCCGCTCCAGGCCCCGAGCTGTGCAAATCGCTGCGCGTCCAACGTGATTCGGTTGCCGCTGCGCAATACGTGCCGCTGCTCCTGGACGACGTCGAACAATCCGTCCCACGTCAGATCGGCCGCGATGCCCTCGGTCTCGTCCATCACGATCCGCAGCTTGTGCAGGGGCTCCAGCACTTCCACCCGGTAGCCGTTGACCCGCTGATCCAGCCTGTCCTGGTCGATCGCATCGCACAGGTGAACGGCCGTCTGCACATCACCTCTGCGCACCAGCACGAACGCGTCTTTGACCCCGAGGTTCGGGTAGTAGCCGATGCCGCTGACCAGGAAGATGTCGCCGGTGCGGTCATGCGCGTTGAAGTACGAACGGTCGTAGAAATTGCGGTCGCTGGAGCCGGCCCACGCTATCGGCTGCGGGAGCTGGTGGACGGGAAACTCGTCGACGGGTCCGAGTTGTCTGCTCTTCGCGCGAGCGCTCATCGTTGCATCACACAACCTCTCCGATCAGGCGCTTCATCAAAGCGGCATGGTAGAAAAGCGATTCGACGTCGTCGGGCTTCTCGACCTCGCCGAAATGGACGCGGCGGGCGCCGGTGCGCATGAATACGCACGCCCACATCACGCCGCAGTACACGTAGAACCAGCGAAGGTCGCCGAGTTCGACACCGGTGAGTTCGCGATAGGTCACCCGGATATCGTCCTCCCGCAGCACATCAGGCATCCCGGGGAGCCCGGCCAAGCCGGTCAATTCCTGAAAGACCATGTGCGCGTAGATAAGCCACGCGACATCGAGCTCGCGCGGGCCGACTGTGGTCATCTCCCAGTCGAGCACCGCGACCGGGCGGAAGTCGGAATACAACACGTTGCCGATCCGGGCGTCGCCCCACAGCAGCACGGGATCCGATGCGTCAGTAGGCCAGTTCGCCTGGAGCCACTCAAACGAGCGCTCCAGCAACGGAGAAGGGCCGATGTCGGGCACCGCGAAGTCGTACCAGGACCGCACCCACGCGAAGTGGTTCGCCAGCGCCTCACCGGGCCCATTGACAAGAAACGCGAATTTCGACGGTGCGTCCGGGATCGCATGCAGTTTCGCGAGTACCTCTACCGTCGAATTCTGCAGCAGCCGTTGTGATTCCACAGGCGCGTCGAAGAACCAGTTGCCACCGAAGGTGTACGGCATCACATCGGGCGGCACCACTCCGTCGACGTAATCCATCAGGAAGAACGGTGCGCCCAGCACCTCGCCCGTCGGCTCGAGCCAGCGCACGCGGGGAACGGGTACGTCGGTCAGCTCGGCGACGGAGCGGATCACCTCGAACTGGTGGTCAAGCCGGTAGGTCGGGAACACCGGGACGTCCTGCGCGGTCGGGGCGAGGCGCGTGACGAACTTCTGTTCGTGCCGCGCGCCGTCCTCATCCCACCTCGCTGTGAGGATGATCGTCTCGGATGACATGCCATTGGCGTCGACACCGCTTTCGACGGTCACTTCCGGTTGCGCGCCGCCGGGCAGCACAGTCGACAGCCAGCGGGCCATGATGTCGGGGAGTGTGCTGGTGTCGCGGCTCGAGTGCTGTAGTCGGCCGACCGCGTCGACAGCCGGTTCTCCTGACACAATTCGCCCTTCGGTC
>NZ_JAVHWM010000059.1:0-49369 GCF_032159765.1 Mycobacterium sp. | reverse complement strand
CGACCTCTAGGGAGTAACACTCACGATGACTGATGTCGAACAGACACCCTCCGACGTGCCATCTGCTCAAGCGCGTTCCGATCTTGTCGAACATGCGCGCACCGGCATGCAGGCGCCCGCGCTACAGCGGGCGATCACCGATCATCTGCGCTATTCGGTTGGCCGACCGGCCGCGGCACTGCGGCCCGAGCACTATTACCGAGCGCTTGCGTTGGCAGTGCGGGACCGCATGCAGGACCGTCGGGTCGCCTCGACGCAGGTTTCACTCGACCTCGGCCGCAAGGTGACTTGTTATCTGTCAGCCGAATTCCTGATGGGTCCCCAGCTGGGCAACAACCTGCTGAACCTCGGCATGGAACGGGCCGCGAAGACCGCATTGGCGGCAATGGGCCAGGATCTCAACGAGGTTCTGGCGTGCGAGGAAGAACCGGGACTGGGCAACGGCGGGCTCGGCAGACTTGCCGCCTGCTATCTCGACTCGCTGGCCACCCTCGAGCGCCCGGCGATCGGCTACGGCATCCGCTACGAGTTCGGCATCTTCGATCAGGAGATCCACGACGGATGGCAGGTCGAGAAGACCGACAACTGGCTGGTCAACGGCAACCCGTGGGAGATCCCCAAGCCAGACGTGAACTACCGGGTCAACTGGGGCGGCTACAGCGAGCACTACACCGATGCCAACGGCAACGACTGCGTCCGCTGGGTGCCCGGCCGCGTCCTGAAGGGCGTCGCCTACGACACCCCGATCCAGGGCTACGGCGTGAAGACGTGCAACGTGCTGACGCTGTGGAGCGCACGGGCTGTTGAGTCGTTCGCGCTGGAGGCTTTCAACACGGGCGACTACTACAGGGCCGTCGAGGACGAGGTCAACTCCGAAACCGTCACCAAAGTGCTCTACCCCAACGATGAGCCCGAAGCGGGCAAGCGGCTCCGGCTGCTGCAGCAGTACTTCTTCGTCTCATGCTCGCTGCAGCACGTGCTGCACATCATGGACGACCTCGCCGACAAGTCCGTCAGACAACTTCCGGAGCAATTTGCGTTGCAGCTCAACGACACTCACCCGTCGATCGGCGTCGCGGAATTGATGCGGCTGCTTGTCGACGAACGCCATCTGGACTGGGACGAGGCGTGGGACATCACGGTGCGCACCTTCGGCTACACCAATCACACCCTGCTTCCGGAAGCGCTCGAGAAGTGGCCGCTGGAGATCTTCGGCGAGTCGTTGCCCCGCCATCTCGAAATCATCTACGAGATCAACCGCCGGTTTCTCGATGAGGTTGCCGCGAAATTCCCCGGCGACGACGACCGGCTGCGGCGCATGTCACTCATCGGTGAGGACGGCGGCAAGAGCGTCCGGATGGCCCATCTGGCCACGGTCGGCAGCCACGCGATCAATGGCGTCGCAGCGCTGCACTCCGAACTGCTCAAGGAAAGCGTGCTCAAGGACTTCTACGAGTTGTGGCCCGAGCGCTTCTCCAACAAGACCAACGGCGTCACGCCGCGACGGTTCCTGGCGCTGTCCAATCCAGGCCTGCGGGAACTCCTCGACGAGACGATCGGCGAGGGCTGGATGAGCGACCTATACAAGCTACGCGGGCTCGAGCCCTACGCCGAGGACCCAGCGTTCCGCGCCCAGTGGCGCGCGGTCAAGCGTGCCAACAAGGCGCGCCTCGCCGATTACGTGCGGTCGACGGCGGGCGTGGAACTGAACCCCGACTGGATGTTCGACATTCAGGTCAAGCGAATCCATGAGTACAAGCGCCAACACCTCAACGTGTTGCACATCATCACGCTGTATCACCGCCTGAAGCAGAACCCCGGGCTTCCGATTGCCCCTCGCGCCTTCGTCTTCGGCGGAAAGGCCGCGCCCGGCTACTTCATGGCCAAGCGAATCATCAAGCTGATCAACGCCGTTGGCGAGACGGTGAACAATGATCCTGACGTGAACCAGTTCCTGCGGGTCGCGTTCGTTCCGAACTTCAACGTGCAGAACGCCCACATGATCTACCCGGCTGCCGACCTGTCGGAGCAGATCTCCACCGCGGGCAAGGAGGCGTCGGGCACCGGCAACATGAAGTTCATGATCAACGGGGCGCTGACCATCGGCACTCTCGACGGCGCGAACGTCGAGATGCGCGAGGAGGTCGGCAATGAGAACTTCTTCCTTTTCGGCCTCACGGTCGATGAGGTCGAGGCTCTCAAGCGTGGCGGCTACCGGCCCGACGATTACGTCGCGGCCAACCCGGAACTGGCAGCCGTGCTGGGGCTAATCTCCGAGGGCCGGTTCTCGCACGGTGACACCGAGGTGTTCCGTCCGCTGGTCGACAACCTGCGCTACGACGACCCGTTCCTGGTCCTGGCCGACTACGCGTCGTACATCGCGTGCCAGGAGCGGGTCAGCGCGGCGTGGGGTGACGTCGAGGCGTGGACGCGCAAGTCGATCATGAACACCGCGCGAAGCGGCAAGTTCTCATCCGACCGGGCCATCACGGAGTACTGCGATGACATCTGGGACGTCTTGCCAGTGACGGTGCGGTAGCCGGGCTACGCCGCACACGGCCCTGTTCTTTGATGTCGCCGGTCAGCGGAGATCGTGATCTTTATCGCGCCTATGCCGGGCTTAGATAGGCACGATGTGGGGTATTAACGGGCAATGAAATTGCCACGTATGCGCGTCGCCCCAGTTCGCGCCACGCTGTTGCCGCTGGTAACGGCCGCCAGCGCCGTATTGCTTTTGGCTTCAGGCAACATCGCCTCCGCCGCGGCTCCCTCGGGCGCCATTGCGTCGCTCGACGCCCCAGCTGGACAGGTCGGCGTCGCGGCGCCCGTCACCGTGACCTTCGCGCATCCGGTCACCAACCGCGCCGCCGCCGAACGGGCGATCCACCTCACCACCTCCACCGGTCAGAGTGGTCGGGTTGAGTGGCTGAACAATCAACAGCTGCAATGGAATCCCGTCGGCTTCTGGCCGGCGCACAGCCATATCGAAATCACGGGCGCCGGCTACAAGACCGACGTCACCACCGGCCCCGCCGTGCAGGGAGTGGCCAGCCTTTCCGAGCACACCTTTACGGTGAGCATTGACGGACAGGTCGTCCGTGTCATGCCGGCGTCCATGGGCAAGCCGAGCCGTCCCACTCCACAAGGCAGCTTCACCGTCCTCGACAAAGCCGAGACCGTCGTCATGGACTCCCGCACCATCGGCATCCCGCTGAGTTCGCCGGAGGGCTACAAGATCACCGCGCACTACGCCGAGCGGATCACCAGCGGCGGCGTCTACGTGCACTCGGCACCCTGGTCGGTCGATTCGCAGGGGCACACCAATGTCAGCCACGGCTGCATCAACCTGAGCCCTGACAACGCCGCGTGGTACTACAACAACGTTCACGTGGGCGATCCAGTCGTCGTGAAGGCTTAGCACGACGCTGCGTAATTGACGCTGTGAAATTGTTGTGTAACAGCAGCATTCGGCTGCCGTTTGCCTCCTGCTCACCCGCGTGTCCCTCCAACGCTGCGATATTGAGTAGCTGATGGGCGGCGACACACCCGCGCGCACTCGACGGTCGGAGGCCGGCAATGCCCGAAACGTCCCAGGCATACAACAGTGTCTGGCAGCTTCGCGGGGATGCGTGGTGCCGGCTGGAAGAGGCCGCGGACCGACTCACCCGGACGACGACCACGGGCGAGCTCAAGGAGCGCTACATCGGGATCTGCGGCGAGCTGCTCGCCAGCCTCACCCCCATCGAGCCGTACTGGGCATACCCCGGCTTTCCGTACTTCGCCAGGATGCAGCGGCTGTTCAACTCGGGCAGCTACGACAAGTTCTCGCATGCCGTCGCGCGCATCAACCGGGCACTGACCACCGATTCGTACCGCAGCGGCGACGTCGACACCGCCGGCCTCGACAGCACGGACATGTTCCCGACGTACGCGGAGTTCTGCGTGAGCGCGTAGATCTGCACAGGAACCGCGAAGATCGTCAGGTTCGCACCGATCACAGAGAACACACCACATCCACAGGCGGCGAAAGTCGGGCGTGCGCAGTGGCGTGGTGTCGGCGAGCAGGCTCACGTCGATGAGCCGCTTGCGCGAAGAGCATCGGACGTCGATGAGCCGCTTGCGCGAAGAGCGACGTCCATGGCTAGGGTTGCAGACGTTCGATTCGGCCGTCGGAGAGTCGAATTCGGTTGTGCAACCGGTCTTCTCGGCCCTGCCAGAACTCGACGACCTCGGGCGTCACCAAATAGCCGCCCCAGTTCGGCGGCACCGGGACGTCGACGTCGGCGAAACGCGTGGCGACGTCGTCGAGTTGGCGGAGCAGGTCGGCGCGCGACCCGATGGGTCGTGACTGGTGTGACGCCCAGGCGCCGAGCTGCGAGCCCCGCGGCCGTTTGGTCCAGTAGTCGGCGGTCACCTCCGCGGTGACCTTGCTCACAGGGCCGCGCACGTGCACCTGCCTGCCCAGCGCGTACCACGGGAAGGTCGCCGACGCATAGGGGTTTGCAGCGAGTTCTTCGCCTTTTGCCGAGTCGTAATTGGTGAAGAAAGTGATGCCGGATTCGTCCACGGTTTTGCACAACACTGTGCGGCTCATCGGCCTTCCCGCCGCGTCGACTGTGGCCACCACCATCGCGTTGGGCTCTGCAACACCAGCGCGCTCTGCATCCTCAATCCACTTGCGCAGCAACACAACCCAGCCCTCGGCTAGCCAATCGGCATCGAGGTCGGGGCTGCCGTCCTTTTCCGCCGATCCGTATTCCACGCGCATCCTCGCCAAGCGTTCGTCGCCGGGTTGAGCCATCGTCGCAACGCTACGCCGCTGGTCGCGGGCGAGGTTACCGGCCGGTATAAACCACCGACGCAACGGGTGCGAGAATCAGCCTCATGACAGCAGTGCCCGAGAATTTCGTCGGCGGCCTCGAGGGCGTCGTCGCCTTCACCACGGAGATCGCCGAGCCTGACAAAGACGGCGGCGCACTGCGCTATCGCGGCGTGGACATCGAGGAACTTGTCGATCAGCGGGTCACGTTCGGCGACGTCTGGGCATTGCTGGTGGACGCCAAGTTCGGCCAGGGCCTGCGGCCCGCCGAGCCGTTCCCGCTGCCGATCCACACGGGCGATGTCCGCGTCGACGTGCAGGCGGGTCTTGCGATGCTGGCGCCGATCTGGGGGTACGCGCCGATCCTCGACCTCGACGACCAGACCGCGCGTGACCAGCTGGCGCGCGCGTCGGTCATGGCGCTGTCATACGTCGCACAATCGGCGCGCGGCATCGAGCGGCCCGCCATTCCGCAGCACGAAATCGACAAATGTTCCACTGTGACAGAACGTTTCATGACCCGGTGGAAGGGTGATCCCGACCCGCGCCAGGTCGAAGCCATCGATGCGTACTGGGTGTCGGCCGCCGAGCACGGAATGAATGCGTCGACGTTCACCGCAAGGGTGATCGCGTCCACCGGCGCCGACGTCGCCGCGGCATTGTCAGGCGCAATCGGGGCGATGAGCGGCCCGCTGCACGGCGGCGCACCAGCGCGCGTCATCCCCATGATCGAGGAGGTCGAGCGCGACGACGATGCTCGCGGACTCGTCAAGGGGATTTTGGATCGCAAAGAGAAATTGATGGGCTTCGGTCATCGGGTGTATCGCGCCGAGGACCCACGGGCCCGGGTGCTGCGGTCCACCGCTAAGCGCCTCGAGGCGCCCAGGTACGAGGTGGCGGCTGCCCTCGAGCAGGCCGCGCTGGCCGAGCTGCGTGAGCGACGGCCGGATCGCGCCATCGAGACGAACGTGGAGTTCTGGGCCGCAGTCATCCTCGATTTCGCAGGCGTGCCGGCCAGGATGATGCCCGCGATGTTCACGTGCGGACGTACGGCCGGCTGGTGCGCGCACATCCTCGAACAGAAGCGGCTCGGCAAACTCGTTCGTCCGGCGGCGATCTATGTCGGGCCGGAGCCGCGCAGCGTCGAAACGGTGGAGGGCTGGCCGTCGGTCGCGCACGCGTCCGTGTAACTGTTACTTCTTTTCGTTGTCCGGCAGCGGCATGAGTTGCCGCTGGAAGTACGTGTATTCGAGCGCAGTTGTTTTGGCTTCCTCGTCGATGTTGGTGCCGCTTCCGTGGCCGCCCTGGGTCAACTCGTAGAACAGGTACGGGCTGCCGTACTCGGCCAGCCTCGCCGCGAACTTGCGGGCGTGCTGCGGGCCGACGCGATCGTCCTTCGTCGTGGTCCAGATGAAGGGCACCGGGTACTTCACGCCGCGCTTCAATTGCGCGTAGGGCGAGATGGATTCAAGGAATGCCCGCTCGTCGGGGTTCGCGGCCGAGCCGTACTCGCCCGCCCATGACGCGCCCGCAGCGATCTGCTCGTAGCGCACCATGTCCAACAGTGGGATCGCGATGTCGACCGCGTTCCACAGTTCCGGATGCTGGGTGAACTCAACACCCATGAGCAGGCCACCGTTCGAGCCGCCCTCGATACCGAGATAGCGCGGGCTGGTGATCTTGCGCGCGATCATGTCGCGGGCGACGGCGGCAAGGTCGTCGTATGCTGTCTGCCGCTTGGTTTTCAACGCAGCCTCGTGCCAGCGCGGTCCGTATTCACCGCCTCCGCGGATGTTGGCAATGACGTATGCGCCGCCGTGGGCGAGCCAGAGATTGCCGACGACACCGCTGTAGTTCGGCGTCTCCGAGGAAGCGAAACCGCCATACGCCCACATGATTGTCGGTGTCGTGCCGTCGTACTTCATGTCGGCGGCGTGCACGATGAAGTAGGGAACCTCTGTGCCGTCAGTTGACGTGGCCTTCATTTGCTCGACCACGTACCGAGACGAATCAAACCGCGCCGGTGCGGATTTCACGGGTTCTACGCGGACATCAGCGGCGTCCAGTCGGTACAGGGTGGTCGGGGTGACCATCGTTGATACCGTCAGATAGGCGGTTGTGCCGGAGCTGTCCGCGTCCACGCCACCGACTACCGCATTGTCCGGCAAGGGAACCGGCGCTCCCGACCACGAGCCGTCGGGACGTCGGCTGAACACCGTGGCGCGCCCCTTCACGTCATACAGCGAAGTGACGATCACGTGGTCGCGCGTGGTCATCACGCCCTGCAACGCCTCTTGCGGCCCAGGCGCGTACACGACCGTCGGCCGCAGCCGACCGGGATCGCGCGTCATCTCATCGACATCCAGCGACAGCAGCGAACCGGATTGGTAGGTCGTGCCGTCAACAGTCCAGTTTTCGTCGATCGAAACGAGCACCTGATTGCCGACCATCCCGCTGAAGTTGGACTTCGGCGGTAATGCCAACGGCTCCGAACTGTCACCGATCACCAGTCTGAAGTCGTTCTCGAAGAAGGTCCGTCCGCGCACCACCGCGTTGATCCGGCGTCCGGCGCCGTTGTCGACGAGAACTGCGCGGGTGGGAGTTTCATCCGTTCTCTCGCCGCGCGCTACCTCCACGGCCTGGTCGAGCGGCTGCCCGCGCTTCCATCGTTTGACCACGTAGGGGTACCCGGAAACCGTCATCTCGCCCGGTTGCCATTCCCGTGACACCAACAACGTATCAATGTCCACCCAGGACATACTTTGCTTTCCGCGATCGAGTACGAAGCCGTTGGGCACAAATCGCCCAGTTGCTCTGTCGAATTCGCGGACCGAAACTGCATCCTCACCGCCATCGGAGAGTTGCAGCAGGCAGCGCTTGTGCGTGACGGGGTCGCAACTCATCCCGTCCCACACCCAGTTGCGACTCTCGGTCCGTGCTAGCTCATCGAGGTCCAGCACTGTCTTCCAATTCGGCTGCGGCGAAACGTAATCGGCTTCGGTGGTCTCGCGCCAAATCCCCCGCACATGGTCGGCGTCCTGCCAGAAGTTCCCCACCATGCCATCCCCGAGGAGCGCGGGCAGCACCAACCGGTCCGGCGCGCTCATCAGCTCCTTCGCTTTCGCGAAGTTGGCCGCAAAGCGCGGATCGCTCTCCAGAACCCCGAGCGTCTTGGCGTTCTCGGCCGCGATCCACTTCTGCACCTGCGGACTGTCAGTTTCCTCTAGCCACAGGTAGGGGTCGGCGGCGCTGCTCACCTTGCAACAACTTGCGACCAACACAGCCAGCAAGGTCATGATCAGAAGCTGCCGACCGAACCGCGCACGCACGAAGGCGGTCATCTGGCAGCCTTGGTGATACGTCTCGATCGGAACATTCACGCACAGTACAGCGCTGATCTGTCGCCGTGCTGGGTTAGCAATTACCGCAGCCGCGCTGCCAGTTCACCTGGATGTCGGTACCCGATGGTTGCATGAACTCGTAACGATGAGCCGACACCTACGAGAAGGAGATCACCATGGCGATCGACGTAACACCCGCTGTGCTGCCGCACCTGACTGTCGACGACGGAGCCGCCGCCATCGACTTCTACGTGAAGGCATTCAACGGCGTTGAACTAGGCCGTGTTCCGGGGCCCGACGGCAAGAAGCTGATCCATGGAGCGGTGCAGATCAACGGCTCAACGGTGATGCTCAACGACGACTTTCCCGAGATGAACGACGGAAAGTCCGTCACCCCGCCGGCACTCGGCGGCACGCCGGTGACCATTCACCTCGTCGTCGACGACGTGGACGCCAGGTTCCAGCGCGCAATCGACGCCGGGGCCACCGTCGTGATGCCGGTGGAAGACCAATTCTGGGGAGACCGCTACGGCATGCTGCGCGATCCGTTCGGCCACCAGTGGTCGATGGGACAGCCGGTTCGTGAAGTGAGCCCTGATGAAATCCAGAAGGCGGTCAACCAGCAGTAGGCCCTCGCCCGGTCCCGGCGTTCGCGCGAGAGCAGTTCGGGAGCGCATAGCATCGGCTGTGATGTCGATACCTGATCGCGACGAGCTTCCGCCCCCCGAAGGGTCCTCCGCTCCACGCTCCGTTCCGGCTAACGCGCTGCGGACGGTGATCAAGCCGTTCGCGCGCACGGGTCGCTACTACGCGCGCTCGCGGCGTGACTACCGCTCTGGGGAAGCATCCGAGCTTCCGCTGGTGCGGCCGACTTTCCGGCTTGCCGGTCAGGCGCTGCGCGATGAGGTCGTTCTCGTCGGCCTGCAACTGAGCCGACCCGTCAGCAGCGGCGGAGATTTCGACCGGATCACCCACGAGGTGACTGATGCACTCGACTACTACGGGCAGCGGGGATTCCTGGCCAACCCGAAGGCGTTTTTCGCATCACCTCCGCCTCTGACGGAACTTGACCTGCATCAGGTGCATCGACGGCATCGCAGTTATCAGCGGTTCGTGTTCGACAGCGGATACGCCCCGTACACGGGTGAGCCGGGCCGCGAGCGGTGGCTCGGCTATGCCGCCAACAACCGCGAGTACGGCCTGCTCCTGCGACACCCCGAACCGCGGCCGTGGCTGGTGTGCGTGCACGGTACCGAGATGGGCAGGGCCGGGGTTGACCTGAGGCTTTTCCGGGCCTGGCACCTGCATGAGGACCTTGGCCTCAACGTCGTGCTGCCGGTCCTTCCTCTGCACGGTCCACGTAAGCGGGGCCTGCCCAAGACCGCGACACTCCCCGGCGGCGATGTGATGGACAACGTTCACGCCACCGCACAGGCCGTCTGGGACATCCGCCGGGTGTTGACCTGGATCCGCCTGCAGGAACCGCAGTCGGCGATCGGGCTGACCGGCATGTCGTTGGGCGGCTACATGGCGGCACTTGTCGCCAGCCTCGACGGGGGTCTCACATGCGCGATCCTCGGCGTGCCGGTCGCTGATCTCGTAGATGTCCTCTCGCGCCACTCAGGCCTGAGCAGAGACGACCCCCGTCGCGACACCATCGAGATGGCCAGACCCCTGGGCCGGATGGTGTCGCCGCTGTCGCTCACACCCCGAGTTCGGTTGCAGGGCCGCTTCGTCTACGGGGGTCTAGCTGACCGCGTCGTCCATCCGCGCGAGCAGGTGATCCGGCTGTGGGAGCACTGGGGCAAGCCCGAAATCGTCTGGTACCCAGGCGGTCACACCGGATTCTTTCGGTCTCGGCCCGTTCACGACTTCATCGACACGGCCTTGGCGCGCTCAGGGTTGGTGTCGTCAGCGCTGAAATCCGGCGAGTAGACGGCGCCGCGGTCGGCCGGCGGCTGCCGCGTCGAGCATCTCCGGGATCGACGTGAATTTCTCGCGGGGACGTCCGTGAGCCGCGCCGCGTGTTGTCTCTGCGGCATCGATCGCCCGCCAACCCACCGCGTCGATCACGTCCGGTTGGCGCTGGCGCACCAACCGGTTCAGCCCGCGGGCACCCTCCTGCGGATCGGCAAGGAGGCCGGCGTTGTAATCAGCGACGAGAGCGGCGACCGTCTCCTGTGCGCACGATTTGTTGGTCCCGATGAATCCCGTCGGACCCCGCTTGATCCAGCCCGCGACGTAGGAGCCACGATCCGGCGCGCCCGTCTGCGGATCGACCACTCGGCCCTCGCGATTGGGCACCACAGCGGCGTCGTCGTCAAAGGGCAAGCCGGGCACAGGGCGCCCGCGGTAGCCGATGGAGCTCAGCACCAGGCCGGCCTCGACCTCGCGGACCTCGTCACTGCCCGTCACCACGAACTCGACACCTTCCGCACGGCGATCGCCCAGGACCCGTGACGGCGTCAGATGGTATGCCATTCGGATCGTAGGCGACTCGTCGTGCTCGTCGTAGATGTCCAGCGACGCAAGCAATTCCAACTTGTGCCGGGTCAGCTGATCTCCGCACTCGGCGAGGTCCGCGCGTACCCGCTCGTGGTCTGCGGCGCTCAGCACAACGCGTGAGGAGGCTGTCAGGCCGATCATCTCGGGCAGGGTGAAGGCCGACTGCGCGGGTCCGCGGCGCGCGGCGATGACGACCTCACGCACCTTGCTGTCGCGAAGGGCGGCCAGCGCGCCGTGAGCAATGTCGGTGGCAGCCAGCTGGTCTGGATCGGTCGTCAGAATGCGCGCGACGTCGAGTGCGACGTTGCCGTTGCCGACGATGACGACCCGTTCACGGTCGAGGGGTACCGACATCTGCGCGTAATCGGGGTGGCCGTTGATCCACGCGACGACCTCGGTGGCCGTCGCGGTGCCGGGCACGCCGAAGCTATCGATGTCGAGGCGGCGGTCCGACGACGCACCGACCGCGTACAGCACCGCGTGGTGATGGTGCAGCAGCTCGGCATGCGAAAGGTGTTGGCCGATATCGACATTGAGGTAGAACTCGAAACCGCGGTGGCTCGCCATCCGGTCGAACAGCTGCGTCACCCGCTTGGTGATCTGATGGTCGGGTGCCACTCCGGCGCGCACCAACCCGTAGGGCGTCGGCAACTTCTCGAACACGTTGACGCGCACGCCCGGCTGCGTCAGCAATTCGTCGGCGGCGTACATCGCGGCGGGACCGGACCCGACCACTGCCACGCGCAGCGGACCGCGCCCCGGCCGGGTGATCATCGGCGCCTCGATTACCCGCGCCAGCTTCGATGTAGGCGGTAGCTTTTCGCCTTCGGGCCGCTTGGGATAGAACAGGGCATTGATTTCGACGAACGGCAGCTGCTCGGTGGTCAGCTTCGAGTCGGGTGCGATGGCCCCGACCGGGCAGGCCGACACGCACGCCCCGCAGTCGACGCATGCCACCGGATCGATGTGCAGCATTTCGGCGGTCGCGAATCCAGGCTCGTCCGGTGACGGGTGGATGCAGTTGACCGGACACGAATAGACACAGGACCCGTCGCTACAGCACGACTGGGTGATGACGTGCGGCATCCGAACGCCTAGGCGGCCGGCACCGGGAGGTGCGTACGAGCCGGCTCGCTGCGGTAGCGCGATGGGCGGCCGTCGATCTTGCACATGCGCCAGATCAGCCGCGCCGGGCGGTTCATCAATCCAGTTTCTTCGCACAGCATTCGGACGTCACCGAACATGTCGCTGAGCCATTGCCGTGATTCGGGGGAGTCGAAGAACAACTCTTTGCGCACTGACTTCGGGATGTTGAACTCTTTCCAGAAAGCCTTGGGCGGCACCACGATCGCCGAGCATAGCACCCGCATGATGATCGGTACGTGAAGCGAGAGCCAGAACTTGCGGCGGCGATGCATGCGGGGGACCCGCTTGCGCAGATACTCGTGCGCGAACGAGATGTGGCGCGCTTCCTCAGCCACGTGGATGGCCATCACTTTCTCCATGATCGGATGCAGTGACTTGCCTTCGCGCAGAACATTTTTCTGCGTATGGTCAATTGGCTCCTCGCCGGCGAGCACGCCGAAGAAGAACACTATCGGCAGCGGTCCGGCCGCCAGTGGGATGAACGGCGAGATCCAGCGCAGCAGCCGCGGCATGCCCGGGACGTCCACGCCGATGTGATTCACCATCTCCTGGAACATCAGGGTGTGGTTGCACTCTTCGACGGATTCATGCAGACAGTACCGGTACTCGGGTGATCCGTTCGGTACCCAGAACGTGTACTGCATGAGACCGCGGATGAGGATGCTCTCGAAGTGCAGGCCGACCTTGGCGACGTTGGCCTGCCGCCACATTCCGATCGCGATCTGCTTGTCCAACGGCTGCGCCTGGTACCACGGGTGACGGCCGAGGGGGTCGGTCGAGGGCAGCACCCATCGGGTGTCGTTTTCTGTGACCGCAAATTCGGGCGAATCCCAGTCGATGTCGGTATACGGGTCGAAGTTTCGGCGTACTGAGCCTTCAGAGAGGGTGGTCAGCTTCTCGACGTACTCGTGGTCGTCGGTGACCTCCATGTTGCGCTTCCAGCGCTTGACGATACGCGTCCGAGCCATTCGAAGAACCCTCCTATGGGTTTACATCCATGGGCCTAATGTCTAGCAACGGTACCGTAGGTCCCACCAATTTTCTAGGCTCTGTGCGGGGCTGTGCGCGACGGGCACTTGACGCGTGTCACGTGACGTGGGTCACACTTTCGGGCGGGCCGCGCACACGTCCCGGATCTCGCCAGCAGCCAATTCGACGAGATCGTCAAAGCACTTATCGAACCCCGGAATCGCAGCCACATCCGCGTGATCAGCGACTGTTGGGACGCCGTGTTGGAGAAACTCACTGGCGAGCGTGTACAGCGGACCAGTGAACCGCGTACGGAACCGTTCGCCACACTTGATCAGGTCATAAAGCACAGGGGGTGTGGTGGTCTTACTCGGCTCACCCCAATGCATATCGCCAGCAGGCATCTTCCCGATTTCGTCGGCAGTTTCGTTCTGAAGCGCCCGCAAGTATCCGACGATGTCGACGAAGCACCTTTTGTTCCTTTCGCGGCCCTCTTCGTTCGTTCTGAGATCGAGTGATCGCTTTATCTTCAGCAGAGCAGCCTGACACCCGATGAGTTCGCGCATCTTCTCGGAGTAGGACTGGGTCGAACCCAGGGCCTTGATTGTGAGCCGAGCGGTCTCGGTTCGGAGATATACGTCTCTCAACTCGGCAAGTAGCCGTTCGCGAAGCTCATGTTGCTCTTCACGCTTCTTCTGCTTCTGCTGATACCTGTCGAGCAGAAACTTCAGCCCGCCTCCCAGGACGATTCCTGAGCCCAATGTTACGAGTGCGTTCGCGAGGTCTTGGCCAGAAGGCGGGTTGTCGACCCTCCACCGCCAAATCATCCCGCCAACGAGGACTGAAGCTCCTATAAGAAAAATAGCGGTCAACAGACCACGCTCGGTGTCGCTAACCGGTCTCACGTTCGCTGAGTCGTCCGAATTCGGAGACCGGGGATTCGACTGCGCTAGTTCCTGTTCAGCCATCTGCAAACCCTCCCCCTCGTACGCAAATCGAAGCCGCGCCGTACATCTTGCGCCGATTTCTGCAGGAGGCTGCGATATCTGACGATCCACAGCCCAGGTGCAGATCTCGCGAACCTGCTACTTGGGGATGTAGTCGAATTTGTCCGGGTGCGGGCCCCGGCGGCCGTCCTCGCCGCGGTCGAGTCCCGAGATGGCGACCATGTCGTCGGCGCTGAGCTCGAAGTCGAACAGCTCGAAGTTCTCCCTGACGCGCGCGGTAGTGACCGATTTCGGGAACACGATGTCGCCGCGCTGGATGTGCCACCGGAGCACCACCTGGGCGGCCGACTTGCCCACCGACTCGGCGATCGCGGTGATCACCGGGTCGCCCAGCACATCGCCCTGCGCGATCGGTGACCACGCCTCAGTCGCGATCCCATGCTCCCGGTTGTAGGTGCGTACCTCGTCGTTGGCGAGGTACGGGTGGACCTCGATCTGGTTGACGGCGGGCACGACCGAACACTCCTGGGCCAGCTTCTCCAGATGCGCGGGCTCGAAGTTCGACACCCCGACGCTGCGCGAGCGCCCGTCCTTCTGGAATTCTTCGAGCACCTTCCAGGTTGAGACGAAGTCGCCGCCGTAGAGCGTCGGCAACGGCCAGTGGATGAGGAACAGGTCCACATAGTCGGAGTCGAGTTTGCGCAACGTCTCGTCGAACGCGCGACGAGCGTCGTCGGGCTTGTGATAGCCGTTGTTGAGCTTGCTGGTGATGTAGACGTCGCCGCGGCTGACACCCGCTTCCCGGATTCCGTCGGCGACCTCCTTTTCATTGCCGTACATCTCGGCGGTGTCGATGTGCCGGTAGCCGATATCGAGCGCGGCCTTGACGGCGTCGGCCGTCTCGTCGGGCGGAATCTGGAACACTCCGAAACCCAACTGAGGAATGCGATTGCCGTCGTTGAGATCGATCAGTGGAACCGTGGTCATAGGTTGCTCCTCTCGCATCAGGGAAGCTGTGCCCCTTCGCAGAGCGCCACAAACGCTCACTAGCCTGGTGACCATGGCTGCAGAGCTCACTATCCCCGACTCGATCAAACCAAAAGACGGCAGATTTGGCTCAGGCCCGTCGAAGGTGCGTCACGAGCAACTTCAGGCGCTGGTCACTACGGCGGCACCCCTGTTCGGCACGTCGCACCGGCAGGCGCCGGTGAAGAATCTGGTCGGCCGCGTACGTAAGGGACTGGCGGAACTGTTCTCGTTGCCGGACGGCTACGAGGTGGTGCTAGGCAACGGCGGCGCCACAGCCTTTTGGGACGCCGCTGCGTTCGGGCTGATCGACAAGCGCTCGTTGCATCTCGCCTACGGCGAGTTCAGCTCGAAGTTCGCCAACGGCGTCGACAAGAACCCGTTTGTCGGCGAACCGATCATCGTCAAGTCCGACCCGGGAAGCGCTCCCGAGCCGCGTTCGGACCCGTCGGTCGACGTGATCGCGTGGGCGCACAACGAAACCTCGACGGGTGTGGCCGTTCCGGTCCGGCGGCCCGAAGGCTCCGAGCAGGCGCTGATCGTCATCGACGCAACGTCGGGCGCCGGCGGCCTGCCGGTCGATGTTGCCGACGCAGACGCGTATTACTTTGCGCCGCAAAAGAACTTCGCCAGTGACGGTGGTCTCTGGCTGGCGCTGTTGAGCCCTGCGGCGCTGGCTCGTATCGAGTCGATCGCGTCGTCGGGCCGCTGGGTGCCCGACTTCCTGTCGTTGCCGATCGCTGTCGAGAACAGCCTTAAGGACCAGACATACAACACGCCCGCGATCGGCACGCTGGCGTTGCTGGCCGAGCAGATCGACTGGCTGAACGGCAACGGCGGACTGGACTGGGCGGTCAAGCGCACCGCCGACTCGTCGCAGCGGCTGTACTCGTGGGCGGAGGCGTCGCCGTACGCGACGCCGTTCGTGACCGACGTGGCGTTGCGGTCACAGGTGGTAGGCACCATCGACTTCTCCGACGAGGTCGACGCGACCGCGGTGGCGAAGGTGCTGCGGACCAACGGCATCGTGGACACCGAGCCCTACCGCAAACTGGGGCGCAACCAGTTGCGGGTGGCGATGTTCCCCGCGGTGGAGCCCGACGACGTCAGCGCCTTGATCGAGTGCATCGACTGGGTGGTCGAGAGGCTGTAGACCCGCGTCGATGTGGGGCACCACCCGCTTGCGGGGGACAGCTTGCGCGAAGAGCAACAGGCCAGCGTGTCAGCGCCGTTTTAGCCCTCCGCTGCGTTAAAGTGCGCCGAAGGAGGTCGACATGCGGGAACTCACGGTGGTTGGTCTCGACGTCGACGGCAATCACGTCATCTGCGAGAGCAAGAACTCCTCGGAGCGGTTCCTGCTGCGCGCCGACGAACGGCTGCGCGCCGCCGTTCGCGGGGAATCAGCCCGTAGCCAGGCGCGTGAAGTCGACAATGAGGTCACGAACGTGCTCAGTCCCAAGGAGATTCAAGCCCGGATCAGGGCGGGGGCGTCGGTCGAACAAGTTGCCGAGGCAGCCGGTGCCGACATTTCCCGGGTAGAGCGGTTCGCTCACCCTGTTCTGCTCGAGCGGTCGAGAGCCGCCGAGCTGGCAACTGCGTCCCACCCCGTGCTGGCCGACGGGCCTGCCGTCGCGACGCTGCTCGAAACGGTCGCCGGCGCGTTGCTCGCCCGCGGCCTTGATCACGACGCCACGTCGTGGGACGCGTGGCGGAACGCGGACGGACGCTGGACCGTGCAGCTGACATGGCAAGCGGGTCTGTCGGAAAACGTCGCGCACTTCGGGTTCACGCCTGGCGCGCACGGTGGCACGGCGACCGCGCTCGACGACGCGGCTAGCGAGCTCATCGACCCGAACTTCGAGCGGCAGTTACGGCCGCTGGCCCCCGTTCCGCAATTGCCACAACTCGATTTCGACGAAGTGCCCCACGACGAGGAATCCGCTGAGGAGCCAGCACCAGCGCAGCGGAGCCGTCGCCGCAGGCCTCCAGTGCCGGCATGGGAAGACGTGCTGCTCGACATTCGCTCAGGCGGGCGTCACTAGACGTCACGGGCCCTGAAGCGCGGCTGCCAGCAGTGCCAGCCATCCCAGGACGACACCGACGGCACTTCCGAGCACGAACCAGCGCAGCACCGGGACCGTGCGCCATCCCCATAGCGTCGGCGCGAGGCCGCCGACCGCGACGAGGTTCAACCCGACCGCCAGAAGCGGATGAACCCGCGCCACACCAAGACTCAGCACTGTGATCGCCAATGCGACGACCGCAGCGACGAAGCCGGCAACAGTGAGGCCCGTTCCCCACGGCGTCGCGACGTCCTCTTGAGTCACCGACTCGTCGTCTTCAATCACGCGCCGAGCCTAGCCCTTTCGTAGAACGTCAGCGCCGCCGCCGTCGCGACATTCAACGAGTCGGTCTTACCAGACATCGCGATCCGCACCCGCATGTCGCAGGCCCGCATCGCGCGCTCGGTCAGCCCGGGCCCCTCGGCCCCGACAAGAATCGCCACCTTCTCGTCACGCGCGGATGCCATCGAGTCCTCAAGCGTCGTCGCGTCACGATCCGGCGTCATCGCAAGGAGGCGAAAGCCTTTGTCGCGCAATAGTTTCAAGTCCGCGGGCCAGGCTTCGGCCTGGGCGAACGGCACGAGAAGCGCATAACCCATCGACACACGTACGGCGCGCCGATACAACGGGTCGGCGCACCCGGAACCGAACACCACGGCATCGACGCCTAGGCCCGCGGCGTTGCGGAAGATCGAACCGATGTTCTCGTGGTCGTTGACGCCTTCGAGCACAGCCACGGTACGAGCCCCGTCGATGACATCGCGCACGGTGGCCGCCCGCGGTCGTCGCGCCGCAGCCAACACGCCTCGATTGAGGTGAAAACCGACCGCGCGCGCCATCACGTCCGCGTCCACGCGGTAGTAGGGAATGTCGGTCGCCGCGAGGTCGTCACGCAGCTCGCCGAGCCTGCGGTCGGTGCCGATCAACGCGAAGGGCCTGAAGCGCGACACCAACATCCGCTGCACCACCAGCACACCCTCGCCGATCACCAAGCCCTTCCCGCTTGGAAGGTCGGGGCGACGGTCGATGCTGTTGAGATCACGAAAATCGTCGAGGCGTGGGTCGTCGGAGTCGTCGACGTCGATCACTGCGCTCACGCGCGACTCCGCGAACACGGCTGCGAACTCATCTGGCGAACGGTACGGCAGCATCGGATACGTTGGACCCGATGACGGACGAGCCACCAGACGGGGTGCAGCCACCCGCTCTGCCCGATGCGCTGACCGATCCACGACCGGTGATCGGGGTTATCGCATTGTGCTGGGTTGTCGCGGCGGTGCTGGCGTTCACCGTCCCAGCCCTCGAAACCTGGCGCCCCATCGCAGTTGCGGGCCTGGGCCTCACCGTTTTCGGCACGTCGGTGTTTCTCTGGCAACGTCACGCCGCGCGCCGGGGAGCACGCGGTGCACAGACCGGTCTGCACTGACTCCTAGGACTGAGCCGGTTCCACGAGATCGAGCACGCCGTCGTCGTACGGGTCGTGCTGCGGCGAGCCGCTACCCGGGGACGCGGCGGGAGTGTCCGAGTGCGCTCCGCAGCCGTACTGAGAATCGACCACGTGCCCGTCGGCGGACAACTCGTTGGCGCACACGCCGAACATCCCGCCGAGCACGCCGGCAAGCGGCAGATAGAACCCGCAGTCGCGGCACACCCGGCGAACCGACCGCGCCATCGCGGACTGGGGGCCGAAATCACCGTCGTGCCAACGCTGCGCGGCCTCGGCGCGACCGAATTCACTGAGCACCTGCCGACGGCCGAGTCCGAGCTCCACCGTCACATCGTCGATCTCTGGATCGCCGGTGGCTGTGTAGCCGGGCACCAGCCGCGGATCATCCTGCGCCGGCGCAAGGAGGTCACCTGGTCCGAGATCGCCAGGGCGGACGCGATCCTCCCACGGCACCCATCGAGGAGGCAGCAGCGCGGTAGGCCCGGGGACCAGGACGACCTCGCTCACCGTGGCGTTTTCCGCTCCGGGGTGCGCAGCCACGACCACGGCCCACTGCCATCCGTGGTAGCCCGGCAGGTTCGCAAGGAAGCGATGTGTCGCCGAGGTGGTGTCCTCAAAGGTGACGCCGATGTACTCGCCCACGGTGTCGCCGCTGTATTCGGCGATCGCCGCACGCGCCTGCTCCACGGCACCGCCTAACACGACGTCGAGACCCGGTGCCGGTGTTTCGACAGCGTTCGACGCCACAAACAAGCCCTCCATCGCATCCCCATAGTGCCGCACCAGCGCAGCGCTAGCCACACCGGCCAGCTATGCCACCCAGGGACAGCCGATAGTGGAGAATCGGACTCGTGAACGGCTCGCGGCCCGACTACCCGAGTGACGATCCGAAATCAGATCGCCAGTACTACCCGCCCCGGCCTGCTCCGGGCCCCGATGCCGAGCATCCCGGGATGGCCAACTACCCCACCGGCGCCGGCGGCCCTCACAGATCTCGGCGGCCACCCATGCCGAGCGCCAACCGGTATCTGCCGCCGATCGACGAGCCGACGCCGCCGCCCCCGCCGCCGCGGTCAAGTTCTCGAAGGAACTCGGGCGAACGCGTGACCGTCACCCGCGCAGCCGCCATGCGCAGCCGAGAGATGGGCGTGCGGATGTACGGGGTGTTCCGCCGCGCGGCCACCGCCGACGGTGCGGACAAGTCGGGGTTGACCGCCCTCATCTATCCGGTGATGGCCAACTTCGCCGTCGACGCGGCCATGGCTGTCGCGTTGGCCAACACCCTGTTCTTCGCGGCAGCCTCAGGCGAAAGCAAGGGCAAGGTCGCGCTGTATCTGTTGATCACGATCGCTCCGTTCGCCGTGATCGCGCCGTTGATCGGGCCTGCGCTGGATCGGTTGCAGCATGGCCGACGGGTGGCGCTGGCGATGTCCTTCGGGGCGCGGACCGTGCTTGCCGTTGTGCTGATCGCCAACTACGACGGCGCAGCGGGCAGCTATCCGTCGTGGGTGCTGTATCCGGCCGCGCTGTTGATGATGGTGTTCTCCAAGTCGTTTTCCGTGCTGCGCAGCGCGGTGACGCCGCGCGTGACCCCACCGAGCATCGACTTGGTGCGGGTGAACTCGAGGTTGACCGTGTTCGGCCTGATCGGCGGAACCATCGTCGGCGGCGGCATCGCAGCAGCCTTCGAACTTGCGCTGACGAAGTTGTTCGGGGTGCCGGGCGCGTTGTTCATCGTCGTCGCGACGACGATCGTCGGTGCGTACGCGTCGATGAAGATCCCGAGCTGGGTCGAGGTCACGGCCGGCGAGGTTCCGGCGACGCTGTCCTACCACGGCGGCACCGATGACCTTCGGCGCGACAAGAACGGTGACATGCGTTCTCACTCCAAGCGCCCCAGCAAGCCGCGACAACCTTTGGGCCGCAACATCATCACGTCGCTGTGGGGAAACGTGACGATCAAGATCATGGTCGGGTTCCTGTTTTTGTACCCGGCATTCGTGGCCAAGGCGGAGAGTCAGCCCGACGAGGCGTGGAAGACCATTGCACTGCTCGGGTTCATCGGCGCTGCCGCCGGCGTCGGTAACTTCGCCGGGAATGGAGTCGCTGCCCGAATGCAATTGGGCAGGCCGTCGCGTCTGGTGGTTCGCTGCACCATTCCGGTCGCGCTCGCTGCTTTGGTGGGAGCGTTCTTCGGCGGAATGATCTTCTTGGCGATTGCGGCGTTGGTCACGTCGGCCTCCGCCGCGATCGCCAAGGCATCACTGGACGCATCGCTGCAAGACGATCTTCCCGAGGAATCGCGAGCGTCGGCGTTCGGTCGATCCGAGTCGCTACTGCAGCTTGCCTGGGTCGCCGGCGGAGCGGTCGGTGTGCTGGTGCACACCGACCTGCGCGTCGGGTTCACCGCGATCTCGTCGTTCTTGATCGTGGGCTTGGCCCAAACGATCGTCAGTTATCGCGGCGACTCGTTGATCCCCGGCTTCGGCGGCAACCGGCCCGTCATCGCCGCGCAGGAGGGCATGGATCCCAACGGGGCCCATGGGGGCGCCCCGGTCACGGTGCCGTAGTGACCCGAGTCGTCACCGTGATGGCGACGGTCATCGCGCTGATGTGTGCCGTTGTCGCAGCGGGCATTTGGCTGTTGGTGCGTCACCGCCCGCCCCAGTTGCCGGAGATCAGCGCGTACTCCAACGGCCTGTTGACCCGGACAGGACCGTTCACCTATTGTCCTGTGCTCGATTTGACCAACTGCGACAACCCGAACGCGGTCGGCGAACTTCGGGTCACCGACCACTACCCCGTGCAGCTGTCGGTGCCGTCCGAGGTCAGCCGCGGCCTGTGGGTGCTGTTGCGGCTCTACGACAACGCTGACGACAACGGCGAGGACAAGATGCGGCCCGGTACGCTCGCGGCGACCGTGCCGACCGTGGGTCCGCACGGGGGCCGGCTTGACCGGATCGAGGTGCAGCTCGTCACCGTGGCGAGGACGCCGACCGGCGAACTGGCGTACGTCGCCCACGCGGTGTGGTCGATGGCCATGGTGTGGCCTCAACCCAAGGGCGAGTGACCGGGCGGCACGCGCTCCCCTTCCGGCGTCGGGCCGGGTGGCGTACCATCACCAAACGGTCTGCCTCCCAACGACTCTCGGCCATGCGGGGTAAGCCAGTTCGTCAGGTCGGGGCCCTTGGGGACGATCTGGGTGGGGTTGATGTCCTTGTGCACGATGTAGTAGTGCTGCTTGATCTGCACGAAGTCGGTGGTGTCGCCGAAGCCCGGCGTCTGGAACAGGTCCCGTGCATACGCCCACAGAACCGGCATCTCCGCGAGCTTCTGCCGATTGCATTTGAAGTGCCCGTGATACACCGGGTCGAATCGTGCCAGCGTCGTGAACAGCCGAACATCGGCCTCGGTGATCGTGTCTCTCACCAAATACCTTTGACCGCTTAGCCTTTCGGATACCCAGTCCAGCGCGGCGAACAGCCTGTCGTAGGCCTTATCGTAGGCCTCCTGTGATCCGGCGAAGCCGCAGCGATAGACGCCGTTGTTGATCTCGGTGTAGATGCGCTGTGCGACCTCGTCGATCTCTGCGCGCAGCGGTTCAGGGTAGAGCTGCGGTGCGCCGTCGCGGTGGTATTGACGCCATTCGGTGGACAGGTCCAGCGTCATCTGCGCGAAGTCGTTGGTGACGACCTGACCGGTCGGCACGTCGACGATCGCCGGCACGGTGATGCCCTTCGGATAATTCGGGACCCGGGCGAAGTAGGCGTCCTGAAGCCGCGGAATCTTCAGCACGGGGTCGACACCGCCCGGGTCGAGGTCGAAGGTCCAGCTCCGCTCGTCGTGCGTCGGCCCGCAAAAGCCAATGGAGAGCACCGGTTCCAGCCCGAGCAGCCGTCGCACGATGATGGCCCGGTTTGCCCACGGGCACGCCCGCGCCACGATCAGCCGATACCGGTCCGGCTCCACCGGATACCCGTCGCGCCCGTCGGCGGTGATTCGGGTGGTGATGTATTTGGTGTCACGCTCGAACGCGCCGCCGCTGGCGACATACGCAGCCATGGGTTCAGGCTATTCGCTGTTCGACGAACGTCGATTACCAGTCGATGTTTGGGCGGTTTTGGAACCATAAGTCGACGCTCGGCGTCGATGCCCGTATGTCCGATTGGCCGTTTATCGGCACCGAAGCACTGCGCGAGGGCGTCGTCACCGCATATCAGCTCCGCACCAAGTACCAGCAGCTGTATCGGAATGTCTACATTCCTGCAGGGCGCGAAGTCACAGCTGTGACGAAGGCCGTCGCCGCGTGGCTTTGGTCAGGCAGACAAGCAACGGTCGCAGGGCTGTCGGCCGCGGCACTGCACGGCTCGAGATGGATCGATGCCAACCAACCGGCTGAACTCAATCGGCCGAGTCGTGACAAAGTTTCCGGCATCCTTTTGCATAGCGACAAGCTCTGGAATGACGAGACATTGTTCCGCGCAACCATTCCCGTGACCGCGCCGGCCCGCACGGCGTTCGATCTCGGGCGTCGCGCGGGCCTGACGCTGGCGGTCGTCCGGCTGGACGCGCTTATGCGCGCCACAGACCTGAAGGCCGTCGACGTCGAGGCCCTCGCCGCACGGCATCGAGGGGCAAGGGGAATCGTCCAACTCCGGCAAGCACTGAAGTTGGCCGACCCTGGCGCGGAGTCGCCGCAAGAAACACGAACACGTCTGCTTTTCGTCGGAGCCGGCCTCCCTCCGCCGCGCACCCAAATCGAAGTTCACGAGAACGGCCTGTTCGTCGCGCGGCTCGATATGGGCTGGCCCGAATGGAAGGTGGCCGTCGAGTTCGACGGCGCTCACCACTGGACCGACCCTGCCCAGCGCGCGCGGGACATCGACCGCCTCGCGGAGCTGGAGGCGTTGGGCTGGCGGATCGTTCGCGTGAGCGGCGACATGCTTCGATACCGCCGAAGCACCGTCGTCGAGCGGGTGTTCGCTGCGCTGCACGCGTCCGGATACCGCGGTTAGTCGCGACGAACGTCGACCTATTGCGAGAAATCGCCCGAAATGTCGACGGGTAATCGACGTTCGCGCGTCAGGACTGCCCCGAGTGAAATCAGGCGTCGAGTTCCCGGGCGACAGCCTTCACCACGTCTGACACCCGCCGCGCGGTCTTGCGGTCCGGGTAGCGTCCCTTGCGCAGCTCAGGCTGCACCGCACCCTCGAGAAGCGTGATCATGTCCTCGACCATCCCGTGCAACTCGTCCGGCGTGTGCTTGTGCTCTGCCGGGCCGCTCTCTCGGCGGGTACGCAGCGGCGATGGCGGCGGTTCGATCAGCTTGAGGCTGAGCGCTTGTGGACCGCGCCGACCGGACGCGACGCCGAACTCCACCTTCTGACCCGCCTTGAGTGATTCGACCCCGGCAGGCAGCGCCGACGAGCGGACGTAGACGTCCTCGCCATCCTCCTGGGCCAGGAAGCCGAAGCCCTTTTCGGCGTCGTACCACTTCACCTTGCCGGTCGGCACTGTGTCTCACCTGCTTGTCTCGACGGGTCGCTCGCAAAGAACGCGCCCCGCTTCGCAGGACGCGATTACGTGATCCTACTCGGGTCGCCCTCGCCGGAGCAGCTTGTTTAACTCCGCTAATCTGAAGGAACCGCTGGAGGAACAATGCGCCTGGTTTTGAACATCATCTGGTTGATCTTCGGCGGCCTGTGGCTGGCGCTGGGGTACCTGCTGGCGGCGCTGATCTGCTTCCTCTTGTTCTTCCTCGTGATTACGATCCCGTTCGGAATTGCCGCGCTACGCATCGCGTTCTTTGCGCTATGGCCGTTCGGGCGCACGATCGTCGAGAAGCCGGGCTCGGGCACGGCCACGCTCGTCGGCAACATCATCTGGGTGATCCTCTGCGGCATCTGGCTGGCAATCGGTCACGTCGTCACCGCGATCGCGCAGGCGATCACGATCATCGGGATCCCGCTCGCCCTGGCCAACCTGAAGTTGATCCCGGTCTCCCTGATGCCGTTGGGCAAGGAAGTCGTCCCGGTGTCTGACACCCACAAGGCCTGGATATGACGGTTACGCCGCTGGGCTTGCCGTCCACCCTTCGCCGCGGTACCGACGCCCCGGCCGACGGTCCGCTCGTCGACACCTTCGGCCGGGTGGCCACCGACCTACGGGTGTCGCTGACCGACCGCTGCAATCTGAGGTGCACATACTGCATGCCGGCCGACGGCCTCGACTGGCTGCCGAAAACAAGCCTGCTGCGCCCTGACGAGCTGATCCGATTGCTGCGGCTCGCGGTCACGCGGCTGGGCATCACCAGCGTGCGCTTCACCGGCGGTGAGCCTCTGCTCTCGAAGGACCTCGAGACGATCGTCGCGGAGACCGCGCGGTTGCAACCACGTCCCGAGATCGCACTGACGACCAACGGCATCGGGTTGACGCGCCGGGCGGCTCGCCTTGCCGAGGCGGGGCTCGACAGGATCAACATCTCGCTGGACACCGTCGACGCCGCCCGGTTCGCCGCCATCACCCGCCGCGACCGGCTGCCCGACGTCCTCGCCGGGCTGCGGGCTGCCCGTGCCGCAGGCCTCGATCCGGTGAAGGTCAACGCCGTGCTGAACCCCGCGACGGGCCGCGACGACGCGGTCGCGCTGCTGCGGTTCTGCCTCGAGCACGGATATCAGCTGCGCATCATCGAACAGATGCCGTTGGATGCAGGCCACACCTGGAACCGAGCTCAGGCGCTGACCGCCGCGGACATCCTTGCCGCGTTGCGCCGCGAGTTCACCTTGACACCTGACCCGACGCCCCGCGGCTCGGCACCCGCCGAGTTGTGGAGTGTGGACGGCGGCCCCGCGACCGTCGGCGTGATCGCGTCGGTGTCCCAGGCGTTCTGCGCCGCGTGCGACCGCACTCGGCTGACCGCCGACGGACAGGTCCGTAACTGTTTGTTCACCACGGACGAGACGGACCTCAGCGGGCTGCTGCGGACTGGTGCGGACGACGACGCCATCGAGGCCGCCTGGCGCGCGGCGATGTGGGCCAAGGCCGCCGGACACGGCATCAACGACCCCGGCTTCATCCAGCCCGCCCGGCCGATGAGTGCCATCGGCGGCTAGCGATGACCGTTCAGCTGACGAAACTGTCCGTGACCGTGCGCTACTTCGGGGCGGCGAGTGCCGCAGTTAACTCTCAAGCTGAGACGTTGACGCTCGACCCCGCAACGACCGTCGGGCAACTGGCGAGCCGGCTCGGTAGCGAAAACCCCCGCCTGGCTGCGGTTTTGGTGCGTTGTTCATATCTGGTCGACGGTGTCGCCGTGCGCGATACCGGCATGCGGCTCGAAAACAAGCAGACGGTCGACGTTCTTCCGCCATTCGCAGGCGGATGATGGTGATTTGCGTCACATAACGAATTGGTTACAGCGCGTACCAAGGCCTGATGAGCGCAAACCGACCTGGGGGAACGTCGTTCCCTCTTGGGCTTTTCCCGTTCCGAGACGCGCCGAAACGCCGAGGATTACAAAAGGTGACGAAAATGTCTGAACGGGCTACCGTCCTTCCCAAGCCAGCCCGCTCCGGATGTGGTTGGCCCGCCTTCCCTTTCGCGCCGAACTCCATCCATGAGGGAAGACAACGACGAAACCCGTGGATGGAGGCGGGGGACCCACCCGGTCCACCGACATCGGACCTGGAGCCTTGCGGCTCCTTGGGGTGAAGCCGGCGTTGCTTGCCAACACCGGCCGGGCGGCCTCTCATGCCCGAACCCGACAGCTGACCTCGCAGGCGCGTGCAGAGAGGACAAAATCCGCGCATGAGTGGACGGCACCGCAAGCCCACCCAACCTGGTATCAACGTCGCGAAAGTCGCCTTCACGGGCGCAGTCATCGGTGGCAGTGGCCTGGCGCTCAGCGCCCACGCCGCAGCCGCAAGCGATGGCGAATGGGATCGCGTGGCCCGCTGCGAGTCGGGCAACAACTGGGCGATCAACACCGGAAACGGCTACCAGGGCGGGCTGCAGTTCTCGCCGGGCACCTGGAGGGCCAACGGCGGCGGCGACTTCGCCCCCTCTGCCCACATGGCCACCCGCGAGCAGCAGATCGTGGTCGCCGAGCGCGTGCTGGCCCGGCAGGGCCGTGGCGCCTGGCCCGTGTGCGGCACCGGCCTGTCGGGCGCGACACAGCGCACCGCGCCGGCCACCCAGGTATCGAACCCGCTGCCAGCTGACGCCCCCGATATGCCTGACGCTCCGGCCCCCGTCGATCTGCTCGACGCGCAGCTTCCGCCCGCACCCGAGGTGGCGCCTCCGCCGGAGGCTCCACCTGCGCCGCCGGAAGACGCCGTTGTCATCGACACCGCCGCACCGGTCGACGCGCCCGCACCGATGGACGCCCCCGCTCCCCCGGACGGGCTCCCGGCACCGGACGGAGAGGAATTCGCTCAGATCAACCAGACGTCCGGCGAGGTTCCGCTCGCGCCGGCTCCGGCCGACACGCCTGCTCCGGGTCCAGCGTTGCCCGACGTCCCACAGCCCTTGTTCGACGCAGCGAACCAGGCCATGACCGACGGCGCGATCCCCGGGATGCCGGCGGATCTGAGCGGATTGCCTACGCAGACCCCGTATCTGGCGGATCTGCTTGGTGCGATTCGGAATCAGGACGTCAACATGAACGACGCGCTCCTCGGCCTGGCCCAGCCGGCGCAGGCACCGACCGCCTAGTCACCTCAGGCGGATCCGACCCACTCGTCGGAGCCGTCGGCGAAGAACTGGTGCTTCCACACCGGTAACCGTTCCTTGATGGTGTCGACGAGTCGCGCACACGTGTCGAACGCCGCACCGCGATGATCAGCGGCGACCGCGGCTACAAGCGCCGCGTCACCGATGGCAAGCGTCCCGATGCGGTGGCAGGCCGCAATCGCCCGCACGCCTCGCGATGTCGCGGCGATCTCGGAGAGCACCTCGGCGAGCGTGTCCTGCGCGCTTGGGTGCGCGGAGTATTCGAGGCGGATCACCGAGCGCCCGCCGTCGTGGTCACGGATCACTCCGGCGAAGCCCACCACCGCGCCTGCGCCGTGGTGTGCCACCAGCTCCTCCAACTCCGTCAGGTCGACGGGCTCCTCGGTGATCTCAGCGCGCAGGACCTCGGTCACTGGGGGTGGTCCCCTCCGCGGAGCTGATCCAGCGCGTGATCGAGCACGTCGGCCAGCACCGCGAGCCCGTCGCGCACGCCGCCGGGCGACCCGGGGAGATTGACCACCAACGTGCGACCGGCGACCCCGCACACCCCCCGCGACAGCACGGATGTCGGCACTTTGGGAAGACCCGAGCGGCGGATCGCGTCGGCTAGGCCGGGAATCTGGTAGTCAAGGACGACTGCCGTCGCTTCCGGCGTGGCGTCGGTGGGCGAGATCCCCGTACCTCCCGAGGTGATGACGACGTCGGGGCTCTCCGCGATGGCGGCGCGCAGCGCCCGGCTTACGGCGATGCCGTCGGCGACCACGACGGGCGCCGGTGCGTCGACGCCGCGTTGGGCCAGCCAGTCGACGATGATCGGTCCGCAGCGGTCGTCGTAGGTGCCTGCCGCCGCCCGCGTCGAGGCGATCAACACGCGCCCCGACCGGCTCATTGGCGCGTGCTCTTCGCGCAAGCGGCTCATCGGCGGCGCGTCCAGGTTCCGGTGCGCCCGCCCTCCTTGTGCAACACGCGGATGTTGTCGATGCGGGCGGCCTTATCCACAGCCTTGATCATGTCGTAGAGCGTCAGAGCAGCCACGCTGACCGCGGTCAGGGCCTCCATCTCGACGCCCGTGCGGTCAGTGGTGTGCACGGTCGCCGTGATCTCGACATCGGATGTCCCGACCGCGAAGTCGACGTCGACGCCGGTGAGCGCGAGCTGGTGGCACAGCGGCACCAGTTCACTGGTGCGTTTCGCCGCCTGAATGCCCGCGATTCGTGCGGTGGCGAGCGCGTCGCCCTTGGGCAGGCCACCGGCCGAGATGAGCGCCACCACGTCTGGCGTCGTCACCAACAAACCGGCCGCCACCGCCGTGCGCTTCGTAGCGGTCTTCGCGGTGACGTCCACCATGCGGGCCGCACCGTGTTCGTCAACGTGCGAAAGTCGGTCGGAGCGAGGCGTGTCCGAGCGACCAGACTTAGCGGCCTCCGTCGTCTTCGTCCTAACGGTTCACGACCGTCACCGGATGGGTGTACGGCAGCTCGTCGGCGGATACGGGGAACGTGACATCGCCGAACGGCGACAACGCGCCGGTGCGGTCGGCGGCGAGTTCGCTGACGGCATGGGCGCCGTCGCCATGATCGGGCCAGCCGTTGTCGACGTACCGGCTCTTTTGCGGTTTGTTGTCAGCCACGCGGACATTCTGACAGGTGCCGCGCCCCTCCGCGACTATCACCGGCTGCTTTACGCTGGTCAGCAATGAAAGACAACGCCCCGCGCGTTCCGCTGGGTGCCTGGCTGGCCGACCTCCCCGACGACCAGCTGGTCCGACTCCTGGAACTGCGGCCCGACCTCACCCAGCCGCCACCCGGCAGCTTCGCCGCGCTCGCGGCACGGGCCCAGGCGCGGCAATCGGTCAAAGCCGCAAGCGACGACCTCGACTTTCTGACCCTCGCGGTCATCGATGCGCTGCTCGTCCTGCACGCCAACACCGCGCCGGTTCCGCCGTCGAAGCTGGCGGCGCTGATGGGCGACCGGGCCTCCGACGGAGAGCTCGCGGCCGCGCTGGGTCGCCTGCAGGAGCGGGGCATCGTCTGGGGCGAGGAGACGCTTCGCGTGGTCAGCGAGGCCGCCGCCGCGCTGCCATGGCATCCGGGCCAGGCCGTACTCGAGGAGAGCGTGCCTGTCGACGAAATCGCCCGGCGGATGGACCTGCTCGACGACGCTCAGCGCGAGATCCTGGACCGACTGCTGTCGGGCTCGCCCGTCGGTCGCACCCGCGACGCCGCGCCCGGCACCCCGGCTGAGCGACCGGTGCAACGTTTGCTATCCGCTGGACTGCTGCGTCAGGTCGACGACGAAACGGTGATTCTGCCGCGGGCCGTGGGTCAGGTGTTACGCGGCGAGGAACCCGGACCGGTGAGCCTTGTCGAACCGGCGGCCCCGACCTCGGCGGCAATGGTCGCCGACGTTGACGCGGCGGCCGCCGGTGCCGTCGTCGACCTGCTCCGCGAAGTGGAGCTGGTGCTCGAAACCCTCAGTGTCACACCGGTTCCCGAACTGCGGACCGGCGGGCTCGGCGTCCGCGAAGTCAAACGGCTCACCAAGGTGACCGGCATCGACGAGACCCGGCTGGGCCTGATCCTGGAAGTGAGCGCGGCGGCAGGGCTGATTGCGGCAGGCACTCCCCGGCCCGAACCGCTGGACGGCGATGGCCCCTACTGGGCGCCGACGGTCCAGGCCGATCGATTCGGTGAATCGGCCGCCGCCGAGCAGTGGTACCTGTTGGCCAGCACCTGGTTGGATCTGGCGTCTCGGCCCGGATTGGTGGGGCGGCGCGGACCGGACAACAAGCCGATCGCCGCGCTGTCGGCGGGGTTGTTCTCCACAGCCGCACCCCTGGATCGGCGCCTGTTGCTGGGTGCGCTTCAGGATCTGCCGACCGCTGCAGGGATGAGCGCAGCGGACCTCTCGCGGCTGTTGTTGTGGCGACGGCCCCGCTGGGCGCTGCGGCTGCAGCCCGGTCCGGTGGCCGACCTGCTGGCCGAGGCGACCGCGGTGGGGCTGGTCGGACGCGGTGCGCTGAGTTCTCCGGCGCGGACATTGGTCGCCGACGCCGACGGGGCAGATGTGATCGCCGCGATGCGAAAAATCCTGCCCAAGCCGGTCGACCATTTTCTGCTGCAGGCCGACCTGACGGTCGTCGTGCCGGGTCCGCTCGACCGAGAGCTTTCCGAGCGGCTTTCCGAGGTTGCCACCGTCGAGTCGGCCGGCGCGGCGATGGTGTACCGGATCAGCGAATCAACCATCAGGCGTGCCCTCGACATCGGCCGCACAGCGGACGCGCTGCATGCGTTCTTTCAGAAGCACTCGAAAACGCCTGTGCCGCAAGGGCTTAGCTACCTGATCGATGACGCGGCCCGCCGGCACGGCCAGTTGCGGGTGGGGATCGCCGCGTCGTTCGTGCGATGCGACGACACTGCGCTGCTCGCCCAGGTGATGGCAACCCCGTTGGCTGAGGCTTTAGAGCTGCGCCTGCTGGCACCGACGGTAGCCGTGTCGCAGGCTCCGATCGCCGACGCGCTGGTGGCGCTGCGCGACGCCGGTTTCGCGCCGGCCGCCGAGGACGCGAGGGGCGCGATCGTCGACCTGCGGGCCCGGGGAGCCCGAGTGGCTGACGGTGCGCAGCGCCGGTCGTATCGCGGTGCTGCTCCGCTGACGACGCAGACGCTGCGCGCGATCGTTTCGACTCTGCGCAAGGTCGCCACCACAGCGCCGGGTTTGCGCGTCGATGCCAGCACCGCGGTGCTGCTCCTGCAGCAGGCCGTCCGCGACCAGGCATCTGTGGTCATGGGGTATGTCGATCCGGCCGGGGTGGCCACGCAGCGCGTGGTGTCCCCCATCAGCGTGCGGGGGGGACAGTTGGTGGCTTTCGACTCCGCGTCGGGGCGGGTGCGAGATTTTGCCGTGCACCGCGTCACATCGGTGGTGTCAGCGGACGAGGCTTGACGGGGCCCTCGCGTATTTTGGTGAAGTGACTGACGGCCCCCTGATCGTGCAGTCGGACAAGACCGTCCTGCTCGAAGTCGACCATGACCTCGCCGGCGAGGCGCGTGCGGCGATCGCACCGTTCGCCGAGCTGGAGCGTGCACCCGAACACGTGCATACCTACCGCATCACGCCGCTGGCGTTGTGGAACGCGCGCGCCGCCGGGCACGACGCCGAGCAGGTGGTCGACGCGCTGGTCACCTATTCGCGGTACGCGGTGCCGCAGGCACTCCTCGTCGACGTCGTCGACACCATGGCCCGCTACGGCCGGCTGCAATTGGTCAAGTCTCCCGTGCATGGGCTCGTGCTGGTCAGCCTCGACCGCGCAGTTCTTGAAGAGGTGTTGCGCCACAAGAAGATTGCCCCGATGCTTGGCGAGCGAATCGACGAGGACACGGTGCTTGTGCACCCCAGCGAGCGCGGCCACATCAAGCAGATATTGCTCAAAATCGGTTGGCCCGCAGAGGATCTCGCGGGATACGTGGACGGCGAGGCCCATCCCATCAGCTTGCGCCAGGACAACTGGCATCTGCGCGACTACCAGGAGATGGCCGCAGAATCGTTCTGGGCGGGCGGCTCCGGCGTGGTGGTGCTGCCGTGTGGAGCGGGCAAGACCCTCGTGGGCGCGGCCGCGATGGCGAAAGCAGGTGCAACGACGTTAATCCTCGTCACCAATACGGTCGCAGGCAGGCAATGGAAACGCGAGTTGATTGCGCGAACGTCGTTGACCGAAAGCGAGATCGGCGAGTACTCGGGTGAACGCAAAGAGATCAGGCCCGTCACCATCGCCACCTATCAGGTGATGACGCGACGGTCCAAGGGTGAGTACCGGCATCTCGAGCTGTTCGACAGCCGCGACTGGGGACTGATCATCTACGACGAGGTACACCTGCTGCCAGCGCCGGTCTTCCGGATGACCGCCGACCTGCAGTCCCGGCGCCGTCTGGGCCTGACCGCCACGCTGATCCGCGAGGACGGCCGCGAGGGTGATGTCTTCTCGCTGATCGGCCCGAAGCGCTATGACGCACCGTGGAAAGACATTGAGGCGCAGGGCTGGATCGCGCCGGCGGAGTGCATCGAGGTCCGGGTCACACTCACCGACAACGAGCGAATGATCTACGCCACCGCCGAACCCGAGGAACGTTACAAGCTCTGCTCTACGGCACACTCCAAGATCGCGGTGGTCAAGTCGATTCTCGACAAGCACCCTGACGGCCAGCGGCTCGTGATCGGCGCGTACCTCGACCAGCTGGACGAGCTGGGTGAGGAACTCGGCGCACCGGTGATCCAGGGGTCGACGAAGACCGCGGAGCGCGAGGCCCTGTATGACGCGTTCCGGCGCGGCGAAGTGTCCACTCTGGTGGTGTCCAAAGTCGCCAACTTCTCCATCGACCTACCGGAAGCATCAGTGGCAGTCCAGGTTTCGGGCACCTTCGGGTCCCGCCAGGAGGAAGCGCAGCGGCTGGGCAGGCTGCTACGGCCGAAAGCCGCCGGCGGCGGGGCGTTCTTCTACTCGGTGGTCGCCCGCGACACTCTGGACGCCGAATACGCCGCACACCGGCAGCGCTTCCTCGCCGAACAGGGCTACGGGTACGTCATCCGCGACGCCGACGATCTGCTCGGCCCCGCCATCTAAACCTCTTCCCGCGCGACTAGCGGAGCGCGGGGACTACTTCCTTCTCGAACAGCTCGACCCCTGACCGGTCGTAGGCCGCCTCCGGGAAGTACAGGATCACGTATTCGCAGCCGGCGCCGCGTAACTCGCGCAGGTTCTCGGCGACCTTCTCCGGAGTTCCCGCCCCGATCTCGGCCTCTGTGCTTTTTGTCATCGCGTCGGCCCCCTGCTCGCCGACGAAGGGAACCATGCGGTCGCGGATCCGTGCTTGCCTAGCCTGGACGTCGGCATCCGAGTCACCGACCACTGCAGTGATATTCACGGAGCGAACAATCGCGTCGAAGTCTGTTCCCACGTCTTGACAGTGCTGCGCGAGAATCTCCGACTTCCGCTTGAACTCGTCGAGCTTCGGCGTGTAGTTGGTGTACTGCGCATACTTCGCCGCGATGCGCAGCGTCTTCTGCTCTCCACCGCCGGCGATCCAGAGCGGAAGACCGCCGTCCTGCAACGGTTTCGGCTGCACGATCGCGCCGTCCACCTGATAGTGCTTACCGTCGAAGCTCACCACGCCGTCGCGCCATGCGTCGCGCATGATCTGCACGCCCTCGTCGAGTCGGCCGAGCCTCACGCCTGCCGACGGGAACCCGTAACCGTAAGCGCGCCACTCATGTTCGTACCAGCCACCGCCGATACCCATTTGCGCTCGGCCACCGGAGATCACGTCGACCGTGGCCGCCACCTTTGCCAGGTAGGCAGGATTGCGATAGCTCATCGCGGTGCACATCTGGCCGAGTTTGATCCGCGAGGTCGTCGCCGCGTATGCCGCCATCAGGGTCCACGCCTCGTGCGTGGCCTCCGTGCTCGGCACCGGCACGGTGTGGAAATGGTCGTAGACCCACACCGAGTCCCACGCGCTGCCGTCGGCGTACTGTGCGAGTCCGTTCATGACCTCCCAGTGCCGATCCGCCGGAATTCCGACGAGGTCGAGACGCCAGCCCTGGGGAATGAAGAATCCGAATTCCATACAACGGACTTTAGGTCGGGTGGCCCGTGCCGCTCGCGACGACCCCTATGCTGATTCGCGTGCCCCAGGGGCCGTCAGCCAAAGTCGCCTACGAGCGCATCCGCGCCGCCCATCTCGCCGACGTGCAGGCAGCTCTGGAAGACCATGTCGGCCGGTTGGACTGGCCGCGCGAGCAGATCGACCGCTACCGCACACACCGGCTACGAGCGCTTCTCGGCTATGCACGCGAACGGTCACCGTTTCACGCCGAGCGCCTGAAAGGACTTGACCCCACGACCGCCACGGTCGCTGACCTCGCACCGGTGCCGATGATGACAAAGCAGGACGCGCAGGAGCTGTGGGACGCGATCATCACCGTCCCCGGACTCACCCGCGCGGACACAGAACACATTCTTAGTGTGCAGCAATGGTTTTCATATACATCCGGCGACCAGCAGGTGTTCAGCTCCGGTGGCTCCAGCGGCGTCCGGGGCGTCTACGTGTGGGATTGGGAATTATTCGTGTCTGTCGCTTGCCTGGCCTGGCGGATGCAGGCTCGCGAAGAGGCTCACACCGCGACGCAGGGGCCGACCCGCCTGGCCGTACTCGAAGCCGGAGTACCCCCGCACGCCAGCACTCCGCTGTTCGACGTGCCCACGGCCCCAGGCATGGAAACGGTTGTGATAGCCGCTGGGGCGCCGTTCGGCGAGGTGTTGGCCGCGGTCGCGGCGGCCCGGCCAACGCATCTCGTCGGATACGCGAGCGTCATCGGCCGGCTGGCTCGCGCCGCGTTGACGGGTGAGCTGACGCTAAGCCCGGTGCGGGTGAGCACGAACTCCGAGCCGCTGCTCGACGAGGATCGCGCAGCGATTCATGAAGCGTGGAACGTACCGGTTCACAACCTGTGGGGCTCCACCGAAATCGGTGTGCAAGCGGTCGGCTGCGGCCGCGGCGACGGGTTGCATGTCTGCGAAGACGAGGTGGTGCTCGAACGCGTCGACGACAACGGAACGCCCGTGGGCCCCGACCAACCTGCTGCGCGAACGCTCGCGACGGGCCTGGCCAACCGGACCTTCCCGTTCATCCGCTACGACCTCGGTGATTCTGTCGAATGGCTGACAGAGGCGTGCCCGTGTGGCAGCGCATACCTCCGGGTCGCCGACATCGGCGGCCGCCGCGACGACGACTTTCGTTACGGGACAACGACAATCCCAGCCGGCACGTTTCGCCACGTGCTTGGGACGGATCCGCGCGTGTCGGAGTACCAGGTGACACAGACCGTTGATGGCGCGCAGATACTGGTCGTCGGGTCCCCTGACGTCGAGGCCCTGACCGCCGCGGTGAGCGGTGCCGTGCGCCGTCACGGGCTGACGAATCCGCAGATTCTGATTCAGATCGTCGATCGCATTCCCCGCCACGCCGCCAGCGGGAAACTCCGACGTTTCGTCCCGAGGCGGGGTGGTTAGCGTGAATGTATGGCTTTGTCGAAATCCGAGCGCGAAGAATTCCTGTCCGAACCGTATGTCGCCGCACTGTCGGTAGGCGCAGGCGACGGGAGAGCGCCGCTCACGATCCCGATCTGGTACCAGTACGAACCCGGCGGCGAGCCGTGGATTCTCACGGGCGCTGACTCCCGCAAGGCCCGGCTGATCGAGGCGGCAGGCCAGTTCTCGCTCATGGTCAACCGTATCGAGCCCACGATCCGTTATGTTTCGGTCGACGGCCCGGTCAGCCGCATCGAGCCCGGCGGTGACGATCTGCAAGTCGAGCTCGCCCGTCGCTACCTGCCCCCGGACCGAGTGGATGCGTTCTTGGCCTACGCCCGCGCCGAGTTCGGCGCCCAAGTCGTGATCGCGATGTCACCGGCGCACTGGCTGTCAGCCGACCTCGGCGAGTAACCGCAATGTCTTCCAGACGGACACTCTTCCGCGTGCTCTACCAACTGGGTTTCACGCCGTGGGATGGTCACCCCATTTCCGAGAGCCTGCAGGGGCTCGTCGAGGGCGACCACGCACTCACACCCGGTCGGGCCCTTGATGTCGGATGCGGCACCGGCGACAGCTCCATCTATCTGGCGCAACACGGATGGCAGGTAACCGGGCTTGATTTCGTGCCGAAGGCCCTGGCGAAAGCGCGCGCAAAGGCCGACTCGGCAAACGCAAGCGTCGACTTCAAGCTGGGCGACGCGACAAAGCTTTCCGGCGAGGGTGTCGGCGGGGGGTTCAGCCTGTTTCTCGACAACGGCTGCATGCATGGGATGGACGACGCCGATCGCGCCAGCTATGTCCGCGAAGTCACCGCCGCCGCTTCGCCTGGCGCGCATCTCGTCGTGGTCGGGTTCACGCCCGGCGGATCGTCGTCGGTGCGCGGAATCGGCCAACAAGAGATCGAAGAGCGCTTCTCCAGCTGGACGCTGCTGTCGACCGGAGACGAGCCGCACGGCAGTGGTGCGCTTCGCTATTACGTTCTGCAGCGCCATAACTGACCTCCCACCTGCCACACGATCCCCTGCGCGGTTAGATATCGCAAATGCCCGGCTCTTAGCGACAACGGCCGCGTTGATGTCGCTGCCGAGGCACGGCCGGCGTTGATTTCGCGCGGCTGGAAGCCCTGAGCCGCAACGAAAGTTACGATATGGCGACCGTCACCGGCGTGTCGTCTACGTAACGTTAATGTCGACGCGACGCGAGGGGAGAGGACGCGAGGGTAAAGCGCGAGGCAGACGGGCCGGTCGGGACACCGCCCCTGGCTCAGTCGGGCGCTCCCGGCGGTTCCCGTCGTTTCATGGTTCCGTGCGCTCGTGTCCTTGGGCCGTACGGTTGCGCCCATGCCCGGCTCTTAGCGACAAAAGGTTGGCCGCCATTGAAATGTCGCTAAGAGGCGGGCAATTCGCACATCAATCCCGCCGCGTTACACATGTGACCCGTGCGGCGCAGCGTGGGCCCGGTTACGTCAGCGAGGCCGGCGGGTTGAACCGGTCGCCGTACTTGGCGGCCAATTCGCGTGCCCGCGCGACGAAGCCCTCCTTGCCGCCGGGATAGCCGACGACATACTGCGCGGTACCACCCGTCCACGGCGGGAACCCGATGCCCATGATCGAGCCGATGTTGGCGTCGGCCGTCGACGTCAGCACGCCCTCGTCAAGGCACTTCTGAGTCTCCAGCGCCTCGGCGAACAGCATCCGGTCGATCATGTCCTGCAGGGGCGGCTTCGACGTGCCGGACTTGAACGTCTCCCGCAGACCGGGCCAGAGCTCTGTCCGCTTGCCGTCGGCATAGTCGTAGAAACCCTTGCCGCTCAATTTACTTGGCCTACCGAGCTCGATCATCTTGTCGACGACCGCCTCCGCGGGATGCGGCTCATATGTGCCGCCCGCGTCCTCGACGCCCTTGCGGGTCGCCGCGGCGATCTTGGCCATCAGCTCCATGTTGAGCTCGTCGGACAGCTGCAGCGGCGGCGCCGGGTAGCCGGCCTGCGAACCTGCGTGCTCGATGCTGGCCGGCTCCACACCCTCGCCGAGCATCGCGATCGCTTCGTTGATGAACGTGCCGATCACCCGCGAGGTGTAGAAGCCGCGGCTGTCGTTGACGACGATCGGGGTCTTGCCGATCGCGAGCACGTAATCGAATGTGCGGGCCAGCGCCTCGTCGGATGTCTTCTCGCCCTTGATGATTTCCACCAGCGGCATCTTGTCGACCGGCGAGAAGAAGTGTATTCCGACGAAATCCTCCTGCCGCTTCACACCCGTGGCAAGGCCGGTGATCGGCAGAGTCGACGTGTTCGATCCGAGCAGCGCGTTGGGCTCGACGACGTCCTCGATCTCCTGGAATACCTTGTGCTTGAGGTCCTGGTTCTCGAACACCGCCTCGATGACGAAGTCGACACCCGTGAGATCAGCGGCGTCTGCCGTCGGCGTGATCCGGGCCAGTAGCGCGTCGGATTTCTCCTGCGACGTCTTTCCGCGCTCAAGCGCCTTGGCTTCCAGCTTCTCCGAGTAGCCCTTGCCCTTCTGCGCCGCTTCAAGCGAAACATCCTTGAGCACAACGTCATAACCGGCCTTAGCCGAGACATACGCGATTCCGGCACCCATCATGCCCGCCCCAAGCACGCCGATCTTGGTGATCGGGGTCTGGCCGATGCCGTCCGGACGCGAACCGCCGGAGTTGATGTACTGCAGGTCGAAGAAGAACGCCTGGATCATGTTCTTGGCGACCTGCCCGGTGACCAGATGGGTGAAGTACCGGCTCTCGATGCGGCTCGCGGTGTCGAAGTCCACCTGCGCACCTTCGACCGCGGCGTCCAGGATCGCCCGCGGCGCGGGCATCGGCGCACCCTTGAGTTGCTTCTTCAGCAGAGCCGGGAACGACGGCAGGATCGCTGCCAATGCAGGTGACGACGGTGTCCCGCCGGGCATCGTGTAACCCTTGAGGTCCCACGGCTGGGTGTGCGCGTCGGGGTTCGCCTTGATCCACGCCTTGGCTGCGGGCACCAAATCGTCGACGCTGCCGACGATCTCGTCGATCAGGCCGATCTCCTTGGCCTGCGCCGGCTTGAAGCGTGTGCCCTGCGAGAGGATGTTCATGAACGCGTTCTGGATGCCGAACATGCGCACCGTCCGCGTCACACCGCCACCGCCGGGCAGCAGGCCCAGCGTCACCTCGGGGAAGCCGACGACCAGACCCTTGACATCGGCGGCGATGCGGTGATGACACGCGAGCGTGATCTCCAGGCCGCCACCCAGTGCCGCGCCGTTGATCGCGGCCACCACAGGCTTGCCTAAAGTTTCGAGCGCTCGCAGATCCCGCTTGACCGACTCGACGGTATCGAAGGCTTCGCCGGCGTTCTCGGGGCCCAGCTTGACCATGCCCTTTAGATCGCCGCCTGCGAAGAAGGTCTTCTTGGCGCTGGTGATGACAACGCCGATGATCGAATCCTTCTCGGCAACAAGACGTTCGACGGCGTTGTGCATCGACTCCGAGTAATGCTCGTTCATCACGTTGGCCGACCCAGTGGGGTCGTCCAACGTCAGCGTGACGATGCCGTCAGCGTCCTTATCCCACTGAATGGTGTTCTCAGCCATGGTTATTCGAACCCTCTCAGACTCGCTCGATGATGGTCGCGACGCCCATGCCGCCGCCGATGCACAGCGTGATCAGCGCGCGACGGGCGTTGCGGCGCTCGAGCTCGTCGACCATGGTGCCGGTGATCATCGCGCCGGTTGCCCCAAGCGGGTGGCCCATGGCGATCGCGCCGCCGTTCACGTTGAGTTTCTCGTCGGGGATGTTCAGATCCTTCTGGAACTTCAGCACCACCGACGCGAACGCCTCGTTCAGCTCGAACAGGTCGATGTCGTCGATCGTCAGGCCGGCCCGGTCCAGCACCTTGCGGGTGGCCGGGGTCGGGCCGGTGAGCATGATGACGGGGTCCGAGCCGCTGGTCGCGGTGGCGACGACACGGGCCCGGGGCGTCAATCCCTGTGATTCCCCTGCCTTTTCAGAGCCGACCAGCACCAGCGCGGCGCCGTCGACGATCCCGGAGCTGTTGCCGCCCGTGTGAACATGGTTGATCTTCTCCACCCAGTGGTACTTCTGCAGCGCCACATCGTCGAAGCCGCCCATGGAACCGATGCCGTCGAACGCGGTCTTCAGCTTCGCCAGGCCCTCCATCGTCGTGTCAGGGCGCATGTGCTCGTCGTGGTCGAGAATCTCTAGGCCATTCTGATCACGCACAGGCACAACGGATTTCGCGAAGTATCCGCCTGACCACGCCTCAGCTGCCTTCTCTTGCGACCGCAGCGCGTAGGCGTCGACGTCCTCGCGGGAGAACCCCTCGATGGTCGCGATGAGATCGGCGCCGATGCCCTGCGGGACAAACCCAATGGTGTAGTTGGTCTCGGGGTCGGTGGCCCACGCGCCGCCGTCACTGCCCATCGGCACCCGGCTCATCGACTCGACACCGCCGGCGAGCACCAGGTCGTCCCAGCCGGAGCGGACCTTCTGCGCTGCGGTGTTGACGGCCTCCAGTCCGGAGGCGCAGAACCGGTTCAGCTGCACGCCGCCGGTCGTATCGGGAAGACCCGCGGCGAGCACCGCGGTGCGGGCAATGTCACCGCCCTGGTCGCCTACGGGTGACACCACGCCGAGGATGAGGTCGCTGATCATGTTCTCGTCGAGATCGGGGAACCGGCGGCGCAGCTCGTCGACCAGGCCGGTGACCAGGTTGATCGGCTTGACCTCGTTGAGGGCGCCGTTCTTGTTCTTTCCCCGGGGGGTGCGGATGGCCTCGTAGATGAAGGCTTCTTCGGACATGACTGTTCCTTCTCGGTTCTCGACTTGTGGTCAGAAGGCGGCGCGTTACGAAGGAGCGCATAGGCCTCTGTGTGGGCAGCCTAGCAGTGACCCAAACCAACCTGTTGGTTGGGGCTCGGCGTGACGGACGTTGCGCCTACGCTCAACGGCTATGACGGTTTCGCGGCTGACGCCGTTCGCCACCACGGTGTTCGCCGAAATGTCGGCGCTGGCCGCACGAATAGGCGCCGTCAACCTCGGACAGGGATTTCCCGACGAAGACGGACCGCCCGCGATGCTCGAGGCCGCCCGCCAGGCCATCGCCGACGGCGTCAACCAGTACCCGCCCGGACTGGGCATTGCGCCGTTGCGCGAGGCGATCGCGGCCGACCGCCAGCTGAAGTACGGCGTCACCTACGACCCGGAGCACGAGATCCTCGTCACGGTCGGCGCTACCGAGGCCATCGCCGCCGCCGTGATCGGACTCGTCGAGCCAGGCTCGGAAGTACTGCTCATCGAGCCGTTCTACGACTCCTACGCACCAGTCCTCGCAATGGCACAGGCGGTGCGCAAGACCGTGCCGCTGGTGTCGGACGGGCGGGGATTCGTTCTGGACCTCGACGAACTGCGGCACGCGATCACGCCGCGAACGAAGGCCCTGATCGTCAACTCCCCGCACAACCCCACCGGAGCGGTGCTGACGGACACGGAGTTGACCGCCATCGCCGAGGTAGCAGTCGAAGCCGACCTGCTGGTGATCACCGACGATGTGTATGAGCACTTGGTGTTCGACGATGCGCGCCACGTGCCCCTGGCGACGCTGCCGGGCATGGCCGACCGGACCGTGACGATCTCCAGCGCCGCCAAGATGTTCAACTGCACTGGCTGGAAGATCGGATGGGCTTGCGGCAACCCCGATTTGATCAAAGGCGTGCGCGCCGCCAAGCAGTTCCTCACGTACGTCGGCGGTGCGCCGTTCCAGCCTGCGATCGCGCTGGCGCTGGGCACCCAGCAGGACTGGGTGACCGAGTTGCGAAAGACGTTGCAGGCGAGGCGGGATCGGCTATCGGCGGGCCTGGCCGAGATCGGCTTCGACGTCCATCACAGCGGTGGCACCTACTTTCTGTGCGCCGACCCGCGCCCGCTCGGTTACTCAGACAGCAGCACGTTCTGTGCGGAGCTGCCGCATCGTGCGGGCGTGGCCGCGATCCCGTTGTCGGCGTTCTGTGACCTTGACGGCGCGCACGCCGCATCCTGGAACCACTTGGTGCGCTTCACATTCTGCAAGAAAGACGGGACTCTCGACGAGGCGCTGCGCAGGTTGTCGGTGCTCAAGAAGGCCTGACTGCCGCCTGAGTCCACGTCACGTTGAGGGGTATCGGGCCGTTCGGCAGCCACGGCTGCTCATTGATAGTGTCCTCGACGTTCCATGTGCCACGCTCGATTACGCCAAGTGCCGCGTCGATCACCTTGTATTCCTGGACCCTGCGCTGAATCGGCTGCGACTCCACCCACACCACGATCAACTCGCCCGGCTCGAACTGCGCCTCGTCCTGGACGGCCTCGATCAGATCCTCGTCGTGCAGATGGCCGTCGCCGAAATTGAAGCCGATCAACGTGTTACACACCACCTCGGCCTCCCGCACCGTTCTGCGGTCGATGTCGGGCAGGTTCTTCAACAACACCGAGAACAGCCCGCGTCCCTGGCTGTGCATGGCCCGCCACGCGATGGTCTGCTGCGCGAAAAGCTCAGCTTCGCCAGGGTCGTAGCCGAAGTCGATCATCTGGTCGACCTGATTGCCGGCCGATCGGGTGACCCTGTTCAGCTTCTCCTCCGCTCCTGGGGCGAATGCCCATGTGGCAGAAGCCCAGTTGCCCGCGTACTGGCGCATCGCGGGCAGGAACGAGACGAGGTCCGGACGCAGGTTTCCCAGCACCGGGAAGAAGCACAACGCAACGAAGACGACGACCGTCAGCCACGGCGAGGACATGTCCGCGAGACTGTAGCCGTTCCAGTTCGGATACCCCACGAACAGGAAGATCACCGCGTAGGCAAACAGCGCATTCCATTCCACCGGGACAGCCAGCGGGAACGTCGAGATGATGAACAGGTGGAACGACACCATGATCGCGACGGCGATGTACGTCAGCCACGGCCATGGTGACAGAAGTAGGGTCAGCGGCGCGATGATCTCGACGACGGTGCCGGGGCCATGCGCCATGAAACTCGCGACGTGAGAGGGACGCAGATCGTCGGGGTACTTGCGATAGTGCATCCGCTTGATCCACTTGATCGGCATCGTCGGGCTATTGCTCACCATCGGCGGGATGACGCTGGTGAAATGCAGGCCGAACTTCGAGATACCCGCCCAGAACCAGACGGTGAAAATCAGGATTTTCAGCGCGACGATCATGTCGACGAACGGCAGCCCCGCGAAGAAGACCAGCGCCGGCAGGTACTGCTCCCCGCGAGCCGCCAGGAACACGGTCTTATCGCGCAGGCCGATCAGTACGAGCAACACGATCGGCGCGATCAACACCGCGGGGTTGACCAGACCGGAGGTGTTCGCCGGCACTGCCGCCGACAGCGAATCGCTGTGCACCCCAGGCAGAACCAGCGCCACCACCAAGACGGCGATCAGCGCCAGGTAGAGCACGACGTCGAACCAGGTGCGCCGGTTGCCTGAGGTGAGTGGTACCCAGCGCCAGGGCCGGAGCCGAATTGTGTTGGGACGCGCCCAGAACCGGTAACCGCCGGTCATCGGTTTGGTCTTGCCTGCGAGCGGTCCCCACGACCCCGCGAGACCGATCAGCTCCAGCAGAACGGTCCACAGGATCGCCTTCTGGTACACGATCGGCTGGTTCCACCACTGGGATACATGCCAGAACGCGGGCAAGCCTGACGTCACGGTGGCGATCGCGATTCCGCCGATCGCATAGAAGACCACCAGCTTGGCGATGTAGAGGACGTGGATCATGCGCGGCACGCCGTATCCGTAGTCGACCCATTTGAGTGCCATCACCCGGATGCGTTCCATCAGCGGTCGCGTGAGAAATTCCTCCGGATCCACCTTCGGAAGGTTCGGTGTCGTGAATCCCATGCTGAGCTCCTTCGACTGGATCTCATGCTAGGGAGTCGCCGCTGCTGGCGCGGCGATTTCAGCAGTCCGCTACCCTAACTGCTCCTCGCGTCCGCAAGCCCTAACTGCTCCTCGCGTCCGCAACCGCCTGTTTCGCCGCGTTGTACCCCGGAATGAACGTAATCCCCGGGCCGCCATAGCATCCCGCGTTGGCGAGATAGAGCCCGTCGATGCCGATCGGCTGATCGGCGTAGCCGGTGGGTCCTGGCCGGTTGACGCCGATCTGATCCGGATGCAGCAGGCCGTAGCAGTAGTCCCCGCCCGGTGCACCGAACATCGTCCCCATGTGCTTCGGGGTGAATGTGGTGTGGAGGGTGATGAGACTCTCGAAGTTCGGCGCGATGCGGCAGACCTTGTCGATCACCCTCTGCCCCATCTCGGCCTTCATGCGCCCGTAGTCGTAGTCGGGGGCATCGGTTTCGATGGGGAACCACAGCGAGAACACCGATGCGGCATGCTTGCCGGGCGGCGCCAAATCCGAGTCGTGCACCGACGGGATCTGCAGAGCCACCGCAGGATCGGCGGGCACGATGCCGTTGCGGCAATCCTCCCATTGTTGCTGCAGTTCTTCAGGAGTGGAGAACATGCCGATGTTCGCCTGCAATCCGGGATCGTTGAGCATTTCGTACGGGGCGACGAACTCGGGAATCCCGTCGAGTGCGAAATGCATCTGAAGGTAGCTGCCCCGGTGGTCGACCCGCGAGAACCGTTCTCGGACGTCGGCGGGCACGGCCGCAGGGTCGACCATGGCGTTGACGGTGAGGTCCGGGGCGACCGCTGAGATGACGATTGGTGCGCCAAAGGTGGCGCCGTCTTCGGTGCGCACGCCGGCCACGCGTCCGTCGGCGAGCAGGATCTCCTCGACCTTCGTCCGCAGCCGAAGCTCGCCGCCATTCGAGATCAGCAGCTGTTCAAGGTGTTTGGTGAGCGCACCGATGCCGCCGCGCAGCTTCCTGGTCAGCACCGCGTTCTCATTGGGCACGGCCAATCCGAACGCGAACGCGGCCGCCGTGCCAGGCGTCGCGGGTCCGCGGTAGGTGGTGTTCACCGCCAGAAGCGCCAGCATCCCGCGCAGGGCGCCGTGCTTCTCGCGGTCAGGCAGGTACCGATCGAGCACGTCGGTCACCGAGCCGAACAGCATGTCGGTGATCGTCGACCGTTCGAATTCGTTTGTCGCGCTGGCATACATCTCATCGAGAGTCTTCGGCGGCTGGCCGGCGTCGAAGCGACCCAACGCGCGCGCCGGCGCCTGGCTCCAGGCCATCAAACCGGCCATCCCGTTGACGGCCTCGGCGCCGTGGACTTCGCCGAGGTGCGTCAGAAGTTTCATCGGGTCGGTGTAGTAGACGAGCGGCTCGTCGCCGACCCCGCGCAGCGAGACCGACATCACGTCGAGGTCGACGGTGGGCAGCGAATCGAGGCCCAGTTCATGGCTGACCACCGCCGAGGTCGTCAGCTGCAATGAGCCGGCGATCTCGAACCGGTAGCCGTCGAACAATTCGACCGTCGAAGCCATGCCGCCGGCATAGAGCTTGGACTCAAGGCACAGGGTGCGCAGCCCGGCCTTCTGCAGCAATGCCGCCGCGGTCAGCCCGTTGTGGCCTGCGCCGATCACAATCGCGTCGAAATCGCTCACTCGAGGGACGCTGTCATCACCGGCGTGTTTTGTCAATATTGACGAAACAACGGAGCATCAAGCCACGCGAGCACGGTCTGGGTGATCCTCGCCAGATCGGCCAGGGACCTTTCGTCGGCCACCATCCACAGCTCCAACGCGCCAAAGGTGGCCGCCGCGATACACCGTGCCGTCACCGTGATCTGAAGCGAGTCGTCGAGGTTATGGGGCGGTCGGCGGCGCCGCAGGTGCTCGGCGATCGCGTCCGCGAAATCGGCCTCGACACGGCGAATGTGGCGGACGATCCGCTCCGGGTCGAGTTCGGAGGCGCGGAAGGAAGCGATCTGACTGACGACGTCAACGTCGTAGGGGAAGGCGAAGATTGCCGCTTGAACGGACTCGATGAGCGGCTCGTCCACCGGCCGGGAGGCCAGTGCTGTGCGGAACCAGTGCAAGCCGGCGTCGTAGTCCGCGAACAGCAGATCGTGCTTAGTCGAGAAGTGCCGGTAGAACGTGCGCAGCGTCACCCCGGCGTCCGCTGCGATCTGCTCGGCCGACGTGGATTCCACGCCTTGATCCAGAAAGCGAAGCAGCGCAGCGCGCCTCAATGCCTCGCGTGTGCGTTCGCTGCGCACCGTCTGGGCAGGCCGGACCATACCGGAACGGTACCGCGGACGCGAGGAGCAAAAAGGCTTCAGCAGAAAGTTATGTCAATATTGACATAACTGGATCGGCGGCGCAGACTCCGGCACCATGGTTGCGCTCATCATTCACCTCGTCATTGCCATCGCGGTCATCGCGACCATCGTGGCATTGAATCCGCAGATCTTCAGGCAGGCAGCGACTCCCAAGGTGTCTGCGTTGGAGATCGTCTTGTATGCCGCAGGCATCGCGGCGACCGTGATCGGTTACTACTACAACCTGAAGTACGTCAATGAGTACTCGCAGGGCACGCACAACGCGCTCTGGGGAGACCACGGCAGCTGGAAGGAATTCATGCAGCTCGGGTGGGCCAACCCCGCAGTCGCCTCGGCGAGTTCGGATTACTACATCATGAGCCTGATCCTGTTGCCGCTGTTCGTCATCGTCGACGCTCGTCGACGCGGGATCCGACACGGATGGCTTTACCTGCTTTTCGTACTGACCGCCAGCTCGTCGTTCGGATGGGCGTTCTACCTTGCCACCGTCGAGCGCCAGCGCCGCCTCTCAAAGGTCAACGAGCCGGCGCCCGTCTAGCGCTCTCCCGCGAGCAGACACAAAACGCGCGAAACTGCGCGTTTTTGTGCGATTTTGCGTCTGCTCGTCAGTGGGAGGTGCGCCGGAAGAGGAATTCAGCGATGGTCGGCGTCGGCGGCCCGGCATGCAGGCCCGTGGAGCACGCGGCTACGCAAACCCTCCGTGGCGATGTCGAGCACAGTCTTGGTGGCGCGGCGCATCAAGAACTCGGGCACCGGCGCGCGCAGTTCCATGGTCACGTCAAAGCGCACCCGGGTTTTATCCACCTCCGGGCGCAGCGTGTACTCGACGTGCTGGGCATGCTGCTGGAACGTCTTCTCGGCGTCCCACACCATCCAGTCCGGACCCCAGTGGTACTCGAGCACTTCCTTGTCGCTAATTCCCATCAGCCGGTAGTGCACCTTGACGTGATGGGGTCGGCCGTCATCGTAGGTGTCGAGAACTTGGACGCGCTTGTGCATCGGCGACCACGCGGGCACGGATTCGATGTCGGCGAGCGCATCCAGGATCGCCTCGGGAGGAGCTTCGATCACCACTTCACGTGACGCGCGGACAGCCACATTCCCGAGGGTAGCCCTTTTGCTGAATTTGCGGAAGCAATTTACCGCTGACGGCGTCAGCTAATTTCTACCAACCGATATCCTCGAACCGCGTTGTGTCCGTGGGCGGCGGACCGAATTCAGATGCTGGGGTGCGGGAGAACCGCGGAGCGGGGGCTGCCTGATCGAAGCCGTTGCGATGGACGATCGTCGACCGAGCCCTCAGGTGCTCGCCCTCCGACGCCTCGCTCCAAGTCAATACGGGTGTGACGCATGCGTCAGTTCCGGTAAAGATCTCCGTCCACTCGTCGCGGGTCTTGCTCGCGAACCGTTCGGTGAAGAGCTTGAGCATTTGCGGGAAGGCGCCGAGGTCCATTTGATTGGGGACGTCGTCAGCCGACAATCCGAGCCCAGAGAGCAATTGGGCGAAGAATTGCGGTTCGATCGCGCCGACCGCCATGTATTTGCCGTCGGATGTCTCATACACCCGGTAGAACGGTGCGCCACCGTCCAGCAGGCTGGATTCGCGTTCGTCGGACAGCGTGCCGACGGCCTTCATGGTCCACTGCATCTGCGCGAGGATGCTGACCCCGTCGACCATCGCGGCGTCGATCACCTGACCCTTGCCGGACTTCTCCCGCTCATAGAGCGCAGCGACGATTCCGAGCAGTAGCAGCATCGAACCGCCGCCGAAGTCGGCGACGAGGTTCATCGGCGGCAACGGCGGACGGTCGCGGTAGCCCATCGACCCGAGCGCGCCCGTCAGCGACAGGTAGTTGATGTCGTGGCCGGCGGTCAGCGCCATCGGGCCGTCCTGCCCCCAGCCCGTCATGCGCGCGTAGATGAGTCGCGGGTTGACGGCGGCGCAGTCGTCGGGCCCGATGCCGAGGCGTTCGCATGTGCCGGGCCGGAACGGATCGAGCAGCACGTCGGCCTTCGCCGCGAGATCGAGCAACTTCTGCGGCTCGCCCTTGACGTCGAGATCGACGATCCGCTTCCCGCGATGCATCAGATCCCGGTCCTCGCGCGGCATCGCCAACCCGCCAGGCCGGCGCACCCGCACCACGTCGGCGCCGAGATCCGCGAGCACCATCGCGGCGTGCGGTCCGGGCCCGATACCGCCCAGTTCGATAACTTTCACCCCGGCCAGGGGTCCGCTGTTCGTCACGCGGCGAAGCTTATCGGGCACCCTTCTTCAGCGACAGGACACGCTTGCGCAACCCGTCGGTGGCGTCGTTCATCGCGCCCTTGATGGCCCGCTTCATGACGAAGCCGGGGACGGGGATTTTCGGATCGACGGTCAGCTGGAACGTCACCCGTGTGTTGTCTCCGTCGGGGGTGAGGGTGTAGCTCGCGTCCTGCCGCTTCTGCGCCGAGGAGCTGACGAGCGACCAGCTGATGACGTCGTCAGTCCACGTGTACTCGACGACGCATTCGTCGGTGATGCCTGCCGACTTGACCTTCATCTTCACTCGCTGCGGACGGCCCTCGCCGTCGGTGTCGACGATTTGCACCTGCTGCTGAGCCGGTGACCACTCTGGGGCCGACTCGACGTCGGCGATCACTTCGAGAACCTCGTCCCGGCTCGCCTCGATGACCACTTCTTTGGAATCACTGACTGCCATGCGAGCGACACTATCGGCGGCGGCTGCGCAGCGTGCCAAGATGGACAACGTGGCCAAGGTCATCGATCCCAAAGTTCCGCCGAGTGGCATCGGTTGCGCCGAGTGCGACGAAGCCGGGGGCTGGTGGTTTCATCTGCGGCGGTGTGCCGAGTGCGGTCACATCGGTTGCTGCGACGACTCTCTCGCTCGCCACGCCACCGCGCACTGGCGCGCCACGGGCCACCCGATCATCCAGTCGTTCGAGCCGGGTGAGGACTGGTTCTGGAACTACGACACCAACGACTACGCCGACGGCCCCGAGTTGGCAGCGCCCACCAGCCATCCCGACGATCAGACGGTCCCCGGCCCGCGCGATCGCGTGCCCCGCGACTGGATGCGCCAGCTGCGCGACCGCTAACGTCCTCGCCGTTACTTTCGCAAGCCCTGGCCCAGGCGCAGCATCGGCAAGAGCACGCTGCGGGGCGCGAACCGGCCGCCGATGCTGGCGATCTTCGGCACGATTCCCGGTACCACACTTCGCTTTCCCTCGAGCATGCCGTCGATCGCCGCCTCTGCGACTGCCGGAGGCGAGACCTGGGCGATACCGATGCTCCACTGATCGGCGTCGGCGATATCGGCCCATTCGGTGGGAACCGGACCCGGGCACAACACCGTGCACGACACTCCCGTCCCGTGCAATTCTTCGTGAACCGCCTCCGAAAATGTCTGGACGAACGCCTTGGTGGCGGAGTAGACCGCCATGCCGGGTAACGGCTGAAAGCCTGCGACCGAGGCGATGTTGAGCACCGCGCCCGCGCCGCGGTTTACCATCCCCGGCAGGGCAGCGTGTGTAAGCTCCATCAGCGCAAGGGAATTGAGGATGACCTCCTCACGTTCCCGCTCGATCGGAAGCGTGCGAAACGGCCCACTGGTGCCAAACCCGGCGCTGTTGCAAAGACCCCCGACGGGATTACCGCCGAGGTACTCGGCGAGTTCGGCGCGCTGCGCCTCATCGCCGAGGTCGAGCGGTAGCACGTCAACTCTGACGGCGTGCTTTTCGCGCAACTCGTCGGAAAGTTCGACCAGCCGCTCGCGGCGCCGGGCAACGAGCACGACGGGGTAGCCGCGGCGGGTGAGACCTCGGGCCAGCTCGGTGCCGATCCCGGAGGACGCTCCGGTGATGACGACGCTCGCGTCGGCGCTTGGTTTGGGAAGGCTCATAGTTAGTCCTCAGATTGATCGGGCTACCAATGGATTCCGCGAGTGGCCCGCACGAACGCCTCGCTGCGCTTGTCGAATTTCGCTGTGTCGTCTTTCGATTCGTCACCCTGCGCCGCGGCTGAATCGCCGAAC
>NZ_JAVHWM010000117.1:0-3319 GCF_032159765.1 Mycobacterium sp. | reverse complement strand
GGGTCGCCGCGTTCCAGGCGGGAGTTCCAGTCGACGGACTCCAGGGTGCGCGAGAACACGACCTTGGGCATGTCGCGCCAGATGTGCGCGAAGTCGACGATCAGAGGAGTGGCGTCGGCGGCCTTGTCGGCGGTCGGCCAGTACGCGGACATCAGTTCGTAGAGCCGCCGCCCGTAGAACGATAGGGCGGTCTCCCGCTCAAAGTCGTTCCAGTACTGGTGCAGTTCTTCGCTCGGATCGGACCAGTCGATGTTGCCTTGTGCGTCGGCGATGTACCCGTCCACCGACACGTTGAAGCCATAGATGAGTTTGCCCATGCCGATCAGACTGCACCGGAGGGCAAAACTCATCGTCGCGGGGTTGCGACAATACGACTCACCATCGCAGAGCCCCTCGAGCCAACAACCAGCGCGATCGCCATGTCGGATTTCCGCCAGTCTTGTCGGTGGGTTCGTGTAATTGTCTATGTATGCACGACGATTTCGACCGCTGTTACCGCGCGATCCAGTCCAAGGATCCGCGGTTTGACGGATGGTTCGTCACCGCGGTCCTGACCACCGGAATCTACTGTCGGCCCAGCTGCCCGGCACGCTCGCCGTTCGCGCGCAACGTGCGCTTCTACCCCACCGCGGCCGCCGCCCAGCGCGCCGGATTCCGGCCGTGCAAACGCTGCCGGCCGGATGCGTCGCCGGGATCGCCGGAATGGAATGCCCGGGGCGATGTTGTGGCGCGGGCCATGCGGTTGATCTCCGACGGCACGGTGGACCGCGAGGGCGTTACCGGGCTAGCAGCCAAGCTGGGCTACACGGAACGTCAGCTGGAACGCTTGTTACAGGCGGAAGTGGGCGCAGGGCCGCTCGCGCTCGCTCGGGCGCAACGGACGCAGACCGCCCGCGTGCTGATCGAAACCACTGAGTTGCCGTTCTCCGACGTCGCGTTCGCCGCCGGCTTCTCCAGCATCCGGCAGTTCAACGACACCATCCGCGAAGTCTGCGACAACACCCCGACTGAGTTGCGGCGCAAGGCCGCTCGGCGCAGCGACATCACCGGCCCCTCCACCGCGGGAACCCTGTCGCTACGGCTGCCTACTCGAACGCCGTTTGCGTTCGAGGGCCTGTTCGGTCACCTTGCTGCCTCAGCGGTGCCCGGTTGCGAAGAGGTTCGCGACGGCGCCTACCGGCGGACACTGCGGCTGCCGTGGGGCCAGGCGATCGTGAGCCTCACGCCGGCGCCCGACCATGTGCAATGCGTGCTGCGCCTGGACGACTTCCGGGATCTGTCCACCACGATCGCCCGCTGCCGGCGCTTGCTCGACCTCGACGCCGATCCAGAAGCTGTCGTCGATTTCCTTTCCACTGACGCTGATTTGGCACCACTGGTCGCCAAGCATCCCGGCCAGCGCATACCTCGCACGGTGGACGAGCACGAGCTCGCGATCCGCGCGGTGATTGGTCAGCAGGTGTCGATCAAGGCCGCGCGGACGCACACTGCGAGGATCGTGAAGGCCTACGGCACGCCGATCGCCGACCCTGAGGGTGGCCTAACGCATGTGTTCCCGCCAGTCGGCCAACTCATCGGCATCGATCCTGATGCGCTCGCGTTCCCAAAATCACGGCAGCGCAGCCTCATTGGCCTGATCGACGCATTGGCGGAGGGCCTCGTGAACTTGAGTCCGGGTTGCGATTGGGAACTGGCCCGCCATCAATTGCTCGAGCTGCCAGGCGTCGGCCCATGGACCACGGAAATCATCGCCATGCGCGGGCTCGGCGACCCGGACGCGTTTCCCGTCGGCGACGGTGGCGTGCGCGCCGCGGCGAAACACCTCGGATTGCCCGACGATGCGCGCGCATTGGGCGAACACGGCTCAAGGTGGCGTCCGTGGCGCTCATACGCCACCCAGCATCTCTGGGCCTCACTCGACCATCCGATCAATCATTGGCCACAGTAAGGAGAAGCCATGAGTACCATCCATTTTCGCGTCATCGACAGTCCTGTCGGCCCGCTGACACTAGCTGGCCGAAACGGCGCGCTGGGCCATCTGCGCATGGAGGACCAGACACACGAGCCGGATCGGACAGGATGGGAGCCCGACAACCACGCGTTCCCCGTCGCCGTCGAGCAACTGACTGCATATTTCGCGGGTGAGTTGACCGACTTCGACCTTGATCTCGAGTTGGCGGGCACGGAGTTCCAGCGACGCGTGTGGTCCGCTCTTCAGACGATTCCCTACGGCGAGACCCGCTCATACGGTGAGATCGCCGTGCAGATCGACGCGGCGGGCGCCTCTCGCGCCGTCGGGCTTGCCAACGGGCGCAATCCAATTGGGATCATCGTGCCCTGCCACCGCGTCATCAGCGCCAGCGGCAGCCTGACCGGCTACGGCGGCGGCTTGGACCGCAAGAGGGCATTGCTTCAGTTGGAGAAGAGCAGGAAGCCGGCCGGGTTGACGCTCTTCGACTGAGTGCGTCGCGCGACCCTTGACCGCGGCCGCTGAGAACGGCGAATAGCATTCCCGGGATGGGGGTGAGATTTCTAGTCGCAACGGTCGCTATCGGATGCGTCGTCGCCGGGTGCAGCGACAGCAACGAAACACACGTCGTCGTGCTCAAAGCGGTCGATTCCTACGGCAATTTGGCGCCCGGCTGGGCCGTCGACGAGACGTGGAAGAGCGGACCGATCGACTGTTCAGGCGGTGCACAGTCGCCCTTCGACGTGACGGACGGCGTGCGGTTCTGCGGTACCACCGCCGACGATGGCGCAGCATGCTGGCCGAAAGGCGCCAACCAGATCTACTGCTTGGCCGACGCCCAAAAAAGGACGGTCAAACTCGCGAATGCCACCGGCCTCAACAAGCCGCTCCAGCGGCGAACGGATCCGCCCACACCGGCGGCGCTGATCCTTCACGACGGCACCGTATGCCGGACCCGAACGGGCGGCACGTGGCCGTCTCGGCCCGACGGAACATCACCTACTCACAAATGCAGCACGCAACCCGGCAAGTTTATGGCGGTGTGGGCGACGTCGGGTGCCCCAGACGGGATTCACAAGAGCTCCGACGGGTGGACGGTAGACGTCGGCAGCGACAGTGGGCCGCTGACCAGGCACACGGTGTCGACTGCTTACTTCGTTGGCATGGGCTGACGAAGCCTCCACCAATGCCTGTGCCCCCCAATAGAATTGGAGGGCACAGGGCTTAATGTGTGTTCGGCGGTGTCCTACTTTTCCACCCGGGTTGGGTAGTATCATCGGCGCTGGCAGGCTTAGCTTCCGGGTTCGGGATGGGTCCGGGCGTTTCCCTGTCGCTGTGTTCGCCGTAACT
>NZ_JAVHWM010000090.1:0-3928 GCF_032159765.1 Mycobacterium sp. | reverse complement strand
CCCACTGCGGCCAGCGCCTCGCAGAAGGTCGCGGTGACTCCGGGGTGGCTGCGCATGCCCGCGCCGATCAGCGACACCTTGCCGATGTGATCGTCGTAGAGCACTCTGGTGAACCCGATTTCGTGCTGGCGCGCAGTGAGCTCCTCGACCGCGCGGGGTGCACTCTCGCGCGAGCACGTGAACGTGATGTCGGTCTTGCCGTCCTCGACCTTGGACACGTTCTGCAACACCATGTCGATGTTCACGTCGACGTCGGCGATCGCACGAAAGACCTTGGCGGCGTAGCCGGGAACGTCGGGGATGCCGACGATCGTGACCTTGGCCTCGCTGCGGTCGTGCGCGACTCCGGTCAGAATGGCGTCTTCCACGGGGTTGTCCTCCATCGATCCGGTCACGATCGTGCCGGGTGCGTCGGTGTACGACGACCGGACATGTATCGGAACGTTGTAGCGGCGGGCGTATTCCACACAGCGCAGCATCAGCACCTTCGCGCCGCACGCGGCCATCTCGAGCATCTCCTCGAAGCTGACGGTGTCGAGCTTGCGGGCGTTGGAAACGATCCGCGGGTCGGCGGTGAAAATGCCGTCGACGTCGGTGTAGATCTCACACACATCGGCTTTGAGCGCGGCGGCGAGCGCGACCGCGGTGGTGTCCGAGCCGCCCCGGCCGAGGGTGGTGACGTCCTTGCTGTCCTGGCTGACGCCTTGGAACCCTGCGACGAGCACGATCAGGCCTTGGTCGAGCGCGGAGCGCAGCCGGCCGGGTGTGACGTCGATGATTTTCGCGTTGCCGTGGCTGCTGGTGGTGATGACGCCGGCCTGTGAGCCAGTGAACGACCGGGCCTGCGCACCGAGCGACTCGATGGCCATTGCGACCAGCGCATTGCTGATGCGCTCGCCGGCGGTCAGAAGCATGTCCATCTCCCGCGCTGGCGGTGACGGGCACACCTGCTTGGCGAGATCCAGCAGGTCATCGGTGGTGTCACCCATGGCCGAGACCACCACGACGACCTCGTCGCCCTGCTTCTTGGTTTCCACGATCCGCTCGGCGACGCGGCGGATCCGCTCGGCGTCAGCCACCGACGATCCACCGTATTTCTGCACGACGAGCGCCACGAAGAAACCTCTCTCGACCTTGGGTTCATTCAAGGATAAGGGGTTCGCGCACCCGTTTTTGACGGCGCGGGGGGCGGTAGCCTCAACGTCCGTGAGCGATCGGCGCGCCGACACCAGGGTTCCGATCAATGCTGTGCTCGCCGCGCGATGGAGCCCCCGTGCGTTCGACGAATCCACCGACCTGACTCCCGAGCAGATCACCGCGGTGCTCGAGGCCGCCCGATGGGCCGCGACGTGGGGCGACCGCCAGCCTGTGCGGTTCGTCGTGGGCCTGCGCGGTGACCCGACGTTCGCTGCGATCGGCGAGCTGCTCAAGCGCGGGAACAGCTACGCGAAGTTGGCCGGCGCGCTGGTCCTGGTCTGCGCCGACGAGGGGCCTGACGAGAAGACCGTGCGGTACGCCGCCGTCGACGTCGGGGCGGCGATTGCGCAATTGAGCGTCGAGGCGTTCTCGCGGGGCTTGGTCGCCCATCCGATGGCCGGGTTCGACGCCGACGGCGCGCGCACCGCGTTCGGCCTACCCGACGACGTCAGACCGTTCGCCGTGGTGGCGGTCGGATCACTCGGGGACTACTCCACTGTCGACCCGGCGGTCATCGAGCGCGACGCGCGAGGACGCCAACGTCTTCCGCTCGATGACATCGCGTTCGCGGGCCGGTGGGGCGAGCCTTTTCGTCCTCGTTAGCGCCGGACAAAGCGACGTATTTCGCGTGTTGCCCGGTGAATACCAATGCCGTACAGCCAGCCACGCTCACCTTGCGCCAAGCCATCGCCATGGAAACCCCGAAGGCTGTGGAGCTGTGGTTGGCCCCGACCACGACGGCGGCGCATGCCGTGGACGAGATTCGGTCTCGAATGTCGCAGCGGCACCGAGACTTTCGCGTTGGCGCTCAGGTCTACGTTACCGACGCCGAGCCACACTTGCTTGGTGTGGTGCGGTACCGCGAGCTGGTGCTTGGCGAAGCTGACCGGCAGGTCGGCGAGCTGTCAGGGGACGAGGTCGTCATCACGGGTGCGCTCACGGACGCCGAGGACGCCGCACTGCTCGTCGACCGCCGGGTCAGCGAGCTGCCCGTGGTCCACGCGGACGGCCGCATGCGTTCTCACCGAGGCCGACGCCCTTGAGATCCTCCAGGGCGACGTTACCCAGGACGCGGAAAGGCAAGGCGGTTCAACGCCTCTCGACGTCCCGTATCTGAGCGCGTCGCCGTTGCTGCTGTGGCGGAAGCGAATTGTCTGGCTGTTAGTGCTCTTTGCTGCCGAGGCTTACACGGGAACCGTGCTGCGTGCCTTCGAGGACGAGATGGAGGCAGTGGTAGCGCTCGCGTTCTTCATCCCGCTGCTGATCGGCACCGGCGGTAACACCGGCACCCAGATCACCACCACGCTCGTCCGCGCCATGGGTACCGGACAGGTCCGGCTCCGTGACCTTCCTGCGGTCGTCGTCAAGGAGCTGACGACCGGTTCGATGATCGCGGTGGTGATGGCGCTCGCGGCGCTGACCCGGTCCTGGACGCTGGGCGTCGGGCCGCAGGTGACACTGACGGTGTGTTTGACGGTCGCGGCCATCGTGATGTGGTCGGCGCTGGTGTCGTCGATTCTGCCGCTCGTTCTGAAGAAGCTGCGAATCGATCCTGCGGTGGTGTCGGCGCCGCTGATCGCGACGATCGTCGACGGGACGGGCCTGATGATCTATTTCGTGATCGCGCACGCGACCCTGCCGCAGCTGGCTGGGCTGTAAAGAAGTGCTCAGCGGTAGACGCTTGCAGCTTTGGCCGCGATGTCGGCAAGGGATCCGCAGTTGGCTCCGTCGATGTCCGCGACGACGACCGCAGGCCGGACGTCGACGTCGCCGGGGCGGACGTATCCCACCCCGATCACGTTACGCTGCATCGGCGGACCGACGAATTCGAACGCGGTGCATTCCGTGCGCCGGGCGTCGACGAACTGCGGCCGCAACGTCACCACGATGCGGTTGCCGTTCAGTTTCAGCCGGCAACTGTACGGCCCCAAGCCGAACACGTCCCAGGCTCTGACATCGTCGAGAACCTTCACCACCTCGCAGGGATCGCGTTCGGCCAGCGGTGACTGGTACAGGGCAGTGGCATCGCGCGGCGGCAGGGCACCGGTTGTCAAGCGCGCCCTCAGGCCGTCCCCGACTCTGCTCTCTAGCTTGCAGTCGGTGTCCACGACGAGCTCCACCCAGACCGTCGGCTGCATGCCCGTCGGCACCGCGGGGGCGCCGGGCAGTCCACCGAGCGGCAGCGGCATCGTCACGCCGCACATACTGGGCGGATCTCGCGGCGACGTCGCTATCGACACGTTCAGAAAGCGTTGCCCGCCGCCGCTCACCTTCACCTCGGCGTCACATTCGTCGTACGCCAAAGTCGGTCCCACGGAAACCAACTCGCCGACCTTGGCAAGCGCGGCGCCGCGCAGCAGCCCGCAAACGTCGATGCGTCGCATCGCCCGCACATACGCCAGTCGTGCGACGTCGTCGCCCGTGACCGGATGACCGTAGACGGGAACGTCGCCTGCGAAGAAGAATGCACTGTCCGGGGGGCTCGTCACCGCCTTGCCCTCAGTCACCATCGAGCAGGACGCGAGCGATACGGCGATCAGCGCCAAGCAGGGCAGACACCGTGACCAGCAAAATCCCGCGCGAAGCCGCTGGATCACCGGCGTAGCGATGGAGTAAGGTGATCGGCGTGCAGCGGGTGCTCCTTCTCGGCAGCCGCGGCGGGGTCTGATCCAGACCGGCTTCCCGCCGCGGGCGGTCGTGTTGCGCCGGTCTAAACCTATTACAGGTCCAT
>NZ_JAVHWM010000081.1:0-6521 GCF_032159765.1 Mycobacterium sp. | reverse complement strand
ACCTCGGCCTGGTGCCGCCGGAGGGGTCGCTGGCGGAACGTCTGGCACTTGGCATGTTTCGCGCCCGCGTGCGCACGAAGCGCTTCGTCGGCGCCCTGACCGGTCGTAAAGGACTGCGCTGACATGGTGTCTGGGGATTCGCGAAGCTCAAGCCCGAACTCGTCACGCAGGCCACCCTGCGCGCCGCCCGCAAAGGCAAGGCGGTGTCCATCCCCGGCGCCGCCTACAGAATCATGGCTGCCATGGTCGGCGCAGCACCGCGCGCGGTGCTGCGCAGGTTCAGCGGAGTGAGCGCGCGCAGCAAGTTCGGTGCACTTCACGGCGGACCTGCACCGGTGCAAACAGCGCCGCAGTGACGAGAACGACCGTCCTAGGTACCGGATGTACCTGGCGATGGCTGTGTCGCGAATGCGCTTAGCGGGGGCCACATTCCGGCGTCGCTAGCGCGGTATCAACGTCAGCCCTGCTTCGCCGGTGCTCCCGACGTAGACGGTGTTGTGCAGAGGGTTGACCGCGACAACCTACGTCGGGTGCCCGAGTGTCACGGTTTCGACGCTGTCGTGGACTCGAGTCGACGATGGCCGCGATCCCGTTCCAGTGGATCACCAGCAGCCGATCCCCGCCGAGGCTGATCGCGACGCACAACCGGATAAAGTGATAGACGTCAAGATAAAACTTGACAATTGACCAAATACTTGGGTAGCTTGACAATTATGCGAAGCACACACCCGTGGGACAACCACAGTGGCCGAGGCATTTCTCGCCCACATTGGAAGACCGCGGAGTCGCCGCGGAGGCCGCGGGCGTCGTGTCGGTGGGCCGCCGTCGACGGCGCCAACGCCCGGCCGGCGCGCGTCGCGCAGATCAAGCGCTTCACCATCCTCGCCGACGAGTGGCAGCCCGATTCCGACGAGTTGACTCCGACGATGAAGCTCAAGCGCCGGCCGATCGACCAGAAGTATGCGCCGCAGATCGACAAGCTCTACCCGACGAAGGAGACCGGATGAAACTCGTGAGCTACAACAACGGCGCCGCTGGCGTAGTCATCGACGACCACGTTGTCGCCCTTGCCGACCTCGACGGTGTCCCGACCGACATCACCGCATTGCTGGCTGCCGGGCCCGACGTCGCCGAGCAGGTCACCCGCCAGGTAGCGCGCGTGCGCCAACGGACTCCGTTGTCCGCCGTGGCACTCGGTGCGCCGATTCCGGCGCCGTCGAAGTACCTGGCGATCGGCTTCAACTTCACTTCGCACCTTGCAGAGATTCAAGAGGCCGCGACGCAGCCTCAGTATGCCGAGCGGATGGAGCGGTTTTCACATCTGCGTGCGGCGTTCCCAGACCAGAAGCTGCCGACGTTCTTCAATAAGCAGGTTTCCTGCATCACCGGACCCTACGATCCGATCCTGGCGCCGTACGACTCGCCGATGCTCGACTTCGAGGGAGAACTCGTCGCGGTCATCGGGCGACGCGTCCGCCGCGCCGACACCGCTACGGCGCTGGCGTCGGTCGCCGGCTACACAGTGGGCAACGATGTGTCGGTACGGGACTGGCAGCAAGACACCCCAACGATGTGGCCGGGCAAGAGCTTTGACACCCACGGGCCGATTGGGCCGTGGATCGTCACCGCCGACGAGCTGGATCCGGCGGATCTGACCATCCGCACCTGGGTCGACGGCGAGCTGCGCCAGGACGGCTCCACGAAGGAGATGGTCACCGGCATCGGCGAGATGATCGCGGCGCTGTCCCGCGTCTGCACCTTGGAGCCCGGCGACCTCATCGCCACCGGAACACCGGGAGGTGTGGGCCTGTTCTCCGGACGGCTTCTGCAACCCGGTCAGCGCGTGCGCGTCGAGATCGAGGGCATCGGCGCGATCGAGAACCCCGTCGTCGCCGAACCTGCCCCGACGCCGCAGGACAACTGACAATGACCGCGGCCACCGTCTCCAACCTGCAAGGAAACCCCACGCGAATCCCGATCAGCTGTGCCATTCCGGCGCTCGAGCCGTTCGACGACGCCGTCGGTCACGCGAAGCTGGCCGACGAGTTGGGCTATGACTCGATCATGTTGTCCCACATCGCGGCTCGTGACTCGTTTACGATGGCCGCAGCCCTGGCAATGCGCACCCAGCGGGTAGCGATAGGCACCTCAGTGGCGCCGCTGTATCACCGCTCGCCGGCATCGATGGCCCAGACCGCGGCAACAGTCGACGACATCTCGGGCGGGCGTTTTCGACTCGGCCTCGGCGTGGGCCACCGCATCACCATGGGTGGCTGGCACGGCCAGCAGATCGGCAAGCCGACAGCCGAAATGCGTGAATACATCGGCATTGTTCGCGCGATACTGGCCGGTGACGTCCCGCCGACCGGCCAGCGGTGGACGTCGAACTTTTCGTTCATGGGCTTCACGCCGCGCCCCGACATCCCGATCTATCAAGCAGCGCTGTCGCCGGCGATGCTGCGCCTGGCGGGTGAGATCGCCGACGGCGTGGTGCTGTGGGCATGCCCGTCGCAGTATGTGCGCGATGTCGTGGTGCCCGAAGTGACCGCGGGCCGCCACCGCGCCGGTAAGCCGCTCGAGGGATTTCACATCATGGCCGCGGTGCCCTCGGCGATGAGCCACGACCGCACAGCCGCGCTCGCAGGTGTGCGCAACGAGCTGCACCGGTACTTCGGCCTGCCGTTCTACCGGGCGATGTTTCAGGCCGCGGGCTTCGCCGACGACGTGGCCGCATTCGATGCTGCTTTACCCGACATCGAAGCTCAAAAGCTGGCCATCAGTGAACGATTCATCGACGACCTCTGCGCAATGGGCGACAACGACGCGGTTCGCGACGGGGTACAGCGATACCGCGACGCGGGGGTCACCAACCCCGTGATGACTGCCATCCTCGGCACCGACTTCGAACCCACGTTGCGCGCTGCCGCCATCCAAGAACCGAGTGTGACATGAGGCGGTCGCCGTGATCGTCCGCATCCACACCAGTAGAAAACCAGTAGGAATGGAGAACCCTCATGGGACAGCTCAACGATAAGACCGCCCTGGTCACCGGCGGCACCTCAGGTATCGGTCTTGCCGCCGCCAAGCGGCTAGCGGCCGAAGGTGCACATGTCTTCATCACCGGCCGCGACAAAGAACGCCTCGATGAGGCACTCGCGTCAATCGGTTCCTCGGCCAACGGTATTCGCGGCGATGTCACCGACCCTGACGATCTGGAGAGAGTCGCAGACGCGGTCAAGGCACACGGACACGGCCTTGACGTCGTGTTCACCAATGCCGGTGGGGGAGAATTCGCCCCGTTGGCAGAAACGACACCGCAACACTTCCTCGACACGTTCAACCGCAACGTCGGCGGCACCATCTTCACGGTGCAGAAAGTCTTGCCGCTCTTGAACACTGGTGCGTCGGTCATCCTGTCCGGCTCCAGCTCAGCGTCCAGCGGTACGCCAGCCATGGGCGCCTACGCGGCGTCGAAGGCGGCGGTCCGCTCCTTCGGTCGGACCTGGGCGGCCGAACTGGCCCCTCGGCAGATCCGAGTGAACACGTTGGTGCCCGGGCCGGTTGAGACGCCCGGACTTACAGGCGCCGCACCGGCCGGCCAAGAACAACAGCTGCTGGCCGGCCTTGCGGCAACGGTCCCGCTGGGCCGAGTGGCACAACCCGAGGAAATCGCCGCCGCAGTCCTGTTTCTGGCCAGCGACCAAAGTAGCTTCATGACCGGCGCCGAGCTGTTCATCGACGGCGGCGCCGAACAGGTCTAGGAACCGTCGGCTGACGGCGCGGCGGTCGGCGCCGCGCCCGCCGGTCCCGCAGTTGGGAAATCCTGCGCTCGGGCATGAGTGGCGATCGCGTCGATCAACAGAATGACCAACGTCGTGGCAAATGTGGAAGCTTCGTCGAGGAAGTAACGGCGCAGCCGGGCAAGGGAGAGTCGTTCGCTCGCGCGTCGACTTCGCCTATCAGTGCTGCAAGATGTGAATGAAATTGTCCTCGACATCACGGATCGCCGTCGAACGAATTCCCGGCGCCAGCTGCTTGTCGCGCCAGATGATCGGTACGCCCTTGTCACGCAGCTGGTCGGTCGCGCGTTGAAGGTCCTCGACAGCGAAGGCGAGAAACTTGTTCCCTTTCGGCAGCAGATGATGTGGGGGATCGGCGCATAAGCTGGGTTCGGTCGATACGGTCGGCCCATCGCCGTGGATTAGTTCCAGCTGGGTTCCCGCTCCCGCCAGAAGCACGACATTGGCCCCGTCAATCCTGACGCGCGCCTGTTCGGTGAAGCCCAGAACGCTTTGATACCACTGCGAGGATCGGTCGAGGTCAGCGACGACGATCACGGTGCAGGCAAAGGCCAGCGAGTCCAGGCCGCGGCCGGGCGCACTCACCGCCGCATCAAGGTGTTGGCTGTCGGCTGTCATGGGCTGATCTCCTCATCCCTTTTGTGACGCCAGCGAAGACTGGCGCGATGGCGGCTCGTCGAACTCCGCGTGGTCGATCTCCAATGCCCGGACGATGAGGTCCGCGGCGAGTTCCGCATGGGCTTTGACCGCGGCCGCGTCCAGCGGGTCAGCGGGGTCGAAGTGACGCGCCAGCGGGCCGAGAGTGAATTGCGCGGCGGCACCATGGGCTAGCAGGAAGTTAAATGTGCGCAGCGAGATCGGCCGCGTGCGTCCGGTGGCGGCGAGGTGATCGAGCAGCCGCTGCACCGGCGCGAGCGCGGGCTGGATGTATGTGTTGTACGCATAAGCCAGTCGCTCGGTATCTTGCCGGCCCTCGATGTTCATCAAGCCCAGCAGCTCAGGCCGCTCGGCGGAATACTCCAAGAAGGTGCGCATGGTGATTCGCAGCTGGTCGAGCGGGTCGGTCACGGTGGGGTCGAACGCCGTCGCCAACCGCAGCACAAGAGGTTGGAATGCCCAGTCGACAGTGGCGTACCACAGCGCTTCCTTCGAGCCGAAGCGGCCGTTGAGCGCGTTGTGGCTAACGCCCAACTCTCTGTTCAGAGTTCGCAGCGCCACACCGTCATACCCGTGGGTGGCAAAAGCTTTCAGCGCCGCACCGAGGATGTCGTCCAGCGAAGCCGGCGATTCATCGCGGCGGGGTCGACCGCTCGGCCTGCGTAGCGACGGCGCGTTCATGGTGTCCAATCTGAATCTCGGGTCGCCGTGAAGGCGGTATCTGCACGTTGACGATACCAGTGAATGTGATAAATGACAAATATTTATTTGCCCGGTGTCAGTCGCGGCGGCGTCGTCAACCGGGATTCGCCGGTCGATTCCAACCGCAGACCCTCGACGATCAGGTCCGACACGAGGCGGGCGTGTTCTTCGATGGCGGCGGGGTCGCTGGGGGACGCCGGGTCGAACAGAAGCGCGAGCGGCACCAGACTGTAGATCGCGGCGGCACCGTGCGCGACCAGAAAGTGGAACTCCCGCAACGCGATCGGACGAATCGTCTTCTGTTCGGTGAGGTGCAGCAGGAGCCGCCCGACGCCCGTCAATGCCGGCTGGATGTAGTTGTCGTAGATGTAGCTCAACCGGTCGGTGTCCTGGCGGGCCTCGATTCAGGCCAACGCCATCAAATCGCCCGTACATCGTCCTCGGTGACACCCGGTTCAAAGGGCGGGGGTAGATCCTTACTAATTGACGATAGATCTTCCATTGACAAACGGGGTGATGGCGCGACTCGGTGGGCCACTGGTCTTTCGAGCGGTTCGTGAGTTCCGTCGCCACTTGGCAATAGCGTGAACTCCGCTGACGGTCAGTGGAATGAGCACCGGGGACAAGACGAATAGCAGGATTGCGAACGCACTGATAATGGACATGGTTCACTCACATTTCTCCGCGGAGCGGAAGGCGACATTGTCGAACCTGGTCAGGTAGCGGTCGTGTCGAGGTTTTGTCTCATCGCGAGGCTCCTCTGCTACCGGACCCGGGTGCATTGACTGTAGCGGGTTATGTTGATACGTGTCAATATACTGGTTGGTGATTGACCTTTAATAAATTGTCATCTGGCTCCCGGTGCTGAAGCTGGCGGCCGGGGCCGCCGTGTGTGTCGTGGCAGGGGCCAATGAATCGCGACCGGACGCCTTTGCGGACTATCACAGCGGGCGTGCCCGGCAGTGATCCCCGCAGATAACGGGCGTCGGGTTCGCGGGCGGCAACCGCGAAACCGAAAGCCCGCGCGAATGTTTCGGCCCGGGCCAGGTCCGGTTTCTCGAATTCCAGCCACGCCAGATCGGTGACTTTGATCGTCGGGTTGGTAGCACGGCCGCTGTGTTCGCCCCGGTTGGGGCCGAGCTCGCTATGCAGATCGGCGTGCCCGTCGAGGGCGCTGCCGTGTCGGTGGTTTCTCATGTCGCGCTCTGCCAGATGGACGGCGTCGTCAACCGGGATTAGCCGGTCGATTCCAACCGCAGACCCTCGACGATCAGATCCGACACGAGGCGGGCGTGTTCTTCGATGGCTGGGGGGTTGCCCGGGGGTGCCGGGTCGAACAAGGTCGCGAGCGGCACCAGACTG
>NZ_JAVHWM010000071.1:0-3758 GCF_032159765.1 Mycobacterium sp. | reverse complement strand
ACCGTCACCGAGTTCCACCCCAGTTCGGGGACCCGCTGACCCCTGAAATACTCCGGCGTCCAGGCGGCGGGCGAGCGACCGGAGGCATTCAGACCGTGCAAACGCGTTCCGTCCCACACGATCGCGAAGGCGTCCGAGCCGATGCCGTTGTTCACCGGCTCCACCAGCGTCAGCGTGATCGCAGCAGCGAGGGCCGCATCGACTGCGTTTCCACCGTCGGCGAGCATCGCCAGGCCTGCCTGCGCAGCGAGCGGTTGTGATGTGCAGACGACGTTTCGCGCAAGTACAGGAGTCCTCGGCCAGCGATAGGGCAGCTCCCAGGAGAACGGCACGGACATACGTCGAATGTAAATGCAACATCGCCCAGTGCGGTGGGATCTTGCAGCTAGCAGGTATCTGCACAGTGCCACTAACGGGGAGCATTGATGGGGGTCAGCAGAGGCGACATCGGCCCCCTAAGTGGCGACGATTAGTGCGATCCATCACCGGAGAGGCGCCACAATGGTGTACACCAAGCCTAGGCCGAACGTCGGCAACCACGTCCAGACCGACGTCCTCGGCATCGGCCGCGACCAGTTGCCCGCGGAGGCGACCACCGCCGTCACCGCCGCCCACCCTCGACCCAACTTCAAGAATCGAATCCTTCAGGCGTTCACCGACGGCAACGTGCATCGGCCCCGCTCCACGTTCGGCAATGTCAATGCCGACGTGCTCGCACATTACGACGACACATTCGTCCGAGACGACTTCGTCGACATCATCCTCAACAGCAGCTGGCCTGAATAAGCCCAGACGCAACGAAGTACCGCGCCGGAGTTCGCGGTCAAGCGTACTGCGCACGTTCGGGTTTGCCTTGACGGCCAACGCATGCGCAACGTGCTGCCTGCGTTGCCCAATCGTAGGGTTTCCTACCCGCCTGCAGCACAGTTGAATACCCGCTCGTGGATAACCACAGATCCCAGCTGGCGGGGGCCGTTGATGGACATTAGCTGTGATGACTTCTGTTCACTATCGCGCGACTATTTGACCACCAACCGAGGGGTGAAGGGGGTCAAACAAAATGACCGCAATGACATGGACGATCGGGACGGCTTTGGTTGCGCTTGCCGGATGGGCTCTGGAGTGGGGCCAGCGTCGGTGTGAAGAGTGGGCTCAGATGCATGACAAGGATCTGTGAGATGAACGCCAGACAAGCATGGGTCCTCTTGGCTGCCGGCGTGCTCGGTTACGAAGTCGCGTGCGAGGATGGGCAGCTCCTTAGTGAATGTGTGGACGACTGGCTGATCTCTCGGCCGATTCTGACCCGCGCCGCGATTGCAGCGCTAGCGCTTCATCTCGGCAACGCAGTACCGGAACGCTATGACGTTGTCTCGCAGGGATTCCGCGCAATCAGGCAAGGCTCACGCATCGCTCAGCGGCTCGCCCGGTAGATCCTCATCGCCCGATGCTGCGAAGACCTCGCTGGCCGCGGCGCCGAAGCCCTTGGGTTGTCCTACGGCCGCGAAGGTCCTGCCGACCTCGGCGAGTTCAAAGGACCACCGCCAGCCCTTCTCGTGGCTCTGCCGGCGGGCGTGCAGCGACGCATCTGCAAGATGAGGTTGGCTTATCATCCATTCGTTTACGAGGTCGTCGTCGACCCCATACGCGGCAGCCGTGCGTCGAATCGAAACTAGCAATGCCGCAGTCGTTTTAGTCCAGGCCGCGTACGTCATCTTGAGCGCTGATGCGGCTGGCGGCGTTTCCGTGAGGCTAACGGCGTCGAGTGCGGATCCGGCGAACAGGTTCGCGATCTCGCCGTCGTCACCGGCAAGATACAGCCGGGTCGTGCCTGCTGTGATGGGGGGCGGGCCGATTATGCCACCGTCGACGTAGCGGGCGCCACTGCCGGTGACGGTGCGACCGATGAGCAACGACGTCTTGGGGCTAACAGCGTTGGCGTCCACCACTATTCCCCGGAAACCCGCCAACTGCCGGGCCATTTCTAACGCCCCGTGCGGCGGGCAAATCGAGAACACAATGTCGGTGTGGGCCAGCAGCTCGGCGAGGTCGTCGAACGGAGTCAACCCAGCCTGCTCTGCGCGCCGCGATGTCGCTTCGCTTCGGCCGGCGCGCAGCCAGCCGACCCGGTGGCCACGGCGGACCAGACAGGCGGCCACCGCCGCGCCCATGGCGCCTGGATGGAGCAGGGCGCATACCGGATCCACCAACGGATTACGCGGCATGAACCCTCTCCTGTCCTCCCGCGGGCCCTGCGATGAGCGGAGCTAGCCGTTCGGCCGACCGAATCGCGCGTGGCGACGTCGACCAGATACTCAGCACGATAATGGCGAATCCCAGCATCGCGCACAACAGCCACAGCGGCCTGGCGTCCGCGGTGTACTGTGCAGCGCCTGCGGTCAGAGCCGCCCCTGCGAGCGAACCGCACAGCGCCACACCGATACTGACGCCTACCTGACGGCTGGTGGAGGCCACCGCCGAGGCCGCCCCCGCGCGGTCTGTCGGCATGCCGCTGACCGCCGTGGTCGTGATCGGTGCGTTGGCCATCGCGAAGCCCGCGCCGAACACCGCAAAGATCGCCAACACCGCCCACACCGGAGCGGTGCCGGTGAGATCGGCCAGCATCAGCGTCGACACGGTGATCATGAGTCCAGCTGCGACCAACGATGGCCGACTGCCGAAGCGGCCGACCAACCGGCCCGACAACGGCGACAAAATCAGAGCTGCAACCGAAATCGGTAGATACATCAAGCCGGTGTGGAGCGCCGAGTAGTGGCGCGCACCCTGGAGGTACAACGACATCATGAATAGAAAGGCGCCGTAGGCGGCATAAGCGCACACCGCGATCACCGTCGCCGACGCGAACGGAATGCTGTGGAAGAACCGCAGATCGATGAACGGATCGTTGCGCCGGGATTCGTAGCGGAGGAATCCCAACAGTGCCAACACGGCGACGATCGATATCGCGACCGACGGTGCGCCGTGCCCGCCCAGCTCTCGTCCCTGGATGAGGACGAAAACGACGGAGAAGAGGAACGCCACTGCCAGCGCTTGGCCGATCGGGTCGACGTCTCGCAGTGTGGCCGACCGCGACTCGGGCACGAAGATCGCGGTGAGCAGGATCGCGGCTGCGCAGATCGGCAAGTTGATCCAGAACACCGCGCGCCAGTCGCCGAGCTCGATCAGTGCGCCACCCAGCATCGGGCCGAGCGCCATCGCGATGCCCATCACCGCCCCCCAGATACCGATCGCCCGGGCGCGTTCCACCCGGCCGACAAACACCTGACTGATGATCGACAGCGCAACAGGATTCAGCATCGAGCCGCCGATTCCTTGCAGCAATCGGGCCGCGATCAGGGTGTGGATGTCGGGCGCCAGGCTGCACAACAGCGATCCGACGGCGAAAATCGTCAACCCGATCTGGAAGACGCGGCGGCGGCCAAATCGGTCGGCGGTGGCCCCGGACAACAGCAGCAATGAGGCCAGCACAAGCGTATAGACGTCGATCACCCATTGCAGCTCAGAAGCCGACGCATGCAGTTCGGTGCGGATCGACGGGATCGCGACGTTGACGATGGTCGCGTCCATCGACACGATCAGCAGGCTCCGGCAGCAGGAGATCAGGATGATCGCCTTGCGGCGCGAGCTGAGAGCGTTCACTTACGATTGTGAAACTGCAACATTGGCAAATCGAGCACGCCAGCCGGAATCTGTGACCACCTGCTAGCTTCCAGCGGTCGGCGATCAGCGTCATGAGATGT
>NZ_JAVHWM010000048.1:0-5832 GCF_032159765.1 Mycobacterium sp. | reverse complement strand
ACTTGACGATTGGGGATACGCGTCGCTCGTGGGCAATGGCGATGTGCCGCAACAGGATCAGGATGCGGTGATGCGCGCGCTACTGGACTGCCCGGTCCATGCGATCACCGAGCTCAAGGATTCAGCGGCTGGTCATAGCGCGAGCGCTGACGAGGTAGCCGGCGACTGGTCAGGCAGCAAGCCGAGCTGACGATAGATGTCGGGACGCACCACCGGTGTTTGCGAATAGGTCCGCAGGCCGCCGAGCGCCCAGTCGTGGGGCAATCCGGTGCCCACCACCATCGAGATCGGTGCGCCGATGTCGACCGCGCGCTGATAGAGCAGCAGATTGTCGGGCAACAGGAACTCGACCCCCCCGACGTAGATCGTTGTCGGCGGAAGCGCCTGCAGCACTTCGGTTTCCATGAACAACGGACTGATCCGCGGGTCCTTCCCGTCGGTGATGCCGTCGAAGGTGTGATAGTTGAGATAGAAGTCGACGTTGTCCGGATCGAAAAACGGGTCGTCGATGAGCCTGATGTCCGGATTGGTCCCCGAGAAGTCGGCCTGGCCCGACAGGAGCACCATGCTGGCCGGCACCGAATCGCCGCGCAGAATCAGCTCGCGTACCGCCCCGAATGCGTAGGTCACTCCTCCCGAGTCGGCGTAAATGCTGACGTTCTCGGCGCCGTACCGGTCGATCTGTTGGGAGATGAAGTCCGTCATCACGGGTTGGACGTTGAGGATGGAGCCCGCCGGGGTGCTCGCCAGTGGATAGATCGGGACGATGACGGTCGCGCCGGTGTCACGGGCCATCTGGGTGTAGTCGATCCAGTGCACGATGTTGGGTTCGAGGATGAAGCCCCCGCCGTGGAGGGCGAGCACGGTTTTGCCGGTCGGATTAGGCGGGGTGAACGTCCAAACCTTCCAAACGTTTCCCGGCGATATCTCGTATTGGGTCTGCTGTGCGGTCAGGCCGAAGGTCAGGAAGAACGGCGGGTCCTGGCTGGACAGCAACGTACCGACGATGCCGCCGAAATCCAAGCCGAAAAAGTGGAAAACATCGCGCGCCACCCGCAGGCCGACCACGGTGAGCTGGTCGAACAGGTCCGGAGGGGCGGTATAGGTCAACGTATTGACAAAGGCCTGCACCTGTACGTCCGAGGGATCAACGACGAGTGCCTGGCTCGTCGTCGGAAGGCCGACCGCTGCGTCGGTGACTGACGGCGGTGCGAGCGCGGTCTCGATTTCGCGGCGCGCGAACGCCAACATCGACCACACCGCCGGCGCACCGGCCGGTGCTTCCGGCGCATCGTCGCCGGCTGACGGATTGAGCAGACCGGTGACGAGACCCTCCACCACACCGGTGATCACGGCGGCGGGCTCGGCGGGATCGACCGGAGCGGAATCCGCCCGCGGTGAGATCAGCGGATGCACGGGAGGTTCCGCCGCTGACACGCTCGCGACGGGAGCATCACCAATGTTCGCCCGCAGCGATGAGGGCGCAACCTCTGCGATCGGTGCCGTCTCAAATCCGAGATCCGTGTCACCAACTCTCGACGATGTGAGTGCCGAGTCGTTCGACGCAGCGCGCGAGATAACCCTTGTTTCCCTCGCCAGAGGCGTTCTGGCATTGGCATCGGCGCGCAATCTGGCGCTGGGTTTGAGCAGAGGTGGTGTCGACGACGTGGTCGCCGGCGAATTCGACCCCTGCGAGGTCGTCAGCTCAGGGATCGAAGGCACCGCCAACGTCGCGGTCGGCGTCTTGGTTTTACCGGGTGAACCGCCGGTACTCGGAGCCGCCCCCGACGCGGCCGATGCCGTCTGCGAGCCGGCGGAAGGTGTCGACGACGGCGAGGTGCCCGACGCTGTTGACGGCGTCGAAGACCCCGCGGACGCGGAGGTGTCCGCGCTATGACCCGCCGACGACGTTCCCGAGGATCCCGACGACGAGTCGGATGATGAGCCTGACGGCTCGGCTCCCGCAGTCGCCTGGCCGGAAAGTACGGCCGCCCCGACGCCCAGTGTGATCAGCAAACCAGCAAATCTACTCATGCCCCACCGCCTCCGAGACAGAGGTTAGTTCGATCACCAGCGACCTCGTGGCAGAACTAGCCATTGGCGGTACTCGACAGATAAGAGGACCCCGTCCGACTCTTCTATCGCGCGAGTCCGCGACCGAACGGCCGTTGTTACCGTCGACGAGGTGTCAAACCGATGAGGTCGCGGTGAACAGGTTCGATAATAAGCCTCGCCGCCGCGCGCTGGCCGGTGGACCGCAGCGACGCGAGGACCGTCGTTGGTAGGACCCGATGCAGGTGTGCCGGTCCGTCGAGTTAGAGAGATCGGCAGCACTTGGGGGATGCGGACACGCACCCCGCCGCGGACAACCGCTGGCACCGCAACGTGGTGCTTGCCCGCGCCGTCAGCGCGGCAGCCCTAACACCCGCTGGGCGATGATGTTGCGCTGGATCTCCGAGGTTCCTCCGGCTGTGGTGCCCGCGAAGGTTCCGGTGTAGCGCGCGAACCAGCTGGCGGTGTACAAGTCCAGACCGTACGGGTTGAAGGGTGCCGTCAGCGCAGGGTCGACAAGACCGTCTGCACCTGCCGCCTCCAGCGCCTGCCGCGCGGCACTCTGCTCCGCCTCAGTACCCAGCAGCTTCAGCACCGACACCGAGGCCGTATCCCGTTCGCCCCGTGCCGCTTTGGCTAACGCGGCCGAACCGAGCAGCCGCAGCGCCATGTGGTCCATCGCCAAGGTCGCGTAGTGGTCGCGGTCGACGGCGCTCCTCGGATGGAAGTCGTCGAGCAGATCCCGCAGCCGGTTCGCGACGTTCATCCACATCATCGTGCGCTCATGGCCAAGCGAGCCGTTGGCCACCAGCCAGCCTCCGTTCAGCGGCCCGATCAGGTTCTCGGCGGGCACTGAGACATCGGTGAAGAAGACTTCGTTGAAGTCGGGCGCGTGACGGTCGTACACCGGCGGGAACGGACGGCAAGTCACGCCCGGACTGTCGGTGCGGATCAGCACCACGCTGATGCCCTCGTGCGGCGCGACCGACGGATCGGTGCGCACGAACGTCAGCAGGACGTCGGCGTCGTGCGCGCCGGACGTCCACAGCTTCTGGCCGTTGACCACGAAGTGGTCGCCGTCTTCCACAGCGCGGGTGCGCAGGCCGGCAAGGTCCGAGCCGGCGCCGGGCTCGCTCATGCCTAGCGACGCCGTCATCTCGCCACGCAGGATTGGCACCGCCCACTGCCGCTTCTGCTCCTCGGTACCGAACGACAGGATCGACGCCGCGATGATGCCGACACCCTGCGGGTTGAAGCTGTGGTAGATCCGTCGCCGGGCGAGTTCGTCGCGGTGCACGTACTGCTCGAGAACGCTTGCGCTACGGCCGCCGAACTCGGGAGGGTTGCCGGGCAGCAGCCAGCCGTGGTCGAACTGCAGCCGCTGCCACGCCCGCGCCCATTGCGGCACATGGGAACTCGACCGCGACCTCTCCCCCACCTCCGCCTCGGGCGGCAGGTGTTCGTCGACGAACGCGCCGAACTCCGCGCGGAATGCGTCGAGTTCGGCGCCAAGGGTGAGCTGCATGGCCCTCCTAGTTCACCTAGGAGCTTATCAAGTACTTTATACAGCTGGCGACCGTGCGCCGGCCAGCGCCGCCCTGCTGAGCTTTCCCGCGTCGTTGCGCGGAATCCGGTCGACGATCTCGACCGTCTTCGGCACCTTGTATGCGGCCAACCGCTCCCGCACATGGGTACGCAGGGCCTCGGCAGTCGGCGGATCGGCGGGATCGGCGGGTTCCACGATGGCGTGCACGCGCTGGCCCCACTCGGCATCAGCAATCCCGACGACCACGCAGTCGGCCACCCCGCGGTGCTCGGCAAGCGCGAGTTCGACCTCTGCGGGAAAGACATTGGCGCCGCCCGTGACGATCATGTCCGACCGGCGATCGGCGATGAACAGGTAGCCGTCCTCGTCGAGCCATCCCAGGTCTCCTAACGTCGCGAAACCTTCGCCGTCGACTGCGAACTCGGCGCCGACATAGGTGCATGGTGTCGAACCGTCGTTGTGGCGCATCAGAATGCGCCCGATTGACCCGGGCGGCACCCGCTGCCCGTCCTCGCCGATGATCTTCACGTCGCACCCCACCGGGCTGCCGACGGTGCCACGGTGGTTCAGCCACTCGTCGCCTCGCGCCATCGTGAGGCCGATTCCTTCGGTGCCACCGTAGCTGAAAATGAAGCGCTCCGGACCGACGAGCCCAAACCACTTGTGCACCACCCACTCCGGAATGGGCGCACCACCGTAATGAAGGAACTCCACGCTTGAGAAGTCGCGCTCTTGCACGCCGGGTAGCGCGGCGATTCTTTGCAACATGGTCGGCACCATGATCGCAAAGTTGACGCGGTGCCGTTCGATCAGGTCGACAGCGAGTGCAGCGTCGAACTTCTGCATCACCACCAGCCGCCGCCCCTCGAGGAGGTGGTGCAGGCACGCGAAGCCATTGGTGTGATAGATCGGGGATATCACCAATTCGGTTGTGTCCTCACCGCTCTCCAGCGTTTCCGCCATTCGGATCATGGCGTCGCCGCCCGTCACCCCCGGCACAGGGTTGACGATCAGCTTGGGCTGGCCGGTGGATCCGGAGGTCGCGATGGCCCGCACCGGATTCGCGATGCGGTCTTCCACCGCACTGTCGTCGAGGGCTATCGAGGCCTTTACGTCGTCGATTGACAGCGTGCCCTCGGGCGCGGCGTCCCACGCGGCGACAACCGCGGCGGGCCGCGCCAACTCCAATAGTCGCTCGCGGTCCCAGCGTGGCAGGTCCCAGCGCAGTGGAAGTACGGTCGCCCCAAGTCGCCAGGCGGCTAGATCAGCGAAGAAATGTTCGGGCGTGTTCGGCAGCGCCACGACAACCCAACCACCTTGGGTGACACCGTGTTCGGTGAGCAGTCGCGCGACTTGATTTGCCCGGCGGTCCAACTCTCGCCAAGAGATCTCACGCTCGGCACCCGCAGGGTCCACATGGACGATCGCGACCCGATCGCCGTGCCGCGCAGCAAGCAGCGCAAGCTGCCGACCAAGAGGCACCGCGCTGGCCATGCGCGCACCCTACCCGAGGAGTTTGGCCAGACCGCCGATCGCCGCCAGAAGGTATCAAGTACTTTATAGACTGACGCGGCGCGGCGGCAGGAGGTGTGATGCTCAACGGAGAGAAGATCCTCATCACCGGCGCGACGGGCAAGATCGCGTTTCCGATCGCCCGGGCGCTGACCGAACACAACGAGGTCTGGGGCGCGGCCCGGCTGCGGAATCCCGGCGACGAAAAGACGCTCGTCGCCGCTGGGATCACACCGGTCAGGCTCGACATGTCCACCGGCGACTTCTCGATGGTCCCCACGGATTTCACCTACGTGTTCCACGCCGCCGTCGACGTCGGAGCAGGCGACTGGCAACAGTGCGTCACGACGAACGCGCACAACTCGGGCGAACTGCTGCATCACTGCCGCGCTGCCAAGGGGTTCGTGTTCTGCTCGACCGGCTCGGTGTACGGCTATCAGGGCCGTCGCCCTTTGAAGGAGTCCGACGGCCCCGGCGTGCCGTCGCGGGCGAACTACAGCTTCAGCAAGATCGCCGCGGAGTCGGTATGTATGTGGGCCGCGCAGCATTTCGCCGCTCCGTTTCATCCCGTCGTGCCCTACGAATGGGACCGCTATGTGCCGTGACAGGAGGCGCCGATGCGCCTGGGATTGATGGTTGGCACCGACCGACAACGCCCACCGAATGAGCGGCTGTCCGGAGTGCTCGCCGACGGCCGGGCCGCCGAAGACGCCGGTTTCGCC
>NZ_JAVHWM010000229.1:0-2692 GCF_032159765.1 Mycobacterium sp. | reverse complement strand
GATCACCAGTACCCGGATGTCCTTGGCCATCGCGACGACCATCTTGCGGATCGTCTCGGCTTGGGCGGACTCGCCGTACTTGACCTTGTCCAGCTTGGTCACACCGTCGACCAGCATCGCGATCTCTTCGCTGAAGTCCTTCGTCAGCTCATCCAGCGTGTAGTCGGTGTCCTCGACCGTGTCATGCAGCAGCGCGGCGCACAGCGTCGGGGCGGTCATGCCCAGCTCGGCGAGGATGGTGGCCACCGCGAGCGGGTGCGTGATGTACGCGTCGCCGCTCTTGCGGAGCTGGCCCGTGTGGTACTTCTCAGCCATCCGGTAGGCGCGCTCGATAATCGCCAGATCGGCCTTGGGGTGGGTTGCCCGGACCACTCGGAAGAGCGGCTCCAGCATCGGTGCCCGGTTCGGGTGACGGGTGCCACCGAGGCGGGCCAGCCGGGCCCGGACCCGGGCCGGGGCGATCCGCGGCGGCTGAGCTGACGGCGGTGCTGCGGCGGCAGCCGGCGAAGGACTGGCCACCGGGCGGCTCGCAGGCGTGCGCGGAGGCTCGTGCGGCACGATGCCTGGTACCGCTGAAGTCATCGCCGGGTCTTCGCCCACGTTGTATCCCTCCGCTGACAGACCACCAGTCTAGGGGGAACGGGCCAAGCTGGCTGAACCCGCCTGTGGACAACACGCTGACGGCGTCTCCGGGCATGGCGGTGAAGCAGTCTGGCGACTTCAGACAGTGACGAGCGCGGTCAACTTCTCCCCCGCGAGCCGCTCACGGCCCGGCAGGAAGGACAACTCGATCAGTACCGTCGTTCCCACCACGGTCGCCCCACAGCGTCGTACCAGCCGCAGGCAGGCTTCGACCGTGCCACCAGTGGCCAGTACGTCGTCGACCACCAGCACCCGCTCACCAGGCTCGAACGCGTCCTGGTGGACCTCGATCGTCGCCTCGCCGTACTCCAGCGAGTACGACTCCTCGTAGGTTGCAGCGGGCAGCTTGCCCTTCTTACGGACCGGGACGAACCCCGCACCGAGAGCAAGCGCGACTGGTGCGGCCAGGATGAAGCCGCGGGCCTCGATCCCGACCACCTTGTCGACGACCGTATTGCCGTCGGAGTCCCGGCCTGAGGCGGCTAGCGCCTCGACCACCTGGCTGAAGCCGCTGTGGTCCGCCAGCAGCGGGGTGATGTCCTTGAACACCACCCCGACCTGCGGATAGTCCGGGATGTCGCGGATACCGGACTTCAGCACTTCGTCCAGCGAACGCACCGGCCGGCTCACTTACCGCGCTTGGATCGCGGCTTGCGGCTCGGCTGAGGCCGACCGGCGGAACTGGTCGACTTGATCGGCCGGTTCGAGATCACCGGTGAGCCACCGGCCAGGCGGTCCTGCTTGCGAGGTTCCTTGCTGACCGCAGCAGTGCCACCCGCGGTGGCCGCGACCGGCACCGGCGTACCGGAGGCCGTCGTGGTGACACCCTGGCCGGCCCGCTTCGCCGTCACCCGGCGCCGCAGGGCCTGCATGCCCGGCTCGCGCTCCTTGAAGGTGGCCAGCAGTGCCGGGGCGATGAAGATCGACGAGTAGGCACCGACTGCGATACCGACGAACAGCGCCAGCGACAGGTCCTTCAGCGGACCCGCTCCGAGCACCCAGGTACCGACCACCAGGATCGAGCCGACCGGCAGTAGCGCGATCAACGTGGTGTTGATCGACCGGACGATGGTCTGGTTGACGGCCAGGTTGGCCGCGTCGCTGTAGGTGTAGCGGTTCGAGCCGGTGATGCCGCGGGTGTTCTCCCGGACCTTGTCGAAGACGACCACCGTGTCGTACAGCGAGTAGCCGAGAATCGTCAGTACGCCGATCACGGTCGACGGGGTGACGTCGAACCCGATCAGGGCGTACACGCCGACGGTGATCAGGACGTCGTGGATCAGCGCCAGGATGGCGGCCATCGACGCCTTCGGTTCTCGGAAGTAGATCCAGATCACCAGGAACACCAGGAAGAGGAAGACGACCAGCGCCATGATCGCCCTGTTCGCGATCTGGCCGCCCCAGGAGGCGCCGATCTGCGAGCTGTTCACCGCGTCGACGGAGACGCCGGCCTCTTTGGCGATCGCGGCCTTCACATTGTTGACGTCGGCCTGGCTGAGCGGCCGGGTCTGGATCCGGACCTTGTTGCCACCGACGGTGGTGACGAGGGGGTCACCCAGGTTCTTGGCGTTGGTCGCCTTCACCACGTCGGTGAAGTTCTGCACGGTCGAGGAGGTGACATTGACGTTGGTCTGGTACTCGACGCCGCCCTTGAACTCGATACCGAGCGCCAGTCCGCGGGTGAACAGCCCGATCAGGGAGATCGCGACCACTACGAGCGAGATGCTGAACCAGAGCTTGCGCTTGCCGATGAAGTCGTAGGAGACCTCGCCGCGGTGCAACCGGGCGCCGATGGATCCGAACTTCGACATCAGACCTCCCCTCCGACGGGCTTCGGTGTCGTCTTCTTGGCCGGCCGGGCGGACGGCTTCATCTGACCCGGCAACCGCTCCACGCCGAGGTGCTCGGGGTCGAGACCGGACAGCTTGTGTCCGTGCCCGAAGAAGTCGGTCCGGGCCAGGAGCGTGACGATCGGCTTGGTGAAGATGAAGACCACCAGCAGGTCGATCAGGGTGGTCAGGCCGAGCGTGAACGCGAAGCCCTTCACGCC
>NZ_JAVHWM010000036.1:0-4373 GCF_032159765.1 Mycobacterium sp. | reverse complement strand
CTGCGGCGGCATCCACAGAGGCGCCTCCGGTAGCTGGATAGCCGACTGCCGCAACCATGCAGAAGTATTTGACGGAGCAAAGACGGCAACGCCAGTGTACGTAGGGTGATTCGGTGGCACTCTTGCTCGGCCCTGCCCTACGGCACGTTTCTGACACCACCGCGCTGGTGTGGGTGCAAACAGAGAGCGCGGCAACGGTTGAGGTCCTCGGTTGCTCTGCGCGGACGTTCGCCGTCCAGGATCATCACTTCGCTCTCGTCGCGGTGACCGGGCTGACCCCAGACACCGTCACCGAATATGACGTCAAGGTCGACGGAAAACGGGTCTGGCCGCTTGCGGACTCGCCGTTCCCGCCCAGCGTCATCCGCACCCGCGGGCCCGCGTCGACGCACCGACTGCAGGCGATCTTCGGATCGTGTCGATACCCCAAGACCGGCGATCAGAAGGTCGACTCCAGGCTCGAGCGCGACGCGCTTGACGTATACGCCACCCGGATGGCCACGCAGCCGATCGACGACTGGCCCGAGGCGCTCATTCTGCTCGGCGACCAGTTGTACGCCGACGAACTCACGCCGGAGTTGAGGCGACGCCTGGCAGGCCGCCGAACCGGTAGGAATCGGCGTGGCCAGCGCCCGCCGGACGAGGTGGTGAGCTTCGCCGAATACGAACGGCTGTACCGCCATTCGTGGGGCGACCCCGAGATCAGATGGCTGATGTCCACGGTTCCCACCGCGATGATCTTCGACGATCACGACATCAGGGACGACTGGAACACGTCGAAATCCTGGCGTGCGGACATGAACGAGAAGCCGTGGTGGCGTGAGCGGATCCGAGCCGGGCTGGCGTCCTACTGGGTGTATCAGCACCTGGGCAATATGAGCCCGGCTGAGTTGGCCGACGACGAGGACTATCAGCGCCTGGTTACGACGGATGGCGACACCTGGGCGCAGCTCGTCGATTTGGCCGACCGTGCCGACAAAGAGGTGGACCGCAACAAGGGCATCAGGTTCAGCTATCGATGGGACCTCGGCCGCAGCCGGCTCATCATGATCGACTCACGTAACGGTCGAATCCTCGACTCGGGAGAACGCATGATGGTCGGGGACCGCGAGTTCAGATGGCTGGAGACGCAGGCCACCGACGGTCTCGCCGAGTTGGATCATTTGATGCTGGCCACGTCGGTGCCGTGGCTGATGCCGCCCGCCATCGGAGACCTGGAGGCGGTCAATGAGCGGAACGCCGACCGGCCCGGCCTACGCGGGAGGCTTGCCGAAAAGACCCGCAGGGCAGTCGATTTAGAACACTGGCCCGCTTTCTACAAGTCATTCGTGCGATTGGCCGAAATGATCGCCCGCGTCGCAGGCCATCCCGACGGACCCGCGACAGTCAGCGTGCTCTCCGGGGACGTGCACCACTGTTATGCCGCGCGCGCCGAGTGGGCGGGTGAATCTGTTCAGTCGCCGGGCGCCGCGGTGCATCAACTGGTGTGCTCGCCGATGAACAACTATGTGCCGCTGTTCCTCAAACCGGCGTTCACACTGAGTTGGTCACATCCCGCGGCGACGGTCGCCCGATGGTGGGCACGCCGACACGGCGTCCCCCCGCTCCCATTGTCGTGGGCGAACACTTGCGGCCCACTGTTCGGAAACACCATCGCCACGATGCACGTCGACGGCCGCAACGCCGAAGTGCTTTTCGAGCAGCCGCGTGGCTCGGATGCGCTGGAGGAAGTCGGCCGCGTTGCGCTCACTCGACCGTCCTGACGGGTGTACGGGGCCGCAGGCCGGGGAACACGAAAAGGCATGGCGAACGGGCTGAGGCGCACGATAGACCGCCATCTGGCCGTGGCCGACGAGCGCTTCGGGCTGCGGTTGGGCGCGGGCCTGGTTGGCACGCTCATCGCCGCGGTCACGTTCGCGATGCTGCTCTTGCTCGTTCGCGGGGGCTGGGGGCCGCTGCGCAGACTCGATACCGCGGCTGCCGAGGCTTTCAATCAGATCGACTCCGATCGGCCCGAGTTGGCGAAGACGGCCGAGGTCGTCAGCGATGTGTTCGACCCGAACGTGTTCCGCGTTGTGCTCACGGTGATCGCGGTGGTGTACGTGGTCAACGGCGAACGGCGCCACGCGGCGTGGCTCGTCACCACCGTCTTCGGCGGTGCGGCGCTCGGTTTTGCGCTGAAGGAGATCGTCGGGCGAGCCCGCCCAGTGCTACCGGATCCGGTCTCGTCGGCGCCCGGGTCGTCGTTTCCTTCCGGTCACGCGCTGGGCGCGACAGTCGGCTGCTGCCTGCTGCTGTTGATCAGCCTTCGTTTCCTGTCGCGCCGCGGACGGGTGGCCGCTGTGATCGCCGCCGTCTTGATCGTCGGGGCCGTCGCGCTCGCCCGTGTCGTGCTCGGCGTCCATTTCGTCAGCGATGTCCTGGCCGGCATCACGCTCGGCATCGGCTGGGTGGCCGTGACGACCTCGGCGTACGTCGCATGGCGGCGGGAGACGGGGCAACCGGTCGAGCGGCCGGCCGAGGTCGGCACCAAGGAGCAACCAATCGGGCCGAGGATAAATTAACGGCTGCGGGGGTATCTCCTATACGTGCGCAGATCCGGTTTTGCCAGCATCGCCCGGGATGTCGCGTGGCTTATCGTTCCGGCCGTCTGCCTCGTTGCGGCGATGGTGGGGCTGGGATACCTCGTCACCGAGGTGCTGCCGTCCACAGCGATCGGGAGATGGGATGCCGATGTGCCGAGACGGCTCGTGGAGTATCGCCAGCAGGAGGGCATCTCGGAGAGCAAGCTCATCACGTCGCTGTCTGAGACGACGACGATCGTGGTTCTGACAGCAATCGCCGCTGTGGCTTTCCGGTGGAAGTTCGGCCGGTGGCGCGAGTCACTGGTCGTCATCTACGCGGTGGTCGGGGAGACGAGCATCTTCGTGGCGACGACACTTCTCATCGATCGCCCGCGGCCGAACGTGCCGAAACTTGATGCAGCACCGCCCACTTCATCGTTCCCGTCAGGCCACACCGCCGCCGCCGTGTGCTTCTACGGCTCGGTCGCCGCGATCATCCTCTGGCATACCCGGCATCGGTGGATGCACGTTGTAGCGGTCCTCGTGTGCGCGGCGGTGCCGCTGACCATTGCCGTCAGCCGCGTGTATCGCGGCATGCATTACCCGACGGATGTGCTCGCCGGTGGGCTGCTCGGCGGGATCTGGCTGACCGTCGTGATCTTGTATGTGCGTACCCATGACTGCGGCGGCCGGCGCGACGCCGCCGTTGACGCCGACACGAGTCTGGTGACTCGATGAAGCGTGCCGCGATAATCCTCAATCCCGCGACGGCGGATGTATCGGCCCTGCGTGAGGCCGTTGAGGAAACCATGCCCGCTGCCGGTTGGTCGACGCCCATGTGGCTGGAGACCACGCCTGACGATCCGGGCGCCGGCATGGCCGAGGCCGCGGTGGCGGCTGGTGTTCAACTGGTCGCGATCTGCGGCGGTGACGGCACGATAATGGCCTGCCTCGGCACCCTGGCAGGCACAGACGTGCCGGTCGCGCTCCTCCCGCTCGGCACCGGCAACCTGCTCGCCCGCAACCTCGGCGTGCCGATCGAGCTCGCCGACGCCCTCGCCGTGGCCGTCAACGGTGAAGACCGGCGCATCGACCTCGGCCGGGTCGGCGACCAGTTGTTCTCAGTGATGGCCGGCATCGGCTTCGACGCGGCGATGATGGCCGACGCCTCTGAAGGTTTGAAAAAACTTGCCGGCTGGCCTGCCTATGTATTCAGCGGCCTCCGGCACCTGCGCGACCCGGTGATGCAGGTGCAGCTGCGCATCGATGACGGCCCTCCGCTGCGCCGGCAGGCCCGCACGGTGTTGGTCGGCAATGTCGGACGGCTGCAGGGCGGTCTCGAGTTGCTGCCGGATGCAGCGGTCGACGACGGACTGCTCGACGTGGTCGTCGTCGCACCGCGGACGTTGCGCGAGTGGATCCAGTTGGCGTGGCGGGTCTTTCGCCGCGATCGCAAACAGCATCCGCACCTCGAACGCTTCCGTGGCCGCAGGGTCCTCGTCGAGGCCGATCGGATCGTGCCCCGGCAGATCGACGGTGAGGTCATCGACAACGGGCGAAATCTTGACGCGCGGATCCAGCCCGGCGCTCTGGTCATCCGCGTGCCAGAGCCGGTGGCGACAGCGGCCTAACGAAGGAGCCTGAGATGAGCACTGCGATGCGCGTGCCGGAGACGACCACCATCTCCGGCGACGAGCTCTCCGCCGACGACGCTGTCACGACGCTGCGACGGTACGGGCGCTGGAACTTGGTCAAGAACTCATTCATCCGCTTCAGATACGCCGACGGCTTCACCAACGCGCGCGCCCT
>NZ_JAVHWM010000011.1:0-20102 GCF_032159765.1 Mycobacterium sp. | reverse complement strand
AGCGACAGCCCGACCACGGCGTGTTTGGTCATGGAGTAGCTGACCAGACGCCCCCCGGGCACAAGGCCCGCCAGCGACGCGGTGTTGATGATGTGTCCGTGGCCCTGCCGAATCATCAAGGGATAGGCGGCTAGCACCCCGTGCACGACGCCGCGGATGTTGACGTCGATGATCGCGTTCCATTGCTCAAGCGTCAGTAGTTCGGTGTCGCCGCCCCAGACGATGCCCGCGTTATTGAACATGAAGTCCAGCCGGCCGGCGCGAGCGACGACACCGTCGACTGCCGCCTGCACCGCTGCGGCGTCGGTGACGTCGAGGTGCTCAGCGGTCGCGGTCCCGGGTCCGGGTGCTGCGGTGGCGCTCTGTTTGGCGGCGTCGACGTCGACGTCGGTGCACAGCACGTCGGCTCCGAGCGCGGTCAGCGCCCGCACCAGGGCGGCGCCGATCCCGGACCCACCACCGGTGACGATCGCCTGTTGTCCGCGCAACGCCGTCACGTCGCCGACATCAATCGATCGACATGCGCCAACACATCCGGATAACGCTTGAGGTGAGCACCGCCGTTGAGGTCGATCACCTCACCGGTCATCCAGCCCGCCTTGTCCGAACACAGGAACAGCACCGCGTCGGCGACGTCCCGCGGCGTGCCGACGCGGCCCAGCGGAGTGTTCTCGACGTACTCCTCGAGGGCGCCGGGCACCAGGCTCACGCCCTCGGTCAGCGGGGTGTCGACGAACCCGGGCGACACCGCGTTGACCCGGATGCCGCGCGGCGCGAGCTCGAGCGCGGCGACCTGGGTCAGCATCGCCAGCCCGGCCTTGGCCGCGCAGTAGGCGCTCATCCCCGGGGCGGCCAGGCGCGCGTTCAGTGACGTGATGTTGACGAGGACGCCGCCGTCACGCAGATGCTGCCCGGCGTGTTTGGTGACGAGGAAGCCACCGATCAGGCAGACGTCGACGATCGCACGGAACTGCTCGAGCGGGAGCTCGGTGATGCGTCCGACGCCGCCGATCCCGGCGGTGTTCACGACGATGTCGAGCGGTCCGGTGCGGCCGAAAAGCGCCGCCACAGAGTCCTCGTCCGTGACGTCGACGGCCCCGCTGTCATGCGGTGCCCCGACTTCGTTCGCCCTCGCTGCGGCGCCTTCGGTGTTCAGATCTGCGATGGTCACGTGGCAACCCTCGGCGGCCAGACCTTTCGCGACCGCCCAGCCGATGCCCGACGCACCGCCGACTACCACCGCGCGTTTCTCAGCGCTTCCCTCAAAAACCACAGGCCGACTCTAGTCGGTGCGCCGCGGCTTACGAGAGGCTTATCGTAAGACCTTCAGTACAGTAGACGGACCCCGCCCGGCGCCATTAAGCTAGCCTTACCTATCCACCGTTATTCGAGCTGACGGGTTGCGCCGATGTACGTCTGCCTGTGTCTGGGCATCACCACCGAGGCGGTGCGCGATGCCGTCGACGCCGGTGCCTCGACGTCACGGCAGGTGGCCAACGCGTGCGGCGCGGGGTCTCAGTGCGGCCGCTGCCGGCGCACCGTGCGGGCGATCATCGAATCGGAGAACGGATCGGAGCCCAAGCACCGCCTGTTCGCACGCGTCAAGCACCTCACTACGCACCACTGACCGGTGTCGGACGCACGCGATCACCAGCCCCACGCAGCGACGGGCTCCCCTTCTTTGAGGCCGTAAGCACCCACCGGCTCGCCGCCATAGTGATCGGTGAAATCGAAGAACCACCAGTGGCAAACGTTCGTGTCCCAGTTGACTTCCGACGGCGACAACGCTGCGCCCTTGTGCGCAGAGAAGGGCAGATGTTGTCCCGGGCACCACAGGCTGTTGCAGACTCCGCTGTTGGTGCACGCGTGGTCGGCGTGCGCGATACCTGCCGCAGGTCCCAAGCCGGCTACACCCAGGCCGCCGGCAAGCAGGGCTCCGAAGGCCATCCCTACCAATAGACGTCTCATGATGGTTCCTTTCGTTCTCGTCGGCTCGACCCGAGCCGGTTTCGTAGAGGTTGCGCCCTAGGCCTTGGCGGATTCTTGGTAAGCGTCCGAACATTGACGACACGTCCCTCGTCTGGTTTTATAAGGCTAAGCCTGTAAATATGACCAATCTGACCAACATTACGAGGTACCAATGACCTCAGCCGTCTCCCAGCTCGAGCCCGGGCGCTACGAACTCAGCCATCTGCGCCACCTGGAAGCCGAAGGGATCCACATCATCCGCGAGGTCGCCGCGGAGTTCGAGCGGCCGGTGCTGCTGTTCTCCGGCGGCAAGGACTCGATCGTGATGCTGCACCTCGCGCTCAAGGCGTTCCGCCCGGCCCGCCTCCCATTCCCAGTCATGCACGTCGACACGGGCCACAACTTCGACGAGGTGATCGCCACCCGCGACCACCTGGTCGCACAATCCGGGATCCGGCTCGTGGTGGCATCCGTTCAGGACGACATCGACGCAGGGCGGGTCGTCGACAACGGGCCGTCGCGCAATCCCCTGCAGACCGTGACGCTGTTGCGGGCCATCCGGGAGAACAGGTTCGACGCGGCCTTCGGCGGCGCGCGTCGCGACGAGGAGAAGGCCCGCGCCAAGGAACGCGTGTTCTCATTCCGTGACGAGTTCGGGCAGTGGGACCCGAAAGGCCAACGGCCAGAACTGTGGAACCTCTACAACGGCCGCCACAGCAAAGGTGAGCACATCCGGGTGTTCCCGCTGTCCAACTGGACCGAATACGACATCTGGTCCTACATCGGCGCCGAGGACATCACGCTGCCCGCGATCTACTACGCCCACCGCAGGCCAGTGTTCGCCCGCGACGGGATGCTGCTGGCTGTCCACCCCTTCATGCAGCCGACCGCCGAAGAGGAGGTCTTCGAGACCACCGTGCGATTCCGCACCGTCGGCGACGTCACCTGCACCGGCTGCGTCGAATCCAGCGCGGCGACCGTCGACGAAATCATCGCCGAGACAGCCGTTTCCAGGCTCACCGAGCGCGGCGCCACCCGCGCCGACGACCGGATCTCCGAAGCCGGCATGGAGGACCGCAAGCGGGAGGGGTACTTCTAAATGGGGCGAGCGAAGCGACGGGATAAATAGATGGCGACGTTACTGCGCATCGCTACCGCCGGTTCGGTCGACGACGGAAAGTCCACGCTGATCGGCAGGCTGCTCTACGACTCCAAGGCCGTGATGGAAGACCAGCTCGCCGCGGTGGAGCGCACGTCGAAGGAACGCGGTAACGACTACACCGACCTTGCGCTCGTCACCGACGGGCTCCGATCCGAGCGCGAACAGGGCATCACGATCGACGTCGCCTACCGCTACTTCTCCACTGCCAAGCGGAAATTCATCATCGCTGACACGCCGGGGCACGTCCAGTACACCCGCAACATGGTTACCGGCACCTCGACAGCGCACCTGGCGATCGTTCTCGTGGATGCACGTCACGGGCTGCTCGAGCAGTCACGCCGACACGCGTTCCTCGCCTCACTGCTCGGTGTGCGCCACATCGTCCTCGCCGTAAACAAGATGGACTTGGTCGACTGGGACGAAGACAAGTTCGAGAGTATCCGCAGCGAATTCCACGATTTCGCAGCACGACTCGACGTACACGACGTCACGACGATCCCCATCTCGGCGCTTAACGGCGACAACGTCGTCACCAAGTCCGACAACGCGCCGTGGTACGACGGGCCCGCGCTGCTGTCACATCTCGAAGACGTCTACGTCGCCGGCGACCGCAACCTGGTCGACGTGCGCTTTCCGGTCCAGTACGTGATCCGGCCCCAGACAAGCGATCACCACGACCACCGAAGCTACGCAGGCACCGTCGCCAGTGGCGTCATGGCTGTCGGCGACGAGGTGATCGTCTTGCCGAACGGAAAGACCAGCCGCATCGCGGCAATCGAGTCGCCGACCGGCCCTGTGGCAGAGGCCTTTCCGCCGATGGCGGTATCTGTCAGCCTAGCCGACGACATCGACATCTCGCGCGGCGACGTGATTGCCCGGCTCAACAACCAGCCGAAGGTCACCCAGGAGTTCGACGCGACGGTCTGCTGGATGGCCGACGGTGCGGCGCTGGAACCCGGCCGCGACTACGTGATCAAGCAGACCACGAAGACCACGCGGGCTCGGGTGACGGCGCTGGAGTATCGGCTCGACGTCAACACCCTGCACCGCGACAAAAGCGCAACGGCCCTGAAGCTCAACGAACTCGGCCGTGTCACGCTGCGCACCCAGGTCCCGCTGATGCTCGACGAATATTCCCGCAATGCGAGCACCGGCTCGTTCATCCTCATCGACCCGACGACCAATGGGACGGTCGCCGCGGGAATGGTCTTCCGTGACGTCTCGGCACGTGACGCCGCCGTGCGCGCCTCGAGTCCGAACACGGTTAAGCACCAGTCGCTGGTGAGTCACGCGGATCGGCTGTCGCAGGGCGTCACGCTTTGGTTCACCGGGTTGTCCGGCTCGGGCAAGTCGTCGGCGGCGATGCTGGCCGAGCGTCGGCTTCTCGAATCGGGCCGTCCCGCTTACGTTCTCGACGGCGACAACCTTCGGCACGGCCTGAACGCCGACCTGGGTTTCAGCATGGCCGACCGTGCCGAGAACCTTCGCCGACTAGCGCATGTCGCCACTCTGCTGGCCGAGGCCGGGCAGGTGGTCCTGGTGCCGGCGATCAGCCCGCTGGCCGAGCACCGCGCGCTGGCCCGCCGGATATCCGAGGAATCGGGCGTGCCGTTCTTCGAGGTGTTCTGCGACACGCCGCTGGCCGAGTGCGAACGTCGAGATCCGAAGGGGCTCTACAAGAAGGCCCGTTCGGGTGAGATCACACACTTCACCGGCATCGACAGCCCGTACCAGCGGCCGAAGAATCCGGACCTGATCCTCACACCCGACCGCACACTTGATGAGCTCGCCCAGCGGATCATCGAACTCGTGATTGCCGAGCAGCGATGAGCCACTTGGGCGAAGAGCAGACAACTGCGATGAGCCACTTGGGCGAAGAGCAGACATCTTCAGTGACTGACCATGAACTGGCCGCGCGACTGGCCACCGACGCCGGGCAGCTGTTGCTGCGGGTGCGCGAAGAACTCGCCGGTGCCACGGAGAGTGAACGAAAAGCTGCTGGTGACAAGCGATCCCACGACTATCTGATGGAGGCACTGGCTACCGAGCGCCCGGGCGATGCGGTGTTGTCCGAGGAAGGGATCGACGATCCTGTCCGACTGTCCGCCGAGCGGGTGTGGATCGTCGACCCGCTGGACGGGACCCGCGAGTTCTCCGAGCTGGGCCGCGAGGACTGGGCCGTGCACGTTGCGCTCTGGCAATCCGGTGAACTCGTCGCGGGCGCGGTTGCCCTTCCGGCACAGGGGATCACGCTGGCCACGCCGCACGTACCCTCGCCGCCCCCGGCGCCGGTGAAGCCCCGGATCGTCGTCTCGCGCACCAGGCCGCCGGCGATTGCGCTTGAGGTCCGTGACCGCCTCGGCGGCACGCTCGTCGAAATGGGTTCGGCAGGTGCGAAAGTCGCCTCGGTGGTGCAGGGAATCGCCGATGTCTACGTGCACGCCGGCGGCCAGTACGAGTGGGACAACGCCGCGCCGGTCGCCGTGGCGAGGGCTGCGGGCCTGCACGCCTCGCGGATCGACGGCTCGGCGCTCGAGTACAACCGGCGTGACCCCCTTCTGCCCGACATCGTCATCTGCCGACCCGAGCTGGCCGACGCGGTGCTTGCCGTGACGGCGGGGTGAAAGAATTTGCCGATGCGAATGTCGGCCAAAGCCGAGTACGGCGTCCGGGCAATGGTCGAGTTGGCGAGCGTCGACGACGGTGTTCTCGTCAAGACCGAGGAACTGGCCCAGGCACAAGGCATCCCGCCTCAGTTTCTCGTCGACATCCTCTCCGTCCTGCGCAACGACCGCCTCGTCAAGAGCCACCGCGGCCGCGACGGCGGGTACGCATTGGCCCGTCCCGCCGCTGCGATCAGCATCGCTGACGTGCTGCGGTCCATTGACGGCCCGCTCGCCAGCGTGCACGACACCGGACTCGGGGACCTGCCGTACTCCGGTGCCACCGCCGCACTGACCGACGTCTGGCGGGCGCTGCGTGCGAGCATGCGCTCGGTCCTCGAGAAGACCACGCTGGCCGACGTCGCCGCGGGGCAATTGCCCCGCCACGTCGGCAAATTCGCCGGCGACTATCTCGACCAGGAACGACAGCGCGGCCGCCACCCGATCGACTAGGCCAATCTGAAACCTCTGCGGGCCTCTTCGGCGTGTCGTCGCAGAATTTTCAGACTCGAGCGGGGCGGACGAGATCAGGACTGCGCGACAGTTACGCGGCCGCGCAGATCGGCGGCGATCAGCCGGGCGGCCGCGTTCTGCCAGTTGTGCAGCGATCGTTGCGGCACCTCGGTAACGAACCACTGCCACGCCTGGCGTGCCACCGGGTCGAGCCCCGCCGCGGTCGCGTTCTGCGCATACGCCCGCACGCCGACGACGTAGGGGAAGTACAACGCGTTGTAGTAACGCCACTCGTCCGTCGTGCCGAAGTCGCCGCCGTCGCGGGGCTTGAGCCCGGCGATCTTGTCGGCCAGCAGCGCCTTCAACTCGTTGGCCCGCTCGAGCGGCTGATCGGGCGCGCCTCTGCGCGCCAGCCGGTCGTCGATCTCGGCAAGCGCCGTCAGCGGGCTGGCGACGAGCTTGGACAGATCGCCGTAGTGCCCCAGCGCGCGACGGGTGAGACGGGCGAACGCGTCGTCGTCGATGTCGTCAAGCTGGCCGGACCGCCGCAGCGGCAGTGCCGCGCCGGTGCTGCGCAACGCCGCCCGGTCGGCACGCAAAGCAGGGGATTTCCAGAACGCCACCCGGTCCAGCAGCCCGGCGAGCCGGTCTGAGAAGACGTGGATCGCGATTGCCAGGCCCAGGCTGGTGAACATGAGCACCGTCACCGCGGTCCTGCCGGCGCCCTCCGGAGCGATGACGGCGAGCCCGATCAGCGCCTGCCCTCCGAACAGCACGACCACGACACCGGTCGCGGCGAACGACCGAAGCATGTCGGCGCGAAGCGCGTGCCCCTCGTCGAAGGCGTCCCACAGCGCCACCGCCAGGCCCAGCACGGCGACATCGCAGCCCGTGGACGCGAGTGCGAGCCAGCTCGGCACCAGCCCGAGCGGAATGATCAGTATCGCGTTGCTCAGCGCGAAGAACAGCGTCGCGACGATCACGAACCCGGCCACCGGCCCCGGTTGCATGCGTCTGACGACTGACACCACCATCGCCCCGAGCGTCGACAGCGAGATCACCGCGAACATCACCCAGTGGCCGGCGCGCAGCGGCCCGTTCACATCTCCGGCCATTGCCGCGCCGGCCAGCGCACCGACGGCAACCGCCGCAATCAGCAGGACCTCGCCGATCCTGCTGCGCCAGCTCTCAGACGGCCGCGAGAGTTCCACGAGTACGGCGAACCATGCGATCGCAGGCGCCGCGACCAGGTAGATCTCGATGCGGCTGAGCAGCTCAGCGTGCGCAGTACTGGTGAGCCGCACCGCGTCGAGTGCCACGACTGTGGCAAAGCTCGTCAGCCCCATTGCCGCGAGAACCAGCACCGGTTTGCGAGGATCACGCGCCACCAGGTACAGGCCCAGCCACCAGCTCAGCGTGAATACCACTGCCGAGAGCGCGGCCATGCCTTAAGTCTGGCACGCGCCCGATGCTTCTAAGAGAAGCGGATCTCGCTCAGATCGATCGCGACCATCAACTGATCAGCCAGCGCGTGTCCGTCGTCGTCTGCCCGGTAGGCCCTGCGTATCGACGGAAGTTTGATGCCGTCCGCTTCGACGATGTCGTAGGTGTACTGGACGGCGGGAAAACTTCCCGCCACCTCGACGCGGTAGTCGTGGCGGCGTAGCAGGAAGTCGTCGCTGCCGAAGTAGAACTCCTGCACCGTGGAGTGACTGGCAATCTCGGGTGGAAATGTTGCCTGCAGCCCGACCCACGTCTGGCCGCCGTCTTCGACGGGCGCGATCTCTTGCACGGCAACACCTTCCAGCGCAAGCAGAAACGGAGTGGTGAGGTAGGTCCACATCGCGTAGCCATTGAAGTAGGCGCGTTGCAGCGGATCCCATGGCGTGGCGAATTCATGCCCGGCAAATGACTCGCGAGGGTCATACCGCTCCAAAACCACCTGGCCATCCAGCTTTTCGATGGCAACACGTTGCGGCGTGAAGTCCGTCTTCTGGTCGTCGGCACCGAACGGCCGCACCGAGGCCCACTCGCGATCCAGTGCGACGCTCATCTGCCTCGGGTCGGGATCCTGCGGCTGGCCCTTGATGCCCCACAGCTGCCCTCCGGTGACAATCGTCGCCTGAACCCGGCTGAACTGCCGCCAGGTGTCCAGACCGCCGTGGGCGAGCAGAACCGCGTCGAGTACCTCAGGCACCCGTCGATCCTAAGGCTGTTCCCGCCGGCACCAGGATGACCAGGGCTCCTCTGATCGGGCCTGTAGCGGAATCCGCCGCACCCTGGGAGCGCTGACGTGGGCGCAAGCATCAAACATTCAAGGACCACGGAGGACGACATGAGCACCATCCGCTTCCATCACGCGACAACTTCCACTCCCGAGCAGTTCATCGCCGGCCTCACCGATTTCGGCCCCGGCCGGGAGAAGGTGTTCAAGAACAGTGCCGATTCGTACTTGAAGGTGCACAGCCTCGGCGCACACGAGGCCGATGTCACCGAAGGGTCCGGCGGCGTCTGGGAGCGCCTGCACTACGACTGGTCCGAGCCGAACCGCGTACGGATCACCACCACCGATTCCAATCTCTGGGGCGGCGCGTCGGGTTACGTCTACACCTTGACACCGCAGCTCGACGGAAAGACCGCTGTCGACGTCGTCATCGTTCGCGAGGGCAAGAACTTCCGCGGGCGCGCACTGGCAGCTGTGTTCGGCTCCGTCGGAAAAGGCGTCCTGCGCAAGGCATTCGACCAGAGCGTGACCGCAATCGAAGCGCGCAACAACGCAGACGTGGCGTAATCGCCACACGCGACGAATCGCACGCTCTGCGCGACTACATGCCGTGACCGGCGGTGCCGGACGCTGTAGTCGCGCAGGGCGCGCAGTAAGCCTGAAAACTGCCTTTCTATTCTGACGGAATGAGCAGTGTCGCTGATACCGATCGGGTGGCTGAGCTCGCGCAGCAGGTCGCGCGAGAACACGATCCGAAATCCGTCCCCATTCCCGAATTCCTTGGCGCCTGTTTTGACGCGGGGCTGTCGTGGGTGCACTTCCCTGAGGGCCTCGGCGGCCTTGGAGTGTCACGCGGCCTGCAAGCGGTCGCCGACAGGATCCTGCAGGGCGCCGGCGGTCCGGTGCCGCTGGCGTTGAACCCGATGGGCTACGGGATGGCGGCGCCGACGGTGCGCGAACACGCCCGGACCGAGGATGTCAAGCGGCGGTTGCTGCGCCCGCTGGCCACCACCGAAGACATCTGGTGCCAGCTGTTCTCCGAACCCGGGGCCGGCTCGGACCTGGCCGGCCTGGCCACATCGGCCGTGCCCGACGGGGACGAGTGGGTGGTCAATGGCCAGAAGGTGTGGACAAGCCTGGCGCACCGGGCCCGATGGGGACTTCTGCTGGCACGCACGAATCCCGATGTGCCCAAACACAAAGGGCTGACCTACTTCGTGCTCGACATGAGGGCTCCCGGCGTCGAGGCGCGTCCACTGCGTCAGATGACCGGGCACGCCGAGTTCAACGAGGTGTACATCACCGACGCGCGCATCCCCGACTCGTATCGCCTCGGCGAGGTCGGCGATGGCTGGCGCGTCGCGATGACCACTCTGATGAACGAACGCAGCGCACTCGGCGGCAGCGGGAGCAGGCGCGGAGCCGGGGTGATCGCAGACGCCGTGTCGCTGTGGGCATCTCGGCCGGACCTGCACACGCCGGTACTGCGCGACCGGCTCACCCAGTTGTGGTTACGGGCCGAGGCGCAGCGCCTCACCTCCGAGCGGTCACGGGCCGGCGCCACCGTAGGCGGTCCGGGCCCGGAAGGCTCGATCGGTAAGCTGGTCGGCGCGGAATTGAATCAGCACATCTATCAGTTCTGCATGGATTTCCTTGGGCCGGAAGGGGTTCTGTACCACAGTTACGCGCTACGAGACGAGGGCGACGCCTCGGACTGGCGCGGACCAGTGCAGCAGCGCTTCCTGCGCAGCCGTGCCAACACGATCGAGGGCGGCACCTCCGAGGTGATGCGCAACATCCTCGGCGAGCGAGTGCTTGGGCTGCCCGGCGACCTGCGCGCCGACGCGGGCATGCCGTGGAAGGAGGTTCCGCGTGGCTGAGTTCACGTTCACCGACGAGCAGGTTCAGCTCCGCAACGCGGTGCGGAAGTTCTGCGCCGACAATTACGATGAGCAGGCGGTGCGTCGCCTGATGGAGGCCGACCCTCCGTTCGACCAGAAGGTCTGGGCCCGGCTGGGCTCCGAACTCGGCGTGCTCGGGCTGTCGGTGCCCGAAGACGATGGCGGGGCCGGTGGCACCCTCGTAGACCAGGCGATCGCGGTGGAGGAACTGGGCGCGTCGCTGGCCTGCGGCCCGCTTTTCGGCACGGTGTTCCTGACGATCCCCGCGCTCGTCGCGGCGCCGTCCGGGTCCGATCGCGACGAGCTGCTGGGAGCACTGACAGAGGGCCGCGCCACTGCGGCGTTCGCGGTTGCCGACCGGGCCGGGGCGTTCCACCTTGACGCCGTGAAGGTCACCGCGACGCGCTCGGGCGACGGCTACACGGTGACCGGTGACGCCGAGCGGGTCGTCGACGCCGGCGCCGCCGATTACGTGCTGGTGGCGGCAGAGAGTTCAGATGGGTTGGGCCTGTATGCGGTCGACGCGCGCGGTGTCGAGCGGACGGCGCTGGTCACCCTGGACCTGACCCGCCCTCAGGCCACCCTCCGGTTCTCCGATGCTCCGGCCCAGCTGCTTGCCGGAGCTGACGAGGCCGAGCGCGTGATCCAGCACGCGCTGCACGTCGGCTCGGCGTTGCTGGCCGCCGAGCAAATCGGCGCGTCACAACATCTGTTGGACCTGTCCGTCGCCTATGCGAAGTCGCGGCTGCAGTTCGGGCGGCAGATCGGATCGTTTCAGGCCATCAAGCACAAACTGGCCGACCTGCTCGTGGACCTCGAACATGCCCGGTCCACGGCGTATCACGCGGCAGGGGCGTTGACCGACGGCTCGGACGACGCCGCGCTGGCGGCCAGCATCGCTCAGGCGACATGTTCGGCTGCGTTCTCGCGGATCGCTGCGGACACCATCCAGGTTCACGGCGGCATCGGCTTCACCTGGGAACATCAGGCGCACCTGTATTTCAAGCGCGCGGCCACCGACGCTGCGTTGCTGGGCACCGCCGAGCAGCATCGGTCCCGGATCGCCGAGCTGGTGCTCGACACCGCGGAAGGCGAGAAGCCGCCGCCGGTCGCCACGGGCGCGCTCACCTGATCAGCGGGAGCTACATGCCGTACCGGCGGTGCCGGGCGCTGTAGTCGCGAAGGGCGCGCAGGAAGTCCACCCGGCGAAACGCCGGCCAGTACGCCTCTGTGAACCACATTTCCGAGTACGCGCTCTGCCAGAGCAGGAACCCGGAGAGCCGCTGCTCTCCCGACGTCCGGATGACGAGATCGGGATCCGGTTGTCCGGATGTGTACAGGTTTTCGGAGATCCCGTCGACGGTGACGGACTCGATCATCTGCTCCGGCGTGGCGCCGTTGGCGAGTTCCTTGGACAACAGCGTTCGCACCGCGTCGGCGATCTCCTGCCGCCCGCCGTAGGCGACGGCGACATTGACGTGAAAGCTGCCCGCCCGCCCGTTGTTGTGCCGGGTCGATTCCACGGCGTCGCGCAGACGCCGGGCCGGCTCGTCGCCGATCAGCTCGAGGTCACCGACCGTCTGCACGCTCCAGCGGTTGGCGGGGGCGCAGATTTCCTCCACGACGTCGGTGATGATCTCGATCAACGCGTTGAGCTCGTCGGGGTCTCGCTGCAGGTTCTCGGTGGACAACAGGTACACCGTGGCCATCTCGATGCCGGCGTCGGCGCACCATCGCAGCATCTCGGCGATCTTCGCCGCGCCCACGCGATAGCCGTAGCTGACGTCGCTGTAACCAAGCTCACGGGCCCATCGCCTGTTCCCGTCGCACAGCACCGCGATGTGGCGCGGTAGCTCGGATTTCTGCCGGTCCAGCTCCTGCCGGAGGCGCATCTCGTAGACCCGGTACAGCGGTTCCTTGAGGCGCGGCGGGATGATCTCCACGAAATGCCAGACTACTGTGGCGTTTGAAGAAAACCTGTGCGGCAATGGAGGTGGCATGGCCGTCGACACCACCAAATCCCGGCGCGCGCATTCGCAAATCCTCGACGACCACGACGAAGACTTCGCCGAGGCGGTGGTAGACGGCGTCGTCCAGATCCTCGGCAAGCCGCGGCTGCGCGGATGGATACACGTCTACGCGGCCGTGGTGGCGTTCATCTGCGGCGCCACCCTGATCTCGGTCACCTGGGGCATCACCGGGTCGGTGCGCGTCGGGCTGGCGATGATGCTCTACACGTTCACGATCGTGGCGATGTTCGCCGTGAGCGGCACCTATCACCGCATCCACTGGAAATCCGCGACTGCGCGCAAGTGGATGAAGCGCCTCGACCACTCGATGATCTTCATTTTCATCGCGGGCAGCTACACGCCGTTCGCGTTGATCGCACTGCCCGCTGCGGACGGCTGGGTGCTGTTCTGGATCGTCTGGGCCGGCGCGATCGCCGGTGTGCTGCTGAAGATGTGCTGGCCGTCCGCGCCGCGATGGGTGGGCGTGCCCCTGTACCTGCTGCTGGGCTGGGTCGCGGCGTGGTTCATCGGGCCGATCATGCACGGCGCGGGCGTCGCGGCCCTGGTGCTTCTCATCGTCGGCGGTGCGCTGTACAGCATCGGCGGCGTGCTCTACGGGCTCAAATGGCCGAACCCGTGGCCCACGACGTTCGGCCACCACGAGTTCTTCCACGCCTGCACCGCGGTGGCGGCGATCTGCCACTACATCGCGATGTGGTTCGCGGTGTCCTACTAGAGCGGCTTGGCGTCCGACGGCGACCAGAATGCCCTCATCGACGTGATCTTCGCGTCCTCGTTGAAGGTCATCACGCTGATCGGCTCGATCACGGTGCCGGAGCCGTTGCCGAAATCGATGCTCAACCGCCAGGAAAACGCCGCCTCGCTGCCGCCGACCCGCAACGCCAACAAGTCGGTCTTCTTCTCCGCTTGGTCGAACGCCGCGTAAAACTCGTGCACCGCGTCGCGGCCCCGTCGAACGTCCGATCCGATCGGGTCTTCGATCGTGGCGTCGTCGGTGTAGAGCGCCGTGATCTCGTCTGCGACTCCCTTTTTCGTAAGAAGCTCGAGATAGCGGTTGACGGTCGCGGATGGGTCAGTACTCGGCATGGGCCGGACGCTACACGGTCGAAAGCGCCTCGGCGAGAGCCTCGGACGTGGTGACCGGCAGGTCGCACACCGGGCCGCGGCAGACGTAGGCCGCGTCCGCGCCGGCCACTTTCCCCCGTCCCGACAGCAGCTCTGATGAATCGGGTGGCCCTCCGACGACGATCGCTCCCCCGGGCGCCAGTACCCGTGCCGCGGCGAGCAATTCCGAGCCGTCGCGGTCGCATGCGACCGCAATCTGCAGCGGCCCGCGCACCGAGGCTTCGGCCACCGACAGCCAATGCCCGGATGCCCGCGGCGCCCGCTCCAGCAGCACGGCATGCGCGGCCAGTGTCTGCTCGGCTGCCTGCCTGTACCGCTCGCCGTCGGGGGCGAGATGGCCGGCGATCAGCAGCGCCTCGGCGACCAGCGACGCGCCCGACGGGGTGGCGCCGTCCAGCGGATCGGACGGCCGCAGCACCAGCCGCTCGGCGTCGGCGGCGGTGTCATACCACCGGCCGGGCGTCTCGGGGTCGGCGTACTGCGCCAGCGCGGTGTCGAGCAGGTCGGTCGCGGCCATCAACCACGATGCTTCGCCGGTGACCTGATGAAGGGTCAGCAGGCCCGTCGACAGGGCGGCGTAGTCCTCGAGGATCGCGGGGCTATCGCCGACGACGCCGCCGAGGCTGGCCCGACGCAACCTTCCATTGACCAGGTGCAGAATCAACAGCGCGTCGGCGCACCGTCGCGCGGCATCGACCAGGTCGGGGCGGTTCAGCGCAACGCCGGCCTCGGCCAGAGCGGTGATCGCTAGCCCGTTCCACGCGGTGACGACCTTGTCGTCGCGGTCGGGCTGAACGCGACGCTCGCGCGCGGCCAGCAGCGTGGTGCGGACGCGATCGAAGCGCTGCGCGTCCTCGGGTTCACCCAGAAGCTGCAGCACCGAGCTACCGTCCTCGAACGTCCCGGCATCGGTAACCTCGAAAACCCTTGCAGCCCAACGTCCGTCGTCGTCGCCTAGCACGTCACGCAGCTCGCTGGGCGTCCAGACGTACGTCGACCCTTCCCGCCCGGCAGCGTCGGCGTCCAGCGACGACGTGAACATGTCGCTGTCGGCCAGCGCGCTGCGGAGGAAGTCGGCTGTTTCGCCGGCGACCCTGCGGGCTAGTGAATCGCCGCGACGCCGCGCCCAGTGGGCGTATGCGCGCAGCAGTAATGCATTGTCGTACAACATCTTTTCGAAGTGCGGCACCACCCACGACGCGTCGACGCTGTAGCGTGCGAACCCGCCCGTGAGTTGGTCGTAGATGCCGCCTCTGGCCATTGCCGTCGCGGTGCGCGACACCGCGCCAAGCGACGACGGATCCCCGGCGCGTTCGTAGTGCCGCAGCAACGCCTCCAGGAGTGCCGACGGCGGGAATTTCGGGGCACCGCCGAACCCGCCGCGCTCAGGGTCCTCGTCGCGCAGGATCGCGGCGACCGCGTTGTCGCACAACGACGCAGTGATCGGTGCGCCGCCGGCCGGCAGCGCGGATGCCAGTTCGTGCAGTGCGGCGGAGATCTGATCTCCGGCGGCCTCGACGTCTGCGCGCCGGGTGCGCCAGGTTTCGGTGACCGCGGCCAGCAGCTGAAGAAACGTCGGCTTCGGATAGTAGGTGCCGCAATGGAACGGGCGACCGTCGGTGGTGAGGAAACACGTCATCGGCCACCCGCCCTGGCCGTTGAGCGCGACGGTGGCGTTCATGTAGACGGCGTCGAGGTCCGGTCGCTCCTCGCGGTCGACCTTCACGCAGACGAAGTAGGCATTCATCACATCGGCCACGTCGTTGTCTTCGAACGACTCGTGGGCCATGACGTGGCACCAGTGACAGGCGGCGTATCCGATCGACAGCAATATCGGGACGTCGCGCGCGGCGGCCTCGGCGAGTGCGTCCTCGCCCCATTGCTGCCAGTGCACCGGATTGTCCGCATGCTGACGCAGATACGGGCTGGTGGCATCGGCCAGGGTGTTAGCTGCTGGGCTCATTACGCCGCCCTTCCGATGGCGGCGCGACGTCCGCGCCGGCGTCACTGTCAGACCCCGGGCCGGCGTCCTCGACCGTTCCGTCGTCGGCGGCCTGGTCCGGCTCGGGATGCGCACGGTCGAACCGCTCAGGCAGCCGTTTGAGGTGCCGGTTCATCGACCAGACCAGTGCGAAGGTGCCGATCAACAGCAGCACGACGATCAACAACCCGACAGGGCTGGCCTTCCCGAAGTCAGGTCCGGTATTGCGCGGCGGATTCTCGGCGAGCAGGATGCCGAACCTGGTCACTGCTCGATCCCGGCGAATAGATCTGTTTCCGGCAGGTTCGCGGGCACCCGCGACCGCGCGAGTTCGTATTCCTCTGTGGGCCAGAGCCGCTGCTGCCATTCGATCGGCGCGGCGAAGAAGTCGCTGGTTGGGTCGATCTGGGTGGCATGGGCACGCAGCGCGTCGTCGCGTTGGCTGAAGTACTCGGAGCACTCGATCCGAGTGGTGACGCGGCCCGCGAACACGTCGTGCTCGGGATCCCATCGCTTCAACCATTTTTCGAACGGACCCGTCTGCCCGTGCTTGGCGAACTCTTCCTGCAACAACTGCATCCGCTGGCGCAGGAAGCCGTGGTTGTAGTAGAGCTTGAGCACCTCCCACGGCTCGCCGACCTCCGGATAGCTGTCCGCAGCGCCGGCGGCCTCGAAAGCAGCGACCGAAACCTGGTGGCAGCGAACGTGATCCGGGTGCGGGTAGCCGCCGTTCTCGTCGTAGGTCGTCATCACGTGCGGCTTGAACTCGCGGATGACGCGGACCAACTCCCTGGTGGGCTCTTCGAGCGGGACCAGCGCGAAGCAACCCTCCGGCAGCGGCGGCGGCGGGTCGCCCTCGGGCAGCCCCGAGTCGACGAATCCCAGCCACTTGTGCTCGACACCAAGGATCTCTGCCGCCTTCGCCATCTCGTCGCGCCGGATCTCGGTGATCCGGCCGTGAACCTCGGGCAGGTCCATCGCGGGATTGAGGATGCTGCCGCGCTCGCCGCCGGTCAGCGTCACCACCAGCACCCGGTGGCCTTCCGCGGCGTAGCGGGCCGTGGTGGCCGCGCCCTTGCTGGACTCATCGTCCGGGTGGGCGTGGACGGCCAACATCCGAAGTTCGGTCACGTTTTCTTCTGGTCCCTTGCCGTGCTGGTGGTCGTCTGCTTCGCCCTATAGTTCCAGTCCTAGTCTTTCCCCTCGACCGACGGGCATCCAAACATGATCGACCGTCCGGCCGATCGCTACGGGCGGCGGCCGTTGCTGCGGATCCGGCGTCGGTGGATCATCCTCGTGGCGGTGTTGATCGTGCTCGGCGCCGGCGTCGCGGTCGCCGTTGTCGGCTATCAGCGTCTGGGCCGAAGCGACGTCACCGGCACGCTCGCCGGATACCGATTGGTCGACGACGAGACCGTGGAGGTGACGATCACGGTGTCTCGCGCCGATCCGTCGCGACCTGCGGTTTGTATCGTCCGAGCGCGGTCCAAAGACGGCAGCGAGACCGGCAGGCGCGAGCTGCTCGTGCCACCGTCGACGGACACATCGGTACAGGTCAGCGGGTTGGTGAAGACGAGCAGGCCTCCGGTGATGGGCGACGTGTACGGCTGCGGCCTCGACGTGCCGTCGTATTTGGTGCCGTCCTAGGGCCGGCCGCACTCACCCGGATCTGGCGGGCTAATGGCAGTGGTACGATTCGTTAATACACGGTTCCCGCTGGGACCGTGTATTGCTGCATCTGACGTGATTACCGCTCTGCAAAACGGCAATACACGCGGTGAGCCCGCACACTCCCGGCAGTGAGTCTTTGGCCTTTGCCGCCGCGAGCGATCGCGGCACGAGTAACGAGGAGCGCGACAAGATGACCGACACACAGGTCACGTGGTTGACCCAGGAGGCGTACGACCGCCTCAAGGCCGAACTCGACCAGCTCATTGCCCATCGTCCGGTCATTGCCGCCGAGATCAACGACCGGCGCGAGGAAGGCGACCTGCGCGAGAACGGCGGCTACCACGCGGCCCGCGAAGAGCAGGGCCAAGAAGAGGCGCGCATCCGGCAGCTTCAAGAGCTCCTGAACAACGCGAAGGTCGGCGAGGCGCCCACCCAGTCGGGCGTCGCTCTGCCCGGTTCGGTGGTCAAGGTCTATTACGACGACGACCAGAAGGACACCGAGACTTTTTTGATCGCGACTCGCCAAGAGGGCGTCAGCGACGGCAAGCTCGAGGTGTACTCACCCAACTCGCCGCTCGGCGGTGCGCTGATCGACGCGAAGGTGGGCGAGACGCGCACCTACACCGTGCCCAGCGGCAACAAGGTGAAGGTCACCCTCGTCAGCGCCGAGCCGTATCACGCGTAACGAGGCGCTCCTCCCATGAGCGGTTGACGATGAGCCGCTTGCGCGAAGAGCATCTGACGGCGATGAGCCCGCTTGCGCGAAGAGCATCTGACGGCGATGAGCCGCTTGCGCGAAGAGCATCTGGCACAGTCCCGCTGATGGCCCGGATCGCCGAGGACCTGCTCCTGCTGCTGTTGGACAATGCGTCGGGCAGGCCCGCGCTGGGCCACAGCAGGCGGGAAAAACTGTTGGGCGCCGCCGTGCTGCTGGATCTCGCCCTCGCCTGCCGCGTCTGGCTGTCGTACGACGGCGCACCGGCACCAGCCGGGCGGCTGCTGCCGTCGGGAGAACCCGACCTTGCCGACCCGATTCTGGACCCGCCGCTGCGGATGATGCATCAGCACGTGTGGAGGCCACGCACGGCGGTGGCCAAGCTGAGCCGGGGCGTCGAGCCGGCATTGTTGGGCCGCCTCGAGCAGGGCGGTCACATCAGGCCCGTCCCGATGCAGGGACAGCCGCTCACCGGCTCGGTGATCTGGCCGATGGTCGACCGCACGCGCGTCGACGAGGTGCGGGCCGGGCTGGTCTCTCGCTGTTCGACCTGAACAGCCCAGCCCCGACGACCGCCGCGATCATCTCGCTGCTGTACCCGGTGGGCGCGTTGACCGAGATCCTGAGCCTCCACGAGAGGGGACGTCGCTGGGTGGATTCGCGCGCGGGTGACATCGCCGGCGGATGCTGGCTCGACGAATCGACCAGGGACGCACCCCACGTCAACCTCGCAGTGGTGGCCTCGGCGGTGCGGCCGGCGCTAACCTAACGCCGCGTCGAGGTCGGCGATCAGGTCTGCCACGTCCTCGATACCCACCGACAGGCGGACGAGATCGTCGGGCACCTCGAGTAGCGACCCCGCCGTCGACGCATGCGTCATCGCACCCGGGTGCTCGATCAGCGATTCGATTCCCCCCAGCGACTCTGCGAGGATGAAAACCTCAGTGCGCGAACACAATTCCAGAGCCGCCTGACGACCACCGCGCAGCCGCACCGAGATCATGCCACCGAAGCCGCTCATCTGCCGGGCTGCGATCTCATGCCCGGGGTGCCCGGGCAGTCCCGGGTAGAGCGTGACGCTGACGGAAGGATGCTCGTCGAGGAACTCCGCGACCCGCACCGCGTTCTCGCTGTGCCGCTGCATCCGCAGCGTCAGCGTCTTCAGTCCCCTCAGCGTCAGGTAGGCGTCGAACGGGCCGGGCACCGCGCCCGCGCCGTTCTGCAGAAAAGCGAACGCGGTGTCCAGTTCCTCGTCGTTGGCAAGCAGCGCTCCACCGACCACGTCGGAGTGCCCCCCGATGTACTTCGTCGTCGAGTGCAACACCACGTCAGCGCCCAGGGTCAGCGGCTGTTGCAGTGCCGGCGAGGCGAACGTGTTGTCCACCAATACTTTTGCACCGTGTCCGTGCGCCAGCTCAGCAATTACCGCGATGTCGGCGATCGATAGCAGCGGATTGGTGGGAGTCTCGACCCAGACAAGCTTGGTCGCGTCTGTGAGCGACGCGCGCACGGCGTCGACGTTCGATTGCGGTACCGCGGTATAGGACAGCCCCCACAGAGTGAAGACCTTGTCGATGAGCCGAAAGGTGCCGCCATACGCATCATTCGGGATGACGACGTGGTCACCCGGTCGCAACATGGCCCGCAGAGCACAGTCGGTGGCCGCCATTCCCGAGCTGAAGGCGCGGCCGTATGCGGCCTCCTCCACCGCGGCCAGTGTGGCTTCCAGCGCGGCGCGGGTCGGGTTGCCGGTACGTGAGTACTCGAAGCCGCCGCGCAGGCCGCCGACGCCGTCCTGGGCGAACGTCGAGCTGGCGTAGATCGGCGTGTTTACCGCCCCGGTGCCAGCATCGGGCCGATAGGCGTGGATGGCCTTCGTCGCCAACCCTCGGTGCCGGATGTCGCTCATGGCTTTCGAGCCTATCGACCCCCGGTGTAGACATGGGGCATGAGTGACGCTGCGGACGCGAGGAGCAGAAAGGCCTCCGCCAAGATCGACGACCTGCTGGACGTGGACTCTCTGCTCACCGACGAAGAGATCGAGCTGCGCAGCACGGTTCGAAGGTTCGGCGAGCAGCGGCTGCGTCCCCACGTCGCCGAGTGGTTCGAGACCGGTGAGATGCCGGCCCGAGAGGTCGCCGTCGATATCGGGAAGCTCGGGCTGCTGGGCATGCACCTGAAGGGGTACGGGTGCTCCGGATCCAGCGCC
>NZ_JAVHWM010000218.1:0-17584 GCF_032159765.1 Mycobacterium sp. | reverse complement strand
CCTCGCCACAGCGGTCCGTGCCCCGGCAGGAGTACGTCGGTGTCCAGCAGCGCGAGTGCGTCCAGGCTGCGACGGCAGCGGTCTTCGTCGTGGTTGAACACCGACGGCAACAGTTGCGGTCCTTTCCTGCGACTGACAGCATGCCCTGTCACGAGCGCATCGCCGCTCACCAACACCCCCTCGACAATAAAACTGCAGTGTCCGCCCGTGTGCCCGGGTGTGGGAATGGGGACGGGCTGACCCGGCAACGTGTGGGCGACGTCGCTGGTCAGCGGCTGCGCGCCGGGGATGCCGTCCCGGATCATCCCGCCCTTGCGCAGCAGTCGCACTGTCCACGGTGCCCACCCCGGGCGCCAGATGTTAGCCGCGACGTCAAGAGGCGAGGCCTGCTCGAGGTACTCGCGCTTGGCGTGGCCCACCTCGTCTGGATGGCAGAAGACTTGTGTGCCATGCACTTTGGCGAACCAAATCGCGGACCCGAGGTGGTCGACGTGCGCGTGCGTCAGCACGATCGCACGGACGTCCCCGACGCCGTAGCCAAGCGCAGACAGCGATGCGAGGACGTCGTCGCGATCACCCGGTAGACCGGCGTCGAACAGTGCGATGCCGTCGCTGCCGGTCGCCACCGCCCAGTTCACCAGATCGCCCTGTACGAAGTGAAGGGAGTCGATGACGGAAGTTAGCCCCCACGCCATCCCGCCGAGTCTAGACAGGGGGTACAACTAAAACGTGCCTGAACTGAAACTGGGATACAAAGCATCAGCAGAACAATTCGACCCGCGTGAGCTCGTCGAGCTCGCCGTCCTCGCCGAACAGCACGGTATGGACAGCGCTTCGGTCAGCGACCACTTCCAACCGTGGCGCTTCGAAGGTGGCCACGCGCCCTTCTCACTGGCCTGGATGGCCGCGGTGGGCGAGCGCACTGAGCGACTGGTTCTTGGCACCTCGGTGCTCACCCCGACCTTCCGCTACAACCCCGCGGTCATCGCGCAGGCCTTCGCGACGATGGGTTGCCTGTACCCCGGCCGCGTCTTCCTCGGTGTCGGCACGGGCGAGGCGCTGAATGAGATCGCGACCGGATACATCGGCGAGTGGCCGGATTTCAAGGAACGATTCGCCCGGCTGCGGGAGTCGGTGCGGCTGATGCGTGAGCTGTGGCTGGGCGACCGCGTGAGCTTCGAGGGCGAGTACTACCACACCAAGGGCGCCGCGATCTACGACGTGCCCGAGGGTGGTGTGCCCGTGTATATCGCCGCCGGCGGTCCGGTGGTGGCGAAGTACGCCGGCCGCGCGGGCGACGGCTTCATCTGTACGTCGGGCAAGGGCGAGGAGCTGTACAAGGACAAGCTGATCCCGGCCGTCCGAGAAGGCGCAGAGGCCGCCGACCGCGATTTCGACGCGATCGACAGGATGATCGAGATCAAGATCTCTTACGACACCGATCCGGATCTGGCCATTGAGAACACGCGGTTTTGGGCCCCGCTGTCGCTGTCCGCAGAGCAGAAGCACAGCATCGACGATCCGATGGAGATGGAGAAGGCCGCCGACGAGCTGCCGATCGAGCAGGTTGCCAAGCGCTGGATTGTCGCGTCCGATCCCGACGAGGCCGTCGAAAAGGTCGCGCAGTACGTCGAGTGGGGGCTGAACCATCTCGTCTTCCACGCGCCCGGCCACGACCAGCGCCGGTTCCTTGAGCTTTTCGAAAAGGATCTCGCTCCGCGGCTCCGCCGGCTGGGCTAGATGGCCCAACCCGATTCTCTTCGCGCAAGCGGCTCATCGTTCGCCATCTATGTCGCATCCCCCGAGGGCGACACCGGTAAGTCGACGGTCGCATTGGGGCTGCTTCACCACCTCGCCGCCAATGTCGCGAAAGTAGGTGTGTTCCGGCCGATCACGCGGCTTGACGAAGACCGCGACTACATCCTCGACCTGTTGCTGCCACAGACCGACGCCGGCCTGCCGTACGAAGACTGCGTCGGGGTGACGTACCAGCAGATCCACGAGGATGTGGACGCGGCGATCACCGAGATCGTCAGCCGTTACCACGCGATGGCCGATCGGTGCGACGCCGTGGTGATCGTCGGCAGTGACTACACCGACGTCGCGACTCCCACCGAGTTGAGCGTCAACGGCCGCATCGCTGTGAATCTCGGTGCGCCGATTGTGCTTTCGGTGCGCGCCAGGGACCGCACACCCGACCAGGTTGCCCAGGTCGTCGAGGTGTGTCTCGCCGAGCTCGCCAACCAGCACGCACACACGGCCGCGGTGGTGGCGAACCGATGCGATCCCGCCGCCATGGCCGACGTCGCCGCGGCCCTCGAGCGGTTCGAGCCGAAGACGTACGTGGTGCCGGAGGAGCCGCTGCTGGTCGCGCCGACCGTACGTGACCTCCAACGATCCGTCGGGGGAACACTGCTGAGCGGTGACGAAGTGCTGCTGGACCGCGAGGTGATGGCGATTCTTGTGGCGGGGATGACGGCCGAGCACGTCCTGGAGCGCCTCAGTGACGGTGTCGCAGTCATCACCCCGGGCGACCGCTCCGACGTCGTACTCGCGGTGTCGAGTGCCCATGCAGCCGAAGGGTTTCCGTCGTTGTCGACGGTCATCCTCAACGGAGGTCTGCCCCTTCACCCGTCGATCGCGTCGCTGGTCAACGGGCTGGACATCCGGCTGCCGATCATCACGACGAAGCTTGGCACGTTCGAGACGGCCAGCGCTGTCGCGACGACCCGCGGCCGCGTGACTGCGACGTCCCAGCGCAAGATCGACACCGCGCTGGCGCTGATGGAGCGCCACGTCGATATGTTCGATCTCCTTGAGCAGCTGGCGATTCCGATACCGACCATCACCACTCCGCAGATGTTCACCTACCAGCTGGTGGAACGTGCGCGCGCGGACCGCAAGCGCATCGTGTTGCCGGAAGGCGACGACGACAGGATCCTGCAGGCAGCCGGACGGTTGTTGCGCCGCGGCATCGTGGAGCTGACCATTCTCGGCGATGAGGGTGAGATCCGTTCTCGTGCCGCGGAGTTGGGCGCAGACCTGTCATCTGTGACGGTGCTCGATCCGAAGACCAGTGACATGTGCGGGAAGTTCGCCGAGCAGTACGCCGAGCTTCGCAAGAACAAGGGCATGACCCTGGAGCTGGCCCGCGAAACCATCCACGATGTGTCCTACTTCGGAACCATGCTGGTGTACAACGGGATCGTCGACGGCATGGTGTCGGGGGCAGCGCACACCACGGCACATACCGTGCGTCCTGCGTTCGAGATCATCAAGACCAAACCCGACGTGTCGACGGTGTCGAGCGTCTTCCTGATGTGCCTCGCCGATCGCGTGCTGGCCTACGGAGACTGCGCGATCGTGCCGGACCCCACGTCGGAGCAGTTGGCAGACATCGCGATCTCCTCGGCGCGTACCGCCAAGCAGTTCGGCATCGATCCGCGCGTCGCGATGCTCTCGTACTCGACTGGCACCTCGGGTACCGGCGCCGATGTCGAAAAGGTCCGCAGGGCAACCGAACTGGTGCGAGAGCGGCAACCGGATCTGCTGGTGGACGGGCCGATGCAATACGACGCGGCCGTGGAGCCGTCGGTGGCGGCGTCCAAGGCGCCTGACTCGCCGGTCGCGGGTCGCGCCACCGTGCTGATCTTCCCGGACCTGAACACCGGCAACAACACCTACAAGGCCGTGCAGCGCAGCGCGGGCGCCATCGCGATCGGGCCGGTGCTGCAGGGCCTGAAGAAACCGGTCAACGACCTTTCGCGGGGCGCGCTCGTCGAAGACATCGTCTACACCGTCGCGATCACGGCGATCCAGGCACAGGGATAACACGTGACTGGCACAGTCCTGGTGCTGAATTCGGGTTCCTCCACGGTGAAGTACGCGGTCGTCGATCCGGCGTCGGGCACGGCGGTCACCGACGGAATGGTGGAGCGGATCGGCGAGGGTGAGGTTCGCGACCACGAAGCCGCGCTGCGTATCGCCTTCGACAAGCTGGCCGAGCTGGAGGGCCTCATCGCAGTCGGGCACCGAATTGTGCACGGCGGCAAGGAGTTTTACCAGCCTACGTTGATCACCGACGCGGTAGTAGAAAGGCTCAAGGAACTCGCGCCGCTGGCGCCACTGCACAACCCGCCTGGCGTGCAGGGGATCGAAGTCGCGCGCAAGCTGCTGCCCGATCTGCCACATGTCGCCGTGTTCGACACCGCGTTCTTCCATGATCTCCCGGCCTCGGCGTCGACGTACGCGATCGACCATGAGCTCGGCGAGCGCTGGGACGTGCGCCGCTACGGTTTTCACGGCACCTCGCATCAGTACGTCAGCGAGCAGTCCGCCCGCTTCCTGGGCAAGCCGCTGGAGTCTCTGCGGCAGATCGTGCTGCATCTAGGCAACGGCGCCTCCGCCGCGGCGATCGCGGGCGGGCGCCCCGTCGACACCTCGATGGGCCTGACGCCGATGGAGGGCCTGGTGATGGGCACCCGCGCCGGTGACATCGACGCCGGCGTCCTGTTCTACCTCTGGCGCACCGCCGCCATGACCGTCGAAGAGATCGAGACGATGCTCAACCGACGGTCCGGAATGTTCGGGCTGTGCGGGGAGTTCGATTTCCGGCGGGTCCACGCACAGATCCAGGCGGGGGACGCGGCCGCGCAGAGGGCCTACGACATTTACATCCACCGACTCCGCAAGTACATCGGGGCATACCTGGCGGTGCTCGGCGGCGCCGACGTGATCACCTTCACGGCAGGCGTCGGCGAGAACGACGGGGTGGTGCGCCGCGATGCCCTAGCCGGGCTGGCGCCTCTGGGCGTCGAGCTCGACGAAGATCTCAACGACAGCCGCGAACGCGGCCCCCGGCGGATTTCACGCGAGGATTCGCCGACGGCCGTGCTGGTGATCCCCACCGACGAGGAGTTGGCGATCGCGCGAGCCTGCGTCGACGTGATCTGATCGGGCGGTTCGCCCTCTGGACGCCGTAGCTGCATACGACCTGGACGTTACTTCACAATCTGATCAACTTGCGTACCTATCATCGCTCGTAGTACTTAGATATTGCCTCGTGAACCCTGGGCGAAACGAACCATCCGGTGTCGTCCTTCGGGGGCGCATCGTGACGAAAAGCAGGATGCAGGCGCGAAATGGAAATCCAGCACGACGGCGGTGAGGCCCTTGCGTGGGGCGCCGCTGACCGCGTCGGCTGGTTTCGCTTCTACTTCGACGACGAACGCTGGGAGTGGTCACCGCAGGTCGCCAAGATGCACGGTTATGCCGACGGACCCGTGACGCCGACCACCGATCTCGTGCTTTCCCACAAACACCCCGAGGACTACCGGCAGATCGCCGATACCCTCGCGCTGATCAGGCAAACCCGCCAGCCGTTCAGCAGCCGCCATCGGATCCGTGACCTGCGCGGCGGCGTGCACCACGTCGTCGTGGTCGGAGACCAACTGCGCGACGAGGCGGGATCCGTCGTCGGCACGCACGGCTTCTATATCGACGTCACGCCGGCCGAACGTGCGCGCCAGGATCACCTGACCGCCGAGGTGGCCAAGATCACCAAGAGCCGCGCGGCGATTGAGCAGGCCAAAGGCATGCTGATGGCGATCTACGGGATCGACGCCACCGCGGCATTCGACCTCCTGAAATGGCGCTCTCAGGAAGCCAACGTCAAGCTGCGGCCACTTGCCGAGCAGATCGTCATCGACTTCTCGGCGGTCGCTCACGACGAGAAGTTGCCCGCCCGCGCGGTCTACGACAACCTCCTGCTCACCGCTCAGGACAGGATCGACTCCGACACCCTAGAAGACCGCGACACCCTAGAACACCGCGACAACCTAGAAGGTTGACGCGGGCCGCACCGAATTGGCCATGTCGACCAGGGCGTACCGATGCGCGCGGGTGGGTGCCACGCGGGCCAGCCCCCGCAGCGACGCCTCGACGCCCAGCCGCAGACCGTGCGGCGTGAACGGATACCCGAGGATGTGGTTGGTGCTGGCCTTGTGGTCGCCTATCCAATCCAGCGCGGTGCCCAGCACCAGCGCCCGGATTTGCAGCACGCGCGGCTCGCCGTCAGGCAACGCCTCGACGCGGCGGGCCGCCTCGCGGATCTGGGCTTCGTTGAGCTCACTCATCGACCGTCCAGACAGCAGCGTCACCGCGCTCGTCAGCCGCGCGGTCGTGAAGTGCCGTGACGTGCCAGGCACCAAATCCAGCGTGCGCACCGCGCCCTCCCGGTCGCCCCCACTCGATCGGCCGCGTGCCAGTCCGAAGCCCGCGGAGATCACCCCGTTGTCGGTGCTCCACACGGCTTCGTAGAACTTCAGCCCGTCGGGACTACCCGCGAGCTCCGCGGTGGCGGCCAGTGCCAGCTTCGGCGCCACCTCGCCCGGCTGTGTGTCCAGCACTTCGGTGAAATGCTTTGTGGCCGACTCGAAGTCACCCATCAGGACCTCGGACACCGCACGGAACCACACCAACCGCCATTGCCAGCCCACCCGTTCGGCCAGGTCGTCCAGTTTGCGGGTGGCCTTGGCGACGTCGCCGAGGTCGAGCAGAGCGCGTACCTCCATCAGCGGCAACTCCACCGACTCGGACAGGTCGACGCCCTCGCTATCCAGCGTGCCGTGTCGGGCCGCGCGCAGCGAATCCAGCGTCTGCACCGGCTGCGACAACACGGTTGCCGACAACACCGCGGCCCCGACGTCTGACGGATCCACCAGCGGCACCGGGAGCGCGAGGATGATCTCCTCCGCCGTCAGCCTCTCGGCATGCACCAGCCCGTCGAGGTACACGTCGGTGTGCGCGACGAGCAGCTCGACTCCGAACGTCGACCGCGACGGGCTGAACACGGTCGACAACCCCGGCCGTGGAGTGCCGCTGTCGTGGGCGACCACCTCACGAAGGACGCCAAGCAGCTGCGCCGACATCTCCTCGGCGCTGCGGAACCGCCGCCGTGGATCGGGAGCGATCGCCCGGCGCAGCAGCCGCGCGTACGAGTCGTACGTCTTGAGCACCGGATCGTCCTCGGGCAGCCCCTCGAGGTAGCGGCCCCTTTTCGTGGGCATCGTCAGCGTCAGCGCGGCAAGCGTGCGGCCGACGGTGTAGATGTCGCTGGCGACGGTCGGTCCCGTTCGCACGATCTCGGGTGCCTGATAGCCAGGCGTGCCGTACAGGTAGCCGAACGACTTGATCCGCGACACCGCACCGAGGTCGATGAGCTTCAGCTGCTCCTCGGTGATCATGATGTTTTCCGGCTTCAAGTCGTTGTACGTCAGGCCGATGGAATGCAGATACGCCAACGCGGGCAGGATCTCGAGCATGTACGCAATCGCCTGGGCCACAGGCAGTTTGGCGCCCTTGGCCGGTTTCAGCGACGTGCCGCCGACGTACTCCATCACGATGTAGCCGACCGGCTCGCCGTGCTTGTCGGGATGCTGGACGAAGTTGAAGATCTTCACCATCGACGGATGGGTCACCTCAGCCAGGAACTGACGTTCGGCCATCGCGATCGCCTGCGCCTCGGCGTCACCCGAATGGACCAGGCCCTTGAGGACCACCGGCCGCTCGTTGACGTTGTGGTCGACTGCCAGATACACCCAGCCCAGTCCGCCGTGAGCGATGCAGCCCTTGATCTCGTACTGGCCGGCGACCTTGTCGCCGGGGCCGAGCTGCGGCAGGAACGAGAACGGGCTGCCGCAGTTGGGGCATGTGCCCTCGCTTTGGTCCTCTTTATTGCGTGACGCGCGACCGACGGGCCGTCCGCAGTTCCAGCAGAACCGCTTCGACTCGGCCACAACAGGATTCGTCATCAGGGCGGTCAGCGGATCCCGCTCAGGTACTCGCGGAATCTCGACGAGGCCGCCGCCAAGCCGTCGGTGCGCCGGTTGGCGCGCGAGCGTGGTGTGTTCGTCCGCGTCGCCGGACAATGAGGAGTCGGTGGTCTCGCTGTCCGGATCCTCGTCGGTCTCGGCTCGGAAGATCGCTTGAGTGGCCATCGGGCGCAGCGTGGCCGCCGAGTCCTCCGCGTAATCGATGCCGAACGCCGCCGGCTGCGTGCCGGGTCCTAGATCGTCGTCATCGGTGGCCATCAGTCGCTGTACCTCGCCGTCGGCGGCGACGCGTTCGAGCCGAGTACGTTTAGCCACTTGCGGTACAACGCATACCAGGTCCCGTCCCGACGAATCCGTTCCAGCGTGCCGTTCACGAATCGCACCAAGCCGGTGTTCTGCAGGTTGATTCCGATGCCGTACGGCTCCTCCTCGAGGTTGGGGCCGACGATGTGCAGGTAGGGGTCCTGCGACTCCAGCCCGGCCAGGATCGAGTCGTCGGTGCTTACCGCATCCACCTGCCGTTGTTGAAGTGCGACAAGGCAATCCGCCCAGGTCACCACTGAAACGATGATCGGCGGCGGGTTTATCCGCGACAGCCGGTCGATCGACGTGGTGCCGCTGGCCGCGCAGACTCGCTTGCCTGACAGGTCTGAGGGTCCTGCGATGGCCGAGTCCGTCGGAGCCAGAATCTTTTGGTTCGCAACCAGATACACGGTCGAGAAAGCGACGTCCTTGCGACGCTCGCAGGTGATCGTCATGGTCTTGACGACGACGTCGACCTTGTTCTGCTGCAACGCCTGGATCCGTTCGCTCGACGACAGGATCCGATACTCGACCTTTGACGGCGTCCCGAAGATGTCACGGGCGATCTCTCCGGCAATGTCGACGTCGAATCCGGTCAGATCGCCGGAGATCGGATCGCGGTAGCTGAGAAGGTTGCTCCCGATGTCGAGCCCCACCAGCAGCGTGCCGCGCTGCCGGATACTTGCGACGGCGGCGTCGGCGTCCTTCTTGTCGGTGAACGGCCGCAGACTGGCGGTCAGGTCGCAGCCGGTTGACGGTGGCGTCGCGGGACTCTGCACAGGCGGAAGTTCAGTCATCCCAGCTGGCGAGGGCGGCGCGAGCGAAAGCGAAGGCTCCTCGGGCATGGACTCGGCCGTCGCGCACCCGGTGAGCACGAGGCCGGCCACGGCGGCGATGCTGAGTGCCTTTCTGAATCTCATCTGTACTCACTCATTCTCGGCCACAACCCGATCGTCACCGCCAGCGCGGCCACCACGGACAGGACGACCGCGCCGACCGTCGCTCCCGCAAGCACCGCTCGGGCATTCACGATGTCGTTGCGCAACTGGCGACGGCTTTCCTCGATGCCGTTGTTGAGGGATTCCTCGAGCCGGTCGAACGCCGGAGTGGCGTCCTGTTCACCGAGGCCCAACGCGACTTGAGTGGCGGCCTGGTAATTGCCGACGGCGATGTACATGTTGATCTTGTCGTCAGCTTCACGCCAGCGCGCCAGCAGCTCGTTGGCGTTCTTCAGATCGGACTTGTCGATCGCGTCAGCGCGGTTGAGGTAGTCGTTGAGCATCTGGCGCATCGTGTCGAGGCGCCGGTAAAACGACTCTTTGCGGGTGTCCTCGTCGCCGCGGCGGATCAATGCGAGCGTTTCGTCGGCTCGCGCCTGCTGCGCTGTGATGGCCAAGTTGGTGACGGTCTTCAGCGATTCGGCCGCGGTGCTCTTGGCGCTGCGGCTGTCGGTGGTGGAGATTCCGAGCACCGTGCCCACCCAAACCACCATAATCAGTACTGCGGTGCCGCCGGCGACGAAGCCGAAGTTGAGTCGCCGCTGAGTCTTTCGCGCGAGCCAGTTGTTCGAGTACATGCCGAACAACAGCGTGACGGCGACGACGATGGTGCCCAGCAGCGGGATGTTGGTGGACGCGGTGGTTTCCGCATCCACCCGCTGTGATGTCTGGTCGTACAGCCGCTTTGCGTCGGGCAGGATCTGCTGCTGCATCATCGCCGACGCCTCGGACAGATACGACGAACCGACGGGCTTGGCCGCGCGGTTGTTGGTCCGCGCCGTTTCGACCAGGCCGGTGTACACGGCCAGCCGGGCGTTGATCCGTCCCAGCAGGTCCTGCATCGACGGGTCGGTCAGACCGCTCGACGCGCGGGTCAACGCCACCGCGGCGTCCGTGATTGCCTGCTCGTAGCGCTGTCGCACCTCGCGCGGTTCAGCGCCGGCGATGAACGCGGTGGCCGCGGCCGCGTCGGCCACCGACAGCGTGGTGTACAGCTTCCCGGCGGCGAACGCCAGCGGTTCGGTGTGGTTGAGCACTGTCGTCAGCGCTTGCTGACGATCGTTGATCGTGGTGGACGTGGCGAACGCGCTGAGCGTGACCAGCGCGATCAGCACGACACCGCTGACCAGGATGCGCCCGGGCGTCGTCGTCCAGAACCACCAGCGGGGATGAAGCGGGTCGACAGCCCTCGTCAGCGCAGCCGGTTCTGTCGATGGATGCGCCAGCTCCACGGTCACCGGTTTGCGCCCCTCTTGCTCGGGTTCGAGCCCAATCTATAAGCGAATTCTAAGAGAACGTGTCAGGACGCGCGTCGGTTCAGGATCACAGCGTTTCGCGGGCGCCCTATCCTTGGATCCGTGCGAGGTGACGGCGACGGGTGGGTCGTTTCCGACACCGGCGCGATGTTTTGGGGACGGCACGGCGCGGCGGGTCTCTTGCTGCGCGCGCCGCTGCCCGGCGGTACGACCGTGGTGTTGCTACAGCACCGCGCGGTGTGGAGCCACCAGGGTGGCACCTGGGGATTGCCGGGAGGGGCTCGCGACAGCCACGAATCTCCCGAAGAGACGGCGGTCCGTGAGGCCCACGAAGAGGCCGGCCTCGTCGCCGACCATGTGGTCGTTCGGGCCGCCGTGGTGACCAGCACCGCGAGCGGCAGTGACTGGACCTACACGACGGTCGTCGCCGACGCGCCACATCCGCTCGACACCGTCGCCAACCACGAAAGTGCCGAACTGCGCTGGGTGGCGGAGGACGAGGTCGCCTCGCTTCCCCTGCATCCCGGCTTCGCGGCCAGCTGGCAACAGGTCCTCGAGCTGAGCCGCCTCACACCGCTTCAGCAAGCGCCGCGCTGAGTGCGCGAGCAGCAGCGCGCGGATCCTCGGCTGCGGTGATCGCCCGCACCACCACCACGCGGCGTGCGCCGGCGGCCAAGACCTCAGGCAAGCGCTGAAGGTCGATACCGCCGATCGCGAACCACGGCTTGTCGGTGTGCATCGACGCCACCTGCCGGACCAAGTCGAGCCCGGTTGCGCTGCGGCCGGGCTTCGTGGGTGTCGGCCAGCAGGGGCCGACGCAGAAGTACTCCACATCGTCGGTCAACGCGGCGCGGGCCTGCTCGGGGTCATGCGTGGACCGGCCGATGATGGCGCCCGGGGAAATGACGTCGCGGGCCACCTCGAGCGGAAGGTCGTCCTGTCCGAGATGCAGCACCTGAGCGCGGGCCGCACGAGCGATATCCGCGCGGTCATTGACCGCGAACAGCGCGCGATGCCGGGCCGCCGCGTCGGCGAGGATCTCCAGCGCGGCCAGCTCGGCGCGTGCCTCCAACGGCCCGAACCGCTGCTCGCCGACGGAGCCCTTGTCCCGCAGCTGGATGACGTCCACCCCGCCGGCCAACGCTTCGTCCGCGAATTCCGCCAGGTCACCTCGTTCCCTGCGGGCATCGGTGCACAGGTACAGCTTTGCCGCGGCGATCTGTACGGCGGGGATCTGCACACCGTGACCGTAGCGGGGCGCTTGCACCGATAGCCTGGAAACCACCATGTCCAACGGCTCTTCGCGCGAGCGCTCATCGCTGTCAAAGGGATCCATCGCGGTCATCGGCGGCGGCGTCATCGGTCTATCGGTCGCCCGGCGGCTCGCTCAGTCCGGGCGCGGCGTTCGCGTGCATCGCAACCCGGGCGACCCCGGCGCGTCGTGGGTGGCCGGGGGCATGCTGGCCCCGCACAGCGAGGGGTGGCCCGGCGAGGAGCGGCTGCTGCGGATCGGGATGGAGTCACTCGCGCGGTGGCGTGAGCGCGGGCCCGGCTCATATCTGGACGGGCTGCCGGACGCGGTGATCACCGCGAGGGAATCGCTGGTGGTTGCCGTCGACCGCGCCGACGCAGCGGACCTGCGAACGGTGGGCCAGTGGTTGGCGGATCAAGGCCACCCCGTGACTCTCACCTCGAACGCGCGCGACATCGAACCCCTTCTGGCGCAGGGAATTAGACACGGCTTTCGAGCCGTCAACGAAATGGCCGTCGACAACCGCGCCGTGGTGACTGCGCTGGCTTTGCACTGCGATCAGCTCGGCGTCACGTGGGCCGGCCCCGTCGGCGACCTGGCCCACATCGACGACGTCGACGCCATCGTGTTGGCCAACGGCGTCGATGCGCCGTCGCTGTGGCCGGGTCTGGCCGTCCGACCGGTGAAGGGCGAGGTGTTGCGGCTGCGGTGGCGATCCGGGTGTATGCCGGTACCGCAGAGAGTGATTCGCGCGCGCGTCCACGGCAGGCAGGTGTACCTGGTGCCGCGGCCGGACGGCGTCGTCGTCGGCGCGACCCAGTACGAGCATGGTCGCGACACCGCGCCCGTCGTGGCCGGAGTCCGGGAGCTGCTCGACGACGCGTGCGCGGTGATTCCCGCCCTGGGTGAATACGAACTCGCGGAGACCGGGGCCGGCCTGCGACCCATGACCCCGGACAACATGCCCTTCGTCGGCCGGCTCGACGAGCGGGTGTTCGCAGCCGTCGGGCATGGCCGTTCCGGGTTTCTGTTGGCACCATGGACCGCGGAGAAGGTTATGGCCGAATTCAACGCGGTGCTGGGGGCGACGTGATCGTGACCGTCAACGACGAACGTGTGCAGGTTGACGAGCACACCACCGTCGCTGCGCTGCTGAGCCGGCTGGGCTTTCCCGACAAGGGGGTCGCGGTGGCGCTGGATTGGTCGGTGCTGCCGCGATCGGGATGGAACACGGCGCTTTTCGACGGGGCCCGGATCGAGGTCGTGACGGCGGTGCAGGGTGGCTGAACCTGTTGCTTTTTGCACAAGCGGCTCATCGACACCCAAACTCACGATCGCGGGCCGCAGTTTCGGCTCCCGCTTGATCATGGGTACCGGTGGTGCGAGCAATCTCTCGGTGCTCGAGGAGGCTTTGGTCGCGTCCGGGACCGAAATGACCACGGTGGCGATGAGGCGCGTCGACGCAGCGGGCGGAACCGGTGTGCTGGACCTGCTGGGACGCCTGGGTATCACCCCGCTGCCGAACACCGCGGGCTGCCGCAGTGCCGCCGAAGCCGTGCTCACTGCGCAGCTGGCGCGCGAGGCGCTGCAGACGGATTGGGTCAAGCTCGAAGTCATCGCCGACGAACGCACCTTGCTTCCTGACGGCGCCGAATTGGTCAGGGCTGCAGAGCAATTGGTGGACGACGGCTTCGTCGTGCTGCCGTACACCAACGACGACCCGGTGTTGTCGCGTCGGCTCGAGGACATCGGCTGCGCGGCGGTGATGCCACTGGGCTCGCCGATCGGCACCGGCCTGGGCATCGCGAACCCGCACAACATCGAGATGATCGTCGAGCAGGCCGGGGTTCCGGTGGTGCTCGACGCCGGGATCGGCACGGCCAGCGACGCGGCGCTGGCGATGGAGTTGGGCTGTGATGCGGTGCTGCTGGCCACTGCGGTGACGCGGGCTACCGACCCGCCCGCCATGGCCGCGGCGATGGCCGCAGCCGTCAGCGCCGGATACCTTGCCCGCCACGCGGGACGCATCCCGAAGCGATTCTGGGCGCAGGCATCCAGCCCGTCAGTCGACTGGGACACATGAGCGGTCGTTACGTCGCGCTGGGCAGTTCGATGGCAGCCGGCCCGTTCATCGCGCCGCGCGCGAAAGGGTCACCCGTTCGCGCGGGCCGGTCGGCCCGCAACTATGCGCACCTGGCTGCTTCGGCGTTGCGCCTCGACCTGGTCGATGTCACGTTCTCCGGTGCGACCACCGCACACGTTCTGCGCGACAAGCAGTTGGACGCGCCGCCGCAGATCGACGCTCTGGACGGTTCCGAAGCCCTCGTGACGGTGACCATCGGCGGCAACGACGTCGGCTATGTGCCGCTGCTGACGGCCGCCTGCCTCCCGTGGCCCGCCCGGTGGTTGCCGGTCATCGGTGACCGGATCCGGAACCTGCGTGATCGCGCGGCGCGCGACCGCGCCCTCGACGAGGTCGCCGTATCGCTGCGTGAGGTCGGTGAGGCCGTGCGACGGCGGGCACCGAACGCAAGAGTCCTGTTCGTCGACTACCTGACGGTCTTGCCGCCCGCCGGGCAGGAGGCGTGCCCGCTGTCGAACACCGATGCCGACCTCGGCCGTCACGTCGCCGCGCGCTTGGAGAAGCTGACGGCTGACGCGGCCGCCGCGACCGGGTGCGGCCTTGTCAAAGCCGGTGAAGCGAGCCGTCGCCACCACGCCTGGTCCGCGGATCCTTGGACGGCGGGTGTGACGCTGTTGTTGCCGGGCCGTCCGATGCCGATGCATCCCAATGCCGCAGGCATGCGCGCGGTCGCCGACCTGGTGGCGGCGCATGTTCGCAGCGGACTGCCAGAATGGGCGCCATGATCGAACTGCGGGGCCTGACCAAGTCCTTCGGCCGGACCCGTGCTGTCGACGGGCTGAGCTGCGCGATCGAGCCCGGCTTCGTCACCGGATTCCTCGGACCCAACGGCGCCGGCAAGTCCACCACGATGCGCATGATCGTCGGCCTGGACCGGCCCACCAACGGCACCGCCACGATCAACGGCCGCAGCTATCACCAGATCAAGCATCCGCTGCGGACCGTCGGCACACTCCTTGACGCGAAGCAGGTGCACCCACGACGGACCGCGCGCAATCACCTGCGCTGGATCGCGGCCAGCAACCGGCTCCCCGTCAAGCGGGTCGACGAGGTCCTCGCGATGGTCGGTCTGACCGATGTTGCCGGCAAGAAGGCGGGCACGTTTTCGCTGGGCATGTCGCAGCGGCTGGGGATTGCCGGCGCACTGCTCGGTGATCCGCCTGTGCTGATCTTCGATGAACCCGTGAACGGCCTTGATCCCGAAGGTATTCGGTGGGTCCGCACGCTGATGCGCCAACTCGCCGCGCAGGGACGCACCGTGTTCGTGTCCAGCCACCTGCTCGCGGAGATGGCCAACACCGCGGATCGGTTGGTCGTCATCGGCCGCGGCAGACTCATCGCGGCCACCACGATGAACGAGTTCGTCAGCGCCTCAGGCGGCGATTCTGTCCGCGTTCGCAGCCCCCAGGCGCCGGCGCTGCGCGACGCCCTTGCCGCGACCGGTCTGCAGGTTCTGCCGGACGGGGACGGTGTTGCGCTGGTCGTTCGCGGCGGCACCATCGAGCAGGTCGGCGAGATCGCGGCGGGCCAGAGCATCACACTGCACGAGCTGAGCCCGCAGCGGGCGTCGCTGGAAGAGGCGTACATGCACCTGACCGACCAAGCCGTCGACTACCGCGCGGGCCAGGTGCCGTCATGACCTTCACGGCCGAGCGGATCAAGCTGACCACTACGCGGTCGCCATGGTGGTGTGCCGGAGTGGCGGCGGTGCTGAGCATCGGCATCGCGGCGTTGACGTCGGCGAACGCAGTTCCGAGATTCCTGACACCGCAGACCGTCGTCGCCGGGCTGGCGACGGTCGGTGTCCCGGTGCTGATGATTCTGTCCACGCTGACGATCACGGGTGAGTTCCGCACGGGCATGATCCGCACCACGTTCATGGCCACGCCCAACCGCACCCTCGTGCTAGGCGCCAAAGCGGTGGTCGCCGCCCTGTTCGCCGCGCTCGTCACCGCCGTGACGGGGATCGCGGCGATGGCGGTGGCGAAAGCGCTGGCGCCCGAGCAGGACACGCGGCAACTCTCGTTGTTGGACGGTGAGGTGTGGCTCACGGTGGGGGCTGTCGCGTTGTACGCGGCGCTTGCTGCCGTTCTCGCTGTCAGCCTCGGGGCGTTGTTGCGGCACGCGGCCGGGGCGATCACGATCCTCCTGCTGTGGCCGTTCGTGGTCGAGCCGCTGCTTAGTTCCATGCCGCGCGTCGGCGACCGCGTCAGTCCCTTCCTGCCGTTCATCAACGCCTACGAATTCATCGGCTCGGGGATCTACAGAGACGATCGGCTGTTGTGGGGACCCGTGGGAGCGCTGCTGTACTTCACCGGGTTCGTCGCGGTCCTGTTCGTTGCCGCGGCGTTCGTCACCATCCGCCGTGACCCCTGATCGGCAGGCTAACCTGGGCGCGGTGACATTCAGACGCACGAGCGCACCACGTCGACGGGGAGCAGCGCTGCTGGCGGCGATCACACTGGTGGCGGGATCCGCTGGATGTTCGCGAGAGCAGCCTGAGCAGAACCGGGGGACGACGCCCGCGGCGACGGACTATGCCTCCTCGCTGCGCCAAAAGGTCACCGCCGACGCGATGTTCGCCCACCTGGAGGACCTCCAGCACATCGCCGACGACAACGGAGGCAACAGGGCCGTCGGCACCCGGGGCTTCGACGACAGTGTCGACTACATGGTGAAGGCATTGCGAGACAAGGGTTTCGACGTTCAGACACCGGAATTCGAGTTCCGTCACTTCGAGCCGGGCCCCCTGACCTTGACGGTGAAGGGCGCGCCGGTCGAGGCGAAAGCCATGGAGTATTCCATCGGCACCGGGCCCGCCGGGGTCAGCGGCCCATTGGTGGCCGCACCTGCGCAAGATGATTCCCCCGGTTGTTCGGCGTCGGATTTCGACGGCCTGCAGATGACGGGCGCCATCGCGCTGGTCGACCGCGGGGTCTGCCCGTTCTCGGACAAGGAGGAGGCAGCTGCCCAGCGTGGCGCGGTGGCGCTGATCGTCGCCGACAACGAGGACAACAACAAGTCGGCCGGCACGCTCGGCGCGAAGGCAGATGTCAAGATTCCGGTGATCAGCGTCAGCAAGGCAGAAGGGCAGCGGCTGCGGGCACAGCCGGGACCGACCACCATCAAATTGGATGCGAAGGTCTCGATGATCAAGGCCCGCAACGTGATTGCCCAGACCAAGACCGGATCGACACAAAACGTCGTGATGGTGGGTGGGCACCTCGACAGCGTCCCCGCGGGGCCCGGCATCAACGACAACGGCTCCGGTGTCGCGGCCGTCCTGGAGACCGCGCTCCAGCTGGGCAGCTCACCTCCGATCCAGAATGCGGTCAGGTTCGCGTTCTGGGGCGGAGAAGAATTGGGGCTCATCGGTTCTGACAAGTACATCGCGACACTCGACGAGAACGCGCTGAAGGACATCGCGCTCTATCTGAACTTCGACATGCTGGCGTCGCCAAACCCGGGCTACTTCACCTATGACGGCGATCAGTCGACGGCCCCGAGGCCCGAAGAAGGCCCGCCACGCGTGCCCGAGGGATCGGCGGGCATCGAGCGGACGCTCGTCGCCTTCCTCGCCACCGCCGGTAAGCCGGCCCAGGACACGTCGTTCAACGGCCGTTCGGACTACAGCGGTTTCACGAGAGCAGGCGTGCCCTCCGGAGGGCTGTTCTCGGGCGCCGAGGACGACAAGTCCCCAGACCAGGCCCGCTTGTGGGGTGGCGATGCCAACAAGCCGTTCGACCCGAACTATCACAAGCCAACCGACACTCTGTCGCACATCGACAAAGCGGCGCTGG